>NZ_CP136921.1:638000-1243500 GCF_033100095.1 Diaphorobacter limosus | reverse complement strand
TCATGCTTGGCCAGTACCTCGGAAGCCGTGAACAGGCCGTCCTCACTCAGCTTGCCCTGTGCCACCACGCCCTTGCCCTCGCGGAACAGATCCGGAAGGATGCCGGTGTAGCTGACCTTCATTTCCTGGGCCGTGTCGGTGACGATGAAGGAAACGGTCAAGTCCTTGCGATCAATCGAACCCTCCTTGACCATGCCGCCCACGCGGAAGGTGCGGTTCTTGGGCGCCTCGCCCGCGGCCACCTGGCTGGGGCTGAAGAAGAACACCAGGTTGCTTTCAAAGGCGTTGAGCACCAGGAAAGCAGCCAGCGAGATGGCGGCCAGGCCACCGGCAATGATGGCGGCGCGTTTGTGACGGGGTTTCATGTGTGCAACTCGGTGGGGTGATGAAGTTCGGCGCGCAGGCTTTGCTGCATCTGCTTGCGCCGGCCGCGGATCAGCAGTGACTCCACGGCCATCACCAGGGCCGTGGCGCCGAAGCTGCCCCAGACATAAAAGGCGTAGCCGCCCATGGCAAAAAATTCCGAAACACTATTCCACTGCATGTCGTACCCACTCGGTATGTCGTTCCCGCTCAAGAATGATGTTGCGCACCCGCGCCAGGGCGGCGGCGACTGCGTACATCCAGAAGGCCACCACCATGATCAGCATGCCCCAGAGCATGGGGGCCGCCATCGAGGGCGCGCGGGTCATGGATACTGATGCGCCCTGGTGCAAAGTGTTCCACCAGACGACAGAGAAATAGATGATGGGCACGTTCACCACGCCTACCAGCGCCAGCACGGCGCAGGCCTTGTCGGCACGGCGCGGGTCGTCGATGCTGGACTGCAGCGCCAGAAAACCCAGGTACAGGAACAGCAGGATCAGTTCCGACGTGAGTCGTGCATCCCATACCCACCAGGTACCCCACATCGGCTTGCCCCACAGCGAGCCCGTTACCAGCGACAGGAATGCGAACAGGGCACCCGTGGGCGCCAGGGCGCTGGCCATCATGCCCGACAGGCGCGTATTGAACGCCAGGCCGATGGCCGCCCAGCCGGCCATGACGATGTAGATGAACATCGACATCTGCGATGTCGGCACATGCACGAAGATGATGCGATAGCCCTGTCCCTGCTGTGCATCGGTGGGTGCGACAAAGAAGGCGATCCACAGGCCGACCAGGGTCAGTACGGCGGCCAGGCCCGCGAACCAGGGCCAGAGCTTGCCGGCCAGAAAGTAAAAGTTCTGCGGCGAGGCGTACTTGAACCATTGAATGCCAGGTGTTTTCATTCGAGGGAAATTTTCAGGGCGGCCGTGGTGGCGAGGGGGGCAAAGAACAGCGCGAGCACCAGCAGCGCCGCAAGCAGGGACAGGTGTCCGCCAGGTCCCAGGCCGGAGGCGTAGGCCTCCACGGCACCTGCACCAAAGATCAGCACGGGGATGTAGAGCGGCAATATTAGCAACGACAACAGTACCCCTGCGCCGCGCACACCCAAGGTCAGCGACGCTCCTATGCTGCCAATCAGGCTCAGTGTGGGAGTGCCCAGCAGCAGGGACAGCATCAGAATGCCCAGTGCCGGGCCGTCCAGCCCAAACTGCAGTCCCAATACCGGTGCCACCAGCACCAGCGGCAAGCCGGACAGCAAAAAATGCGACAGTGCCTTGGCCGCGACCAGCAGGGCCAGCGGGGTGGACGACAGCAGCATTTGCTCCAGCGAACCATCGGCGTAGTCGCTGGCAAACATGCGCTGCAGCGACAGCATGGCTGCCAGCAGCGCGCTGACCCACAGCACGCCCGGCGCCATGCGCAGCAACAGCGCCGATTCTGGCCCCACGCCCAGCGGAAACAGGCTGGCAATGACGATGAAAAACACCAGCGGCGTCAGCACCTCGCCCTTTTGTCGCATGGCCAGGGCAATTTCGCGGCGCAGTACCGCCAGCATGATGGCGCCCAACCCCAACGGCTTGGGGACAGGGGAAGGGGGGGGCTTCATGCGCGCAACTCCAGGATCTGGGCCGGCACCTGGCCTATGTCGACCCTTTGGTGGCTGGTCAGCACGGTGATGCCGCCCTGCGCCAGGTGCCCGGCTATCAGGTCGGAGAGCATGCTGATGCCCGAGTCATCCATGGCCACAAAGGGCTCGTCGAGCACCCACAGGCGTGCCGGGCTCAGGGACAGTCGCGCCAGCGCTACGCGGCGCTTTTGCCCCTGTGACAGATGGCGCACCAGTTGCCCGCCACGTCCGCCGACACCGAAGCGCGCGAGCGTCGCAGCGACTGCCTTGACGTCGGGGGCGTGCCCGCGTAAGGCGGTGGCGAATGCCAGGTTTTCCTGCACGGTCATTGATTCCTGCAGGCCGTTGAGATGCCCCAGGTAGCTCAGATCGCGTTGAAAGCTGCCGCGTTGCATGCGTATGGACTGCCCGTTCCAGAGGATGTCGCCCGATTCAATGGGGGACAGCCCGCACAGCATGCGCAGCAAGCTGGTCTTGCCTATGCCATTGGCTCCTGCCACATGCAGCCAGCGCCCTGCCGGAACTGTGCAATGGACGCCCTTGAACAGCTGCCGCCCCCCCTTGCTGCAACCGAGGTCAGTAAAGGCAAGAATCGAACCTGATTTCAATTTGTTGTTTCCACGTCACAAGCACGCATCTTACGTGAATGGCTGCGCATGACTGATGCGCATATCGCCAAGTTTTGGCAATGCCTGAATTGTGTGCACATTCGTCAACGTTTTGATGCATACCACATGCTCTTTTGGCTTAGGTCAAGGATTTAAGTAACTGCACAAACATAATGGGCTTACTCGGATCGACTTGTTGTGGCCGTCGCCGGGTTTCAAAACTGCCTGAGAGGGTGGATTGGCTGCAAGAAACCAATGGAGTAAAGAAGATGAAATTTCCCCGCCTGTCGAGCATCGCAGCTGCAGTGATGCTCTCCGGCCTTGCAGTACCTGCAATGGCTCAAGACGCCAAGATCGAAGCGCCTGCCATGACGGCCGCTGAGAAAGAGGCGGCCAAGAAGATCTACTTCGAGCGTTGCGCCGGCTGCCACGGCGTGCTGCGCAAGGGGGCTACGGGCAAGAACCTTGAGCCGCATTGGTCCAAGGTCGAAAAGGACGGCAAGAAGACCGAGGGCGGCACTCTCGCACTGGGCACGGGTCGCCTGGAGCGGATCATCGGCTACGGAACCGATGGCGGCATGGTCAACTTCGACGACATCCTGACCAAGGAAGAGCTGAACCTGATGGCACGGTATATCCAGAACACTCCGGACGTGCCGCCCGAGTTCAGCCTGAAGGATCAGCTTGACAGCTGGAACGTCATCGTGCCGGTCGACAAGCGTCCGACCAAGCAGATGAACAAGATCAACCTGAGCAATGTCTTCTCGGTCACGCTGCGCGACACCGGTGAGGTGGCTCTGATTGACGGTGACACCAAGGAAATCAAGAGCATCGTCAAGACCGGCTACGCGGTGCATATCTCGCGTCTGTCGGCTTCCGGGCGCTACGTTTATGTGATCGGCCGTGATGGCCGTGTGTCCCTGATCGACCTGTGGATGGAAACGCCGGCGGTCGTGGCCGAGGTCAAGATCGCCTTTGATGCACGCTCCATCGATACCTCCAAGTTCAAGGGCTTCGAGGACAAGTATGCAATCGCCGGTGGCTACTGGCCGCCTCAGTACACCATCATGGAAGGCGACACCCTGAAGCCGCTGAAGGTCGTCTCCACCCGCGGCGTGACGGTTGACGGCGACTACCACCCGGAACCGCGTGTGGCGTCCATCGTGTCCTCGTTCATCAAGCCGGAATGGGTGGTGAACATCAAGGAAACCGGCCAGATCCTGCTGGTGGACTACACGGACATCGAGAACCTGAAGACGACCACCATTGGTTCTGCCAAGTTCCTGCATGACGGTGGTTGGGATGCGAGCAAGCGCTACTTCCTGGTGGCTGCCAATGCATCGAACAAGATTGCCGCGGTGGACACCAAGAAGGGCACGCTGGCTGCCCTGGTCGATGTGGCCAAGATTCCCCACCCGGGTCGCGGCGCCAACTTCACGCACCCGAAGTACGGCCCCGTCTGGGCTACCGGTCACCTGGGCGCAGATGTCGTGACGCTGATCTCCACGCCTTCGGAGAATGCCAAGCACAAGCAGTTCAAGCAGTACAACTGGAAGGTTGTGCAGGAAGTCAAGCATGTGCCGGGTAACCTGTTCGTGAAGACCCATCCCGTGTCCAAGCACCTGTGGGCCGACTCGGCGCAGAACCCTGAAAAGGATCTGGCCGAATCCGTGACGGTGTGGGATCTGGCCGACCTGTCCAAGCCCAAGGCGGTTCTGCATGTTGCCAAGGACGCCGGCCTGCCGGAGACCAAGGCGGTCAAGCGCGCCGTGCACCCCGAGTACTCCAAGGATGGCAAGGAAGTCTGGATCTCCCTGTGGGGCGGCAAGACCGACCAGTCGGCCATCGTGGTGTACGACGATGCGACTCTGAAGGTGAAGAAGGTGATCACCGATCCCAAGATGATCACGCCCACCGGCAAGTTCAACGTGTACAACACGCAGCACGACATCTATTGATGCAGAAGCCTTGATCTGAGGCAACAATCGAGGGGCGAAAGCCCCTCGATTTACGCGTCTCCAATGCAAAAATAATCAAGTGCGGAGAGTTTGATGGCTGGAAAACTTGCAAGCCTGTGGGCCAAACTGAAAAAACCGAGTGCCAAATACTCGCTGATCGGGTTGTTGGCGACGGGTTTTATCTCTGGCATTCTGTTCTGGGGTGGTTTCAACACCGGGATGGAGGCGACCAACACGATGGATTTCTGTATCTCTTGCCATGAGATGCACGACAACGTCTATCAGGAATACAAAAAGACAATTCACTACAGCAACCGCACTGGTGTGCGTGCCATGTGTTCGGACTGTCATGTGCCCAAGGACTGGACGCACAAGATGATCCGCAAGATCCAGGCCAGCCGCGAGGTGTGGGGCAAGCTCACCGGAACCATCGACACGCCGGAGAAGTTTGAGGCGAAACGCCTGGTCTTGGCCGAACGAGAATGGGCGCGCATGAAGGCGGCCGACTCGCGCGAATGCCGCAACTGCCACAGCTTCGAGGGCATGGACACCGACAAGCAGAAGGCACGCGGGGCCAAGATGCACAAGATCGCGCAGGATGAAAAGCAGACCTGCATCGACTGCCATAAGGGGATTGCGCATAACAAGCCCAAGGGCATGAAGGAAGACGAGGACGAAGATCTGTAAGCTTGGATGGCGGCCAGTTCCGGTGGGGGGCGGCCGCCTGCAGAACATCTACTAGGAGTGACCGATGAAAAAATCTACCCTTTCGATGATGCTTTTGGGTTCGCTGCTGGCTGTGGGTACACAGGCAGCCTTTGCCGCACCTGACTGGGGCAAGGTGCCCAAGCGCGATGTCAACGTGTTCCACCCTGCGGTTTCGCCAATGGAGTGGGTGGGCAAGAAGTCTGACCACAGCGGCACGGCCGGCCTGAAGAAGGGCGAAACCTGCGTTGGCTGCCACGAGGAAAAGGGCACGCTGAACTTCGACATGAAGCGTCTGGCTGGCAAGGACATGGAGCCCAAGGGCGCCCCCAAGACCATGATGTATCCGGTGGCCGTGCAGGCCGCCTATGACGCCAGCAACCTCTACATCCGTCTGACCTTCAAGGCGCCCGGCGGCGGTGCCGACCAGAGCGACAAGGACAACGAGGTCAAGGCCACCATGATGTTCCCGGATGCGCAGGTGCAGCTGGCTAACCAGGCCGGCTGCTGGGCTTCCTGCCACAACGATGCGCGCACCATGCCTGGCGCAGACGACAAGAAGACCAAGTACACCAAGAGCGGTGCCTATGAGCTGATGCAGTGGAAGAGCGCCAAGGGCGCCAAGGTGGCCAACGGCACCGTGACCACGGAGCGCAAGATGGAAGGCGGCTCGCTGGGCGCGACGGCCGAGGGCGGCAAGAGCGGTGACACCTACACCGTCACCTTCACGCGCAAGAACCCCGGCGAGGGCAAGACGGTGCCGTTCGGCCTGGCCATCCACGCCGACCACTCCACCGGACGCTTCCACCATGTCTCCCTGGGCTACACCCTGGGCGTGGGCGCTGACGGCGACGTGAAGGCTGTCAAGCAGTAATCAACGTCCCATGGCTTGAGAGCATGCGCTTCTCGGTCAGCACAACCAGAAGGCAGGTGCCGTCACGCGCGGCGCTTGCCTTTTTTGTCGTTGCCGCCATGCCTTTGTCCCTGTCTGCGCACCAGACTGTGGATGTGATTATTCAGAACTACCGTTTTGAGCCGGCAGAGGTTCGGATTCGCTCCGGGGATACGGTGCGTTGGACGAATCAGGAAAAGCGCACCAGCCATTCGGTGCTGTTTTCTGCCGAGCAGGGTGGTGAGTCCGAACGGCTCTTCCCCCAGGATGTCTGGCAGCGCCGATTCGAGGCACCCGGACGGTATCCATATTCCTGCGGGCCGCACCCGGAAATGAAGGGTGTGGTGGAGGTGGTGGCGCCGTAGCCACAGCGCAGTTTTTGCATACTGCCTCTGGCCGCTACAGGCGCAGGCGGCAAAAGTCTTCAGGACGCACAGTTGTTTTTCCGGGTTGATGCAGGTCAGCCTGCGATGTCCTGGCCTTCCTATATTGGCAAGGGTCTGGTGGCCGGCGATGACGGCACGCGAGACCTTGGCCTTGTCAGGGGCCGATCACACAACATCATCCGTGGAGACATTACATAAAAAGCCATCGACTCACGCGTGTCGCGGCAGTCCTGCTATCGAGTCGGCCCTGCAAAATTCACCGCAACATCCAACCCAGCAATCCACAGCGGGTTCTGCGCGCCTGCGTGGCCATAGCCAGCGCCGCAGCCCAGATCCACAGTCGTGCGAGCAGGGGCGCAAAAAGCCCCTTGAGGCCCAAACGCACGATCGCCCGCAGCAGCCAGCGGATGTTGTAGCCGGCTGCGCACAGCACCGCGTGCAACGCATCGCCCATGGATCCCTTGAGCCAGCACCGATCCATGCCGTTGTCGTGTTTCAAGTGCCCTATCGCAGGCTCTACCGCTTGCCTTCTCTTGAGCCAGCGCCGATGCGCTGAGGTGAGGCTTTTGAACTTGCCCCGGTGGATGATTTCAACGCCCGGGTTGTGTGCATCCACCCCTCTGAAGCCCAGATCGACGATCACCTGCTTGGGGCTGCGGCCCGTGTCTTCGGTCAGGATCGTTACCTGCTCGAGTTGCTCGGCCAAGGTGTGGCCGTCATAGGGGTTGCCGGTAAAGCTGCGTGCGCCCACCATCAGCCCTTGCCTGTGCGTTACCGCCACGCTGACCTTCACGCCGAACTCGTAAGGTTTCCTGGCCTTGCCCTTGCCAATGCACTCGACCTCCGGTGCGTGCATGGCATACAGCTTGTTCTTGTCTTTGGGTTGCTGGGTGCGGATGCGCTCGGCGCGCTGCATCAGATCGTGCAGGGCGGTCAGCGCCTCGGCCGGCACTTGAGGCATCTGCTTGATCTTGCGCCCCACCTCGCGCAACACGATGCCGAGGATGGTGCGCTGGCGCTTGACGGTCTTCTTGAGCCGCTTGAACTGCTTGGCATGGGCGTAGCCGCCGGCCTTGCGCCGCAAGGCCTTGCCTTCGCGCACAAAGGTCTGCTTCAGGGCAATGCCCGCCCGCTTGGCGGCGATCACCACCTTGTGGCGGGCGATCTCCAGCAGGCGTGGGTCCACCGGGTGGGCAATGGCCTTCTCCTGCACCGTGGTGTCCACGATCAACCGCTCGAACTCGGCGGGCCCGATGGCCCTGGATGTGACGGCCGTGTCGATGGTGGCCTTGAGCAGTTCTTCCACGCCGGCCTCGCCAATCGCTGTACGAAAGCGTCCGATCTGCGTGGCGTCACACGGCAGGCGTGGTTCGTAGAAGCGCATGCCGCTGAAGTGCTGCCAGACCACGTTCTCCGCCCAGCGCTGCACCAGCTCCTCGTCGCTGAGCTTGTTGGCGTGCTTGAGGTACAGCAGGCTGGCCATCAGGCGGATGGGCAGGCGCGGACGGCCTGCGGCGGCGACTGCGCCGCCAGCCACTTGCACAGAAGGGCCAAACAGGTCGTCTTGTGCCACTGCACGGCCCTCGCGTGCCTGGCGAGCAAAGTGCGGTGCCAGCGCTGCCTCGATCTGTGCCCAGGGCAGGCGGCTGGCGAGCACCGCCAGCGGGTGGTGCAGGTCGATCATCTCGGCCAGTGGTTGGCGGAAGAAGTCGGCGGTTTGACCGGGCTGGGGCATCACAAAACTCTCAGAAATCAATGGCTGGTGAATTGATTCTCGGGGGATGGAGCTGTCGGTGAAACAGCGCAAACCCAGTGTTTATGGGGGCTGGCTGAGTTTTGCAGGGCCGACTATCGACGATTGCACTGGCCGCCTCGGCGCAGGAGCAGAAGGGCGTACGCGGTGCATATTTCTCGTGTGTCCGCGTCCGGGCGTTATCTGTTCGTCATCGGCCGTGATGGTCGCGTGAACATGATCGACATGTGGATGGAAACGCCGGCCAATGTGGCCGAGATCCGCATCGGCCTGGAGGCGCGCTCGGTCGAGACCTCGAAGTTCAAGGGCTACGAGGACAAGCTGGCCATTGCCGGCGCCTACTGGCCGCCCCAGTTCGTGATCATGAATGGCGACACGCTGGAGCCTTTGAAAATCGTCGCCACCCGTGGCATGACCGAGGACACGCAGGAATACCATCCCGAGCCGCGCGTGGCCTCCATCGTGGCGTCGCTGCACAGGCCCGAGTTCATCGTGAACGTCAGGGAAACGGGCAAGACCATCATGGTCGACTATTCCGACATGAAGGCGCTGAAGCTCACCGAAGTGGGGGTGGCGCGCTACCTGCACGATGGGGGTTGGGATTCGACCAAGCGCTACTTCATGGTGGCCGCCAACCAGAGCAACAAGATTGGCGTCATCGACTCCAAGACCGATACCGTGGCGGCGGTGGTCGATGTGGGCAAGATTCCGCACCCCGGGCGTGGTGCCAACTTCAAGCACCCCAAGTACGGCCCGGTATGGTCCACGGGCCATCTGGGAGATGAAACCGTGTCCCTGATAGGTACCGATCCGGTCAAGAACAAGCAGCATGCCTTCAAGGTGGTGCAGACGCTCAAGGGGCAGGGCGGCGGGTCACTGTTCCTCAAGAGCCACCCCAAGTCCAGGCATTTGTATGTGGATACGCCGTTGAACCCGGATGCCGGGCTTTTCCAATCGATTGCGGTGTATGACATCAACCAACTGGACAAAGGCTACAAGGTTCTGCCGATCGGCCAGTGGGCCGGCTTGCCCGAAGATGGCGGCGCCAAGCGCGTCGTACAGCCCGAGTACAACAGGGCGGGCGACGAGGTGTGGTTCTCTGTCTGGTCGGCCAAGGACAAGGCCTCGGCCATTGTCGTGGTGGATGACAAGACCTTGCAGCTCAAGACCGTGATCAAGGATCCGCGCCTGATCACGCCGACCGGCAAGTTCAACATGCACAACACGCAGCACGACGTGTACTGACCGACCTCCCTACCGCGCGTCGGTATTCAGGGCTCGGGGCGTGCGATCTGGTTGTGCAGGTTGTACGCCCCGACGGGCCCGTCCATGGGGATGCGCTTGATCTCCTTGAGGGTGGCGGTGTCAAAGACGATCACCGCGCCGCCATCGGCCTTGCGCTCGCGCAGACTGGCCAGCGCATATCGGCCGTCGCGGCTGAAGGCCACATGCGCCAGATCCTTGCCGAGGTCGGTGTGGATGCTGGCCACATGCTCCAGCTTGTGCTTGTCCAGCAGTTGCAGGGCGCCTGCGCCGTTGCTGGTGGGTGCCTGGATCATCCAGACATGGGGTGCGCCTTCGTGGCTGCGCATGAGCCGGCCTGGCCCCGGCATGGGGACGGTTTTGAGCGTGGCCCAGCTTTCCAGATCAAGCAACCTGACCAGGCCATCGCCGGGGCTGGGCAGGGCCATCACGCTGCGCTCCGGTGTGCCAGGCGCCGGACGGTAGTTCCAGGTGGCAGCAGCGCCGGATGCTGGCATGTCGGACAGCTGCAGGCTGGCGATCGTCTTGCGCACGTCCAGATGAATGACCTGGCTCTTGCCGCCCTGGCGGCTCATGCCCAGCAGCTCGTGGTGGCTTGGCGTGAAGAAGACCTGGCCCATGGGCTCGGGCAGGACGCTGCGGCGCGGGTTGAGGAACCCTGGTATGAACGCGCCCTCCTTGTAGAGGAAGTCATGGATCATGCCTATCGGCACGTCGTCTGCAGCAGGGTTGTAGCTGATCTCCCAGATCTCGGGCACATCCTGGAGCACCGCGACAAAGCTCCTGCGTGGTGCGGCATCGTGCACGGACAGGATGGGCGAGCTTCGCGTGCGCTGTTGGTTCAGGGCCGGATGCGCCTTGAGCAGGTTTAGCTCGGCGTCGAGCAGCACCAGCTTGTGCGGTCGCTGGTTGGCCACGGCCAGGTATTTGCCATTGCCGGATATGGCCAGGCTGCGGCTGTCCTGGCCGGCCCGCACCTCGGCCACGGCTTGCAGGTTCCAGAGATCGAGTTGGGTGACCCAGCCCTCGGACGACAGGAAGTACGCAAAGCGTCCGTCGGGGCTGAACCGGGGCGCCCCTTGCAGAGCCCGGTGCAGTGCAAAACGGTGCAGAGGCTCGAATCGATCGCCATCGAGCACCGTGACATGCTGGCTGCCGGATTCGACCACGATGAACAGGTTCAACATGTCCACGCCCTGGAAGACCGGCATGGGTTTGTCCGGCAGGCTGCCCGGCGCATGCCATACCTGGCGCGAGGTTTGGATGTCGGCGTCCGTCAGCGCCGCCGTGTCGCAGCTGGCGCAAGTGGACAGAGGCGTTGTGGCAGCGCCTTCGGCGGCGGCCGGCAGGTGGGCCGCCAGCACCAGGGCCGTGGCGCAGCCTGCCCGTGCAACGCGGCGGGAAAGGCGATCAAGGTGCATTGCAAAGACCCTGGCAAAGATCCATGGCGGGCGCCATGCCGGTGGCGTTGTCTTACTTGGTGCCAAAGATGCGATCGCCCGCGTCGCCCAGGCCGGGCAGTATGTAGCCATGGTCATTGAGCTCGCGGTCGATGGCTGCGGTGAAGATGGGCACATCGGGGTGGGCCTTTTGCAGCGTGGCCACGCCCTCCGGCGCGGCCAGCAGGCAGACGAACTTGATGGAGCGCGGCCGCAGTTGCTTGATGCGCTCCACGGCCGCGGCGGCCGAGTTGCCGGTGGCGAGCATGGGATCGACGACGATGACGTCGCGCTCGGCCATCTCGGATGGCATCTTGAAGTAGTACTCCACAGGCTGCAGCGTCGTCGGGTCGCGGTACAGGCCGATATGGCCTATGCGCGCGCCGGGCACCACGTTGAGCATGCCGTCCAGAAAGCCGTTGCCGGCGCGCAGGATGGAGACCAGCACCAGCTTCTTGCCATCGATCACCTTGGCGGTCATGGTCTCCAGCGGGGTCTGGATCTGCACTTCTTGCAGTGGCATGTCGCGCGTGACCTCGTAGGCCATCAGCGTGGAGAGTTCGCCCAGCAGGCGGCGAAAGCTGTTGGTGCTGGCGTCCTTCTTGCGCATCAGGGTCAGCTTGTGCTGCACCAGGGGGTGGGTGATGACGTGGACGTTGCTCATGAGCGGCTGCCTCTTGGAAATTGAGAAATGAGGATCAGAAAGCGGAAATTTTGCCGCAGCCGTGTGGGCCGCAGGTGATTTCACCCGGCATGCCGCCGTGCAAGGCGGGTTTACACTCGCCCGCTGCGGCGCAGGCCGCTTTTTTTGTGGGCATTCAACCAAGGAATTTACAGCTATGGGCGCGCAATGGAAGGCAAAAGGCAAGGCGCTGGTCGCCGATGCCAAGGGCAAGCTTTTTGGCAAGCTGGTCAAGGAAATCATCGTGGCCGCACGCGCGGGTGCCGACCCGGCCGGTAATTCGCGCCTGCGCCTGGCGGTCGAGGCGGCGCGCAAGGCCTCCATGCCCAAGGACACACTCGAGCGCGCCATCAAGAAGGGCTCCGGCGTGGGCAGCGACTCCGTGAACTACGAGCGTGTGATCTACGAAGGCTTTGCCCCGCACCAGGTGCCAGTGATGGTGGAGTGCCTGACCGACAACGTGAACCGCACCGCGCCCGAGATGCGCGTGTGCTTTCGCAAGGGCCAGATGAGCGCCGTGGCCTGGGACTTTGACCATGTGGGCATGATCGAGGCCGAGCACGAGCAGTCCGGCGCCGATGCCGAGGTGGCCGCCATAGAGGCCGGCGCCCAGGATTTCGAGCCGGGCGAGGAGGAGGGCCAGACCCTGTTCCTGACCGACCCGACCGACCTGGACGCGGTGGCCAAGGCGCTGCCCGGTTTTGGCTTCAAGGTGCTGTCGGCCAAGCTCGGCTACAAGGCCAGGAACCCGGTCAGCATGGCCGGCCTGGCGCCCGAGGCGCAGGAAGAGGTGCAGGCCTTCCTGGCGGGCCTAGAGAACAACGACGACGTGCAGAACGTGTACGTCGGCCTGGTGGACTGAAACCCGTCGGTCGCATGGCCCGCAGACGGGCTTGAAACAAGCGCCCGTAGCTATATAAATAATAGCTGCTGGCGCTTTATTCATGGGCGCTGCAGGCCGTTTTGGCTTGGGGTTTCAGCGCTTCCTGCCACCAAAAATGCCGCCCAGCACGCCGCGCAGTATCTCCTTGCCCAGGCTGGTGCCCATGGTGCGCACGGCGGACTTGGCCATGGTCTGCACCAGGCCGTCCTTTTTGCCGCCGCGCGGGCCGGTGCTGCCAAACAGCACGTCGTTGAGCCCGCCCATCAGCCCGCCATCGCCCTGCGTCTCCGCGTTGCCCTGGGGCGTGGCCGTGTTGCTGGCGGCGGCATCGGCGCGCCCGCGCAGCTTCTCGTAGGCCGACTCGCGGTCGATGCTCTGGTCGTAGGTGCCAGCGACGAGCGAGCCGGCGAGCAACGCGCGGCGCTGCGTGTCCGAGATGGGGCCGATCTGGCTGCCCGGCGGCAGCACGTAGACGCGCTCGGTCTCGCAGGGGCGGCCCTTGGGGTCGAGAAAGCTCACCAGGGCCTCGCCCACGGCCAGCTCGGTGATGGCGGCCTCGATGTTCAGCCCCGCCTTGGGGCGCATGGTGGTGGCCGTGGCCTTCACGGCCTTCTGGTCGCGTGGCGTAAACGCCCGCAGCGCGTGCTGCACGCGGTTGCCCAGCTGGGCCAGCACGCTGTCGGGAATGTCCAGTGGGTTCTGCGTGACGAAATACACCCCCACGCCCTTGGAGCGCACCAGGCGTACCACCAGCTCGATGCGCTCGACGAGCACCTTGGGTGCCTCGTTGAACAAGAGGTGCGCCTCGTCGAAGAAGAACACCAGTTTGGGCTGTTCGGGGTCGCCGATCTCGGGCAGTTGCTCGAACAGCTCGGACAGCATCCACAGCAAAAATGTGGCATAGAGGCGCGGCGAGTTCATGAGCTTGTCGGCCGCCAGCACGTTGATCACGCCGCGACCATCCACGGTCTGCATGAAGTCCTGGATGTTGAGCATGGGCTCGCCAAAAAACTGGTCGCCGCCCTGCGTTTCGATCTGCAGCAGGCCGCGTTGTATGGCGCCCACGCTGGCGCTGCTGATGTTGCCGTACTCGGTGGTGAAGTCCTTGGCGTTGTCGCCCACATACTGCAGCATGGCGCGCAGGTCTTTCAGGTCCAGCAGCAGCAGGCCGTTGTCGTCGGCAATCTTGAACACCAGGTTGAGCACGCCCAGCTGTGTCTCGTTCAGGTTCAGCATGCGCCCCAGCAGCAGCGGGCCCATGTCGGAGATGGTGGCGCGCACCGGGTGGCCCTGTTCGCCGAACACATCCCACAGCGTGGTGGGGCAGGCGATCGGCTCGGCCAGTGGCAGACCGCGCTCGGCCAGCACCTTGGCGAGCTTCTCGCCCACGCTGCCCTTCTGGCTGATGCCGGTGAGGTCGCCCTTCACGTCGGCCATGAACACCGGCACGCCGATGCGCGAGAACTGCTCGGCCAGGGTTTGCAGCGTGACCGTCTTGCCGGTGCCGGTGGCCCCGGTGATCAGGCCGTGGCGGTTGGCCAGGCCCGGCAGCAGGTGGCATTGGGTGGAATCATGCTGTGCAATCAGGAGCGGATCGGCCATGGCTGTTATATGGTGGGTGAGTCAAAAGTAAAATCCCGGCCGCAAGATTAAATCACTCAAAGGACGCCGCAGTGGCAGGACACAGTAAATGGGCCAATATCCAGCATCGGAAGGGCCGCCAGGACGAAAAGCGCGGCAAGATCTGGACCCGCATCATTCGTGAAATCACGGTCGCCGCCCGTCAGGGTGGTGGCGACGCGGCAGCCAATCCGCGCCTGCGCCTGGCCATCGACAAGGCCAAGGCTGCCAACATGCCGGCCGACCGCATCAAGTACAACATCGACAAGGCCTCTGGCACCCTCGAAGGCATCAATTACGAGGAAATCCGCTACGAGGGCTATGGCATAGGCGGCGCGGCCATCATCGTGGACACCATGACCGACAACCGTGTACGCACCGTGGCCGAGGTGCGCCACGCCTTCAGCAAATACGGCGGCAACATGGGCACCGAGGGTTCGGTGGCCTTCCAGTTCAAGCATGTGGGCCAGCTTGTCTTTGCCCCCGGCACGGATGAGGACAAGGTCATGGAAGTGGCGCTGGAGGCCGGCGCCGAGGACGTGATCACCGACGACGAGGGCGCCATCGAGGTGCTCACGGCGCCCGGCGACTTCGAGGCCGTGAAGAATGCCCTGGAGGCCGCGGGCCTGACGGCCGAGGTGGCCGAGGTCACCATGCGTCCCGAGAACACCATCGCCCTTGAAGGTGACGACGCGGCGCGCATGCAAAAGCTGCTGGACATCATCGAAGACCTGGACGATGTGCAAGATGTCTTTCACAACGCCGAGCTCTAGGCGCGAGAACTACAAGCTATGAAAATCCTAGTCATTGGCGGCGGCGGCCGGGAACACGCACTGGCCTGGAAGCTCAGCCAGTCCCCCAGGACCACCAAGGTCTATGTGGCGCCGGGCAACGGCGGCACGGCGCTGTCGCCCCGGTATGAAAACCTGCCCATCACCGATGTGGTGGCACTGCGCGAATGGGCGCAGACGAACAAGGTCGCGCTCACCGTGGTCGGCCCCGAGGCACCGCTGGCCGCCGGCGTGGTGGATGAATTCCGTGCCCATGGCCTGCGCATCTTCGGGCCGACAAGGGCGGCCGCGCAACTGGAAAGCTCCAAGGCCTTTTCCAAGGACTTCATGAAGCGCCACGGCATTCCCACGGCGGCCTACGACACCTTCACCGACGCGGCGGCGGCGCACGCCTATGTAGAGCGCCTGGGCGCGCCCATCGTCATCAAGGCCGACGGCCTGGCGGCGGGCAAGGGCGTGGTCGTGGCCACCAGCCTGCAAGAGGCGCACGACGCCGTGGACTTCATGCTGGTGGACAACAAGTACGGCGTGGCGCACAACGAGGGCGGGGCGCGCGTGGTGATCGAGGAATTCCTCGAGGGTGAAGAGGCCAGTTTCATCGTGCTGTGCGACGGCAAGAACGTCGTCGCGCTGGCCACCAGCCAGGATCACAAGCGCCTGAAGGACGGCGACCAGGGCCCCAACACCGGCGGCATGGGGGCGTATTCGCCCGCGCCGGTGGTAACGGCCGACGTGCATGCGCGCGCCATGCGCGAGGTCATCCTGCCCACCGTGCGCGGCATGGAGAAGGACGGCATTCCCTACACCGGGTTTCTGTACGCCGGCCTGATGATCGACGCCCAGGGTCACCCAAAGACGCTGGAGTTCAACTGCCGCATGGGCGACCCCGAGACCCAGCCCATCCTGATGCGCCTGAAGAGCGATCTGGTCGAGGTGCTGGGCGCGGCCGTGGACGGCAGGCTCGACCAGGTCGATCTGCAATGGGACAGGCGCACGGCGCTGGGCGTGGTCATGGCCGCGCATGGCTACCCCGACAGCCCGCGCAAGGGCGACGCCATCACCGGCCTGCCCCAGGATGAGGACGATGCCATGGTGTTCCACGCCGGCACGCAGCTGGAGGGCGGCGTGCTGCGCACCAGCGGCGGCCGCGTGTTGTGCGTGACGGCGCTGGCCGACAACGTCAAGCAGGCGCAGCAGCGCGTGTACGACATGGCGCGCGGCATCTATTTCGATGGCGCGCAGTACCGCCGCGACATTGGCTACCGCGCCGTGAAGGGCAGTTGATGGATCAGGCATTGAACCAGCCGGGCCATGTGGCCCAGGTGCGCGCCTACCTGGAAGGCCTGCAGTCACGCATCACAGCGGCGCTCGAGGAGATCGAAGGCCCGGCAGAGCAGGGCGGGGTGCGCTTTCGCAGCGATGCCTGGAGGCGTGAACCAGGCTCGCCCCTGCAGGGTGACGGCATCACGCGCATCCTGGAGGGTGGGCGTGTATTCGAGCGCGCCGGCTGTGGTTTTTCGCATGTCAGCGGCCCCAGCCTGCCGCCGTCGGCCACGCAGCACCGGCCCGAGCTGGCAGGTGCGCCCTTCGAGGCCATGGGCGTGTCGCTGGTGTTCCATCCGCGCAATCCCTATGTGCCCACGGTGCACATGAACGTGCGCATGATCGCCGCCGGCCTGCCCGGGCAGGCGCCCACCTGCTGGTTCGGCGGCGGCATGGATCTGACACCGTACTACGGCTTCGAGGAGGACGCGGTGGCCTTTCACCGCGCCTGCCGTGATGCGCTGGCGCCGTTTGGCGACGGGCTGTATCCGCGTTTCAAGACCTGGTGCGACGAGTATTTCTACCTGAAGCACCGCAATGAGCAGCGCGGCGTGGGCGGTATCTTCTTCGATGACTTTTCCGAGCTCGGCTTTGCGCAAAGCCTGGCCATGACGCAGAGCGTGGGTGACGCCTTCCTGGGTGCCTACCTGCCCATCGTGCAGCGGCGCCAGGCCATGCCCCATGGCGCGCGCGAGCGCGAATTCCAGCTCTATCGCCGCGGCCGCTACGTGGAGTTCAATCTGGTGTGGGATCGCGGCACGCATTTCGGCCTGCAGTCGGGCGGGCGCACCGAATCCATTCTGCTGTCCATGCCGCCGTTGGCCGCCTGGAGCTACCAGCGCGAGGACGCGCCGGGCACGCCCGAGGCTGACCTTACCGCACGCTTTTTGCAACGCCGCGACTGGCTTTGAACCCCCGCGCGCTATATTGCCCCCATCTTTTTATTGAAGACCCCCTGATGACCACTTCCCCCCAATCGGAAACCGCCGCCAAGAAAGACGTCACCAAGCTCCAGCGCGCCATCGTCGATGGACTGGAGGACGTCAAGGCGCAAGACATCCAGGTCTTCAACACCGAACATCTCTCGCCGTTGTTTGAGCGCGTCATCGTCGCTACCGGCAGCTCCAACCGTCAGACCAAGGCCCTGGCCGCCAGCGTGCGTGATGCCGTGCGCGAGGCCGGCTTCGTCAAGCCCCGCACCGAGGGCGAGGAAAACGGCGAATGGATCATCGTGGACTGCGGCCAGGCCGTGGTGCATGTGATGCAGCCGGCCATCCGCCAGTACTACCGCCTGGAAGAGATCTGGGGCGACAAGCCCGTGCGCATGAAGCTGGGTGCGGCCAAGCCGCGCAAGATCATGGCCTCGGAAGACGCGAGCGGTGCACCCGTGCGCAAGCCGGCGGCAAAGAAGGCTGCCGCCAAGCCTGTGGCGAAGAGTGCGCCGGCCAAGGCAGCGGCCAAGAAGGCACCGGCCAAGGCCGCAGCCAAGCCCGCCAGCGCCAAGCCCGCAGCCAAGGCCACCGGCAAGACCGTGGCCGTGAAGAAGCCAGTGGCGGCCAAGAAGCCAGTGGCGGCCAAGAAGCCGGCGCTCAAGGCGGCAGTGAAGACCGTGGTCGTCAACAAGCCCGCGGCCAAGCAGGCGCCGCCCAAGGCCGCCGCCAAGGCCACGGCGCGCAAGCCTGCCGCCAAGGCAGCAAGCACCAGGCCTGCAGCCAAGAAGGCACCCGCACGCAAGAAGGCATGAGGCTGCTGATCGTGGCCGTGGGCCAGCGCGTGCCCGATTGGGCCGCGAGCGCCTACGACGACTACGCCAAACGCTTTCCGCCCGAGCTGAAGGTGCAGCTCAAGGCCATCAAGACCGAGCCACGCGGCTCCAAGACGCTGCAGACGCTGTATGCCGCCGAGCGCGAGCGTATCGAAGCCGCCATTCCGCGCGGCACGCGCGTCGTGGCCCTGGACGAGCGCGGCACCAGCCTGACCACCAAGGCCCTGGCCGAGCGCCTCAAGGGCTGGCAGCTGGGCGGCGACGACGTGGCCCTGGTCATCGGCGGGCCCGACGGGCTGGATCCGGACTTTCGCCAGGCCGCGCATGAGCGCATCCGCCTGTCCGACCTCACCTTGCCGCATGCCATGGTGCGCGTGCTGCTGATCGAGCAGCTGTACCGCGCCTGGTCGGTGAATGCCGGCCACCCCTATCATCGGGAATGATCCTGTTTTGATAGCTGCTTGCGCTTGCTACATGGGTGCTGGAGGCTGTTTTTACCTATGATTACCGATTTCATCTACCTCGCCTCGCAAAGCCCGCGCCGGCGCCAGCTGCTGGCCCAGCTGGGGGTGCGCCACGAACTGCTGCTGCCCAATGCCGTGGGTGACGCGCCGGAGGATGCTGAAGGGCTGGAGGCGGTACAAGCCGGCGAAGCCCCAGCGGCCTACGTGCAGCGCGTCACCGCCCTCAAGCTGGACGCCGCCGTCGCGCGCCACAAGCGCCGTGGCCTGCCGCTGGCGCCGATTCTGTGCTCTGACACCACGGTCGCCCTGGGCGAGCGCATCTATGGCAAGCCCGAGGACGCGCAGGATGCGGCGCGCATGCTGGCGGAGCTGTCCGGCCGCGAGCACCAGGTGCTCACCGCCGTGGCGCTGCAGGCGGGCGATCGCCGCCTGGCGGCATTGTCCGTGTCGCGGGTGCGCTTTGCCGTCATGACGGAGGCGCAGATTGCCGCCTATGTCGCCAGTGGTGAACCCATGGGCAAGGCCGGCGCCTATGGCATACAGGGGCCGGTGGCGCAGTATGTGCAAAACATCAACGGCAGCTACACCGGCATCATGGGACTGCCGCTGTTTGAAACCGCGCAGCTGCTGCGGGCCGCGGGTGTGTTGCGCGATTGAGCGCCAGGGGCCTATTGCAGCGTGTGGCTGGCCAGCCGCGCGGTATCGGGGATATGGATGTCGCGCTTGTCGCGGCGAATCAGGCCCGCTTCTTCCAGGTCGTGCAGCACGCGCGAGAAATACTCGGGCGTGATCGACAGCCTGGAGGCGATAGTGGCCTTGCTGACCGGTAGCGACACGTTGAGCGCCATGGCCTCGTTGCATGACCGGTTGCAGGTGACGTGGTATGTGCCCTCTTCGGGCAGCGAGTGCAGGAGGTAGCCGATCACGCGCTCCATGCCGGAGTGCAGCGCATAGGCTTGCACATCCTGCACCAGGGCGTGCATGCGCCTTGAAATACCGCTCAGCATGTGCATGGCAAAGCGCGGGTCGGCTTCGATTTCACGCACCACCGCAGCCTTGCCGACGCTGAGGATGATGGAGTCGGTCAAGGCCTCGGCATTCAGGATATAGAGCTGGTCGCTGAACATCGACGCCTCTCCAAAGCACATGCCGGGGCCGGCCAGCTCAACCACCTTTTCCTGGCCGGCGGGGGAAATGGCGTACAGCTTGACCTGGCCCTTCACGGCTACGTGGAACTCCTCGCAGGACATGCCCACGCGGTAAATGCTGATCCCCCGCGCATAACGGCGCAGCCGGCATCCGGTGGCCAGGCGCTCCAGCTCGGCAGGCGTCATTTCCTGGAACGCGGGCAGCGTGGACAGGTAGTGCGGGATGTTGAATTGCCGAATATTCATGGGGCGTATTGTTCTTGTAAACCCTAGGGCGAGATACAGCAGGACAGCGTTTCCCTGATATGTGTCAATTCTTCTGCCAATTGGCTGGCATCCATGCGCTCAGGGGCTCATGAATGCCTGTGATCTGGGCAGCCTAGTCGGCGATCCGTTCAATGGGATGTGCCTTCGCTGCGCGTGATCTTGTTCCAGACGTTGTACTTGCCCACGGGCTTGGCCATGGGCAGGCGCTTGACCTCCTTGAAACTGCGTGCGTCGTACACGATGACGGCGCCATCCATCTCCCACAGGCTGGCCAGGGCGTAGCGGCCGTCGCGCGTGAACTCGATATGCGCCAGCGTCTTGCCGGGTTCGCGCACTTCGGCTACCGGTGTCAGCGTGCGCTTGTCGATGATGGTGAGCCTGTCCTTGCCGTCCTTGCTCATCATGGAGTCGGTCCAGGCGTAGGGGGTGTTTTCATGGCTGCGCATGAAGAAGCCGGCACCCGGCGTGGGGATGGTGCGTACGGTCTTCCAGCTCTGCATGTCGATCACATCGACCGCGCCGCCGCCCAGATTCGGGCTGGCCAGCACCGTGGTGCCGTTCCAGGCAAAGGTGATGCCTGAGCCCAGGTGCGGCATGCCGGCAATGGGCAGGTCGGCGACCTTGCGGCGCATGTCCAGGCTCACCACCTGGGCGCTGGCGCTGCCCCCGGCCTTGGGGCGGGTGGCGCCCAGCGCGTGGCGGTAGCTCTGGTCAAAGAAGAAATCATCGAGCGGCTCTTCGAGCAGGGTACGGCGTACGCCCCATTGGCTCTTGGGGGTGGCGGGGGTCTTCTGGTCGTAGGAGATCTCCCAGATCTCGGGAAGATCCTTGAGCGCCACGACAAAGCTGTTCCTCGGCGTGGCGTCGTACACCGCGGACACGCGCGAGCTGCTCTTGCCGTCCTGCGTCGCCGCGTCGTAGGTTGTCACCAGGTTCAGATCGGCGTCGAACAGCGCCAGGCTGTGCGGCAGGTAGTTGGCCGCCATGACCCAGCGCCCGTCGCCGCTCACGGCCACGTTGCGCATGTTCAGGCCGGCGCGCACCTCGGCCACCACGGCCAGACGCCACAGGTCGTACTTGGTGATCCAGCCGTCACGCGAGCCGAAGAACACATAGCGCCCGTCGGGCGTGAACTTCGGCCCGCCGTGCAGCGCGTAGCGGCTGGCAAAGCGGGTGATGACCTCGAAGCGGTCGCCGTCGAGCAGCGAGACATGATGGTCGCCCCCCTCGACCACGAGAAACAGGTTCATCGGGTCGGCGTCCCACTTCGGCTTGACGGGCTCGTCGGCAGGCAGCGGCGTGGCGATGCGCGAGGCCCGGATATCGGCCTCGCCCCAGCGCGGCGCCGGCACCACGGGCGTGCGCACCCAGTCGGCCAGGGCCTTGATCTCGGGGGGCGAGAGCTGCTCGGCAAAGCCCATCATCTGCGTTGCCTGGCGGCCCTCGGTGATGACGCGCAGCACCTCGGCAGGGCGCGTGCGCTCCAGGCTCTCGGGCAGCAGCGCCGGGCCCATCAGGCCGGTGCGCTGCGCGCCGTGGCAGCTGGCGCAGTGCTGCTGGTAGAGGGCGGCGGCGTTGGGTTGGGCCAGGGCCGGGGTGGCCAAAAGCAGGCCGAGGAGGGCGGCGGGGAGGAAGCGGGGGGACAAGGGATGCTCCAAAAATAATAGCTACTCACGCTTTGTTGGCGGTTGCTACCCGGTATTTTTCCCTCTCCCGCTTGCGGGAGAGGGCAGGGGTGAGGGTCTTCAACAGGGGCTATGCTCTGGCATCACCCCCTCACCCCAGCCCTCTCCCCCAAGGGGGCGAAGGAGTCAAACCGGTTACGCCGTCACCACCTCAATGCGCCGGCGTTTCGCCGGTGCCGGCTCGAACGGAGTGGACGCGGCCCCCACCTCGGCGTCGCTCAGGTAGCAGCCCGGGTCTTCAAACCAGAAGTTGCCGGTGAGCTGCTGCGCGCGCACGCGGGTGTTGCCGTTGCAGATGGCCAGGTGCTGGCAGCCGCCGCAGCGGCCCTGGACCGGGCGCGGGCGCTGTTTCAGGCCGGCCATCAGCGGGTCGCTCACGTCGTTCCAGATCTGCGAGAAGGGGCGATCGCGCACGCAGCCCAGGTCGTGGTGCCACCACATGGTGTCGGGGTGGACATGGCCGAGGTTGTCGATGTTGGCGATCTGCTGGCCGCTGGCGTTGCCGCCCCAGGCGACCAGGCGCGCGCGCAAGGCGTCCTCCCACTGCGGCAGGTGCTGGCGCACCCATTGCAGCAGGTAGGGGCCGTCGGCGTCGTTGTTGCCGCTCACGTAGTCATCCATGCTGCCGGCCTGCGCGGCGGCCCAGGCGCGGTCAAACAGCATGTCCATGGCTGCGCGCGTGGCCTGGTGGTGCGCGTCTTTATCGCGGTGGATGTTGCCGCGCCCGGCGTAGTTCAGGTGCGAGAAGTAGAACTTGTGCGCGCCCACCTCCTGCATCAAATCCAGCAGCGCCGGCAGGTCGTGGCCGTTCATGGCGGTCATGGTGTAGCGCAGGCCGACCTTGACGCCCACCTTGTCCAGGTGGCCGATGGCGGCAAGACTGCGGTCAAACGCGCCCTCCAGGCGCCTGAACTTGTCGTGCGTGGCCTTCAGGCCATCGAGGCTGATGCCGACATAGTCAAAACCGGCCTCAGCAATGCGCTGCGCCATGAGCGCGTCGATCAGCGTGCCGTTGGTCGACAGGCCGGTGTAGAAGCCCATCTCGCGCGCGCGCGCCGAGATCTCGAAGATGTCGGGGCGCAACAGTGGCTCGCCGCCCGAGAGGATCAGCGCCGGCACGCCGAAGGCCTTGAGGTCGTCCATCACCGTGAACACCTCGGGCAGCAGCAGCTCGCCGGCGTAATCGTGGTCGGCCGACAGGGCATAGCAGTGCTTGCAGGTCAGGTTGCAGCGGCGGATCAGGTTCCAGATCACGACCGGGCCGCGCGCCTTGCGGTCTTTGACTACCGGGTAGACGCCGGTGCTTTGCGCTTGCGCCAGTTCGCGCATGTATTGGCTGATGCGAAACATTCTTTAGTCCTTCAAACGCAGGCCGGTTTTCTTCAAGATGGCCGTGGAATACAGGATGTCGTGGCTGCGGCAGGCGGGGCCCAGCAGTTGCACGATCTCCTGCGCCTGCTGCGCGACGGCCTCGCGGCTGGTGCCGTGCAGCATGGCAAACAGGTTGTAGGGCCAGCCGGGCAGGTGGCGCGGGCGGCGGTAGCAGTGGCTGACGCCCGGCAGATCGGCCACGCGCGGCCCCAGTTCGGCGATCTGTTCGTCGGCCACGTCCCACACGCTCATGCCGTTGGCGGTATAGCCCAGGCGGTAGTGGTTGGGCACGGCGCCTATGCGCCGGATCAGGCCGTGCTCCAGCATCTGCGTCAGGCGTGCGCGCACCTGCTCGCCGCTGGCGCCCAGCATGGCGCCCACGGCCTCGTAGGGGCGCGCCACCAGCGGCAGGCCGCCTTGCGTGGCAGCGATCAGGGCGCGGTCGAAGGCATCAAGCGCCATGGGCTTCTCCGGCGGTCGGCAGCGCCGGCAGGCGCAGCTCGACGAAATATTCTTCTTCCTTGGGGAAGGCCAGCACCTGCAGGCCCACCGACTCCTGGATACGCGCGATCGCATCAGCCGCCAGCGCCGGCGATTCGGCGGCGACGACGAACCACATGTTGAGCGCGTGCGTGCGCCGGTAGTTGTGCGCCACTTCGGGAAAGCTGTTGACCACCAGGTTGACGGCGTCAAAGCGCTCCTCGGGCACGGCAATGGCAGCGAGCACGAACTGGCCACCCGCGCGTTCGATCTGGAACAGCGGCCCGAAGCGCGTGAGTACGCCCTGGGCCAAGAGTTGGTGCAGGCGCTCTATGACGCGCTCTTCGCTCCAGCCCAGCTGATCGGCCACGGCGGCAAAGGGTCGATCGACGAGCGGAAAGCCGCCGTGCAGGTGGTTGATCAAACGGGCATCGTCAGGGGTGAGCATGGGGTGCTCCGGCTGGCGTGTGGCAGGAATGCGCTGCCAGGTGTGTGGTGTGCGCAGCAAAGCGCCTGGCACCGGTCTGCTTGAAGCGGCGCAGCGAGAAAAGCATGGCATGGGGCCTGTGTGCCAGGCCGGCATGCGCCACGGCCTGGGCCACGGTGGCACGCACGCTGTCGCGGTCGCGTCCATGCACCATGCAGTACAGGTTGTAGGGCCAGTCGCCGGCGCGTGCGCGTTGGTAGGCGAGCGTCACCCCAGGCATTTGCGCCAGGGCCTCGCCACAGGCATCGACCTCGCTTTCGGGCACGTCGAACACCGTCATCGCGTTCGCCGTGTAGCCCAGCTCGTGGTGGCGCACCACGACGCCAAAGCGGCTCAGCGTCTTTTGCTGCAACCAGCGCTGCAGCTGCGCCAGTACGTCATCCACGCCTTGCCCCAGCTGCTCGGCCCACAGGTCATAGGGCCTGTCCACCAGCGCCAGCCCTTGCTCGGCCAGTGCCGCCAGGGGCTTGTCATGTGCTTGCAGCGGTGTTTGTGCCCAGTGGGTTGCGCCGCTGGCGCGCGATTGGCTGGCGCGCAGGTCAAAGCCGGTGTCTATGCGGTAGGGCCGCAGCATGGGCAGGCGCAGCACCGGCAGGTCGGTTTCGGCCTCTATGCTGCGCAGCAACTGCTCCACCTGCGCCGCATCGCGGCCGGTGGCGACGAACCACAGGTTGGTCGTATGTTCGCGCTCGTAGTTGTGGTTCACGCCCGGGTGGCTGGAGACGACGGCGGCCACCGCGTTCAGCCTGTCGGGTGGTACTGCCATGGCGGCGAGCAGCGAGGCCCCTCCCGCGCCGGGCGCAAACACGGCGCCGATGCGGCTCAGGCTGCCCTGGCGCTGCAGGCGGGTGTAATGCTCCAGCACCTGGGCAACGTCCAGGCCGAGGCACTGGCCTATGACGGCGAAGGGCTCGCGCTGCAACGGGAAATCACGTTGCCAGGGGTTGAGCAAGGCGTGATCGAGATCCTTGTGCTGCATGGATCAGAACCCCATGCGCTGTGCGCGTGCCGTGAAGAAGATGCCGCTGGGCGCATCCACGGCCAGGCTGGCCTGCAGCTCGCGGGTATGCGTGTCGTAGACCTGCACCCGGTTGTCGTCGCGGCAGCTGATCCACACCGATTCGCCGCGCGGGGTGAACTCCATGTGCAGCACGGCCTTGCCGGGTTCTATGGTCTGCACCACGCGCTGGCTCACGGTGTCTATGACCTGCACGCGGTTGTAGTCGGGTACCGAGAAGTTGACCCACACCTGGCGTCCATCGGGCCGTGCCATGACGAATACCGGCTGCCCGGCCACCGGGATGCGGCCCACCTCGGCCCAGGTGCTGGTATCGACGACGAGCACCTCGTGCCGGCCAATGGCGGGCAGGAAGGCGCGGCCACCGGCCATGGCCCAGCCGCGCAGGTGCGGCATCTTGTACACCGGCAGGGGCTTTTCGCCGCGCCCGTAGCCGCCAAGAATGCGGCGCGCACGCGGCTGCTCTTCCCACAGATCGACCATGGCCAGGCCATCCTCGCCAAACAGGCCGGCGATGTAGTGGCGGCCGTTCGGCGAGAGCAGGGCGTCGTAGGGCTGGCGGCCAATACCCTGCAGGGTGGTGATGCGTGGCTGGCGCGGGTTGCTGCAGTCGGCGATGCAGATTGCCTCGGCGTCGAACAGGCTGTAAATGAAGCGGTGCTGGGGCAGGTCGGCCAACCCCACGACGCGCGAGCGCTCGCCGCCGGGCATGCTGGCGGGCACATCGGCCAGCAATTCCAGCGTCGCGGCGTCGAACACCTTGATGCCGCCAGGCTGGTAGTTCTGCGCCACCACCAGGCGGCCGTCGGCGCTGATGGCGCCGCCTATCGAGTTGCCGGCCTGCATGACGCGGTGCGTGATGCGTTGCTGCAGCATGTCCACGCGCGTCAGGCCGCCGTCGCGGCCGAAGACAAAGGCGTAGCGCGCATCGCGCGAGAACACCACCGAGGCATGGGACAGGTCGCCCAGGCCTTGCACGCGCCCAATGGCCTCGCGCCGGCTGGTGTTGACCAGGGTGAGCGCGCCAGCGGCGCGCTCGATGACCACGCCGATGTCACCCGTGCCTTGGACGGCGTCGGTTGCGGCGGTGGCGGGCGGGGTCTTGGTGGCTGCGCAACCACCGGCCAGCAGCGACGCGCCAGCGGTGAGTGACAGCAGGGAACGCCTTTTCATCGACTCTGCTTTCTTTCTTCGGGGAATCCGTTGGCCAGTTGCTGGGCTATCCACTGCGCCTCGCCCGGCGTGAGCAGGGCGCTCCAGGGTGGCATGGGGGTGCCGGGAATGCCGTGGGTGATGACGGCGGCCAAGTATTCGGGGGGCTTGGCGACCAGGGCTTCGCGCGTGAGCGCCGGGCCCAGACCGCCCGTGAGCTGCATGCCATGGCAGGAGCCGCAGTCCTGGCGCACCATGCGCACCAGCTGCGCCGTGCGTTCCGGCGCCGGGGCAGCTGTTGTTTGCGCGCCGGCTGCCGCTGCGGTCAGCGTCAGGCTGATGGCCAGGATTGCTGTTCTGTTCATGGTTTGGACTGGGTCGTGAGCGGATGCGCTGCTGTGCGCGCACTGCAAGTTTTGAAGCGAATGGCGGCATGGTCGCCGCTGAGGCTGCAAGCTGTCCTTGACTTTGATTGACGACGAATCCTTTGCACTCTTTGAACAATGGAGCCCACACCACGATCAGCCCAGGAAAGGCAGACATGAGCTTCATAGAAGATGTGCGCTGGTTCACAGCCGCTCCCGTCACGGATACGCCCGATGGGCCTGCCCCTCAGGGGCGCGTGACACTGGTCGGCGCCGGCCCCGGCGACCCGGAGCTGCTGACGCTGCGCGCCGTCAAGGCGCTGCGTGGGGCGCGACTGGTGCTGTATGACAACCTGGTGGGCAAGGAGGTGCTGCGCTACGTCGCGGAAGACGCCGACCTGATCTACGTTGGCAAGGAGGCATCGCGCCACACCTTGCCGCAGGAGTCCATCATCGACCTGATGGTGCGGCTGGCGCGCAGCGGGCGTTCGCTGGTGCGGCTCAAGGGCGGAGATGGGTTCATTTTTGGTCGCGGCGGCGAGGAGGCCCTGGCCCTGGCCGAGGCCGGCATTGCCTTCGAGGTGGTTCCCGGCATCACCGCGGCGCAGGGTGCGGGCGCCTGCGCAGGCATTCCGCTGACGCATCGCGACCATGCCGCCACGCTGGTGTTTGCCACGGGCCATCTGCGTGGGGACAACGAGCTGGCCCTGGACTGGGAGGCGTTGGCACGCCCGCGCCAGACCGTGGTGATCTACATGGGCGTGGGCAATCTGCCCACCATCTGCGGCGAGCTGGTGCGCCATGGCCTGCCGGCACAGACACCGGCTGCCCTGGTGGAGCAGGCCTCGCTGCCCGGCCAGCGTTGCATCACCGGCACGCTGCAGGATTTGCCGCAACTGGCGCAGCAGCATCGGGTGCGTGCGCCTGCGTTGATCGTGGTGGGTGAGGTGGTCGGGCTGCAGCCGCAGCTGATGCGGGGCATGCAGGCGGCCGTGCTGTAAGGCGGTTCAGTCGGCCTGTGTGGCGCCGTGGCCAGGGCGCGTTTCAGGCATCATGGGCGCCTCATTTGGCGAAGTCCATGCAACAAGACATTCTGATCAACTGGTCACCGCAGGAGACACGCGTCGCGGTGGTGGAAAACGGCTCCGTGCAGGAGCTGCACGTGGAGCGCACCCTGGAGCGCGGCCTGGTCGGCAACGTGTACTTGGGCAAGGTCTCGCGCGTGTTGCCCGGCATGCAGTCGGCCTTCATCGACATCGGCCTGGAGCGCGCCGCCTTCCTGCATGTGGCCGATGTCTGGCAGCGCCAGGAGGGTGGCGAGGCGCCGATGTTCGCGCGCAAGGGCGAGCCACCCTTGCCCATAGAAAAGCAGGTCTTCGAGGGCCAGGCGCTGATGGTGCAGGTGATCAAGGACCCGATAGGCAGCAAGGGGGCGCGCCTGTCCACGCAGATCAGCATTGCCGGCAGGCTGCTGGTGTTCCTGCCGCAGGACGACCATATCGGCGTGTCGCAAAAGATCCCGCAGGACGAGCGCGACGCCTTGCGCGCGCGCCTGGCGGCACTGGTGGGCGACAAGTCCACGGGCGGTGGTGGCGGCTTCATCCTACGCACCAATGGCGAGGACGCGAGCGACGAGGAACTGGCCGAGGACATCGCCTACCTGCGCAAGACCTGGGCCGGCATCCGCCAGGCGGCGCTGAGCCGCCCGCCGACCTCGCTGCTGTACCAGGACCTGAGCCTGCTGCAGCGCGTGCTGCGTGACTTGGTGGGCGAGCAGACGCAGACCATACGCCTGGATTCACGCGAGCAGTTTGCGCTGCTGGCGCAGTTCGGCCGTGAATTCATGCCGCAGGCGGCGGCCAAGCTGCAGCTGTACAAGGGCGAGCGGCCCATCTTCGACCTGTACTCGATCGACGAGGAGATTGCCCGCGCCCTGGGTCGGCGCGTGGACCTGAAGTCCGGCGGCTACCTGATCGTGGACCAGACCGAGGCACTGACCACCATAGATGTGAATACCGGCGGCTATGTCGGTGCGCGCAACTTTGACGACACCATCTTCAAGACCAACCTGGAGGCGGCGGGCGCGATTGCGCGCCAGCTGCGGCTGCGCAACCTGGGCGGCATCGTGATTGCCGACTTCATCGACATGCTGCGCGAGGATCACCAGACGGCCGTGCTGGCCGAGTTCAAGAAGCAGCTGGCGCGCGACCGCGTCAAGACCATGGTGGGAGGTTTTTCGCAGCTGGGACTGGTGGAGATGACGCGCAAACGCACGCGCGAGTCGCTGGCCCATATGCTGTGCGAGCCCTGCCCGAATTGCCATGGCGTGGGCGAGGTCAAGACCGCGCGCACCGTGTGCTACGACATCCTGCGCGAGGTGCTGCGCGAGGCGCGCCAGTTCAACCCGCGTGAGTTCCGCGTGATCGCCTCGCCCCAGGTGGTGGATCTGTTTCTTGATGAAGAAAGCCAGCACCTGGCGGGCCTGTCGGACTTCATCGGCAAGCCGATCTCGCTGCAGGCGGAAAGCACCATTGGGCAGGAGCAGTACGACATTGTTCTGCTGTGATCGTTGGGGGGCTCACACCGTCCCATTCGCCATACGTAAGTTACTGTCGTTAAAGGAGATTTCGTCAGGCAAGCATTTCATGCTGTCCCTTCCGGCCCCATCAGTTCGCAACAATTTTGGGTAGCTGCGTGGGTAGCTAGCCGGTGCGCTGGACCCGGCCCCCGCGTGGCGCCAGGAGCACTGATATGGCGATCAAAAGTGGGTTGCTGTCCGATCTGCAGTTGAAGCAGTGGATGGCGCACAACACTCGGTAGACGCCATCGATTCACAGCTTCGCAAGATCGAAGGGCAGAGCCTTGGGTATAAAGTGGCTCGTTTCTTCGGTCTTCTGGGGCGGTGATTTACGCGACCTGCAGTGTCGGATAGTCTGTATAGCCCTTGGCGCCACCTGAGTAGAACGTGTTGGTGTCAGGCGCGTTCAGCGGTGCCTTGGCCCTGATGCGTGTGGGCAGGTCCGGGTTAGCCAGGAAGGCGGTGCCAAAGGCCACAGCGTCAAGCTTGCCTGCGGCGATGGCCGCCTCGGCTTCGTCAGCGCTGTAGCCCATGTTGCCCACCAACACGCCTTTGTACTTCTCACGCGCTACGGGCATGACATCGGCCTTTTGCACGCCGAAGAAGTCGGCCCGCATCACGTGCAGGTAAGCCAGCTTGAAGGCGTTGAGCTTGTCGGCCAAGAAACCGATGAGGGCCAGCGGATCGCTGTCCTTCATGCTGTTGTAGCTGTTGAGTGGCGACAGGCGCAGACCCACACGCTCGGAACCGATGGCCTGGGTCACGGCGGTGAGTACCTCGAACAGCAAGCGTGCACGATTTTCCAGCGAACCGCCATAGGCATCGGTACGCTGGTTGGGCGTATCGCGCAGAAACTGGTCGATCAGGTAGCCGTTGGCGCCGTGCACTTCCACACCATCAAAGCCGGCGGCAATGGCGTTGCGTGCGCCTTGGGCAAACGCAGCCACGATGCCGGGAATCTCTTCGGCGGTCAGGGGGCGGGGCACCGCGTGCGGCACCTTGCCTTGGGGCGTGTGAATCTCACCCTCAATAGCGGTGGCGCTGCTGGAGACAATGGGGGCGCCATCGGCAGCGCCAGGGTAGGCTGCGCGGCCAGCGTGCCAGATCTGCATGAAGATGCGTCCGCCCTTGGCGTGCACCGCGTCGGTCACCTGCCTCCAGGCTGCAATCTGCGCGTCGTTGTAGATGCCAGGCTCATTGACGAAGGCCGATGTACCGGGCGCCACCATGGTGCATTCGGAAATCAGCAGGCCGCCGGTGGCTCGCTGGCTGTAGTACTCGGCCATCAGCGCGTTGGGCATGTGGCCAGCGTCGGCACGGGTGCGGGTCAGCGGTGCCAGAAGGATGCGGTTGGGCAGGGTGAGAGAACCTACTTGAAGTGGATTGAATAGCATGTGGATGAAAAGCCAGATTAGTGAACAGAAAACAGTGGTAAAGCTAACAGTATTCCCAATACTCAGAACTTTGAAAGGTCTCTGAACTTTGAAAGGTCACTGAAGACTGCTTTGGCACGGCTGGTGCTTTTGCACCCAACGCACGATGTAGTAGACGCAAGTGGGTAAGCCTTTGCTTCCGACAGTTTCGCGGCGGTCTCCAGCCGTACATGCACCAAACGCCTTTGGTCATCCACCTCGTCGCAACTCCCTGACACCCCGGCCCAGCTTGCGGCGCAACAGGGCCCGCAGGGTCACCCCATCCGAGTACCCGACCTGTGCGGCGACCTGGTCGACGCTGGCGTTCCCGGTGCGCAAGAGATGGACGGCATGCTCCACGCGCAGGTCCTGGAAATACGACAGCGGTGTCTTTCCCAAAACGCTTTGCAGCCGCCGCGCCAAGGTGCGCTCGCTTGTGCCCGCGGCGCTGGCCGCCTCGGCCAGCGAGAACCCCTGCGCGAGCCGACGTCTGGCCCAGCACTCGAAGCGCTCCACCATCGGGTCGGCATGCGCAAGGTGGTCGGGAATCACGAACTCGGCTTGCGAACTGCGTGTCTCGACCAGCAGATAGCGTGCCACCAGGGCCGCCAGCGCCGGACTGCGCCCTCGGATGATGCGCAAGGCCAAGTCGACGTGGGCCAAAGCGGCACCCGCGGTGGTGAAGCGTGTCGAGTTCACGATCATGCGTGACTCGTCCAGCGTGACGTTCGGATAGCGCTGCCGAAACATCGGCCCCAGCCACCATGACGTCGTCGCACGATGCCCATCAAGCAGGCCACTCTCTGCAAGCAAGAAACTACCGGAGCAAGCGGCACCAAGGTGCGCGCCAGCGGTGGACCAGTGCTGTAGCGCCGCGACCGCGTCGGGCACATCGGGGCGTGTGAGTCGAGCCGAGAGCGTGTCAGGCATCTTGTCGCCAAACGCTGGCACGAGCACGACGTCTGGTTCGGGCACACCATGCGCAGTGACCACGGGGACCGTCAAGCCTTGCGCAGTTCGGATGCGACGCCGCACGCCCACCAGCGTGAGCTCTATGTGCGCGGGAGCCTGTGGCAGCGAGCCCGCCATCGCATTGGCTAAGCCCACTGTGTCAGTGAGCGCCGCAAGCCCCAGATCAAACACGCCATCACAAACAAGGAGGTGGAGTTTCATGGCAACAATGATATCAATGTTGTCATTCTTGCCTATAGAGATGTCTGTCATGAAGACTTAGACTGCAGTCTCGTCGATCCCTTCACCCACTTTTCCATTTACCCAAAGGAATACATCATGACCAAGCTCGCCCTGTTTGTTCGCCTCGAAGCCAAACCCGGCCAGGAGGCTGCGCTTGCCGACTTCCTGGCCAGCGCACTGCCGCTCGCCAACGCCGAGTCCGGCACCACGGCCTGGTTCGCATTGAAGTTTGGCCCTTCGACGTTTGGTGTGTTCGATGCCTTTGCCGATGAGGCAGGTCGCCAAGCACATCTGAACGGCCAGATCGCCGCGGCCTTGATGGCCAACGCAGCGACCTTGCTCAGTTCTCCGCCCAATATCGAGAAGGTCGAACTGCTTGCAGCCAAACTGCCTGCATGACAACTCGGCCTTGACCCAATCAGGTCACGGTGCAGGCTCCTCGTCGTTTCGTGTGGAAGTTGCAAAGCTGGGGCAGATGGCGTGGGGTGTCTCGCCGCCATGATTTGACCGGGTCAAGGCTGGACGTAGTCCACCCGCAGGGCTTGGCCTTGATGCGGTCAAATCATGGCAAACCATGGGAAAAGGTTTGTCGAATCAACATGTATGGCTGGTGTGTAGCTAAATGTGTAGTTAGGCTGATTTTTTTTGGGTAAAACTTTCGCAAGTTATTGAAATGAAATGAATTAAATTGCAAGAATAGAACAGTACGACATCGTGCTGCTGTAAGCGTCAGGCCGGTTTTCCGCGAACCGACAGCAGCCGTATCACCAGGCCGAGGATGAGGGCCAGCACGGGGTCGGTTGACTCCGCGACACGGCCGGGCAGAAAGAGCTGGGCCGCCTCGATCAAGCCGAGGAAGAACGCGACCATGCCGGCCGCGGCCAGGGGGCCGCTGAGCGGAGCTCCGATGAGCATGATCAAGGCGCCATAGAAGAAGCTCTTCTCGGCCAGGTTCAGCAGATTGGTGCCCATGCTTCCTTGCAGCATGCCGGTGAACGGAATCCAGTGGAACGCCTGCGCCTGGCCCAGCGGTTCATACGGCGCCAGGCCCGAGGCCGCCAGGCTGATGAACATGGCGATGCTCAGCACCGGCACGGCCATGGCGTGCTGGCGCCAGGGCAGGCAAACCAGGGCCAGGCCCAGCGCGAGCGCATTCGTCGCTGAGATGCTGGCGCCGACGATGAACAACTTGGCGCCGACGATGCCAAGGGCCGCCATCGCCATGACCGGGGTGGACAGGGTTTTGCCAGCGGCGAGCTCCCACAGTTTGAAGAAGGCCAGCCAGGCCAGGGTCGTGTGCAAGGCCCGCACGGCATCGACCTGGGGCGAGTGCACCAGGGGCTTCAGCGCGTTCAAGATGTTCTGCAGATCCAGCGTTGGTACCAGCGGAGTCCATTGATAGCCGATCCAAAGCAGCATCAGCATGGCGGGTGCCAGCGCACGCGGCAGCTGCATGGCAGCGTTGGGAAAAAGACTGCGTGCCACCCATCCGGCAAGGGTGCCGAGCAGCATGCCGACACCATTGGCTATGACATCGTTGAGTTCTGGTACCCGGCTGGGCACCCAGATCTGCGCCAGTTGCAAGGCGAGCGCCAGCAGCAGGCCCAGACCGAGCAGCAGGGCCAGTGTGCCGCTGGCACGCACTGGCCTGCGTGTATCGACATGCAGAGCCGCAACAAGCCCATATGGGACAAACAGCAGCAGGTTGCCGACCAGATCGCCGCGGCCCATGCGCAGCGTGGGCATGCTGAACAGTCCGGCAGCTTCCGCCAGCCAATGGTGGTTGGCCGCGAAGTGGAACGGGTAGAGCGAGCCGTAGCTGATCATTACGGCAATCAGCAGCAGGATGGCGCGCATGGCAGGCCCGTGGGTTTACAGCCGGCGCAGGCGCTCTATTGCCGCACGCAGCGTTTCATCCTTCTTGGCAAAGCAAAAACGCACCACGCGCTGATCGAAACCGTCGCCATAGAAGGCTGACAGCGGAATGGCAGCCACGCCGATCTCGCGCGTGAGCCATTGGCAGAAGTCGGCTTCGCTCAGGTCGCTGACTGCGGAAATATCGACGCACTGGAAGTAGCTGCCGGTGCTGGGCAGCAGTTTCAGGCGCGAGCCCGCTAGCCCCTGGCGGAACAGGTCGCGCTTGGCCTGGTAGAAGGCGGGCAGTTGCAGATAGGGCGTGGGGTCCTGCAGGTACTCGGCCAGGCCGTACTGCATGGGCGTATTGACGGTGAACACGTTGAACTGGTGCACCTTGCGGAACTCCGCCGTCATGGCCGCCGGCGCGGCCACGGTGCCCACCTTCCAGCCCGTGACGTGGAAGGTCTTGCCGAAGCTGGAGACGATGAAGGCGCGCGCCGCCAGACCGGCAAAGCGCGCGGCGCTCTGGTGCTCCGCGCCGTCGAACACCATATGCTCGTACACCTCGTCGCTGATCAGCAGGATGTTGGTGGGGGCCAGCAGGTCTTCGAGCGCGCGCATGTCCTCGGCCGTCCAGATGGTGGCGCTGGGGTTGTGCGGGCTGTTGATGATGAGCAGGCGGGTGCGCGGCGTGATGGCGGCGGCGATCTTTGCGAAATCGGGCCGGAAGCTGCCCGGCGTGAGCGGAACGCGTACCACCACGCCGCCGGCCAGCTCGATGTTGGGCACATAGCTGTCGTAGCAGGGCTCCAGCACGATCACCTCGTCGCCCGGCTGCACGCAGGCCAGGATGGCCGTGAGGATGGCCTGGGTGGCGCCAGCCGTAATGGTGATTTCGGCGTTTGCGTCGTACTGGCGGCCGTGAAGCGCTTCTATTTTTGTAGCTATGGCTTGACGCAGGCCGGGAATGCCGGCCATGGGCGGGTATTGGTTATGGCCGCCTTGCATGGCGCGGGTGACGGCATCCGTCAGCGCCGGGTCGCAGGCGAAGTCGGGAAAGCCCTGGCCGAGGTTGACGGCCTGGTGCTCGGCCGCCAGGGCCGACATGACGGTGAAGATGGTCGTGCCCACGTTCGGCAGGCGGCTGGGAAAGGCGGGCGGTGTGAGTTGCTTCACGGTCTGTTCAGAGTTCGTAGTCGTTGACATGGCCGGTCATGGCGCGGGCGATCAACTCGCGGCTCAGGCGGTCGCTGAGCAGCTCGGCAAACCTGTAGACGAAGTTGCGCAGGTAGGCGCCGCGTTTGAACGCCACGCGTGCCACGCTCTGGCCAAACAAGTGGCCCACGGGGCGTACCACCAGGTCGCCCACGGGGTCGTCGCGCACGGCCATTTCGGCCACTATGCCTATGCCCAGACCCAGGCGCACGTAGGTCTTGATCACGTCGGAGTCGATGGCCTCGAGCACGATGCGCGGCTGCAGTTTGCGTGTGGCGAAGGCCTGGTCGATCTTGCCGCGACCGGTGAAGGATGGGTGGTAGGTGATGAGCCCCTCGTGCGCGATGTCCTCCAGCCCTATGCGTTCCTTGCCCGCCAGCGGGTGGGCCGGAGGCAGCACCAGCACATGCTGCCATTCGTAGCAGGGCAGGGTGACCAGGTCGGGATAGTCGGCCAGCGATTCGGTGGCCATGCCGATCTCGACCACTTCGTCGATCACCATGCGCGCCACCTCGTGCGGTGTGGCCTGGTGCAGGCTGATGTTGACCTTGGGGTAGGCCTCACGCAGCCTGGCCACGGGCACGGGCAGCACGTAGCGCGCCTGGGTGTGGGTGGTGGCAATCGCCAGGGTGCCGCTGTCCTGGGCGCTGTACTGCTCGCCAATGCGCTTCAGGTTGCCGACCTCGCGCATGATGATTTCTATGCTCTTGAGCACATGCTGGCCGGGTTCGGTCACCCGCTTGAGCCGCTTGCCATGGCGCGCAAAGATGTCCACGCCCAGCTCATCCTCCAGCTCGATGATGGCCTTGGATACCCCCGGCTGCGAGGTGTGCAGCGCCTTGGCGGCCTCCGTCAGGTTGAGGTTGCGACGGGCGGCCTCTTGAACGAAGCGGAATTGGTGAAGGTTCATATCGAATGACGGCTAAAGAATCGCGTCATTATGTTGCATGAATCTAATGATTGGGCGTCTTATGGCTCAGCTGGCAATGCTCTGGGAGGCAATGTCGGCCATCAGCGCGGTCATGCGCGCATCTTCGCCTATCGGGGGCTGCAGCCGTAGCTGCAAGTGTCCGAAGTTGTGGGCCAGATCCTGCACCATGCGGGGAAGATCCTCGCGCACATGGCGGCCCGCACCAAGGAAGAGGGAGGCAATGGTGATCTGGGTCGCGCCCAGCGTCGCCAGCTCGGCCACGGCGCCGGCCAGGTCGGGCGCGCACAGCTCCAGGTAGGCACAGCGCACCAACAGCCGGGGCTGGTCTGTCTGGATACGGGCGGCTACGGCCTCTATGGGCCGGCGCCACAGCGGGTCACGCGAGCCGTGTGCTAGTAAAATAATAGCTAATTGCGATTGTTGCATGGGTGGTAGAGGCCGAAAACACTTAAAAGACTCTCTAGCGCCGCAGCACCAGCCAGCCAAAGGCCGCGAGCGACAGCACGCTGTAGATCAGGCCAGGCGCCGCCGCCGTCAGCCAGGGCGACCAGTTCTGCAGGTTGCCGGCAAAGCCGAAGACGTTGTTCAACAGGAAGAAGCTGATGCCCGCCATGACGCCGCCAAACACATAGCCCGCAATGCCGCCAGAGCGGAAATGCAGGTAGGCAAAGGGCAGCGACAGCACCACCATGACCAGACAGCTCAAGGGGTAGAACACCTTGCGCCAGAACTCGATCTCATAGCGTTGCGCGGCCTGGCCGTTGGCCTCCAGGTGGCGGATGTAGTGAAACAGCTCGATGGTCGCCATCTTGTCGGGCTTGAGCAGGGAGGCCGCCACCATGTCCGGGCTGATGCGGGTCTGCCACAGCAAGCGCGGCTCCTGCAGCTTGGTGACGGTCATGTCGCCATCGGTCTGCTGCTCGAATACGGTGCGCTGCACCTGCTGCAGATTCCAGCCCGCGCCACTGTCGGCAAACTCGGCTTGTTCGGCGGTGGTGGTGGAGGCGATACGGCCGCGTTCATCGAACTCGAATACGCGTACCCCGCGCATGCGCCCGTTGCCGTCGATGGCGCCGACATTCACGGCGAAGGAATGATCGCCTTCGCGCTCCTTGAGCCAGGCGCCCGTGGCCCCGGTGCTGATCTGGCCCTGGCCGCGCGCCTTGACCAGGGCGGCCGCACGTTCACTGATCGGAGCCAGGTAGTCGCCCACGGCGAAGGTGAGCGCGACAAAGGCGCAGCCCAGCAACAGCAGGGTGCTCAGTGCTCGCCAGGGCCCCAGGCCGCTGGTACGCATGATGGTGAATTCCGAACTCTGCGCCAGCCTGGCCATGACGAAGATGGTGCCAATCAGCACCGTGATCGGCAGCAGTTCATACAGGTGCTGTGGCAGACCCAGCGCCACGAACAACAGGGCATGCGTGAGCTGGTAACCCATGCCCAGCCGCCCGACCCAGCGCAGCTCATCCACCAGGTCGAAGAAGAAAAACAGCGCCAGAAAGGCCAGGGTGACGAAGGCCACGCTGACCACGACCTCGCGATAGATGAAGCGGCGTATGGTTCTCATGCAGCGCTCCCGCGTGGCAGCAGGGCGCGCAGCGACCAATGGTTGTGCCTGGCGGTCACCAGCAGCAAACCCAGCGCCAGCGTGCCGCCATGCAGCGCCAGCAGAAAGGGCAGCATGCCTACCCGGCCGGCGCCCACCCAGGCCTGACCCACGGTCATGAGGTTGTAGTACACCATGAAGGCCAGCAGCGCCAGCACCAGGCTGGTGCTGCGATGGGCGCGCGGATTGACGATGGCCACGGCCAGGCCCAGCACGATGAAGTTGAGGGCAGCAAGGGTGCTGCCCAGGCGCCAGCCGAGTTCGGCCTGAGACTGCGGGTCTTGCGCCAGATCCCAGGTGTCGCGGGTCTTGATGGCGCCGGCGTCTGTGCCGCCCTGTGGGCCGCCGCCGATCAAGGTGCCGTATTCGGCAAATTCGCTGATGCGCAGCCCCGGTTTGTCTGGCGCGGTTTCAAGCCGTTGGCCGTTGCGCAGCAACACGATGCGCTCGCCACTGCGTATCTCCAGGCGCGCGCTTTGGGCGGATGTCACGGTCTCGCCCCGCTGCTCGCGCGTGGCAATGAACACGTTGTTGGCGGCATTCGCGTCGGGTGTGTCCTTGTCGATGAAGAACACGCGTGCGCCGTTGGCAGACTCTTGAAACTCTCCCGGTGCAATGCGGTCCACATCGCTGCGCTGTTCGTATTGGGTCTTGAGCTCCTGGATCTGCCGGTTGGCCCATGGCCAGACCACAAGCGACAGCGCTGCAATCACCAGCAGCACGGGCCAGGAAAAACGCAGCAGCGGCGCCAGCAGGCTCATCAGGCCACGCCCGGCCGAGAACCAGATCACCATTTCGCTGTCCCGGTACATGCGCGACAGCGTGCCGACCACGGTGATGAACAGGCTCAGGCTGAGGATGGTGGGCAGCTGCCCGAGCACCGTGAAACCCATCACCAGCATCACGTCGGCCGGTGCCACGCTGCCGCGCGAGGCCTGTCCCAGCGTGCGGATCAGGATCATGGTCATGACCACGGTGATCAGCACCACCAGGGTCGCGCCAAAGCTGCGGGCCAGCTCCTTGCGTATGGATGAATCGAATAACATTGGCTCGAAGGAAAACGCCGATTATGAACTTTGAACTCAAGACGCTTTCACTGTCCGCCGCTGTTTCGCACAAATGTGATTTGCTGATATTGCTGGTGCCCGAAGGGTTCAAGCCGCAGGGCGATGCCCTGTCCGTCCTGGTTGCCACCGCGCTCAAGCAGGGAGACCTGGAGCTGAAGCCGGGCAAGCATCTCGCGCTGTATGCGCCGGCCGAGATGGCGGCGCGCAGGCTGGTGCTGCTGGGCTGCGGCAAGGGTGACCCCCATGCGGTGCGCCAGGCGGTGCAGGCGCTTGGGGCTACGCTGAAAACGCGCGCCATCAAGCGCGCAGCGCTGGTGTTTGCCACGGATTGTGAGGCGGGTTCCGTTGGCGCCGCGGTACGCACCATGGCGGAGGCCGGCTATGTCTACACGGCCACCAAATCGAAGGCGGAGATGCCTGCACTGTCCCGCGTCACGGTGGGTGTGTCCGACGCCGGTGCCGTGCAGCCGGAGTTCGCAATCGCAACGGCCCTTGCCGTGGGTGTTGAATATGCGCGCGAATGGGCGAATCGTCCCGCCAACCACGCCACGCCGACGTTGATCGGGGAGGCGGCCAAGGCGCTGGGCAAGCATGCCGGCATACAGTGCAAGCTGCATGGCCCGGCGCAGGTGGCCAAGCTGGGCATGGGGGCGTTTCTGGCCGTGGCGCAGGGTTCGGATCAACCGCTGCGCTTGATCGAGTTGCGCTATGACGGCGCGGCGCGTTCGCAGGCGCCGGTGGTGCTGGTCGGCAAGGGCATCACCTTCGATACCGGCGGCATTTCGCTCAAGCCTGCCGCCGAGATGGACGAGATGAAGTTCGACATGGGAGGCGCGGCCAGTGTGTTGGGCGTGTTCCGGGCCTTGGCCGAGCTCAAGCCCGCCATCAATGTGGTTGGCTTGATCCCAGCGTGCGAGAACATGCCTGACGGCAAGGCCATCAAGCCTGGTGACGTGGTGACCAGCATGAGTGGCCAGACCATTGAAATCCTGAACACCGATGCAGAGGGGCGCCTGGTGCTGTGCGACGCACTCACCTACGCTGCGCGTTTCAAGCCTGCAGCCCTGATCGACATTGCCACGCTCACGGGCGCCTGCGTCGTGGCGCTGGGAGGGCTGCGCAGCGGCTTGTTTGCATCCAGCGACGAGCTGGCCGCACGCCTGGCGGCAGCGGGCGATGCGGCGCTTGACCCCTGCTGGCGCATGCCGCTCGATGACGACTATGCCGAGGGCCTGAAAAGCAATTTTGCCGATGTCGCCAACGTGGCGGGCCGAGCTGGTGGCTCCATCACGGCCGCCAAGTTCCTGCAGCGTTTTGTGGGCGACATTCCGTGGGCGCACCTGGACATCGCCGGAACCGCCTGGAAAGGCGGCACCGCCAAGGGTGCCACGGGGCGCCCCGTCGGGTTGCTGCTGCACTACCTGCTGGGCATGGCGGGCGCGCCAACCCCCAGGCGCAAGACGGCTGCAGCCAGGCGCGCACGTGCGGATTGAAGGCGGCATCAGCAAGTTGTTGGGCGCATGACCGAAGTCGCTTTTCATTTCAATGCCCCTGACAAGCTGGCCTATGTCTGTCGCTTGGCGCGCAAGGCGACTCGCCACGACATGCGCGTGCTGATCACGGCCAGCCGGCAGGATCTGCAGCGCCTCGATCGCTTGCTGTGGGCACTGGGGCCGTCGGACTTCGTCGCCCACTGCCTGGACGATGCGGACGAGGAGATGCGGCAAGCCTCTGCGGTGCTGCTGGCAGCCGATCCGCGGTCATGCGGCCCACGCGACTTGCTGGTGAATCTGGGTGATGCGGTGCCACAGGGCTTCGAGCAATTTGCCAGGCTGGTGGAGGTGGTCAGCCAGTCTGATCCGGCGGATCGCAGCCGCGCGCGCGAGCGCTGGCGCCACTACGCCGCCCAAGGCTATGCGATTGTTCGGCATGACCTGGTGCTGCGAGGGGGGGACTGAATGGGGATGCCGCCGAAAACGCCGCCACGCTTTGTGCCCACTCTCACCGATGTGGTGCATTTGCCCGACACGGCACGGTTTGCGGGCCAGATCATTGAGGCAACGGCAGCATCCGAAGCGCCGCAACCGGTCGCAGCTGCGCCAGAGGGTTTGCAGAATCTGGCGCCCGGGCCGGTGCCTGATGCCGATACCGCTGCGGGCAGCAGTCTGCCCGAAGGCCTGGAGGAATACGTGGTGCACCGCGTCATGCAGCGCGTCGATCTGGTGCTCGATCAGCGCCTGCGCGAGGCCATTGCGCTGGTGGTGCAAGAGCAGACCCGCTCCATGATCCCACGGCTGCGCGAAGAGGTGGAGTCGGTTGTGCGCCATGCCGTATATGAGGCGGTTGCCGACGAACTGGCGGAAAACGGTGGAAGGCGTTGATCAGTTGACCGGGTATTTCCCAGTGTGAATCTTGGGCACTTTCTCGTGTTCCCTAGTGGAGGGGCCCAAAAATTGCGATATGTTTCCGGTCGTTGGACAACATCTTATTTCCAGCGCTTTTCTTTTTTTGGAGACCCATATGCAACTGAAGTTGAAACTGACCGTAGCAGCTGCGATCGCAGCCATTGCCGGCGTGGCCGCCGCTCAAGAAGTGGTACGCATTGGTCACGTGGCCCCGATCTCGGGCGCCCAGGCACACTATGGTAAGGACAACGAGAACGGCTCCCGCATGGCCATTGAAGAGCTGAATGCTCAAGGAGTGGAGATCGGCGGCAAGAAGGTCAAGTTCGAGCTGCTGGCAGAAGACGATGCGGCCGACCCCAAACAAGGCGCGGCCGTTGCACAGAAACTGTGCGACTCCAAGGCTGCGGGCGTGGTCGGTCACCTCAATTCGGGCACCACGATTCCGGCTTCCAAGGTCTATAACGACTGCGGCATTCCGCATATCACGGGCGCTGCCACCAACCCCAATCTGACCAAGCCCGGCTACAAGACCACGTTCCGCATCATTGCCAATGACAATGCCCTGGGTGCCGGTCTGGCCTCGTACGCTGCCGATACGCTGAAGCTCAAGACCGTGGCCGTGGTGGACGATCGCACGGCTTATGGCCAGGGTTTGGCGAATGTGTTCAAGCGTGTGGCTGCCGAGAAGGGCATCAAGGTCGTCGATGAGCAGTTCACGACCGACAAGGCCACGGATTTCATGGCCATCCTGACCGCCATCAAGTCCAAGAACCCCGATGCCGTCTTCTACGGTGGCATGGATCCCCAGGCTGGCCCCATGCTGCGTCAGATGGAGCAGCTGGGCATGGGGAACGTGAAGTTCTTCGGTGGTGACGGTGTGTGCACCACCGAAATCGCCAAGCTTGCCGGCGGCGCCAAGACGCTGGGCAACGTGGTGTGTGCCGAGGGTGGCAGCTCTCTGGCCAAAATGCCCGGCGGCATGGCCTGGAAGGCGAAGTACGATGCCAAGTTCCCTGGCCAGTACCAGATCTACAGCCCCTACACCTACGACGCCACCATGCTGATGGTGGACGCCATGAAGCGTGCCGGATCCTCCGACCCCAAGGTGTACATCCCCGAGCTGCTCAAGTCCAACTACAAGGGCGTGACCGCGACCATCGCCTTTGAGCCGAATGGCGAAATCAAGAACCCGGCCATCACCTTGTACGTTTACAAGGACGGCAAGAAGACGCCGCTGAACTGATCGACCGGCCGTCCAATGCGGCACCTGCCAGTGCCGCAAGTCAGAAAAAGGGGCTTCAATGAAGCTCCTTTTTTCACGCCGGCGACGCAGCCGGATCGGCGCGGCTTCAGCGGCGCACCTGCAATGCTCCCGGATTCACGATGTTGGTGGGTGTGCCCTTGATGTAGTTCACCACGTTGTCGAAGGCGGCACCAAAATAAAGCTCGTAGCTGTCTTGCTCCACGTAGCCGATATGGGGCGTGCAGATGCAGTTCTCTAGTCGCAGCAGTGCATGGCCTTGAAGGATGGGTTCGCTCTCGAAAACATCGACCGCGGCCATGCCTGGGCGTCCGCGATTGAGTGCGGCGAGCAGTGCATCGGCCTCTATGAGTTCGGCGCGCGAGGTGTTCACGAACAACGCCGTGGGCTTCATCCGTGACAGGTCCTCCAGCGTGACCATGCCGCGTGTCTCGTCGGTGAGCCGCAGGTGCAAGGACACCACGTCGCACTGCGAGAAAAAATCAGCCTTTGTGCTGGCCACCTGCAGCCCATCACTCAAGGCCTGCGCACGTGATGCCTCTCGGCCCCAGACCCTCACATTCATGCCGAATGCGCGGCCATATCCGGCGACGATTTGTCCTATGCGCCCATAACCCCAGATGCCCAGGGTCTTGCCACGCAATATGCTGCCCAGCCCGAAATTGGCGGGCATGGATGCGGCCCGCAGACCGGACTGTTGCCATGCGCCGTGCTTGAGGTTGGAGATGTATTGGGGCAGGCGGCGCATGGCGGCCATGATGAGCGCCCAGGTCAGCTCTGCGGGGGCCACGGGTGAGCTCACGCCCTCGGCCACGGCAATGCCGCGTTCGGTGCAGGCCGCGATGTCGACATGCGAGCCTACGCGCCCGGTTTGTGCAATCAGCTTGAGCCGCGGCAGTTTGTCCACCAGTTGGCGGTTGATCTGCGTGCGGTCGCGGATCAGCACAATGATATCTGCGTCCCGCAGGCGCACCGACAGTTGTCCCAGGCCTTTGACGTTGTTGGTGTAGACCTTGGCCGAGTACGGGTCGAGCCGCACCGCGCAGTGAAGCTTGCGCACTGCGTCCTGGTAGTCGTCGAGTATTACGATGTTCATCTTGTGGTGTGCATTCCGTCGGGCGGCCGGGGGCGAAGCACCTGAGGCTCCTGCGGCCTGACGGGCAAAAAGTCACAATGGCTTGGCGAAACTGATGAGCCAGGAAACGATTGTCGTTCATGACCGGGCCCATGTGCGCCAGGGTGCTGAAATCCAGTCCAGCGACCACACAAGATGACAAACCTGTGAATACGTTGTCAGGCAACGCCTCGGTGTGCTGCGTCGGGTTCGGCGGTCATTGATCCCGAAGTATCTTTGTGCACACGGGCCAGAACAAAAGGCGCCAAGTCGTTAAGCTTGCGCCGTGGCACATGTCAGCTTTTCTCCTCCCTACACCCCATCGAGCCAGATGACGCAACAGTTGCGTGACCGCGGTTATGCCGTGCTGCAGCCGCATGACACCGCAGTCTGGCTGGGCTGTGATCTGGCTGATCTGCAGGCGCTTGCGTCGGACTGGGCCGATTTGCCCCCGGACGACTTTCTGAAAGACGGCGGACGTTACCGCCGCCGGCGCCATTCGTGCTTCATTGTGGATGGGAGCGCGGTAAGCCAGACACCCCACCGCGCCCACTGGCAACCCGTGGAGTACAACGCCTTGCATGGCGGCATGCAGCGCTGGTTTGCCCCCATGCGGGATGCCACCGTACAGGCGCCGGTTTGGGGCCGTCTGATGAGGGCCCTGGGTGGCTTGGCGCAGCAGGCCTTGGCGACCCGGTCCGAGACGTGGTTCATCGAGGCACACCAGTTCCGCATTGATACCGAGGGTGGCATTGGCCGCCCCACGCCCGAGGGGGCGCACCGCGATGGCGTGGATCTGGTTGCGGTATTCCTGGTAGATCGCGAAGGGGTCAAGGGTGGTGAGACGCGCATCTTCGAGGCCACAGGCCCCAATGGGCAACGCTTCACACTGAGCGAACCCTGGTCGGTGATGCTGCTCGACGATGCGCGCATGATTCACGAAACCACGCCCATCCAGCCCGACGGTGAGCATGGCTGGCGTGACACGCTGGTACTGACCTGCCGCCGGGATGGCTTCCTGGAGGATGCAGGGCAATAATTGATGCGCATCAAGCACCAAGGCGCCGCATGGCGTCACACTGGCAACAGCTCAGGGATCATCTCCCTATCCCGATTTCAATGAGGAGGTTCCATGTTCAAGCACATTCTGGTTCCCGTCGACGGCTCGGAAACATCCATGAAAGCCGTCGCCAAGGCATCGGCCCTGGCCAAGACCTTTGACAGTGCGGTGACGGCGCTGTATGTGATCGACCCCTACCCGTTCACGGGCGTGGGCGCCGATTTTGCCTACGGCCAGGCGCAATATCTGAGTGCAGCCACGGCCGAGGCGAATGCCGCGCTGGATGCGGCCAAGGCCGCCATCAATCAGGCCGGGGTCGCGAATGTGAGCACCATGGTTGGCGAGGGGCATGCCGTGCACGACGGCATCCAGCGCGCCATCGAGAGCACGGGCGCTGACCTCATCGTCATCGGATCGCATGGCCGCCGTGGCCTGGAAAAGCTGGTGCTGGGCAGCGTCACCCAGCGCGTGCTGGGCGTGGCCCGCGTACCCGTGCTGGTGGTGCGCGAGTAAGGTTTTCTTCCCAACAAAAACGGCTCCCTCGGGAGCCGTTTTTGTTGGGCAGGCCGGGCCGCCTATTCGATCTTCGCGCCGGAGGCTTCGACGATGCCCTTCCACTGCGCGTACTCGGCCTTGAGCAGGGTAGAGAACTGCTCCGGTGTCATGGCCAGGGGTTCGGCTCCCTGGGCGTGGATGGCGGCTTTCACATCGGCTGTCTCCAGAAGCTTGTTGACCTCGGCGTTGAGGGTGCTGACCACGGCTGCGGGCGTGCCGGCCGGAGCGAAGACGCCATACCAGGTGCTGACATCAAAGCCCTTGAAACCCGATTCGGCCACCGTGGGTACATCCGGCAGCGAGGAACTGCGCTTGGCCGAGGTGACGGCTAGCGGGCGCAGCTTGCCGGCCTTGATCTGGCCCATGGCCGAGGGCAGGGACGAGACCAGCAGCTCCACATTGCCCGCCAGCGCGTCCATCAGCGCGGGGTTCGAGCCCTTGTAGGGCACATGGCTCAGCTTGATGCCTGCGGCCTTCTCGAACAGGTCGCCGGCAAGGTGGATGGAGGTGCCATTGCCCGGCGAGCCATAGGTGACGGTGCCGGGCGCGGCCTTGGCGGCGGCCACCACGTCGGCCAGGGTCTTGAACCTGGAGTTGACGCTGGTGGCTATGACCACCGGCGTGTAGGCCACATGGGCCACGGCCGTCAGGTCTTTGGTGGGATCCCAGGCCAGGTTCTTGTACAGCCAGGGGCCTATGACCAGGTTGTCCTTCTGGCCCATGACGATGTCGTAGCCCGTGGGCGCGGCCTTGACGGCCTCGCCAATGCCTATGGTGCCGCCGGCGCCAGGCTTGTTGTCGGCCACCACGGTCCATTTGTTGGCTTCGGTGAGCTTGGCGGACACCAGACGCGCCAGGATGTCGGTACCGCCACCGGGCGGGAAGGGCACGATCATGCGGATGGGCTTGGTCGGGTAGATGCCGGCAGCCGTGGGTGCAGCAGTCTGACCATGGGCAACGCCCAGGGCACAGGCCAGGGTGGCAAACGAGAGGATATGTCTGCGAAGCATCAAGGAAATCTCCAGGGAAGCCGAGAAAAGCCAGCCACGGCCGGTGGCTGCATAACGGGCAGCATGATGGCCCAGTCGCCGTGATGCCAGCCCTGCCCATGCGCGTGCGTGCCATCGCCAAACGCGATGCCTGCATCAGCGTGGCCCGCAGGTCATGTGGCGCGGGTTGGGTACCGGGTTTGATCTGGCTCATCGTTAATACGAATCGTTATCGTTATCATGGGCGGATGCCAACTCGGATCAGCCACTCCATGACAGCAGATATCTCGTTTGCCTCCACCGAAGCAGGTTGGAAGGTGCAGCCGCACGGGCATGCCGATCACAGGCCGCTTTCGCCCAGCGGGCGCTGTCCCTGGGCGAGGCGCTGCGCGGAGAGCCGGGGATATCGGTGTCGCTCGATGGCGCGTAGGGGCAGAACCCGGTGATTCGTGGCTTGCAGAAGGACAGCGTGGTGCTGATGGTGGACGGCATGCGCCTGAATTCGGCGCAGCGGGCGGGAGCGATCGCCTCGTTTCTGTCGCTGGGCCTGGCGGAACGGGTCGAGGTGGTCAAGGGCCCGGCCTCGGTGCTCTATGGCACGGGGGCGCTTGGCGGTGCCATCAACGTACGCCTGCCGCAGGCGCGCTTCGAGCCCGGGTTGCACCTCAAGACCCGCCTGGGCTATGACTCGGCCAGCCGGGGCGCCAGCGGCGCGGCGCTGCTCAATGCCAGCCAGGGCGACCACGCGCTGATGCTGGGCGGGTCACTCGCCGACTACCAGGACTACCGCGCCCCCGGGGGCAAGGTGGCCTACACCGGCTATGAATCGGGCGCCTTCATCGGCCAGTACCGCTACCGCCTGGGCGGCGGCCAGCAGCTGCGCCTGTCGCTGCAGCAGCAGCGCGACGACGATGTGTGGTATCCCGGTTCCATCAAGCCGCATGCGCTGCCGGTGGTGGGTAGCGTCATCACCCACTCGCCCAAGCAAACGCGCCGCCTCTACGAGCTGGGCTACAACCGCCAGGGCGATGGCGAGCGGCCGCTCAATTTTGACCTGCGCCTGTACCGCCAGGAGATGAGCCGCAGCATCTATGGCCAGGCCAGGCTGCTGGGGCGCGACATCGTCACCACCGACGTGAGCTTTGCCACCGATGGCCTGGACGCGCGCGCCGACTGGTTGCTGCACCCGGCGCACCTGCTGTCGTTCGGCATCAACGCCTGGCGCATGACGGCCGACCCCGATGCCTGGATGGCGCGCCCGCCGCAGTTCGTGCAGTACGTGCCGTCGCAGCCATTTGGCGATGGCCGCCTGCAGGCCGTGGGCCTGTACCTGCAGGACGACATCAAGCTGGGCGCCTGGAGCGTGCTGGCCGGCCTGCGCCACGACCGCGTGCAGGGGCGTGCGGCGATGATGAACAACGGCGCCGTGACTTCGGGGCTGGATCGGTCGGACGGTGCCACGTCGGCCAGCCTGGGCGTGATGTACGAGGTGACGCCGCTGCTGCGCCCCTACGCCAATGTCTCGCGCGCCTTCCGCGCCGCCGATCTGCGCGAGCGCTACCAGTCGGGGCTGCGCAACGACGGCTTCTACTGGGCCGGCAGTCCGCAGATCAGGCCCGAGACGGCGACCCAGTTCGAGCTGGGCATGAAGGGCGAGGATGAGCGGTTCGGCTACGCGGTGTCGGCGTTTCGCACGCGCATAGCCAATCACATCACCGGCATGCAGCTCACTGGCGCCGCCGCCATGGCCGCCTGCGGCGCGGCCAATGCAGCAGCCTGCAAACAGACCTTCAACCTGGGGCATGCGACCTTGACCGGGCTGGAGGCCTCGCTGCGCTGGCGCTGGCGTCCCGGCCATTGGCTGGATGCCGGCTATTCGCGGGTGCGCGACACCAATGGTGACCTGCACGAACCGCTGTACCAGATGCCCGCCGACACCCTGCGCCTGGGCTGGGAAGGGCGCATTCTGGCGGACTGGTCGGTGGACGCGACGGCGCTGCTGGTGCGGCCGCAAAAGCGCGTTGCCACCCGCTTCACGCGCGGCCAGGAAGATGTCAGCGCCGGCTACGGCGTGGTTGATGTCGGCGCCACCTGGCGCTATGCACGCGGCCAGTCGCTGCGCCTGGCCATCAAGAACCTGGGCGACAAGCGCTACCACGAACATCTGGCCGAGGGCTTGCCGGGTCTGGAGCCCCATGCCCCCGGGCGCAGCCTGCGCATTGGCTGGGAAGGACAATTCTGAGCATGACCCTGCAGACCATGGATCGTGACGCACGCCGCCGCCTGCTCATCGCTGGCGCAGCCGGCGCCATGCTGGGCGCGGCGGCGCCGCTGCGCGCGCAGCCTGCGGGCGGCGCGGCCCCGGCGCGACGTGCCAGGCTGGCGCTGTCCGGCCCGTTCGCCGCCGTGTCCTATCCCTTGATGCGCATCGCCGACAGCGGCGCGCTGGCCGATGTCGCCGACAAGGTGGAATTTCGCAGCTGGAAGACACCAGACCAGCTGCGCGCGCTGGCCATTGAGCAGTCGGCCGACCTGGTTGCCATGCCCAGCAACGTGGCGGCCAACCTGTTCAACCGCGGCGTGCCGCTGGCGCTGCTGGACATCAGCACCTGGGGTCTGCTGTGGATGGTCTCGCGCGAGGCGGGCCTGCGTACCCTGGCGGACTTTCGCGGCAAGGAAGTGGTGATGCCGTTTCGCGGCGACATGCCTGACATCCTCTTTCGCCTGCTGGCCGAGCGCCAGGGCATCGCCGTGGGCAAGGACATCCGGCTGCGCTATGTGGCCTCGCCCATCGACGCCATGCAGCTGCTCATCACGCGCCGCGCCGACCATGCGCTGCTGGCCGAACCGGCGGTATCCATGGGGCTGCGCAAGAGCCAGTCGTTCCCGGTGAAGGTGATTGCCCCCGAGCTGCACCGCAGCGTCGATCTGCAACAGGAGTGGGGCCGTGTGCTGGGGCGCGCCCCGCGCATTCCTCAGGCCGGCATCACGGCGCTGGGCCGGGTGCAGGGCGATGCGGCGCTGCTGGCGCGCTTCGAGCAGGAGCACGCCAAGGCGCTGGCCTGGTGCCAGGCCCAGCCCGAGGCCTGCGGCGAGATGGCGGCGCGCCATGTCGAGATGCTGACGCCCGAGGGCGTGGCCGACGCCATGCGCGCGACCCAATCCACCATGACCCTGGTGGGCGCCAGCCAGGCGCGCGCCGAGCTGGAGTTCTTCTACCAGCAGCTGCTGGAGCGGCAGCCTGGCCTGGTCGGCGGCAAGCTGCCGCCGGCCGCGTTCTACGCGGGACGCGCCTGATGGCCTTGTTGCGCAACTGGCTGCTGGGCATTCCGCGCTATCTCTGGGGTGGCTGGGGCGCGATCGCCAGCCTGCTGCTGCTGGTGGCCCTGTGGGAGGCGCTGGCCGCCGCCTACGGGCCGCTGGTGCTGCCGACGCCGTTGCAGACCGCGCACATGCTCGGCCAGTGGATGGCGCAGGGCGGCGAGCTGTGGCCGGCGCTGGCGGTGACGGCCAGGCGCGCCTTCATCGGGCTGGCGCTGGCGGTGCTGGCCGGCAGCCTGCTGGGCGTGGCCGCCGGCATGTCGATGACGGCGTCGATGATGGCGCGCCCCTGGATCACGGTGCTGCTGGGCACGCCGCCCATCGCCTGGCTGGTGCTGGCCATGCTGTGGTTCGGCAGCGGCGATGGCACGCCGGTGTTCACCGTGTTCATTGCCTGCCTGCCGGTGGTCTTTGTCGGCGGCATGCAGGGCGCGCGCACGCTGGAGCGCCACTGGCGCGACCTGGCGCGCGCCTATCGGTTGCCCTGGCATATGCGCGTGCTCGACGTGTACCTGCCGCATGTGGTGTCCTACCTGTTCCCGGCCTGGATCGTCGCGCTGGGCAGCAGCTGGAAGGTGGTGGTGATGGCCGAGCTGCTGTCGTCCGACACGGGCGTTGGCGCCGAGCTGGCCACCAGCCGCGCACAGCTGGACATGGCGGCGACGCTGGCCTGGATAGGAGCTGTGGTGCTGGTGTTGCTGGCGCTGGAATACCTGCTGCTGGAGCCCATCAAGCGCGAGATCGAACGCTGGCGCGACAGCGCTGGCACGGCCGAGGAGCGCGCATGACGGCACAGCCCAGCCCCGAGCTGCGCGTGAGCGGCCTGGCGCATGCCTTCGGCCCGCGCGCCGTGCTCGAAGACATCCACCTGCATCTGCCGGCCGGCCGCACGCTGGCGCTGGTCGGCCCCTCGGGCAGCGGCAAGAGCACGCTGCTGCACCTGTGCGCCGGCCTGCTGACGCTGCGTGACGGGCGCATCGCCAACGGCTTTGCGCGCACCACCATGCTGTTCCAGCAGCCGCACCTGTTGCCCTGGAAGAGCGCGCTGGACAACATTGCCCTCGGCCTGAAGGCGCGCGGCATGGCGCGTGGCGCGCGCCTGCAGGCCGCGCATGCCATGGGCCGGGCCATGGGGCTCGATGAGCTGGCGCTGGCGCAGTTTCCGCCGCAGCTCTCGGGCGGCATGCAAAGCCGCGTGGCGCTGGCGCGCGCGCTGGTGCTGGAGCCCGACCTGCTGCTGCTCGACGAGCCGTTCTCCGCGCTCGATATCGGCATGAGGCAGCAGACGCACCGCCTGCTGCTGGCCGAGCAGCAGCGCCGGCCGCTGGCCGTGCTGATGATCACGCACGACGTGATGGAGGCCGTGGCGCTGGCCGACCAGGTGCTGGTGCTGGCCGGAACGCCCGCGCGTCTGCGCTGGCGTCTGGATCTGGCCCAGCCCGCCGCGCGCCGGGACGACGCCTGGGTGCACCGCCAGACGGCGCGGCTGCTGGCGCAGCCGGCGGTGCGCGCGGCGTTCGACCTGCCGCCGCTGGCCCATGGGGTGTCGCCCGCCGACGCACATTCCCCCGCCGACCCAGGCACCGGCGTGGCCGTGGGCGGCCAGGCGCGCATCGCCGGCGACGGTTGCGAGGTGGCGCTGTGACGGCGCCGCTGGCAATGGCAATGGCGCCGCGCCCCACGCCCTGGTCGCTCGCCCACCCCCTGTGGCTGTGCCCGTTTCGCCCGTTCTTTGCGCTGGCCATGCTGTCGGCCTGGTTGCTGATGGGGCTGTGGGGCGGTTTTTTGCTGCTGGGCTGGCCGCTGCCCGTGGTGCCGGGCGGCCCCTTTGTCTGGCATGCGCATGAGCTGCTGCTGGGTTTTGTGCTGGCGGCTCTGGCCGGCTTCGTGCTCACGGCGGTGCCTGAGTTCACCGGCACGCCACCATTCGCGGCCGGGCCCGTGCGCCAGCTGGTGCTGCTGTGGCTGCTGGGGCGGCTGGCCTTCTGGTTCAGCGGCTGGTGGTCGGGCCCGGCGCTGGCGCTGTCGGCGCTGGCCCACCTGGGCCTGCTGGCCGGTTTGATGGCCTTGCTGGCGCCGCGCCTGTGGCGCGACCCGGACAGGCGCCATCTGTCGTTCTTATGGACGCTGCTGGCGCTGGCCGCGGTGGTCGCGGCCTTGTACTTCGACGCGCTGCGGGGCATCTCGCCGGCGCGCTGGCTGCATGTGCTGGTGGGCGTCTTCATGGCCCTGGTGGTGGTGGCCATGAGCCGCATCTCGATGAGCATCGTCAACGCCAGCATCGACGAGCTGGCCGCGCGCCAGGGCGAGGAGCTGGCGCCCTACCTGGCGCGGCCGCCAAGACGCAAGCTGGCGCTGCTGACCATAGGCCTGTTCATGCTGGCCGAGTTCTGGCAGGCGGGTGGGCCGGTCAGCGGCTGGCTGGCGCTGGCGGCGGCCTGCGCCCTGCTGAATCTGCTGAACGACTGGCATGTGGGGCGGCCGCTGCTGCGGCGCTGGCCGTTGATGCTGTACGCCGTGTACCTGTTGATGGCAGGCGGCTACGCGCTCATCGGCGTGGCCGTGCTGACAGGTGCCTTCAGCCCCAACGCCGGCCTGCACCTGCTGACCACGGGCGTGCTCGGGCTCAGCATCTACGTCGTGATCTGCATTGCCGGCTACACGCACAGCGGACTGGAGAAGGGTGCTCGCCCCTGGGTGCCGCTGGGCGCCCTGCTGCTGGGCGCCAGCGCGCTGCTGCGCGTGGGCGCCTATGCCGGGCAGGCGCCGGCCATGATGGGCGCGGCGGCGCTGCTGTGGGGCGCGGCCTTCTTGCTGCAGAGCGCGCATATGCTGCCGGTGTTCTGGCGTCCGCGCGCCGATGGTGCCAGTGGTTGCGCCGGTATCACGACTTCGTGATATTCAATAAAAACGCCCGCTGGCGCTTGTCCAGCGGGCGCTGATAGCTACTTTAGTTGTAGCTATATGGGGCGGGTCATCACATGCGCTCAAAGACTGCGGCGATGCCCTGGCCGCCGCCGATGCACATGGTCACCAGGGCGTAGCGGCCCTGGATGCGCTGCAGCTCGTACAGCGCCTTGACGGTGATCAGCGCGCCCGTGGCGCCGATGGGGTGGCCCAGCGAGATGCCCGAGCCATTGGGGTTGACCTTGGCCGGGTCGGCGCCCAGGCCCTTGGTGACGGCGCAGGCCTGGGCGGCGAAGGCTTCGTTGGCCTCGATCACGTCCATCTGGTCGATCTTCATGCCCAGCTTTTGCAGCAGTTGCTGTGTGGCCGGCACCGGGCCAATGCCCATGGTCTTGGGCTCGACGCCGGCGTGGGCGTAGCCCACCAGGCGCGCCAGCGGCTTGGCGCCGCGCGCCTTGGCGGCGCCGGCCTCCATCAGCAGCACGGCGGCGGCGGCGTCGTTGATGCCGCTGGCATTGCCGGCGGTGACGGTGCCGTTCTCCTTCAGGAACACGGCCTTCATCTTCTGGAAGTCCTCCAGCTTGGCGCCGGGGCGGAAATGCTCGTCCTTGTCAAACGCCACCTCGCCCTTGCGGCTCTTGAGCATCACCGGGACGATCTGGTCCTTGAAGCGGCCCTCGGCCCAGGCGACCTCGGCGCGGCGGTGGCTCTCCAGCGCCAGCGCGTCCTGCATCTCGCGCGTGATGCCATGCTCGGCGGCGACGTTCTCGGCCGTCACGCCCATGTGGATGGTGTGGAAGGGGTCGTGCAGCGCGCCGACCATCATGTCCACCATCTTGCTGTCGCCCATGCGCGCGCCAAAGCGCGTGGCCAGGCTGGCATAGGGGGCGCGGCTCATGTTCTCGGCGCCGCCGCCGATGGCGATGTCGTAGTCGCCCAGCAGGATGCCCTGGCTGGCGCTGACGATGGCCTGCAGGCCCGAGCCGCACAGGCGGTTGACGTTCATGGCCGGCGTCTCTTTCTGGCAGCCGCCGTTGATGGCCGCCACGCGCGAGAGGTACATGTCGCGCGGCTCGGTGTTCACCACATGGCCGAAGACCACATGGCCCACGTCCTTGCCCTCCACGCCGGCGCGCGCCAGCGCCTCCTTGACCACCAGCGCGCCGAGATCGACGGTGGGGGTGTCCTTCAGCGCGCCGCCAAAGGTTCCGATGGCGGTGCGCACACCGCTGACAACGACAACTTCACGGGTCATGGTTCTCTCCTGTAGTGGAAGGTTTCAGGTTGAAAAGGGCTTTTACGCCCAGGGGGTACGCGTCAATAGCTACAAAAAATATAGTAATTTATCTCTTAAGCGTCGCGCACGTCGGCCACCGGATTGCTGCCGAAGTCGGCGCGCTCCAGCCAGGCCAGCACGCGGGCGGCCGCGGCAGCGGGTGTGGTCAGCATGCCACCGGATTTGAGGGCGGCAAAGTTCTGCACGTCGGGAAAGTCGGCCGCGCTGGCGCCGCGCAGCTGGATCTGCATGTCGGTGTCGATGACGCCGGGCGCCAGCGAGCAGACGCTGGCGCCATGCGCCTTGGCGGCCTCGTCCAGCGCCAGGCAGCGCGTGAAATGGTCCATACCGGCCTTGGCCGCGCAGTAGGCCGCCTGCGAGGCCATGGCGCGCCGGCCCAGGCCCGAGGAAATGTTGAGCACCTTGCGTGCAACGGCGTGCGGCGGGGCGCCCCAGCCCTCCGTGGCGCCCAGGAAGGCGGCCGTGAGCAGCATGGGCGCCTCCAGCCCGACGCGCAGCGCGCGCGCCTGGTCGGCCATGTCCTGCGCGCTGGCGCAGGCCGACAGCGGCGCAATGCGCGGGATCACGCCGGCGTTGTTGATCAGCGTGGCGCTGGCGTAGCGCCCGGCGCTTTGCCCGGCCAGCCAGGCATGCAGCTGCTGGGCCGCGGGTGCGGGCTCGGACAGATCGACGGTCCATTGCTCCAGCATGGCGCCGGCGGGCACGGCAGCGGTCAGCTGGGAATTGCTGTTGCGCGCCATGCAGATCAGGGTGTGGCCGGGTTGCAGCAGCTGCTGGGCCATGGCCAGTCCCATGCCGCGCGAGGCGCCGGTGAGGATGAAGAGCTGTTGTGTCATCCCTGCATGGTAACGGTCAGGCGCGCCGCATTCTCAAAATGGCGCTGCCGAGATGTAGCTGCACCGGCGCCCATGCAGGGGATGGGCAAATTCCAGCGTGCAGGCGTGCAGCAGCAGGCGCGGCGCGCTTGCCTGTTGCGCGGCGTTGGCGTAGAGCATGTCGCCGAGTATCGGGTGGCCCAGCGCCGCCAGATGCACGCGCAGCTGGTGCGTGCGGCCGGTGACGGGTTCGAGCTCCAGGCGCGTGCAGCCCAAAGCCCGGTCGACGTCCAGCACCCGCCAGCGCGTGAGGCTGGGCTGGCCGCGCTGTGCATCCACCACACGCAGCGGCCGGCGCTCCCAGTCGGCGGCAATCGGCAGGGCGATGGCGCTCCAGCCTTCGTCATCGGCCGTGTCATCGGGTTGCGGCAGGCCGGCCACCACGGCCTGGTAGCGCTTGTGCACGCGGCGCTCGGCAAAGATCCTGCTCAGCGCGCGCTGCATGGGCAGGCCGCGCGCCATCAGCACCAGGCCCGAGGTGGGCTGGTCCAGTCGGTGCACGATGAGTGCGTCGCTCCAAAGCGCCTGGGCGCGGGTGCTCAGGCAATCCTGCTTGTCCGGCCCGCGGCCGGGCACGCACAGCAGGCCGGGGGGCTTGTCCAGCACCAGCAGGTCGTCGTCGGCATGCACACAGGACAGGCCCGAGGGGGCGTCAACGTTCATGCGCCAGCCGATCGACGGTGGCGCAGAGCTCGGCCACATCGTTGGGCTTGTGGATCAGCGCGCGCGCGCCTTCGGCCAGCGCCGCCTGCTCGATCTCGGCCGTGACATAGCCCGAGGCCAGCGCCACCGGCAGATCCGGCCTGATGGCGCGCGCCGCGCGCACCAGGTCCAGGCCCGAGTAGCCGGGCATGTTGTAGTCGGTGACCAGCAGGTCGTAGCGCCCGGGCGCGGCGCGCAATGCGTCCGTGGCCTCGTGCGGGTCGGTGAAGCCGCTGACCTCGTAGCCCCGGCGGCGCAGCAGGCGCCGCACCAGAAACACCAGCGCCTCGTCGTCGTCAACGTACATCACATGGCGCTGGCGCCGGCTCGCGGGTGGTGCGGGCTCGGGAGCAGGTGCGGGCGGCGCGGCCGTGGCGGCGCCCTCCTGCGGTGACGCGGTGGCCACGGGAAAGTACAGCGTGAAGCTGCTGCCCCGGCCCGGCGCGCTGTGCACGTCGATGGCGCCGCCATGGGTGCGCATCACGCCATGCACCACGGCCAGGCCCAGGCCCGTGCCCTGGCCCACGGGCTTGGTGGTGAAGAAGGGCTCGAAGATGCGCGGCAGCGTGGCCTCGTCCATGCCGGGCCCGTCGTCCTGCACGCGCAGCGCCACATAGTCGCCCGCGGCCAGGCCCAGGTTTTCGCGCTGGTGCTGGTCGGGCTGCACCAGCACGCCATCGACCTGGATGCGCCCGCGCCGATTGCCAATGGCGTGCACGGCGTTGGTGCACAGGTTCAGGAGCGCCTGCTCGACCTGCGTGGCATCGGCCAGCACCGGGGGCAGCTCGGGCTGCAGGTGCAGGCTCAGCTCGATCTCGGGTGGCAGCGTGACGCGCAGCAGGCGCTCGGTGTCATGCGCCACCTCGGCCAGCGCGACGGCGGCGCGCCGGGGCGCCTCGTTGCGGCTGAAGGTCAGGATCTGGCGCACCAGGTCGCGCGCGCGCCGGCCGGCCTTGTCTATCTCCAGCAGGCTTTCGTGCAGTGCCGAGCCTGGCGTGCAGTCGGCCTTGGCCAGCTCCACGTTGCCCAGGATGGCATGCAGGATGTTGTTGAAGTCGTGCGCGATGCCGCCGGCCATGGTGCCCACGGCCTGCATCTTGTGCGACTCGCGCAGCTGCGCCTCAAGGGCATTGCGGCGCGCTTCCTCGCGCTTCTTGCCCGTGAGGTCGCGCGCGAACACGGTGGTGGTTTCCCCCTCTGCATGGCGCTCAAACGACACATTCACCTCCACTGCCAGCTCGTTGCCGCCCGCCGTGAGGGCCGTCATCTCTCCGAGAGCCGCCTGGGTGGTGAGTTGGGCGAAGGCCAGCACCTGTTGGGCGTCGGGCAGAAAGCGGCTCAGGGGGCTGCCCAGGGCGTCGCTGGCGGCGCACTGGAAGAGCATGGCTGCGGTGGGGTTGAAGACGGTGATGTGCTCGCTTTGATCGACGCAGATGATGGCGTCCAGCGCGGAGTTGATCACCGCCTCCAGCCGGCGCTCGCCGGCATGCAGCTGCGCGTTGCGCTCCTGCAGCTCTGCGGCGCTGCGCTGCAAGGCCTGGCGCTCGGCCAGCAGCGGGCCCTGGTCGATCACGGCGCAGAGAAACTGCGTCAGCACCGTGCCATCGTCGCTGTGCGATTCGATGCGCGCGATATGCAGGTCGCCCGTGATGCGCCGCTCGTCGTCGATGTGGAACACTACCTCGGTGGCCTCGGCCGTGCCCTGTTGGGTGGCCGCTGCAAACGCGGCCTGCACGCGCGGCGCATGCTCGGCGCCGACGAAGGGCATGAGGGCGATCAGCGGGCGGTCATTCTCCTGCGGCTGGAACGAGCGCTGCGCCATCGAGTTGGCCTGCACCACCATGTCGTGCGCGTCCAGCACCATGAGTGACAGCGGCACATTGGCAAACAGGGCCTCGAAGCGCTCCGAGGCGCTTTCTGCCGCCGCCTGGCTGTAGCGCAGCACCTTGTTCTGCGTCTCCAGCTCGGCCTGCGAGGCGCGCAGCTCGGCGATCAGCTGGGCCACGGCGCCGCTGGCGCGTTCCGGGCTGCGGCGCTCGGGCATGCCCGCGGGTGACGTGGCATCGCCCGGCGGCTGCGGCGGCTCCATGCCCCGCAGCAGAAAGGACAGGTCGGGCTGGCCCATGGCGGCTGCGGCTCGATGGGCTGTCAGCGCACCGACAGCAGCTCGATCTCGAACTGCATAGTGGTGTTGGAGGGGATCAGGGCGCTGGAGCCGCGCATGCCATAGGTGGTTGCGGGCGGGCAGGAGAGCTTGGCCTTGCCGCCCTCCTTCATGAGCTGCAGGCCCTCGCGCCAGCAGGGAATGACGCGGTTGACCGGGAACTCGGCCGGCTCCCCGCGTTTGTAGGAGCTGTCGATTTCCTTGCCGTCGGCGGCGATGCCGCGGTAATGCACCTTGACCGTGTCGCCGGCCTTGGGGCTGATGCCTGTGCCGTCGTGAAGGGATTCATAGACCACGCCGCTGGCCGTGGTGACCGGGGCGGATTGCGCCAGGGCTACCGGAGTGAAAAAAAGAGCGGCGAGCAGGGTCAGGGTGGTGCGCATGGAAGCCTTCCAAAAACAAAGGCCCGATGGTAGGGCCTTTGAGGGTGCTTACGGATTGACTTTAGTCGAGATCAGACAATGGAACGCAGCTGCAGAACAGGGGCGCTACGGCGCAATGGATACCTGCATGCGCATGCTGTCGTTGGCGATTTCCACATGATCTACCTTGCTGAGAAGATCAGTAAAGCTTTCAAACCCATACTCTTCCCAGTTCCAGCGCGGCTTCACGTACTTGCCAGTCACGTCAAGGCTGGCCCAGCCCTTGGCGTTCTTGAATTTGTTGAAAGCTTCATCAAGCAATTTGATGAGATCGCCAAAAGGTATTTTCCGACAATACATGCGGTTGGCTTCGTCGGTGCGAAATTGCAGGCCTCGTAGCTCGCGCAGCATTCCGGAGAGCTTGGCGTAACCATAGGTGCGAGAGTCGAAGTCTGGCCGCGTTTCACTGATGACGTTGCCGATTTTGCCAACGAAGGCCCAACCGGTGGTTTCGTCGGTGGCGTCCTTGATCGATTTGTACAACAGGTTTTTGGTGGTTCCATCCATTTGCCTTGGCTTGGCGGCAGGTTTGGCAATGTCAGGCGAGGCGGCCATAACTGCATTCGGCACGGTAACGATGTCATCCTTGCCTTTTCCTGCTTCACCGAGGTTTTCAATGTAGAAAAACCGGTCGCAGGCTTGCCTGAATGCCTCAGGTGTTTTCTCCCTGCCAAAGCCATAGACCATTCGGCCCGAAGCTCGGATGCGTGATGCCAGAGGCGTGAAATCGCTGTCGCTGGAGACCAGGCAGAAGCCGTCGAAGTGGCCGCTGTAGAGCAGATCCATCGCGTCGATGATCAGCCCCATGTCGGTGGCATCTTTGCCCTTCGTGTAGGCGAATTGCTGGATGGGTACCAGCGCGTGCTTGAGAAGAATGCTGCGCCAGCCGCTGAGCAGGGGGCTGCTCCAGTCGCCGTAAATGCGTTTGACGCTGGCGATGCCGTACTTGGCGATTTCCTCCAGCAAGCCCTGTGCGCAGCTGGATGTCGTGTTGTCGGCGTCAATGAGGACGGCCAGTTTTTCGGGTTTTAGATTTTCGCTGGCCATCCACATTTCTCCGTGCGCGGCGGTTTTACGCCAGCTCACTCATAGGCACGCAGCTGCAGAACAGGTTGCGGTCGCCATAGACGTTGTCCACGCGGCCCACGGGCGCCCAGTACTTGGCGCCGCGCAAGGACTTCACCGGGAAGGCCGCGGCTTCGCGCGTGTAGGGATGGCTCCAGTCGCCGGCGAGCAGGCTCTCGGCCGTGTGCGGGGCGTTTTTGAGCGGGTTGTCGTCCTGAGGCCAGGCGCCGGTTTCCACCTGGCGGATTTCTTCCCGAATGGCGATCATGGCGTCCACAAAACGGTCCAGCTCGGCCAGGTGCTCGCTCTCGGTGGGTTCGACCATCAGCGTGTTGGCGACAGGGAAGCTCAAAGTGGGTGCGTGAAAGCCGTAGTCGATCAGGCGCTTGGCCACGTCCTCGGCCATCACGCCGCTGGACTCCTTGAGTTGGCGCAGATCCAGAATGCACTCGTGCGCCACATGGCCGTTGGCGCTGGCGTACAGCGTGGGGTAGTGCTCGGCCAGGCGCTTGCTGATGTAGTTGGCGCTCAGAATCGCCACCTCGGTGGCGGCCGTCAGGCCCTCGGCGCCCATCATGCGGATGTACATCCAGCTGATGGGCAAAACGGCTGCGTTGCCCAATGGTGCTGCGCTTACAGCTCCTACTTTGCTAGCGTTTCCAGACGTGCCGTGGCCCGGCAGGTAGGGCACCAGGTCTTCCACCACGCAGACCGGGCCGACGCCCGGGCCGCCGCCGCCGTGCGGGATGCAGAAGGTCTTGTGCAAGTTCAGGTGGCTCACGTCGCCGCCAAACTCGCCCGGCGCGGCCACGCCGACCAGAGCGTTCATGTTGGCGCCGTCCACGTACACACGCCCGCCGTGGCTGTGCACGATCTGGCACAGCTCCTTGACCTGGGTCTCGAACACGCCGTGCGTGCTGGGGTAGGTGATCATCACGCAGGCCAGATTCTGGCTGTGCTGCTCGCACTTGGCTTGCAGGTCGGCCATGTCCACGTTGCCGTTCTCGTCGCACTTGGTCACCACCACCTGCATGCCCACCATTTGCGCGCTGGCCGGGTTGGTGCCGTGCGCGCTGCTGGGGATCAGGCAGATGTTGCGGTGTGCGTGGCCCTGGGCCTCGTGGTAGGCCTTGATGGCCAACAGGCCCGCGTATTCGCCTTGTGAACCCGCGTTGGGCTGCAGGCTCACGCCGGCGTAGCCGGTGGCGGCGCAGAGCCAGCGCTGCAACAGTGCGTCGAGCTCGGCGTAGCCGGCCAGTTGCTTGGCCGGGGCGAAGGGGTGGATATGCGCAAACTCGGGCCAGGTGATGGGGATCATCTCGCTGGTGGCGTTGAGCTTCATGGTGCAACTGCCCAGCGGGATCATGGTGCGGTCTAGCGCCAGATCCTTGTCGGACAGCTGGCGGATGTAGCGCAGCATGGCCGTCTCGGAGTGGTGCGTGTTGAACACCGGGTGCGTGAGGAAGCTGCTCGCGCGCACCAGGGCGGCCGGGATCAGGCTGGCGGCGCCTTCCAGCGCATCGACGCTGGGCTGGGCAGCATTGGGTGCGAAGGCGCTCCACAGCAGGGCCAGGTCGGCGCGGGTGGTGGTCTCGTCCAGCGACACGGCCAGGCGCTGTGCGTCCAGGCGGCGCAGGTTGGCGCCAAGGACCAGGGCGCGCGCCAGGGTGGCATCGGCGGCGGCGCTGCTGCCCAGGTCGATGGCCAGCGTGTCAAAGGCGCTGGCGTGCTGGGCGGGAAGGCCCAGTTGTTTCAGGCCGGCGGCCAGGATGGCGGTGAGGCGTGCCACGCGCTGGGCGATGCGGGTCAACCCTGCAGCGCCGTGGTAGACGGCGTACATGCTGGCAATCACGGCGGGCAGCACCTGCGCGGTGCAGATGTTGCTGGTGGCCTTTTCGCGGCGGATGTGCTGCTCGCGCGTTTGCAATGCCAGGCGGTAGGCGGGCTGGCCGTGCACGTCCACACTCACGCCCACCAGGCGCCCGGGCATGGAGCGCTTGAAGGCGTCCTTGCAGGCCATGAAGCCGGCGTGCGGGCCGCCTGCGCCCATGGGCATGCCAAAGCGCTGGGTGGTGCCGATGACGATGTCGGCGCCCATCTCACCCGGGGCCTTGAGCAGGGTCAGTGCCAGCAGGTCGGCCGCCAGGATGAAGGCCGCGCCCTTGGCGTGGATGGCGTCGCTGGATGCCTGCCAGTCGGCCAGCCAGCCGCTGGAGCTGGGGTATTGCTGCAGGGCGGCAAAGTAGTCGTCGCTGGCGATGGCGGCGTTCCACTCGGCCTCGGACTGCACGAGTTTGACGGTGAAACCCAGCGGCGCGGCGCGGGTTTGAATGACTTCGATGGTCTGCGGGTGGCAGTCGCCGCTCACGATGATGCTGTTGCCCCGGGCCTTGACGGAACGCTTGGCCAGCGTCATGGCCTCGGCGGCGGCCGTGGCTTCGTCCAGCATCGACGCGTTGGCGATGTCCATGCCCGTGAGGTCGGTGACCATGGTCTGGAAGTTGACCAGGGCCTCCATGCGGCCCTGCGAGATCTCGGCCTGGTAGGGCGTGTAGGCGGTGTACCAGGCGGGGTTTTCCAGGATGTTGCGCAGGATCACGCCCGGCGTGTGCGTGCCGTAGTAGCCCTGGCCGATGAAGCTTTTCAGCACCCGGTTCTTGCCGGCTATTGTTTTCAACTCGGCCAGCGCCTCGGCCTCGGTGCAGGGCGCGGGCAAGTCCATGCTGCTGGCGCGCGCGATGGAGCGCGGCACGATGGAGGCCACCAGCGACTGGCGCGAGGCCTCGCCAATCACGGACAGCATCAGCGCCTCGTCAGCGCTATCGATACCGATATGACGAGGCAGGAATTCGGCGTGGTTTTCCAGCGCGGAGAGGGGCAGGGCAGGCATGGGGTGGGTTCAGGTCAGATTGGCTGGTAGCCCTTGCTGGATCAGCGCGGGCAGCTCATATTTTTGGGTGATGCATTTGGCGTTGAGCGTCTGAGGGGACGCTCAACGCTCAACGCTCATCACGCGCTGGCGGCAAAGGCGTTGTAGGCCGCTTCGTCCATCAGCGCGTCCAGCTCGGCGGGGGCAGAGAGCTTGACCTTGAAGAACCAGCCGGCGTTCATGGGGTCGGAGTTGGCCAGCGAAGGATCGTCACGCAGGGCCTCGTTCACCTCGACGACCTCGCCGCTCACCGGCATGTAGACGTCGGCCGCGGCCTTCACCGACTCGACCACGCCGGCCACGTCGCCCTGGGCAAAGGTGGCGCCCACGGCGGGCAGGTCGACGAAGACCACGTCGCCCAGCGCGTCCTGCGCATGTACGGTGATGCCGACCACGGCGGCGTTGGCGTCGGCGCTGTTGACCCACTCGTGGTCTTTGGAAAACTGGATGCTCATGGCGATGCTCCGATAAAAAAAGTTGTGAGAAGGGGCAGCGCGCACTGTAGCCGCGCTGCCGGTGTAGCGAAACCGAAAAAATCAGCCGCGGTGGTAGCGCGGGGGCAGGAAGGGCGTGGGCGAGACCACCATGGCCACGGGCTTGCCGCGCACCATGGCAAACACCTCGGTGCCGGGCTGGGCGTACTCGGGCTGCACGTAGGCCAGGGCGATGGGCTGGTTCAGCGTGGGCGAGAGCAGGCCGCTGGTGACATGGCCGACATGCTGGCCGTCCAGGTTCTCCAGCACCGCCGGCTCGCGCACCGGCACGCGCTCTTTGGCGATCAGGCCGACGCGCTTCTTCGTCAGGCTGGCCGGGTTGTCGATCTGCGCCAGCACCTTGGCCGCGCCCGGAAAGCCGCCAGCGCGCTCGCCGCCGGTGCGGCGCACCTTCTGGATGGCCCAGTTCAGCGCCGCCTCGGGCGGAGTGGTGGTGCTGTCGATGTCGTTGCCGTACAGGCACAGGCCGGCCTCCAGGCGCAGCGAATTGCGCGCGCCCAGGCCAATCGGCTTCACCTCGGGCTGGGCCAGCAGGGCGCGTGCCAGGGCCTCGGTGTGGTCGCCGGGCACGGAGATTTCAAAGCCGTCCTCGCCGGTGTAGCCGCTGCGCGTGATGAACAGCTCGGCGCCATTCCAGGCGAAGCTGGCGCCGCTCATGAAGACCAGCTTTTCCACGCCCGGCACCAGGCGCGAGAGGGCCGTGACCGCCTGCGGCCCCTGCAGCGCCAGCAGGCCCTGGGTGGGCAGGGTGACGATCTGGCAGCGGTTGCCGATATGCGTCTCGATATGCGCGATGTCGGTGAGCTTGCAGGCACCGTTGACGATCAGGAACCAGGTGTCGTTTCCCTGGTTGAAGAACATCAGGTCGTCGATCACGCCGCCCTCGTCGTTGAGCAGCAGGCCGTAGCGCTGCTTGCCTTCGGCCAGGCCCTGCACGTCCACCGGCATCAGAGACTCCAGCGCCGCCGCCGCGTCGGCTCCGATAAGCTTGAGCTGGCCCATGTGCGAGACGTCGAACAGGCCGGCGGCCTGGCGCGTGTGCTGGTGTTCGGCCATCAGCCCGCTCTTGTACTGCACGGGCATGGAGTAGCCGGCAAAGGGCACCATGCGGGCGCCCAGCTCGATGTGCAGGGCGTTCAGGGGGGTGGTCAGCAGTTCGGTGTCGGACAAGGCATGTCTCCAGGGCAAATGCGGGCCATGGCGCAACGCACCATGGTGTTTGCCCTGCTGTCCTCTTTACCTGAGAGATTCACCCCGGATGGCAGGGTTTGCTCCTTCGGTGGACGCCCGAAACCGGTTGGGGCGCCTCTCTCCAGCAAGGAAACGCCCGCAGCAATCGCGGGCGTGTCGTCAGTCCTTTTGCCTGAGCGTTTTGGCTGTTGCCTGCGCCTTCGGCGGCCCCACAGGGGGCTCTCTCCTGACAGCCGGCAATTCTACCTTGCGCGACAGGCTGGGCAATGCGTCCTGGTGTTTTCCGATAAGCTGCCAGTTGGTAACAAAAATGAAGGTCGGTAGTGGCATCAATGGCTGAAGAAGTGGTGACGGACAAGAACGGCCTGGTCTACCCATGCGGCGTTGCGCCCGTGGTAGGCGACGCCAAAGAACTGGCCCCGGGCGTATGGTGGCTGCGCATGCCCATGCCGTTTGCGCTGGACCACATCAACCTGTGGGCTTTGCGTGATGGCGATGGCTGGGCGCTGGTCGATACCGGCATCTGGTCCACCGACACGGCGGGTGCCTGGCGCCAGCTGTTTGCGGGGGTGCTCGATGGGCCGGTGACGCGTGTTTTCGTCACCCACATGCACCCCGACCATATCGGCATGGCCGGCTGGCTGACGCGCAAGTTCGGCTGCCGTCTGTGGATCAGCCGCCTGGAGTACCTGAGCTGCCGCGCATTGAGTGTCGATACCGGGCGCGAGGCGCCGGATGATGCCATCCAGTTCTACCAGCGTGCCGGCTGGGGCGAGGAGGCGATCGAAACCTACCGCACCCGCTTTGGCGGCTTTGGCAAGCTGATCTATGCGCTGCCCGACAGCTACCGGCGCCTGCGCGATGGCGAGGAGATCTGTATAGGCGAGCAGCGCTGGCGCGTGGTGGTGGGCACGGGCCATTCGCCCGAGCATGCCTGCCTGTACTGCCCCGAGCTGAAGCTGTTGATCTCGGGCGACCAGGTGCTGCCCGGCATTTCGTCCAACGTCTCGGTGTTTCCGGCCGAGCCCGATGCCAACCCGTTGGCCGACTGGCTGGAGTCGCTGGAAAAGCTCGAGCGCAGCGTGGCCGACGATGTGTTGGTGCTGCCATCGCACAACCAGCCCTTCCGGGGCCTGCATCGGCGCATTGCCGCGCTGCGCGACAGCCAGCATCGGGCGCTCGACAGGCTGCGAGAGGCCTTGCGGCAACCGCAGCGCGTGGTCGATGTCTATGGCGCGCTGTTTTCCCGCCCGGTCACCGCGGACAACATGCAGATGAGCCTGGCCACGGGCGAGAGCGTGGCCCATCTCAACTACCTGGTGGCGCGTGGCGAGGCCAGGGTGAGCATCGGGCAGGAGGGCTGCGCCTGGTATCAGATGGTCTGATCACAGGCGACGGCCCCTGGCCTTACTTGTAGAGCAGCTGCGGCAGCCACAGGCCTATGGACGGCCAGGCATACAGCAGCACGATGGCCAGGATCTGTATGCCCATGAAGGGCAGCATGCCCAGGAAGATCTGGTTCAGCGTCACATACGGCGGCGCCACGCCCTTCAGATAGAACGCCGACATGGCCACGGGTGGTGACAGGAAGGCGGTCTGCAGGTTCAGCGCCACCAGCAGGCCGAAGAACAGCGGATCGACCCCGAAGTGGCTCAGCAGTGGAATGAAGATGGGCATGAAGATCACGATGATCTCCGTCCACTCCAGCGGCCAGCCGAGCAGGAAGATGACGATCTGGGACAGCACCATGAACTCGACCTTGGTGAGGTTCATGGACAGCACCCATTTCTCGATCACTTCCTGTCCGCCCAGCAGCGCAAAGGCGGCTGAAAAGATGGCCGAGCCCACGAACAGCCAGCACACCATGGCCGAGGTCTTGGCCGTCAGGTAGACCGACTCGCGCAGCACGTCCATGGTCAGCTGCCGGTAGGCCGCCGCCAGCAGAAAGCCGCCGAGCGCCCCCATGGCCGCCGCCTCGGTGGGCGTGGCCAGGCCGGAGACGATGGAGCCCAGCACCGCCAGGATGAGCATCATCAGCGGGAAGAAGGAGCTCAGCAGCATCTTGAAGATTTCAAGCCGGGCAAAGCTCAGGAACAGGTAGAACAGGGTCGTGACCGCCCCCAGCAGCGAGAACAACACCCACCACCAGGTGGGGGCCGGCTGCGTCTCGGCCTGGGCTGGGGCCTCGGCCGCTGCAGCGGCCGGCGGTTCGGCCACGGCCGCGCCATCCTGGCCCTGTGCCTGAACTTCGGGCTCGGCGCCCGGGGGCTCGGCCAGCGCGGTATCCGGCTGGTTCTCTTCGGCTTGCTCTGCGGGGGGCTCCTGGAGGCTGCCCTCTGCCGGGAGCTCTTGCAAACCTCCGTCGCCGGGCGGCTCTTGCAGGCCGGAGGCAGAGGAGCCGCTTTCGCCCAGGCCTATGGGCTGGATGTCGAACGTCTCCTCCACCTTGACCGTGGTGACGGCGTTCCAGCTGCTCACCACCAGCACCAGAAACAGCAGCCCGGGCAAGACCACCAGGGCCAGCTGGCGCAGCACATGGGCCAGTGGCACCTGGGCGTTGCGCCGGCCCTTGAGCGCGTCCAGCAGTCGCACCACGGCATGCTGGCCGGTCTGCGCGGGCAGTGCGGCGGTCAGCGCCGGCAGATCGACCTGGCGTTCGCCATCGGACAGTGGTGGCGCCCAGGTCGGCTTGATCTTGGCCACTATGACCACGTAGACCACATACAGGCCCGCCAGCACGATGCCAGGGAAGAAGGCGCCGGCGTACAGCTGCACCACCGACACCCCGGCGGTCGCGCCATACAGGATGAGCAGGACCGAAGGCGGAATCAGGATGCCCAGGCAGCCGCCGGCCGTGATGGCGCCGGCCGACAGCGGGATGCTGTAGCCGGCGCGTAGCATGGCCGGCAGCGCCAGCAGGCCCATCAGCGTGACCACGGCACCGACGATGCCGGTGGCGGTGGCAAAGATGGCGCAGGTGACCAGCGTGGCCACGGCCAGCGAGCCCGGGATGCGCGCCATCGCCAGGTGCAGGCTCTTGAACAGCTTTTCGATCAGGTTGGCGCGCTCAACCAGGTAGCCCATGAACACGAACAGCGGGATGGCAATCAGCACGTCGTTGACCATGCTCTTGTAGGCGGCCTGCACCATCAGGTCGAGCGAGCGGGTGATGTCCCGGTCGTACGCCAGCCAGGTGAAGATCATGCCCATACCCATGAGGGTGAAGGCGGTGGGAAAGCCCAGCATGATGGCCACCACCACCAGCGACAGCATCAGCAGGCCCAGGTGGCCGTTGGTGATGGTGGGTGTGCTCAGCAGCCCCCAGGCCGCGCCGCCCACCACCAGGGCCATGATGGACAGGCCGAACCACAGTTCCTTGCGCAGCTTCATGGCTTGCCCCCCCTGCTGGCCGGGTGTGGACGTGGGCTGGCTGGCTTCGTACATGGTGCCCTCGATATGCACCATCTGCTTGAGTTTTTCGACGTCCACTTCCTCCACGTCGTCTTCGCGCCTTGGCCATGCGCCCTGGCGCAGGCAGATCACACAGCGCGCAATTTCGGCCAGCCCCTGCAGCAGCAGCGCGGCGCCGGCCAGCGGAATCACGAACTTGAACGGATACAGCGGCAAGGGCTCGGCCGAGAAGGTCTGCTCGCGAATCGCCAGCGACTCCTGCGCGTAGTTCCAGCCGGCCCAGGTCATGGCCAGCACACCCGGCAGGAAGAATAGGCCGTACAAGGCCAAGTCCAGCCCGGCCTGCACGCGGGGGCTGAAAAAGCCATACAGCACGTCGCCGCGCACATGGCCGTTCTTGGCCAGGGTGTAGGCGCCGGCAAGCATGAACATGGTGCCGTAGAGCATGATTTGCACGTCCAGCACCCAGGCGTGGGGCTTGTTGAGTGCGTAGCGTGAAAAGACCTCCCAGCAGATCAGCAAGGTCAGTGGTACGCAAAGCCAGGCGGCTGCCTTGCCAATGAAGGTCGACACGGCGTCGATCCGAAGCAACAGTTTTTGCATGGTGACAGAGCCGCAGGGGCTCGCAGGCGAAAGGGGAGTGCGTGCCTTGCGGGGGGGCTTGCCCCTCCGTGGCAGGCAAAAAAGAAGGCCTGATTCAAGGCCTTCTTGTCGCGGTCGGACTTACCCCTTCTTCTTGGGTGCGAAGTAGTGATTCCAGGCCATCCGGTAGTCGATGGTGGTGTCGTTCTGCCAGCGTCCGCTGCGCTGGGCAAATGCACGCATCGAATCCAGCACCTTCTTGAACATCGGGTTCTCTGCCGCCTTCTTGGCCGTGACCTTGTCCCAGGCGGCCAACTGGGCGCGCAGGATGGCGTCGGGCGTCTTGTAGAACTTCACGCCCTGCTTGGCTTGCATTTCGGCATAGTCCTTGGCGTAGCGGTCGGCAGCCTTCCAGCTCATGTCGGCGCTGGCGGCCTGCGTGGCGTAGTCGATGATGGACTTGAGTTCTGCCGGCAGCGCGTCGTACTTGGTCTTGTTGAACAGCACCTCGAACTGCTCACTCGACTGGTGAAAGCTCTGCAGCATGCAGTTCTTGGCCACGTCGGGAAAGCCCAGCACGCGGTCGCTGGAGGCGTTGTTGAACTCGGCCGCGTCGAGCAGGCCGCGATCGAGCGCCGGCACGATCTCGCCACCGGGCAGCGGATTGACAGCCACGCCGAGCTCATTGAACACGTCCACAGCCAGGCCGACGGTGCGGAACTTCAACCCCTTGAGGTCTGCCACCTTGGACACGGGTTTCTTGAACCAGCCCAGGGGCTGCGTGGGCATGGGGCCGTAGAGCTTGGAGACCACATCGAGGTTCAGGCTCTTGTAGATTTCTTCAAGCAGCTCCTTGCCCCCGCCGTAGTTGTGCCAGGCCAGTACCATGTTGGCATCCATGCCAAATGCCGGGCCAGAGCCCCACAGCGCCACCGCCTGGTTTTTGCCATACCAATAGGCCACCACGCCGTGGCCACCGTCCAGCGTGCCTTTGGCGACTGCATCCAGCAGCTGGAAGGCGGGCACCACGGCGCCTGCGGGCAGCACTTCGATCTTCAGCCGATTGCCGGCCATGTCGTTCACCTTCTTGGCGATGTCCACGGCAAATTCGTGAAAGATGTCCTTGGCCGGCCAGGTGCTTTGAAAGCGCATGGTGGTCGTCTGCGCCGTGCTGATCATGGGCACGGAGAGGGCGCCTGCGCCAACGGCTGCGCCCTTGAGAAGCTTGCGGCGGCCTGTCTCTACGGTCTGCTTTGTCATCTAGCTCTCTCCTTCGGTTGGGTTGTCTGGTCTGTCCAGAGCCCGTATCTTTTCCGGTAAGAGGTAGTAACAAAGAGGGTTTACGCGCATCGCTTGCGCCAGGCTGCCAAAGAGCCATTGAGCGTTTTGCACGGTCGGGATGAATTTTTTTGCGCCGGCCTGGCAGCTTGCCAAGACCCCGCCCGGCGGTAACCGGGTGGGGGCCTGTCAATGTTGTGCGCCCCGGTAAGAGCGCCTTGATGTACAGAGTATGCTTGGGACGGTCTGGATAGATTTGCTTAATTTCTTCAAAATTTCCGAATTTGCAGAATAATTTTCTGCATATGCGCAAAATAGTGAACAATGCAGCGTATGGACAGGCTTGATAGAAAAATACTCTCCGTGTTGCAGGGCAATGCGCGCGCCAGCCTGCAGGACATCGGTGCCGCCGTCGGCCTGAGCCCGTCGCCCTGCTGGGGGCGCATCAAGAAGATGGAGGAGTCGGGCGTGATCGAGGGCTATACCGTGCGCCTCAACGCCCAGGCGCTGGATCTGGGCGACACCGTGCTGGTGCAGGTGACGCTGGACAGCCATAGCGACAACACGCTGGAGAAGTTTGGCGAGGTGCTGGCCAGCATTCCCGAGGTGGTGGAAGCGCACCTGGTTTCGGGTGACTATGACTATCTGCTGCGCGTGGTGGTCAAGGACACGCGCGACTACGAGCGCCTCTTGCGCGAGAAGCTCTACAAGATCAAGGGCATACGCCACAGCCGTTCGAGCTTTGTGCTGCGCACGCTGAAAAAGGCCGACCTGCCGCTGGGTGTGTAGCGGCAGGCCGGCCTGTCTTTGGCGCTGGGTCAATACGCCTCGGGCTTCACCTGCATTTTGGCGTAGGGCACGATGCGCGAGCCCTTCACCAACCGATAGCCGAACCAGATCACCAGGAACAGCGGCAAACCGATGTAGGTGGCCACGACACCCGTCCAGTCGATGCGCTCTTGCAGGAAGGCCTGGTAGTTCTGCCCCAGCGTGATGGTCATGCACAGCACGAAGGCAAAGATGGGCCCGAATGGAAACGATGTGGTGCGGTAGGGCAGGGCGGAGAGTTGAAGGCCCTGTGCCACATAGCCCTTGCGGAAGCGGTAATGGCTGATGGCAATGCCCAGCCAGGCAATGAAACCGGTCATGCCCGAGAGGTTGAGCAGCCAGATGTAGACCGCCTGCGGGCTGAAGATATTCGTCAGAAAGCACAGCGCCGCCACCACCGTGGTGGCGATCAGCGCGATCACCGGCACGCCGTTGGCGCTGACGCGGGCAAAAATGCGCGGCGCCATGCGCTGGCAGGCCAGGGTGTAGAGCATGCGGGTGGAGGCATACATGCCCGAATTGCCCGCCGACAGCACCGAGGTCAGCACCACCGCGTTCATCACCGCCGCTGCCGACAGCAGGCCGGCGCGCTGGAACACCAGGGTGAACGGGCTCACCGCGATGTCACCGACATCGTTCTTCAGCAGCTGTGGGTCGGTGTAGGGAATGAGCAGGCTGATCACCAGGATGGCGAACACGTAGAACAGCAGGATGCGCCAGAACACCTGGCGCACGGCGCGCGGGATGTTCCTCGCCGGGTCTTCCGACTCGCCGGCGGCGATGCCGATCAGCTCGGTGCCCTGGAAGGAAAAGCCGACGATCATGGCCACGCCGATCAGGGCGGCAAAGCCGCCGGCAAAGGGGGCGTCGCCCTGGGTCCATAGCGCCAGGTTGCCCCACAGACCTTCGGGTGCGCCGCCGCGCATGATGCCCAGGATCATCAGCACCCCGATGCCTATGAAGACGATCACCGTGGCCACCTTGATGGCGGCAAACCAGTACTCGGCCTCGCCAAAGCCGCGCACCGAAATGGCATTCAGGCCGAACATGATGGCCAGGAAGACCGCGCTCCACAGCACCCCATCCACACCCGGGAACCAGTAGGCCATGACCAGTTGCGCGGCCACCAGATCGACCGCAATGGTGACGGCCCAGTTGTACCAATAGTTCCAGCCCAGGGCGAAGCCAAAGCCCTCATCGACGTAGCGCGCGCCGTAGGTGGCGAACGAGCCCGAGGTGGGCAGATAGGCCGCCATCTCGCCCAGGCTGGTCATCAAAAAGTAGACCATCAGACCCACGACCATGTAGGCCAGCACGGCGCCGCCAGGGCCGGCCTGCGAGATGGTGGCGCCGGAGGCGACGAACAGGCCCGTGCCGATGGAGCCGCCGATGGCGATCATGGACAGGTGGCGCGCCTTTAGGGCGCGGTGCAAATGGTTGCCGGAGGTGGAGTCGCTGGCACTCATGGTGAGTCCTCGAAGGGATGGCTGCGGCGCCGCCGTTGTGCGGCGCGCCTATGCCTTGGTGTCCTGTGTGGACTGGGAAATGAAGAGGGGAAGAGGGCCGATGGTGTCGGCCCGCCAAGAGGGAGATCAGCTCAGCAGCAGGGCGTCGTCGGCCAGCTTTTCGCCGCGTACCTTTTCGAACATCTGCAGCAGGTCGGGCACGTCCAGGCGTGCGCGCTCCTCGCCCGACACGTCCAGCACCACCTGGCCCTGGTGCAGCATCACGGTGCGCTGGCCCACGTCCAGCGCCTGGCGCATGCTGTGCGTGACCATCATGGTGGTGAGCTTGTTCTCGGTCACGATGCGCGCCGTGAGCTGCAGCACGAAGTCGGCCGTGCGCGGGTCGAGCGCGGCGGTGTGCTCGTCCAGCAGCAGGATGCGCGATGGCTGCAGCGCCGCCATCAGCAGGCTCACGGCCTGGCGCTGGCCGCCCGAGAGCAGGCCGATGCGGTCGGTGAGGCGGTTTTCCAGCCCCAGTCCCAGCGTGGCCAGGCGCTCGCGGTACATGGCGCGCTCGGCCTGTTTCACGGCGCCGCGCAGCCCGCGGCGGGTGCCGCGCTGCTGCGCCAGGGCCATGTTTTCCTCGATGGTCAGGTCTTCGCAGGTGCCGGCCATCGGGTCCTGGAACACGCGCGCCACGCGCTCGGCGCGCTCCCACACGGGGCGGCGCGTCACGTCCAGGCCGTCGATAGCGATGCGGCCCGTGTCCACGCCCAGGTCGCCGGAGATGGCATTCAGAAAGGTGGATTTGCCCGCGCCGTTGGAGCCGATGACGGTGACGAACTGGCCCGCCGGAATCTCCAGCGACATGCCGCGCAGCGCGCGCGTCTCGATCGGCGTGCCGGGGTTGAAGGTGATGAAAAGGTCTTGTGCGCTCAGCATGGGTGGTTTCTCCTGGGGGCGCATCACTTGCGGCTGCTGAGCTTGCGCTTGAGCTGGGGAATCACCAAGGCCACGGTAACGAGGGCGGCGGTGACCAGGTTCAGGTCCTGCGCCTTCAGGCCGATGAAGTCGCTGTTGAGCGCCGCGGCGATGAAGAAGCGGTAGACGATGGCGCCCACGATCACGGCCAGCGTGGCATAGACGATGCGCCGCGACGGCAGGATGGACTCGCCCACGATCACGGCCGCCAGGCCGATGACGATGGTGCCAATGCCCATCGAGATATCCGAGCCGCCCTGGGTCTGCGCAAACAGCGCGCCGGCCAGGCCCACCAGGGCGTTGGAAATCGCCATGCCCAGCAGCACCATGGCCCCGGTGTTCACGCCCTGGGCGCGTGCCATGCGCGCGTTGGAGCCGGTGGCGCGGATGGCCAGGCCGCGCTCGGTGGCAAAAAACCAGTCCAGCGCCAGCTTGGCCAGCACCACCACCACGAACAGCACCATGGGGCGCGCCACGTAGTCGGGGATGCTCTCGGGCTGCAGCAGGGTGAACAGGGTGGTGTCGTTGATCAGTGGCACGTTCGGCCCGCCCATGATGCGCAGATTCACCGAGTACAGCGCAATCATCATCAGGATGCTGGCCAGCAGATCCATGATCTTGAGCTTGACGTTGAGCCAGCCGGTCACCAAACCCGCCAGTGCGCCGGCCGCCGTGGCGGCCAGCGTTGCCAGCCAGGGGTTGGTGCCGGTGGAAATCAGGATGGCACAGACCGCGCCGCCCAGCGGAAAGCTGCCGTCCACCGTCAGGTCGGGAAAGCGCAGCAGGCGGAACGAGATATAGACCCCCAGCGCCACCAGGCTGAAGATCAGGCCGATTTCAACGGCGCCGAGCAAGGAAAAAAGAGACATGGGGCGGGGCTTGGAAGCTGGGGGCAAAAACAAAGCAGGAGCCCCGGAGGCTCCTGCGCACAAGGCCAAGGGGCCGTATTGTTACTGAACGACCTGCGCGGCCGACTTGACCAGTTGCTCGGAGAGCTTCGCGCCCTGCTTCTCGGCGGCGCCGGGGTTCACAAACAGCTCCAGCTTGCTGCTGGTCTCGGGCTTGATGTCGCCGGGCTTTTCGCCCTTCAGGATGCGCACCACCATGCGCCCGGTCTGCTCGCCCAGGTCACGGTAGTTGATGCCCAGGGCGGCAATGGCGCCGCGCTTGACGCTGTCGGTGTCCGAGGCGATGAGCGGGATCTTGGCGTCCTGGCCGACCTTGACCAGCGACTCGTAGGCCGAGACCACGTTGTTGTCGGTGTTGGTGTAGATCACGTCCACCTTGCCGATCAGGCTGCGTGCGGCGCTGCTCACGTCCACCGAGCGCGGGGCCGCGGCCTCGACCAGGGTCATGCCCAGCGTGGGCAGCAGCTTTTGCAGCTCCTTGACCACGACCACCGAGTTCGCCTCGCCGGGGTTGTAGACCATGCCCACGCGCTTGGCATTGGGCACCACCTGCTTGACCAGATCCATCTGTTTGTCCAGCGCCAGCAGGTCGGACACGCCGCTCACGTTGGTCTTGCTCGGCTCCCAGCTCGGCACCAGCTTGGCGGCCACCGGATCGGTGACGGCGGAGAACACCACGGGCACGGTCTTGGTGGCGGCCACCACGGCCTGGGCCGACGGTGTGGCGATGGCGACGATGGCGTCGGGGTTGTCGCCGACGAACTTGCGCGCGATCTGCGCCGCCGTGCCGGTGTTGCCCTGGGCGCTCTGGTATTGCCACTTGAGGTTCTTGCCCGACTCGTAGCCTGCGGCCTTCAGGGCGGCCTGCACGCCGTCGCGCACCGAGTCAAGGGCGGGATGCTCCACGATGGCCGTCACGGCCACGGACTTTTGCTGCGCATGTGCAACGGGGGCAAGGGTGGCCATGGCCAGGGCGAATGCGCCCAGGGGGGCCCAAGACAAGCTCTTCATTTCGGTTCAATCTCCAGTGGAACGTGCGGTGTTTCCTGTGCTTGTTATTCCAGGCCGATGCAGGAAGGTCATGCGGCTGGCACGCGAGTCTAGCGTTTGCGCGGTCTGGTCGCGTCGGTTGTTCCCCGTACCGGCGACACTTTAACGGTTTTAATGGAATTGGCCTGCAGCGCTTGATATACAAGCGCAGCAAGCTATCAAAATCATTGCTGCCAGGGCTGGGCTTACATGCCCGAATAGTTCGGGCCGCCGCCGCCTTCGGGTGTCACCCAGACGATGTTTTGCGTAGGGTCCTTGATGTCGCAGGTCTTGCAGTGCACGCAGTTCTGCGCGTTGATCTGCAGCCGCTGGGCGTTGCCGCCCTGGGCCTCGTCGGGCACGAACTCGTACACGCCGGCGGGGCAGTAGCGGCTCTCGGGGCCGGCGTACTTGGCCAGGTTCACGTTCACCGGCACGCTGGCGTCCTTGAGCGTCAGGTGCGCGGGCTGGTTCTCGCTGTGATTGGTGTTGCTGATGAAGACGCTGGACAGGCGGTCGAAGGTCAGCTTGCCATCGGGCTTGGGGTAGACGATGGGCTTGCACTCGGCGGCGGGCTTCAGGTAGGCGTGATCCGGCGTATCGCGGCGCAGCGTCCAGGGAATGTGACCGCGCAGCGCGAACTGCTCGATACCGTTCATTGCCGAGGCCATCACCAGGCCCTTCTTGAACCAGGCCTTGAAGTTGCGCGACTTGTTCAGCTCGGTGTAGAGCCAGCTGGCCTCGAAGGCCTTGGGGTAGGCGGTCAGCTCATCATGCTGGCGACCGGCGCCAATGGCATCGAACGCGGCCTCGGCGGCCAGCATGCCGGTCTTGATGGCGGCGTGGCTGCCCTTGATGCGGCTGACGTTCAAAAAGCCCGCGTCGCAACCCACCAGGGCGCCGCCAGGGAAGACGAACTTGGGCAGGCTCAGCAGGCCGCCCGCCGTGATGGCGCGCGCGCCATAGCCCAGGCGCTTGGCCGGCTTGATGCCCTTGGCCTCGTCGCCCTCCAGGTACCAGCGGATGTTGGGGTGCAGCTTCCAGCGCTGCATCTCCTCGAACGGACTCAGGTAGGGGTTGCTGTAGTCCAGGCCGGTGATGAAGCCCAGCGTGACCTTGTTGTCCTCCAGGTGGTAGAGGAAGGCGCCGCCGTAGGTGTTGTTGTCCATGGGCCAGCCGGCGGTGTGCAGCACGAAGCCGGGCTGGTGGCGCTTGGGGTCGATCTCCCACAGCTCCTTGATGCCTATGCCGTACGTTTGCGGGTCGCTCTCGGCGTCCAGCTGGTACTTGGCGATGATCTGCTTGCCCAGATGGCCGCGTGCGCCCTCGGCAAAGATGGTGTATTTGGCATGCAGCTCCATGCCCAGCTGGAAGTCCCCCGTGGGCTCACCCTCCTTGCTGATGCCCATGTTGCCGGTGGCCACGCCCTTGACCGAGCCGTCGTCGTTGTACAGCACCTCGGCCGCGGCAAAGCCGGGGAAGATCTCCACGCCCAGGCCTTCCGCTTGCTCGGCCATCCAGCGCACCACGTTGCCCAGGCTGACGATGTAGTTGCCGTGGTTCTGAAAGCAGCCGGGCAGCAGGAAGTTGGGCGTGCGAAACGACGAGGACTCGCCCAGGAACACCATGGCGTCGTCGGTGACGGGCTGGTTCAAGGGCGCGCCCTTGGCCTTCCAGTCGGGGATCAGCTCGGTGATTGCCTTCGGATCCATGATGGCGCCCGAGAGGATGTGCGCGCCGGGTTCAGACCCCTTTTCCAGCACCACCACCGATACCTCCTGGCCTTTTTCTGCCGCCAGCTGCTTCAGGCGAATCGCCGTGGCCAGCCCGCCGGGGCCGCCGCCGACGATGACCACGTCGTATTCCATGGCTTCGCGTGGGCCGTAGGTGCTGAGGATTTCTTCGTTCGTCATGGGTGTCTCTATTGCTTGGATCGTTGGAAAATGGGCCGGCCCAAGCAGCCATGCGGCTGCGGCCGTGTTGGCGATGATTGTATTCACGCCAACACGGAACCGTGGCAAGCCCAGCTTGCCCTGTTTGAACGACTTACCAAGACCACCATGAAAATCGAGATTGCCGAACATAAGAAGCTGGCCCACAGCATGGAGCTGGATGTGCGCTGGGGCGACATGGACGCCATGGGCCATGTGAACAACGCGGTGTACTTTCGCTATATGGAGAGCGTGCGCGTCGAGTGGATGCGGGCCGTGGGTTGCGAGCCCAGCCCCAAGGGCCAGGGGCCGGTGATCGTGAATGCATTCTGCAACTTCTACCGCCAGCTCGAATACCCGGCCCGGCTGCTGCTCAAGCTCTATGTGAGCGACCCGGCGCGCACCACGTTCGAGACCTGGACCACCATCGAGCGCCTGGATCAGCCCGGCGTGCTGGCCGCCGCCGGCGGGGCCACGGTCATCTGGGTGGACTTTCCGGCGCAAAAGGCGGTGCCGCTGCCGGACTGGATGCGTGCGCTGGTGCTGTAGCGGCGCCTAACCGCAGGCGCGCCTCGAAGCCGCCGCTTTCACCTGGCAGCGGTGATGTCAATGTCAGTCCCGCACCGTGCTTTGCGGCAATGGTGGCCACGATGGACAGGCCCAGGCCGTAGCCCGCGCGCTCGGCGCTGTCGCGCACATGGCGCTGCTGCAGGGCCTGCAGGCGCGCGCCGTCCACGCCCGGGCCATGGTCGCGCACGGTGAGCATGCTGCCGGGGCCGACGATGAGCTCCACGGCGCTGCTGCCGGCGTAGTGCAGCGCGTTCTCCACCAGGTTGCGCAGCGCAATCGCCAGTGCGTCGAAGTCGCCCAGGGCGATGGGCCCCGGCCCGGCGTAGTCCAGCACCAGGTCGAGCCTGTCCACGGCCACATCGTCCTGCCAGAACTCCTGCGCCACCGTGGTTGCCAGCTGGCCCAGATCCACGGGCTGGCGCGCAAAGGGAGCACTCGACTCGGCGCGCGACAGCTGCAGCAGCTTCTCGGTGCGCAGGCCCAGCGTGTGCAGGGCGTTGATGGCGGCCTGCACGTCGCCCTGGCTCAGGCCATGCTCCAGCGCCGTCTGCAGGCGCAGGCGCGCGGCGGCCAGCGGCGTGCGCAGCTCGTGCGCGGCGTTCGCCGCCAGGGCGCGCTCCACGTCCAGGGCATGGGCCAGGCGTTCGAGCAGGCGGTTCACATGGTCTTCCACGCTGCGCAGCTCGCGCGGCAGGCCGGCCAGGGCAATCGGGGTGAGCAGCTGGCCGCCCCGCAGGCTGATCTCGTGCGTCAGCTGATCCAGCATCCTGAGTTCGCGCCGCGCTATGCGCCGCAGCAGCAGCGCCAGCGGCGGCAGCATGGCCAGCATGGTGAGGATCAGGCCGGTCAGCGTGCGGTTTGCGGCCTCGCGCCGCTCCTGCAACGGGTCGGCCACCTGCAGGTAGATGGTGCGCGTGGGGTGGATCAGCGTGTACACGCGCCAGGCGGGGGTGTTGGCAAAGCCCTGGGCCAGGGGCACGTCGAATTGCTCGGGCCTGGCCTCGGCCGAGCGCGCCAGCACCTGGCCGCCGGGCGCGACCAGCTGGTAGAGCACATCGGCATCGGCAAACGAGCCCGGGCTGGGCAGGATCAGCGGCCCGGCGTCGGCGGCTCGCGCCGGGGCCTGGTCCAGGTGCTGCAGCGCGATGTCGAACATGCGGTGCGCGACCTCGACGATTTCGTTGTCGAAGTTGTGGTTGATCTCGCTGTCGGTGTACCAGGCCACGCCCAGCACGCACAGCAGCCACACGCCGCCCACCCACAGGATGAGGGTGCGCGCCAGGCGCCCGGCCAGGCTTTGTGCGCGCTCGGCGTTTGGGCCGGCGCTCATGCGGCGTTGCCTCGCACCAGCCGGTAGCCCAGGCCGCGCACGGTCTCGATATGCTCGCGCCCGAGCTTGCGGCGCAGCCGGCTGATGAAGACCTCCAGCGTGTTGCTGCCGGTGTCGTCGTCAAAGCCGTACAGGGCGTCCTGCAGGCGCTCGCGCGTGTGCAGGTGGTCGGGCCGGGTGGCCAGCACGCGCAGCAGCGCCCATTCCTTTTGTGTGAGGGCCATGGGCACGCCGGCGCGGCGCACCTGCTCGCGCGACAGGTCGATCTGCAGCTCGCCCAGGTGCAGCACCGGCAGCTGGGCCGTGCTGCGCCGGCGCTCCACGGCGCGCAGGCGCGCCAGCAGCTCGCCGGGGTCGTAGGGTTTCACGAGGTAGTCGTCGGCCCCGGCGTCCAGGCCATGGATGCGGTCGCTGACCTGGTCGCGCGCCGTGAGCACGATGACGATGGGCCGCTCCTTGAGGCCGCGCAGCTGCGGCAGCAGGCTCAGGCCGTCGCCGTCGGTCAGGTGTAGATCGAGCAGCACAGCCGCGTACTGCGCCGCATGCAGCGCGGCACCAGCCTGGGCCAGGCTGGGCACGGCATCCACCACAAAGGCCTTGGCGCGCAAATAGCCGCAGACGGCCTGGGACAGGGCCTCATCGTCTTCCACCAACAGCACGCGCATGCCAGTCCTCGTCGCAGTCACAGGACTGCAAAGTGTAGGCCCGCGCGGCGGCCTGGCCCGTTCATGCTGCGTTCAGGCCAGTGGTCTACGGTTGCAGGCTTTGCCGGGTCTTGCCATGCCTTCCTGGACCTTGCGCCGCTTGTGGGCGCTGACGCTGTTGTTCTTCGTGCTGCTGGTACTGTGGGACGCCACGGGTTTTGATTTGCCCCTGGCGCGCTGGTCTGGCTCGCCCCAGGGCTTTGCCTTGCGCCAGCAGCCGCTCTTTGTGTTGCTGTCGCATGAGCTGCCGCGCATGGCCGGCGCGGCGCTGTTGCTGGCGTTGCTGGTGGGGGTGTTCAAGCCCTGGGGGTTTCTGTGCCGCCTGGCGCCGGGCGAGCGCTGGCAGCTGTGGCTGTCCATTGCCGGTGGGGCCTTGGCGATCACCGTGCTCAAGCGCCTGAACCACACCAGCTGCCCCTGGGATCTGGCCGAGTTTGGCGGCGTGGCGCGCCATGTCTCGCATTGGCTTTGGGGTGTGCGCGACGGGGGCGCGGGCCATTGCTTTCCGGCGGGCCATGCGTCCACGGCCTTTGCCTATCTGGCAGGCTGGTTTGTATTGCGCCGCAGTGCACCGCGCGCTGCCGGCCGGTGGCTGCTGGGGGCGTTGCTGGCCGGCATGCTGCTGGGCCTGGCGCAACAGATGCGCGGCGCGCATTACATGAGCCATACGCTGTGGACGGCCTGGATCTGCTGGGCCTGGGGCCTGGCGCTGGAGACGGCGCTGCAGGTGCACCGGCATGGCAGGGCTGTTGTTGCAAACCTGAACCAAGCCTGAACCCGGTCTTCAGCCAGGTTTCAGAGGCGGGGCCGAGCATGGCGGCCCATGTCTCAGACCCATTTCAGCAGCCTGGCTTCCAGTCCCCAAGCCCTTGCGGCGGCGCCGTCCGGCCCGGCCTGGCTGGCGTTTCTGCGCCGCGGCCTGCAGCGCGTGGATGGCTGGTTTGCCAGCCCCTTGTCGGCCCAGCAGCTGGTGCTGCGCCTGTCCGTCTACCTGGTGCTGGCGGCCAACTGGCCGCTGTGGCTGCAGCTGGTGCAAATCGGTGGCGCGCCCAGCATCTACCTGCGCTCGGTGGCCGAGATGGCGCTGCTCATCGTCTGCGGCATGGTGGCCTTGCTGGCATTCACCGCCTGGACTCGCGGCATGCGGCTGCTGTGGTGGCTGGTGCTGCTGGTGGCGGCGCTGGCGCAGTACTACATGCTGACCTACAGCGTGGTCATGGATCCCGGCATGGCCGCCAACGTGCTGCAGACCGATGCCCGCGAGGCGGCCGATCTATTGAGCCCGCGCCTGCTGGGCGCCGTGCTGGCCGTGATGGTGCTGCCGACCTGGTGGCTTGTGCGCGTGCGCATCCCGCCCATGCGGCCGCTGCGCCAGCTGGGGCGAAACCTGGCCCTGCTGGCCCTGGCGCTGGCCGTGGCCGCAGGCATGGTGGCGCTCAATGCGCGCCATCTGGCGCCGCTGATGCGCAACCACCCGCAGCTGCGCTACCTGATGAACCCACTGGCCAGCCTGTACTCGACCAGCGTGGCGCTGGCGCGGCCGGTGTTTGCGCGCGGCCGCACCCTGGTGCCGATGACGCAGGGCGCGGCACTGGGCGCTTCCTATGCATCTGCCACCAAGCCGCTGCTGTTCGTGCTGGTGGTGGGCGAGACCGCGCGCGCCGACCATTTCGGCATCAACGGTTATGGCCGCGACACCACGCCCGAGCTGGCCAGGCGCGGCGTGATGAGCTGGCGCGAGGTGCGATCCTGCGGTACGAGCACGCTGGCCTCGCTGCCCTGCATGTTCTCGCCGCTGGGCAAGAGCGCATTCGAGGCGCGTGACAATGAATATGAAAACCTGCTGGACGTGGCCCAGGCCGCCGGTCTGGCCGTGCTGTGGCTGGACAACCAGTCCGGCTGCAAGGGTGTGTGCGAGCGCGTGCCGCACGCCAACGCCGCCGACGGCCTGGGCGCGCAGGAGCGCAACCGCCTGTGCGACGGTGGCGAATGCCGCGACGAGGCCATGCTGCAGGGCCTGGATGAGCGCCTGGCGGCCATGCCCGAGGGCCAGCGCCAGCGCGGCGTGCTGCTGGTGCTGCACCAGATGGGCAGCCATGGGCCGGCGTATTACAAGCGCTCGGCCGATGGCGCCAAGCGCTTTCTGCCCGAATGCCGCACAGAGGTGTTGGCCAACTGCGCCCACGGCGAGCTGGTGAACGCCTATGACAACTCCATCGCCGCCACCGACGCCTTTCTGGGCCAGACGATAGCCTGGCTGCAGGGCCAGTCTGCAAGGTATGACACCGGCCTGCTGTACCTGAGTGACCATGGCGAGTCGCTGGGCGAGTACGGCCTGTTCCTGCACGGCATGCCCTATGCCATGGCGCCCGATGTGCAAAAGCATGTGCCCATGGTCGCCTGGCTGGACGGCGGCCTGCTGCGGCGCGGCCGGCTGTCGTCCAGCTGTCTGAGCGCCGGCACCGACGCGCCGCTGACGCATGACAACCTCTACCACAGCATGCTGGGCCTGCTGGATGTGCAATCGCCCACGTACCGGCGGCCAATGGATGCCTTTGACGGCTGCCGTGGCGCGGCGCTGGCTTTGAAGTAAAAAATGGCTGTAGCGCTTAGTGGATAAGCGCAAACAGCTATAAAAAGTGTAGTAATTGGCTCAGGCCTTCTTCTCGCGCGGCATGCGGCCCATCAGATAGAACTCGGGGTTGGGCTGCATGCCGGAAAAGTTGGCCATGCGGTTGGACAGGCCAAAGAAGGCGGTGATGGCGGCGATGTCCCAGATGTCTTCGTCGTCGAAGCCGTGGGGGTGGAGCGCCTCGAAGTCGGCATCGTCAATCTCCTGCGCGCGCAGGCAGACCTTCATCGCAAAGTCCAGCATGGCCTGCTGGCGCGGGCCGATGTCGGCCTTGCGGTGGTTGACCGCCACCTGGTCGGCCACCAGCGGGTTTTTCTCATAGATGCGCAGGATGGCGCCATGGGCCACCACGCAGTACAGGCACTGGTTGGCGGCGCTGGTGGCGGTGACGATCATCTCGCGCTCGCCCTTGGTCAGGCTGCCTTGTTCGCGCAGCATCAGCGCGTCGTGGTAGGCAAAGAAGGCGCGCCACTCCGCCGGGCGGCGCGCAAAGGCCAGGAACACGTTGGGGATGAAGCCGGCCTTGTCCTGCACCTCCAGGATGCGCGCGCGGATGTCCTCGGGCAGGGTGTTCAGGTCGGGCAGGGGGTAGCGCTGGGTCATGGCTGTCTCCGGGGTTCAAGAGTCGGTTGCGTTGAGCATAGTCCAGTGCGCAGCGGGCCAGTAGGCCTGCTGCCGGGCCATGAAGTCGTGCATGGCGGCGCCCAACGCGGCAATACCGGCGTTGGCGGGCTCCAGATGCCGCAGCGCCTGCTGCGTGGCCTCCAGTGTCGATAGCTGGTGCGGTGCGTGCGCCTTGCGGATGGCATAGCGCGAGGCCGGCACATGGTGCAGTGCCAGGCGCGGCAGGGCCTGCAGTAGGGGATTGGCCCAGAGCATCTTGCGGCTCTTGCGCCAGGTGCCGTCCAGCAGCACCAGGCGCAGCCGCTCGGGCGCGCTCAGCCAGTCGGCCGGCATGGGCGGTGGTGTGGGCATGGGGTGCTGCGCATCGGGCGGTGTGGGCGGGTACAGCAGCATGGCATGGCGCGGCGCCCGGGCATCGGCATCGCACCAGGGTTCTTGCAACAGCCTGGCCAGTTCTTGCGCCGCAAAGGTCTCGCCCACGGCCAGGCGGCTCGCCGGCAGGCACAGGTGCAGGAGCCGCGCCGTGCCCTTGGCCTGGTGCTCTTCCTGCGGGTGCATCAGGATCAGCACCTGCACCTGGCTGGCCACGCTGCGCACGGCGGGGCACAGGCAGGTTGCATCCGGGCGCAGGCAGCGCGGGCAGCGGCTGCGGCGCGGGGGCGAGGCGGTCATGCGCCGTCCCGTGCCTCCAGCGCAAACAGCGGCACCTGGGCGCGGTGGCTCAGCCACAGGCCGCCGCCCATGTCGGTGAAATGCCGCGCCAGGCCCTGGCGGTACAGGGCGGCGCGGTGGCGGTGCTGGCGCGCGTCGGTCAGGTCTTCGTCTATGGTGCCGCGCTCGTAGTCTTCCAGGGTCACGGCCTCCAGGTACAGCGCGCCCTGGCACAGCCGGCCCAGGTTGGCCAGCGCGCGGCGCAGGTCCTGCACGCCCAGGTAGGGCAGCACGCCCTGGCAGATGACGAAGTCATAGGGCGTGGCCGACGGGTAGTCCACCACCGAGCCGCGCTGCCAGCCAAAGCGCTGGCACAGATAGGCGCTGTATTCCACCCCCTGGTACTGCGCGCCCGGCAGGTGCCGCGCCACCATGTCACGCCACAGGCCTATGCCACAGCCCATGTCCAGCACCCGCGCCACGGGCACGCGCAGGTACTGCAGATAGCTGCAGACAAAGGCTCCCAGGCGTTCGGTGTGGGCAGGGTCCACCACGCTGGTTTTCTTGTTGAAGTAGTAGCGCTGGTAGTACGCCTCGTCAAACCATTCGTCGCTGGCTGATTGCATCACTTGAATCCTCGGAAACTCAACCGCGTGCGGTCATCTGTTGCCGCTGGCGCAGCCCCTGCCACGCAAGCAGCGCCAACACCACGACCACCAGGGGCAGCATGCCCAGGTTGATGCCGTCCCAGCCCACGCTGTGCAGCAGCTGGCCCGAGCCGAACGATGCCACGGCCACGGTGCCGAACACCAGGAAGTCGTTGAGCGCCTGCACCTTGGCACGCTCGGACGGGCGGTAGGCCTCGGTCAGCAGGGCGGTGGCGCCGATGAAGCCGAAGTTCCAGCCCAGGCCCAGCAGCACCAGGGCGCCCCAGAAGTGCGTCAGCGCCAGGCCCATCAGCGCCAGCGCGCCAGAGGCGGCGATCAGGATCAGGCCCAGGGCGGTGATGCGGCGTTTGCCAAAGCGATCCATGAGCCGACCGGTGAAGAAGCTGGGCCCGAACATGGCCAGCACATGCCACTGGATGCCCAGCGCCGCCTCGCCCACGCTGTGGCCGCAGCCCACCATGGCCATGGGCGCGGCCGTCATCAGGAAGGCCATCAGCCCGTAGCTGACCACGCCCGCCGTGGCGGCGACGATGAACTGCGGCGTGCGCACGATCTCGGACAGGTCGCGCGCGCCATGGGCCACGGCCTTTGGAGGAGCGGGCGGCAGGCGCAGCAGCAGCAATAGCGGCAGGGCCAGCAGCGCCAGCGCCGCCTGGCTGTAGAAGCTGCCGGCAAAGGGCGTCATGGGTAGGGTGTCGCGCGTCCATATCACCACCTGCGGGCCGATGACGGCGGCGATCAGGCCGCCCACCATGACGCGCGAAATGGCGCCGGCATGCCGTGCCGGGTCGCCCACGGCGTCGATGGCGGCAAAGCGGTAGCTTTGCACGCAGGCACCATAGAAACCGGCCAGCGTCGTGCCCAGGCAGAACAGCATGAAGTCCGACTGGCTGATGCCCCAGGCGGCCACCAGGCCCGACAGCATGCCCATCACCGCCCCCAGCAGGTAGGCCGTGCGCCGCCCCGCGCGGAGCATCAGCCAGGCCGCGGGCAGCGTGGACAGGGCCAGGCCCAGCTGGTACAGGCTGACCGGCAGCGTGGCGGCCGATGGCGTGCTCGACAGCATCTGCCCCACCAGGCCACCCAGCGAAATGATGATGGGTGGCGACGCGCCTCCCAGCGACTGGACGGCCACCAGCAGGCCAAGATTGCGGCGCTCCAGCGCGGCAGAGGTTGTGGTCATGGGCAGGGACTGAAGAAGAAGGGGGCAGCCGGCGTGCGGCGATGGCCTATTGTGCGCGTTTGGATTCATTTGCTTGCGGCGGCTACGGCCCATGTTGACCACCAGAAGCCGGCAAATGACGGCAAGAAGATGCTGATTTGTTGCTTTTTGCGCGGTCTGTCGCCAAGTGGCGCCTATCTGGGTCTAATTTTGACGGCAATTGGATGTTTTTGAGTGCACAAGTTGTCTGCAGAATAAAAGACGTTGTGTAGAAATGATGTGTTTTGTGTGCGTGATTGGCGACTTTTGGTGTGGTTAGAATTTGCGCAACACCCGCTTTGGAAAATCCGAATGCCGCCTGCGCCCACCCCTGCCACAAGCCCCTTGCTGGAGCTGCGCCAGGTGCATCTGCGCCGGGGTGGCAGCCAGGTGTTTGCCGGCCTGAGCCTGCACCTGGCCGAGGAGCGCATAGGCCTGATAGGCCACAACGGCGCGGGCAAGACCAGCCTGCTGCGCCTGCTGTGCGCGCTGGAAGCCCCGCAGGGCGGCCAGGTGCTGTCGCAGGGGCAGGACTTGCACGTGCTGCCGGCGGGGCAGCTGCGCGCCCAGCGCGTGGGCATGATGTTCCAGAACCCCGACGACCAGATCATCTTTCCTACCGTGCAGGAGGAACTGGCCCTGGGCCTGCAGCCCCAGGGCCTGAGCCGGCGCGAGGCGCTGGCGCGCGCCCGCGCCTTCCTCGCCGAGCGTGGCCTGGCCGACTGGGCCGAGCGCGCCGTGGGCACGCTGAGCCAGGGCCAGCGCCAGCGGCTGTGCTGGCTGGCCCTGCTGCTGGCCGGGCCGCGCACGCTGCTGCTGGACGAGCCCTACGCCAGCCTGGATCTGCCCGGTCAGGCGCGGCTGGCCGATGACATTGCCGCCTGCGGCCGGCAGGTGCTGGTGTCCACCCATGTGCTGGGCCCGGTGCGTGACTACCCCCGCGTGATCTGGCTGCATGAGGGCCGGGTGCGCGGCGACGGTCCGGGGCGCGAGGTCTGCGCCGCCTACGAGGCGGCCGTGGCGGCCGAGGTCGCGCATGCCCGCAGCGCCGCGCGCCCGGAGCTGCGCGCCGTCGCTTGAAAGTCTTTCATGGGCAGTCTCTACAGCGAACACCTGACCTGGCTGCACCGCTGGCCGGCCGGCGCCAAGCTGGCCTGCATGGCGCTGCTGGGCACGCTGCTGTTTCTATTCAACGAGCTCTGGCTGCTGGCGGCGGCGGGCCTGGCCTGCGCGCTGCTGTGGTGCAGCCTGGGGCCGGCCACGCACAAGGTGCGGCGGCTGATCCGCTCGGTGCTGGTGGCGGCGGCTCTGGTGGCGGGGTTTCACCTGTGGCTCGGCCGGCCCGACGTGGCGGCCGTGAGCGCGCTGCGCCTGGCCTGCGCCTCCACCCTGGGCGTGGCGCTCACGGTGACGACGCGCCCCACCGATCTGCTCCTGGTGCTGGATGCGCTGCTCGCCCCGCTGGCGCGCCTGGGCCTGCGGCCCGAGCGTCTGTCGCTGCAGCTGGCCCTGATGCTGCGCTTTACCGAGCATTTCTTCGTGCAGTGGCAAAAGCTCGATGAAGCCCACCGCCTGCGCACCGGCCGCCCCGGCGGCCTGCGTTTGATTGCGCCGCTCACGGCGCAAATGTTGCAGGCCGCGCAGCGCGTGGCCGACGCCCTGTACGCGCGCCTGGGCGGCTGAACCTTTTTACTTTGACCCAAGGACGTTGTCATGACCACCGCCGTATCCCGCAAGGCCTCCCACTCCATGGCCCTGGTGGCGCTGTTTGCCGCCCTGATGGCCGTGATGGGGCTGATCCCCAAGATCGACCTGCCGCTGGGCGTGCCCATCACGCTGCAGTCCCTGGGCGTGATGCTGGCCGGCTGCCTGCTGGGCGCGCGCCTGGGCTTTCAGGCCATCGCTCTGTTTCTGTTGGCGGTGGCGGCCGGCCTGCCGCTGCTGGCGGGCGGGCGCGGCGGCCTGGGGGTGTTCATGGCGCCCTCGGCCGGCTACCTGCTGGGCTACGCCCTGGCTGCGGGCGTGACGGGCGCGCTGATGCGCCTGCTGCCCCAGGGCCAGCCGCTGCGCACGGCAATCAGCGCCTTCATTGCCTCGGCGCTCGGTGGCTTGGTGTTCCTGCACGCCATGGGCATTGCCGGCCTGGTGCTGCTGGCCAAGATGCCGCTGGAGAAGGCCTTTTTTGCCGACCTGGTGTTCGTGCCCGGCGACCTGGTCAAGTGCCTGCTGGCCGCCGTGGTCGTGCACACCGTGGCCAAGGCCATGCCGCACTGGCCGTTTGGCGGGCGCGAGCGTTGAGCGCCGCCCTGGCCCCCGCGCCGCACGCGCTGGCACGACAACTGCGGCCCGGCGGGCCGCTGCCCGCACTCTTCGACTGGGTGCACGGGCCGCTGGCGCACTGGGCGCGCACCCGGCCCGATGCCCTGGCGTTGGCCAATGAGCGCCACCGGCTCAGTTTTGCCGAGCTGCATGCGCGCGTGCAGGCCCGGGCGCGCAGGCTCGACGCCGAGGGCGCACCCGCCACCGTGCTGTTGGGCGGCGACGCCGGCACGCTCGATGGCCTGGTGGACTTTCTGGGCGTGATCGCCAGCGGGCGCTGCGCCGCCATGGGCGATGCGCAATGGCCGGCCGTGGTGGCCCAGGCGGTGGCGGAGCGCCTGCCCGTGCCGGCCGGCGCGCCGGGGCAGGGGGCCACGCCGCTGTCGCCGTTCTACATCGGCTTCACCTCGGGCAGCACCGGCCTGCCCAAAGGCTTCATGCGCCACCACCGTTCCTGGGCCGAGAGCTTCCGCGTCAGCCTGCGCGACTTTGGCCCCGCCGCCGCCACGCGCGTGCTGGCGCCGGGGCGCATGTCGCATTCGCTGTTCTTGTTTGGCGCGCTGCTGGGCCTGTGGACGGGCGCGGGCGCGCTGCTGCAGGAGCGCTTTTCCGCCCCGCGCGCGCTGGCCACGCTGCAGGCCGGCGCCGCGCCGCTGCTGGTGGCCGTGCCCAGCCAGCTGGTGCTGATGCTGCAGTACGCAGAGCGCCGCCGGCTGGCGCCGATAGCGGGCGTGGAGCTGGTGCTGATCAGCGGCGCGCGCTGGCTGCGCGAGCGCACGCCGGCGCTGCGCCGGCTGTTTCCGCGCGCGCGCATCGTCGAGTTCTATGGCGCGTCCGAGGCCAGCTACATCGCCTGGATGGACGCCGACCCGGCCGCCCCCGCTCAGGCCGTGGGCCGGGCCTTCAGCAACGTTGATCTGCACATAGGCGAGCACCCCGAGGCGCCGGCCCTGCCCGCGGGCCAGCCGGGGCTGATCTGGGTGCGTAGCCCCATGCTGTTCATGGACTACGTGAACCAGGCCGACGCCACCGCCGCGCTGCGCGTGGGCGACTGGCTGTCGGTGCGCGACATGGGCCATCTGGACGCATCCGGCCTCTTGCACCTGTGCGGGCGCGAGAACCGCATGCTGGTCACCCAGGGCAAGAACCTGTTCCCCGAAGAGGTGGAGCAGCGCCTGCTGGCCCACCCCGCCGTGGCCCAGGCCAGCCTGCAGGGCGCGTTTGATGAGCTGCGCGGCAGCAGTGTGCATGCCGTGCTGCAGTGGCAGGGTGATGCGCCCGCCGGAGCGCAGCAGCTCGCCGCCTGGTGCCGCGAGGCGCTGGAGCCTTTTAAAACCCCGCGCCACTGGTGGCTGTGGAAGGGCGACTGGCCGCAGACCGCCAGCGGCAAGACCGACCATGGGGCCATAGCCCGCGCGCTGGCCGATACGCCCGTCGGCGCGTCGCCCCTGCTGGAGCCCTGGCCGTGAACGCCATGCCGATCCTGGCCTGGGCGCGCACGCCCGTGGCGCCCGTGGGCGGGGCGCTTGCTGCCTGCCGGCCGCACGAGCTGGCGGCCCCGCTGGTGGCGCGCCTGCTGGCCGACGCAGGGTTGCTTGCCAGCGCGGTGGATGCCGTGGTACTGGGCAACGCACTGGGCGCGGGCGGCAACCCCGCGCGCGTGCTGGCGCTGGCCGCAGGCCTGCCCGAGCGCACACCCGCCATCACGCTGGACAGCCAATGCTGCGCCGGCCTGGACGCCATCACCCATGCCTGCGGCCTGCTGGCCCTGGGCCAGGCGCAGGTGGTGATCGCCGGCGGCGCCGAGGCCTGGAGCCGCGCGCCGCTGCGCCTGCACCGGCCCACGCAGGCGGGCGCGGCCCCCGTGGCCTACGAGCAGCCGCCGTTCACGCCCTGGCCAGCGCGCGACCCCGACATGCTGCAGGCCGCGCTTGACGGCGCGTGCCGCCTGGGCCTGGCCCGCACCGCGCAGGACGCCTACGCCCAGGCCAGCCACGCCCGCGCCCTGGCCGCGCACGCCGACATGGCGGCCGAGATCGTGCCCGTCCATGGCCTGGGCCACGACACCTATGCGCGCAGCCTGAGCGCCGAGCGCCTGGCGCGCATGCCCGCCGTGGCCGCTGGCGCATCGCCGGATAGCCGGGACTGCAGCCTGAGCACCGTGGCCGTGTCGCCCAAGGCCGACGGCGCGGCCCTGCTGCTGCTGGCCACGCCCGCGGCCTGCGCCCGCCTGGGGCTGCACGCGCGCGCCCACTGGTGCGGCGCGGCCAGCGTGGGCGGCGCGCCCGAATCGCCCATGCTCTGCGCCGTGGACGCGGCCCGCGCCGCACAGGCACGCAGCGGCTGGCGGCTGGACGGCCTGCACGCGCTGGAGCTGCACGACGCCTTTGCCGCCCAGGGCCTGGCCTTCTGCGACGCGCTGTGCCTGCCGCACGCGGCCATCAACCGCGCTGGCGGCGGCCTGGCGCGCGGCCACCCCATAGGCGCCTCGGGCGCCATCGCCCTGGTGCGCGTGCTGGGCGAGCTGTGGCGACAGATGCGGGCACAGGGCGGCGCCGGGGCGCTGCGTGGCATGGCCTGCATAGCCGGTGCGGGCGGCCTGGGCACCGCCACCTGGGTGGAGATGGAATGATGCGGATGACCGAACCCCTGGCGCTGGCGCCGCTTGAAGATGACTACGAGGCGCTGGCCCGCGCACGCCATTCCGTGCGCGCCTTTCTGCCGCGCCCCGTGCCAGAGGCGCTGCTCGAACGCCTGTTGACCACCGCGCGCCTGGCGCCCAGCGGCGCGAACCTGCAGCCCGGGCGCTTCTGGGCCGTGCAGGGCGCGGCGCGCGAGCGCCTCGTCGCCGCCCTGTGCCAGGCCTGGCGCGACCATGTCCCTGAGGCCGAGGACTACGGCTACTTCCCGCGCCCCATGCCGCTGCAGCTGGGCAAGCGCCAGGTGGCGGCGGCGCAGGCGCTGTATGGCGCCCTGGGCGTGGCGCGCGGCGATGGCGAGGGGCGCGCGCTGCAGTTTGAGCGCAACTTCCGCTTTTTCGACGCGCCCGTGGCCCTGGTCGTGACCATAGAGCGCGACTTTGGCGCCGGCGGCTACATGGATCTGGGCATGTGCCTGCACGGCCTGATGCTGGCGGCGCAGGCCCAGGGCCTGGCGAGCTGCGCCATAGGCGCGCTGGCCAGCTACCCGCAGATCGTGCGCGCTGCGCTGGGCCTGCCCGAGTCCGAGGCCGTGGTCTGCGGCCTGGCCCTGGGCTGGGAGGACGCGCAGGCGCCCGTGAACCGCACACGCACCGAGCGCGAGCCTTTGGCGCGCTATTTCAGCGTGTTGCGCTGACCGGGTCAGGTCTTGTCCGGAGAGACGCCGGCGCGGCCCTGGGTTACGGTGGCCCCGGCTTGACCCACGCACCGGCCGCCTGTCTGCGGGCGCCGGCTTCGCCCCTCGCGGCGCTCTCTCTGCCCCCTGTTTCATGAGTCTTCACCAGCAACTGCTTCAGCGCGCCCGCCAGGGCCGCCCCATCCGCATCGGCCTGATAGGGGCCGGCAAATTTGGCGCCATGTACCTGGCGCAGGTGCCGCGCATGCCCGGCGTGCATCTGGTGGCGATTGCCGATCTGTCACCTGACAACGCGCGCGCCAGCCTGGCGCGCGTGGGCTGGCCGATGGAGCAGTCCGCCGCCGCGTCGGGCCAGCAGGCGCTGGCCGAAGGCACGACCTGGATCACCGACGACTGGCAGGTCGTCACGCGCGACCCGCACATCGAGCTCATCGTCGAATGCACCGGCAACCCGCTGGCTGCCGTGGATCACATCCTGGACGCCTTTGCGCATGGCAAGCATGTGGTCAATGTGACCGTCGAGGCCGATGCCTTTTGCGGCCCGCTGCTGGCGGCGCGGGCGGCGCAGGCGGGGGTGATTTACTCGCTGGCCTATGGCGACCAGCCGGCCATGATTTGCGATCTGGTCGACTGGGCGCGCACCTGCGGCTTTCCCGTGGTGGCGGCCGGGCGCGGCCACAAATGGCTGCCGCATTTCTGCGAATCGACGCCCGAGACGGTCTGGGGCTACTACGGCTTGACCCCCGAGCAGGCGGTGCGCGGCGGGCTGAACCCCAAGATGTTCAACAGCTTTCTCGACGGCTCCAAGCCCGCCATCGAGAGCACGGCGGTCGCCAACGCCACCGGGCTGGCCGTGCCGAGCAATGGCCTTTTGTACCCGCCGGCCAGCGTGGAGGACATTCCGTTCGTCACCCGCCCCCTGGCCGAGGGCGGCGTGCTGGAGCAAAAGGGCATGGTCGAGGTGATCTCGTCGCTGGAGAAAGACGGGCGCAAGATTCCCTACGACATCCGCATGGGCGTGTGGGTGACGGTGGAGGGCGAGAGCGACTACATCCGCCATTGCTTCGAGGAATACAACGCCCATACCGACCCGAGCGGGCGCTATTTCACGCTCTACAAGCGCTGGCACCTCATCGGCCTGGAGGTCGGCATGTCGGTCGCCAGCGTCGCGCTGCGCGGCGAGGCCACGGGCGTGGCCCAGGGCTGGAATGCCGACGTGGTGGCCACCGCCAAGCGCGACCTGCGCGTGGGCGAGTTGCTCGACGGCGAGGGCGGCTACACCGTCTGGGGCAAGCTGCTGCCTGCCGCGACTTCGCGCGCGCTGGGCGGCCTGCCGCTGGGGCTGGCCCATGGCGTGAAGCTGGTGCGGCCGGTCGCCAAGGGGCAGTCGCTGTGCTGGGACGACGTGGCCATGGACACCAGCAGCGCGGCCTACCGGCTGCGGCGCGAGATGCAGGCGCTGCAGGCCTGATACCGGGCAGGCTGAATCCGGGGCTGGGATAATCCCCGCCCCTATGCCTCTGCAGATCAGCTTCCCCGAATCCCTTCCCGTCTCCGCGCGCCGCGATGAAATCATGGCCGCCATGGCCGAGCACCAGGTCATCATCGTCTGCGGTGAGACCGGCTCGGGCAAGACCACGCAGCTGCCAAAGATCGCCCTGGCCTTGGGACGCGGGCGCTGCAATGCACCAGAGGGCGAGCGTGGCCGGCTGATTGGCCATACCCAGCCGCGGCGCATAGCGGCCAGCAGCGTCGCCAAGCGCATCGCCGAAGAGCTGAAGACCCCGCTGGGCGAGGTGGTGGGCTACAAGGTGCGCTTTGCCGACACGCTGCAAAAGGGCGCCTCTGTCAAGCTGATGACGGACGGCATCTTGCTGGCCGAGACGCAGACCGATCCGCTGTTAAAGGCCTACGACACCCTCATCATCGACGAGGCGCACGAGCGCAGCCTGAACATCGATTTTCTGCTGGGCTACCTCAAGCAAATCCTGCCGCAGCGGCCCGATCTGAAGGTGGTGGTGACATCGGCCACCATAGACGCCGAGCGCTTTGCCAAGCACTTTGCAAGCAAGGCCGGCCCGGCGCCGGTCATCATGGTGTCCGGGCGCACCTATCCGGTGGAGATGCGCTGGCGGCCGTTCGAGGAAAAGAAGGACTTCGACCTCAACGATGCCATTGCCGACGGCGTCGATGAGCTCTGGGCTGGTGGCGCGGGTGGCGACATCCTGATCTTCCTGCCCGGCGAGCGCGAAATCCGCGAGGCGGCCGACCACCTGAGAAAGCATTTGCAGCATTCGCCGGTGCTGCGTAGTGCCGAGGTGCTGCCACTGTTTTCGCGCCTGTCGCAGGCCGAGCAGGACCGGATTTTTGACCAGCACAGCCACCGCCGCATCGTGCTGGCGACCAACGTGGCGGAGACCTCGCTCACGGTGCCAGGCATCAAATACGTTGTTGACGCAGGTACGGCGCGCGTCAAACGCTATTCTTTTAGAAGCAAAGTGGAGCAGCTGCTGGTCGAGCCCATCAGCCAGGCAGCCGCCAACCAGCGCGCCGGGCGCTGCGGGCGCGTGGCCAACGGCATCTGCATCCGCCTGTACGACGAGGCGGATTTCAACCAGCGCGACCGCTTTACCGACCCCGAAATCCTGCGCTCATCGCTCGCCGGCGTCATCCTGCGCATGAAGTCGCTGGGCCTGGGCGACGTGGTGAATTTTCCGTTTCTGGAGGCGCCCTCGGGCCGGGCAATTGCCGACGGCTACCAGCTGTTGCAAGAGCTGGGCGCGGTGGACGAGCGCGGCAGTCTGCTGCCCATGGGCAAAGAGCTGGCGCGCCTGCCGCTCGATCCGCGCGTCGGCCGCATGATCTTGGAGGCGCGCGCGCGCGGCGCGCTGGCCGAGGTGCTGGTGATTGCCTCGGCCCTGTCGGTGCAAGACGTGCGCGACCGGCCGCTGGAGGCGCAGGCCCAGGCCGACCAGGCGCACGCCAAATTCGACGACGAGAAAAGCGAGTTCAGCGGCTATGTGCGGCTGTGGAATTGGCTCGCTGACGCGCGCGGCGGCAAGGCGGTGGCGAGCAGCCGCCGCGAGATGGCGGCGCAGAATTCTGTCGCAGCCAAGGCGCGCAACCAGGCGTTTTTGCCGGTGGCGCAGCGGGGCACGGGGGCGGCGCAGCCCTCACCCCAGCCCTCTCCCAGAGGGAGAGGGAGTGAAAACCAGGGCGCTGGGAGTTCTCTCCCTCTCCCGCCTGCGGGAGAGGGCAGGGGTGAGGGTGCATCCGACACCCACAAACTCAGCAACCGCCAGTGGGAGCAGCTCTTACGCCAGAACTACCTGAGCATCCGCCGCGTGCGCGAGTGGCGCGACATCCATTCGCAGCTGCTGACCGTGGTGCGTGAGCACCAGTGGCAGCTCAACGCCCAGCCGGCGGGCTACGAGGCGGTGCACCTGTCCATGCTCGCCGGCCTGCTCGGCAACATCGGTTTCAAGGGCGAGGAGAGCGAGGCCTACCTGGGCGCGCATGGCATCAAGTTCCACCCGCATCCGGGCGCGCATTTGTCGAAGAAGCCCGGGCGCTGGATCGTCGCCGCCGAGCAGGTGGAGACCTCGCGCCTCTACGGCCGGGGCATTGCCGCCATCGAGCCGCAGTGGCTGGAAGAGGTGGGCGGCCATTTGCTGAGGAAGCAGCTGCTCGACCCGCATTGGAGCAAGAAGCAGGCCGACGTGGTGGCCTACGAGCGCGCCACGCTCTATGGCCTGGTGGTCTATAACCAGCGCGGCGTGAGTTATGGCCGCATCGACCCGATCGAGGCGCGGCAGATGTTCATCCGCCGCGCGCTGGTCGAGGGCGAGTGGGACAGCCCCTGGCCCTTCCTGGCCGCGAATCACAAGACGGTGCGCAAGGTCGAAGAGCTGGAGCACAAGAGCCGGCGCCAGGACGTGCTGGTGGACGACGAGTTGATCTACGCCTTCTACGACCAGGCCATTCCCGAGGGCATTTACAGCGGCGCCACCTTTGACAAGTGGTTTCGCGCCGTCAGCAAGGGCCAGCCCGAGCTGCTGCGCCTCTCTAAAGACGAGCTCATGCGCCACGAGGCCGCGGGCATCACCACCGATAAATTCCCCAAGACCGTCAAGCTCGGCGGCGTGGACTGCTCTGCCAGCTACCTGCACAGCCCGGGCGACGCGCGCGATGGTCTCACCGTGACCGTGCCGCTGTTCGTGCTCAATCAGGTGAGTGAGGAACGCGCCGAATGGCTGGTGCCGGGCATGCTCAAGGACAAGATTCAGGCGCTTTTGAAAAGCCTGCCACAGCGCCCGCGCAGCCGCTTTGTGCCGCTGCCTGAACACGCCGAGCGCCTGGCGCAGCTGTTCTTGCAGGGCGAGCGCTGGCAGCAGGGCGGGTTGATCGACGTGCTGCTCAAGCAGGCGCGCGATGAAACCTCGCTCGACATCAAGCGCGCCGACTTCAAGCTCGACATGCTCAGCGCGCACCTGTTCATGAACCTGCGCGTGACCGACGAGCATGGCCGCCAGCTGGGGCAAAGCCGCAACCTGGGCGCGCTGAAAGCCGAATGGGGCGGCAAGGCGCGTGGGGCGTTCCAGGCGCTGGCGGAGTTGAAGCTTGCGGCCACCCCGGCGGCGGCCGCGTCTTTACCCTCTCCCCCTGGGAGAGGGCAGGGTGAGGGCAAGGCCGGCGCAGCGCCTGTTGCCAGCAGCCCTCACCCCAGCCCTCTCCCAAAGGGAGAGGGAGCGAAAACCCAGGCAGAGGCGCGCTATACAGCCTGGAGCTTTGGCGAGCTGCCCGAGCTGATGGAGCTGAAAAAAGGCGGCCATACGCTGATCGGCTTCCCGGCGCTGATCGACCAGGGCGACGCCGTGACCATCGAGGTTTTTGACGAGCCCGAACTGGCTGCGGCCAAACACCACCTGGGCCTGCGCCGCCTGTGCGCGCTGCAGATCAAGGACGCGCTGAAATACCTGGAAAAGAACATTCCGGATCTGCAAAAAATGGCCGTGGCTTATATGCCGCTGGGCACGCAGGAGGAGCTGCGCGGGCAAATCATCGACGTGGCCATGGATCGGGCCTTTCTGCAGGAGCCCCTGCCCACGGACGCGGCCCAATTTGCCCAGCGCGTGCAGGAAGGCCGTGGCCGCCTGACCCTGATCGCCAATGAAGTGGCGCGCATGGCGGCGGTGATTCTGGCCGAATACGCCAGCGCTCAACGCAAGATCAAGGATACAAAAAATGCGCCACAGGCCACGACTGACACGGGCAACCAGCTACAAAAACTGATGCCCAAGGGGTTTGTGGCCGCCGCGCCCTGGGTGCAGCTGCAGCATTACGCGCGCTACCTGAAAGCCATTACCACGCGCCTGGACAAGCTGCGTGCTGACCCGGCGCGTGACGCCGCCAAGCTACAGGAGCTGCAGCCCCTGGAGCAGCGCTACTGGCGCCTGGTCGCAGAGCGCAAGGGCCAGCAGGACGCGCGCATGCAGGAATATCGCTGGATGCTCGAAGAGCTGCGCGTGAGCTTCTTCGCCCAGGAACTGCGCACGCCGTACCCGGTGAGTACCAAGCGCCTGGACAAGCTGTGGGCGCAGTTGCAGCGATGAACTATCAAAAATGATAGCTTTTAGCGCTTTATTGGTGCGCGCCATCGCCAAAAACCGCTACTTATCCACGCGGAACATCTTGCCCGGGGTCATCTTGGCGCTCCAGGGCAGGCCGCTGTTTTGCCAGCCGTTGACGATGCGCAGCCCGGCCTGGGGGCCGTCCTTGACCGGGCTGCCCTGGAAGCCGTTGACGACATAGCGTGCATTGGGCAGGCCGTTATCGCGCAGGAATTGGGCGCTGGGCTTGCCACGCTCGCTGCCCGAGCGGCACAGGGTGATGACCTCGGCATCCTCTTTCATGCCGCGGCGCGCCAGCTCGGCCTTGATCTGGGCCACAAAATCGGGGTTGCGGTAGAGGCGGTAGATGCTGCGCTCGTCCTCCCAACGGGTGCGATCGGCCAGCAGATAGGGAATGTTCACATGCACCACGTCGGTGAAGCCGGTGAACATGATTTCCAGCGGGTCGCGCACATCGACAAAAAGTACGCCGGGGTCGTTGCCCTGCACCTTTTCGTAGACCTCCTTGGCGGAAATTTCCATCTCCACCGCCTGCGCGCCCAGGGCTGCCAGGCCCAGAACCAGGGCCAGTAGGTAGTTTTTCATTGCAGTACTCCGTCTTGAGGAAAGAGAGATGCAGTGTATTAGCAATTACTTAAATTGCATCCGTGCCGCCGGTTGCGCGCCCGTGGCGGACATCAGTGCAGCGCCAGGCGATCGAGTTCGGCGCAGACATCCGCCATACGCCCGGAGATCAGCAGGCGGCAGGCGCCGTCGTCCTGCTGGCGCAGGATCACGCGCAGCGGGCGGGTGGAAGCCGTCGGGCGTGGCGCGGCGGCAGGAGCCGCTTGCGCTGCGGCCGCGCAGCGGCGCTCGGCGCCCGGGGTGGTGTGGCTGGCATGCACGGATGGTGCAGCGTGCAACTGCGGCTGGCTGTCTGGCGCGGGCTTGTGCCATGAATGGCTGCGCAGCAGCGGGTTGCACAGGCTGGAAATGGACGACAGCGCGCGCAGGGCGAATCCCATGTGAACCATGTGAAGACTCCTTGATGCCAATGGCATGAAAGTGAAACACAGGCAGGATTGCCAAGAAAAAGACGCGCACCTGCAGGGTTGGCTGCAGGCCAACAGCATGGCCCGCAGTCCAAACGCCCGCCACCTGCGGCGGCGCCGGCCATGCCTACATCAGCATAGTGTTGCGGATCAGGCCCACGGCCAGGCCCTCAATCTCGAAGGGCTCGCCGGGCTCGACGCGGATGACGGGATAGTCGGGGTTCTCGGGCAGCAGCTCGATGGCGCGGCCGGTGCGACGCAGGCGCTTGACGGTGACGTCGTCACCCAGGCGCGCGACGATGATCTGGCCGCTGCGCGCCTCGCGTGTGGCCTGCACGGCCAGCAGGTCGCCGTCCATGATGCCGGCGTCGCGCATGGACATGCCGCGCACCTTGAGCAGGTAGTCGGGCTTGTGCGCGAACAGGTTGCCCTCCACCGTATAGGTTTGATCCACATGCTCCTGCGCCAGAATGGGCGAACCCGCCGCGACGCGGCCTATGAGCGGCAAGGTGAGCTGGGACAGGCCGGGAATCGGCAGGCTGAACTGGGTGCCGCGCACCGCGTTGATGTGGCGCACGGTCTCGCCGCACAGCCGTATGCCGCGCGAGGTGCCGCTGACCAGCTCGATCACACCCTTGCGCGCCAGGGCCTGCAGGTGCTCTTCGGCCGCGTTGGCGGACTTGAAACCGAGCTCGGCCGCGATTTCGGCACGCGTGGGCGGCGCGCCGGTGCGCGCGATGGCGGTCTGGATCAAGTCCAGAATCTGCTGCTGGCGGGCGGTGAGCTTGGGGCTGTCGAGCATGTGGTGAGTCCGGTGCTGGCGGTTGGAGGGTTACTGTTGTTTAATCCAGTGGCTGTATTTTTGAACAGTTTTTGAAAAGGCGCAAGCGGGTATGGAAAGAAAAGTCGTGGTGCTGGGCACCGGGGGCACGATTGCCGGTAAGTCCGATATGGCTGGGGCCAATGTGGGCTACACGGCCGGGCAGATCGGGGTGGAGCAGTTGCTGTCCGCCATTCCCGCCCTTGCGCGCGCGGCCGGCGCCAGCCTGGTGGCCGAGCAAATTGCGCAGATCGACAGCAAGGACATGGGTTATGAGGTCTGGGCGCGGCTGGCGCAGCGCTGCGCGCTGCACCTGGCCGATCCCTTGGTGGCCGGCATCGTCATCACCCATGGCACGGACACGCTGGAAGAGACGGCCTGGCTGCTGGCGAACCTGCTGGATGCCACCAGGCCCGTGGTGCTGACCTGCGCCATGCGCCCGGCCACGGCGCTGGCGCCGGACGGGCCGCAGAACCTGCTGGATGCCGTGGCCCTGGCGACCGAGCCCACGGCGCATGGCGTGCTGATGGTGGCCGCCGGTGTGGTGCATGGCGCGCGCGAGGTGGCCAAGGTGCACCCGCTGCGGCTGGATGCGTTCGACTCCGGCGACACCGGGCCCCTGGGCTGGGTGGAGGATGGCCGCTTGCGCTGGGCCCATGGCCGGGCGCCGCAGCCGGCCGCGCCCCGGCATGCCGGACTGCTGCCCGCGCTGGGCCGCAGCCCCTGGCCGCGCGTGGAAATCATTCTCAGCCATGCGGGCAGCGATGGTGCGCTGGTCGATTGGCTGGTGCAGGGCGGCGCCCGGGGCATCGTGGTTGCGGCGACTGGCAACGGCACCTTGCACCAGGCGCTGGAGCGGGCCCTGGAGCGTGCCGTGGCCGCGGGTGTTCAGGTGCGCGTGGCCTCGCGCTGCCCGCAGGGGCGCATGCTGGATCTGCACGATGCGCCGTGGCAGGACGCTGGGGGCCTGAGCCCCGTGAAGGCGCGCGTGAGTCTGCTGCTGGAGTTGATGCAGGGGGCGTGAGGCCCGAAAAGCACAACGCCCCGCGTTGCGGGGCGTTGGTGGTGCCGAGGCAGGATCAGCTGCTCAGGGCCGACAGTGCGCGCTCGGTGATCTCTTCCACGCTGCCCGTGCCCTGGATGGCGCGGTACTTGGGCGCGGCGGCCGGCTCGGCCTGGGCCCAGTGGGAGTAGTAGTCGACCAGAGGGCGCGTCTGGTCGCTGTAGACCTGCAGGCGCTTCTTGACGGTTTCTTCCTTGTCGTCCTCGCGCTGCACCAGGGGCTCGCCGGTCACGTCGTCCTGGCCGGCCACCTTGGGCGGGTTGAACTTGACATGGTAGGTACGGCCGCTGGCCGGGTGGCTGCGGCGGCCGCTCATGCGTTCGATGATGGCGTCGAACGGCACGTCGATTTCCAGAACGTAGTCCAGCTTCACGCCGGCGGCCTTCATGGCGTCCGCCTGGGGAATGGTGCGCGGGAAGCCGTCGAACAGAAAGCCATTCGCGCAGTCGGGCTGCGTCAGGCGTTCCTTGACCAGGTTGATGATCAGCTCGTCGCTGACCAGCTGGCCGGCGTCCATGACGGCCTTGGCCTGCAGGCCCAGGGGCGTGCCGGCCTTGACGGCGGCGCGCAGCATGTCACCGGTGGAGATTTGCGGAATACCGAACTTCTGGCAGATGAAGGCGGCTTGCGTGCCCTTTCCGGCGCCGGGGGCGCCCAGCAATATCAGTCTCATGGATATCCTCTGGAGTTTTGAAATCGTGCGGCACGCTGGCCGGTAGGTGGCTGGTGCTCTTGTCGCGGCGAGGATAGCACGCGAGTCCTGCGCCAAGCTGACGGCCGGCGCCTACCCCGCCAGCAGGGCGCGCACGCGTTCCAGGTCGGTGGGGGTGTCCACGCCGGCGCCCGGCTCGCTGGCCGTCACATGCACGGCGATGCGGTGGCCGTGCCAGAGCGCGCGCAGCTGCTCCAGCGCCTCCAGCTGCTCGGTGGGTGCGGGTGGCAGCTGCGGAAAGCCGCGCAGAAAACCGGCGCGGTAGCTGTAGATGCCGATGTGGCGCAGCGGCGCAAAGCCGGCCGGGCCGCCCTGGCCGGGCTGCCACCAGCAGCTCCCGGCGGCGTGGTCGCGCGCATGGGGGATCGGCGCACGGCTGAAGTAGTGCGCCAGGCCATGTGCGTCCAGCACCACCTTGACCACGTTGGGGTTGGCAAAGTCGGCGGCGCTGGCGATGGCATGGGCGGCCGTGCCCATGCTGGCGTCGGCGCGCTGGTGCAGCAGCGCGGCCACGGCGTCGATGAGCTGCGGGTCGATCAGTGGCTCGTCGCCCTGCACGTTGACGACGATGTCGTCTCCGGCCAGGCTCAGTTGCTCGCAGGCTTCGGCCAGGCGGTCGCTGCCACTGGCGTGGTCGGCGCGGGTCAGCAGGGCCTCGACGCCGTGCAGGCGGCAAGCATCGACGATGCGACCATCGTCGGCCGCCACCACGCAACGCAGGGCGGCGCTTTGCGCGGCGCGGCGCGCCACATGCACGACCATGGGCAGGCCGGCGATGTCGGCCAGCGGCTTGTTCGGCAGGCGCGTGGAGGCCAGGCGCGCCGGGATCAGCACCGTGAAGGGCGCGGCGGCGGTGCTCACCGCTCCAGCTCCTCGTCGGTGAGCGTGCGGGCCTCGTTCTCCAGCAGCACGGGAATGCCGTCGCGCACGGGGTAGGCCAGGCGCGCGCTGCGCGAAATCAGCTCCTGGTGTTCTCGGTCATAGGTCAGCGGGCCCTTGGTGACGGGGCAGACCAGCAGTTCAAGCAGTTTCGGGTCCATGGTGTTCCTCAATGGCGGGGCGATGATAGCGAGGCCAGGCGTGCGTCCAGCGCGGCGAAGAAGGCCGCCGGTATATCGAGGCGCAGGGGCACGGCCAGGGCGCCGGGGTGGGCGGGCCAGAGCTTGACGGCGTCTTTTTCGGTACAAATCGGTATCAAGCGCTTATCTGAAGGGCGCTTCCAGCTAGAAAAATCATAGTGATCTGGCAGCGCCTCTTCGGTCGCGGGCGGCAGGCCCTGGGCCCGCAGCATGGCAAAAAAGTCTTGCGGGCGGGCAATGGCGGCCAGGGCGTGCAGTTTCAAGCCGCGCAGCTGCGCCAGCGGCAGTTGGCGGCCCTTGGCGTCCACGGCATGGTCGGCGAGGCGGCGCGATAGCGGGAACTGCGGCGCCGATCCGCCGGGCGCCGCGCCGGCGTGCAGCACCAGATCGACGGCGCGCGGCCAGGGTTCACGCAGCGGGCCGGCGGGCAGCAGCCAGCCGTTGCCAATGCCCTCGTCGTTGAAGACGCAGACCTCCACGTCGCGTGCCAGTTGCAGGTGCTGCAGGCCGTCGTCGCAGACGAGGATGTTGACCTCGGGGTGGGCCGCCAGCAGCGCCCGACCGGCATCGGCGCGGCGGCGCGCCACGTACACCGGCACGCCGGCGCTGCGGGCGATCAGCAGCGGCTCGTCTCCCACCTCGGCGGCGCTGCTCGTCGGCAGGGCCGGGCGGCAGCTGATGGTTTGACGGCCATAGCCGCGCGAGATGACGCCCGGGCGCCAGCCCGCGGCACGCAGATGTTGCAGCAGGGCCAGGGTGACGGGGGTCTTGCCGGCGCCGCCGACGATGACGTTGCCGACCACGATGACCGGCACCGGCAGGCGGTGCTGTTTCAGCAGGCCCGTGCGGTAGAGCGCGCGGCGCAGCGCCGTCAGCAGCCGGTAGGGCAGGGTCAGTGGCCACAGCAGCAGCGCCAGCGGGCCGCGCTGCTGCCAGGCCTGGCGTAGCCGCGCGGCGGCGCTCATGCGATCAGCGGCCGGCCTGCGCCGACGATTGGGTGGCAAAGGTGATCTGCGACAGGCCCACGCGGCGCGCGGCCTCCATCACCGTGACCACGGACTGGTGCGGCGCGGCGGCATCGGCGCTGATGATGACCACGCTTTTGGGCCCGGCGGTGGAGGCCTCGGACAGCGCGCGCGCCACCTGCTCGACATGCTTGCCTTCCAGCGGGGTCTTGTTGATGGCATAGCGTCCGTCGGCGGCTACGGCCACGATGACCTCCTTGGGGTGGTCGCGCAGCTGTTCGGCGTCGGCCACGGGCAGGGTCAGCTGCAGCTCGGTGAACTTGCTGTAGGTGGTGGACAGCATCAAAAAGATGAGGATCACCAGCAGCACGTCGATGAACGGGATCAGGTTGATCTCCGGTTCTTCCTTCTGGCGGGGTCTGAAGTTCATGGCTTGCGCAGGCGCCCAAGGTGGCGCACGAACTGCTCGGCGGCCAGCTCCAGCGTCAGCAGGTACTCGTCCACGCGGCTTCTGAAATAGCGCCAGAAGATCAGCGTGGGAATGGCCACGATCAGGCCGAAGGCCGTGTTGTACAGCGCGATGGAAATGCCATGCGCCAGCTGCGCCGGGTTGCCGCCGCCCACCGCGCCACCGCCGGCCTGCGAGCCAAAGATCTCGATCATGCCGATCACCGTGCCCAGCAGGCCCAGCAGCGGCGCGGCCGAGGCAATCGTCGCCAGGGCCGTCAGGTATTTCTCCAGCCGGTGCGCCACCGTGCGGCCGGCGCCCTCCATGGCTGCGCGCAGCTCGGCCTCGCTGCTCTGCGGGTGGCTGTTCAGGGTGCGCAGGCCGCTGGCCAGCACCTCACCCAGGGCCGAGTTCTGTGCCAGCTGGGTCACCACGTCGGGCCCCGGCACGGATTTGGACGACACCGAGATCGCCTCGTCCAGCAGCTTCGGCGGGACGACGCGGGCCGTCTTCAGCGCCACGAAGCGCTCGAAAACCAGCGCCAGCGCCAAGATGGAGCAGGCAATCAGGGGCCAGATGGGCCAGCCGGCGGCTTGTATGATCGACAGCAATTCTTAACTCCGCTCACAATAAAAAGCAGCGGGGATTATGGCGCAGCCCGCAACCACGCCCAACGCGGCCAGTGCGTCACCGTACCATCCATGCCCCGTCCTCCGCTTGCCCCACAGTTTCTGTGGATAACTTTGTGGGAAACCGCGTGCACAAAGCACGCCAGACGGCGCCAATACATGCTTTGGCTAGATTGATGAAAAATCACGCATTGAAAAATTGTTGTAAATCAATGGCTTGCACGTACTTGCATGGCCTGTGGCGCAGTACTTGCGAACTTCCGGCGCCAGGTGTCGCCTGCGGCGAACTGTGGACTAGTGGCCGGCTGGGCCACCCTCGCAGGCATGGTGCAGCCTATGTTTGAGCGGCCCGATGCAGGCCTGGCGCCGCGTATCTGGGAAGTTGGCGCGCTATGCCGCGCCATTGCTGATGCGCTGCAGGCTCGCTTCAACCCGGTAGCGGTGCGCGGCGAGATCACGGGCTTTTCGCGCGCCTCCAGCGGGCATTGTTACTTCACGCTGAAAGACGGCCAAGGTCAGATCCGCTGCGCCATGTTCCGCCGTGCCGCCAGCGGGCTGGACTTCATGCCGCGTGATGGCGAGCTGGTCGAGGTGCGCGGCCAGCTCGGCGTGTACGAGGCGCGCGGTGACCTGCAGCTCATCGTGGAAGGCATGCGCCGCGCGGGGCAGGGTGCGCTGTTCGAGCAGTTTCTGCGCCTGAAGGCGCAGCTGGAGGCCGAGGGGCTGTTCACTGCCGCGCGCAAGCGGCCGCTGCCGGCCATGCCGCGCGGCATAGGCCTGGTCACATCGCCGGGCGCCGCCGCCCTGCACGACGTGGTGACGGCCCTGCGTCGGCGCGTGCCGCATATCCCGGTGGTGCTGGTGCCGGCCCTGGTGCAGGGCGCGCAGGCACCGGCGTCCATCGTGGATGCACTATCAAAACTGTATCTGCTTGCGCAGAAGGGACGGGCGTCAGAGGCTGATTTGCCTAAAAATTCCGAGATGCCGTTTATCGACGTCATCCTGCTCGTACGCGGCGGTGGTTCCATCGAGGATTTGTGGGCCTTCAACGACGAGCGCCTGGCCCGCACCATCGTGCAGAGCCCCGTGCCGCTGGTCAGCGGCGTGGGGCATGAGACCGATTTCACCATCGCCGACTTCTGCGCCGACCTGCGCGCACCCACGCCGACGGCCGCGGCCGAGCTGGTGAGCCAGCCGCGCGCCGTCTGGCTGGGGGCGCTCGACCTGCTGGCCGGGCGGCTGCAGGACGGCGTGCAGCGCCAGATCGACCTGCGCCACCAGCGGCTGGATCAGGCAGCCCAACGCCTGGGTCGGCCTTCCGGCCTGGTCGCCCGCCAGCAGCTGCGCCTGTCCGGCCTGGCCCAGCGCATGCGCCACGCCGCACTACTAAAAACGCAGCGCCTCGCGCAGTCTGGTAAAGCGCTGCAGGCCCATTTGCCGCAAATCATGCAACGCAGCCTGGTGCAGCGCCGTGAACGCCTGGAGCGCGCCGCCCTGCGGCTTTCGCTGCTCAACCCGCAGCTGGTGCTGCGGCGCGGCTACGCCCTGCTGACCGACGCCCAGGGCCAGCCCGTGATGCGGCCCGCCCAGGTGCGCCCGGGCGAGGCCGTGCATGCCCGGCTGGCCGAGGGCGAGCTGGATCTCACCGTGGTCCAGCGTCGGCTGCTGTAACTGTCTATACCGCAGCCGGCGGTGGCGGCATATGGCCGGCCGCAGCGCGGACTGCTATTACTTTCTACAATGCCCGCTGCCCCGCCGTTGCAGGCATCGGCGGTTTCTCAACACAACCCACGAAGGACGACACCATGGAACATACCCTGCCGCCACTGCCCTATGCGATTGACGCCCTGGCCCCGCACTACAGCCAGGAAACGCTGGAGTACCACCACGGCAAGCACCACAACGCCTATGTGGTGAACCTGAACAACCTGCAGAAGGGCACCGAGTTCGAATCGATGTCGCTGGAAGACATCGTCAAGAAGTCCAGCGGCGGCATCTACAACAACGCCGCCCAGATCTGGAACCACACCTTCTTCTGGAGCTGCATGGCACCCCAGGGCGGCGGCGAACCCACGGGCGCGCTGGCCGCTGCCATCAACGCCAAGTGGGGCAGCTACGCCGCCTTCAAGGAAGCCTTTGTGAAGAGCGCCGTGGGCAACTTCGGCTCGGGCTGGACCTGGCTGGTGAAGAAGGCTGACGGCTCGGTGGACATCGTCAACACCGGCGCCGCCGGCACGCCCCTGACCACGGCCGACAAGGCGCTGCTGACGGTGGACGTGTGGGAGCACGCCTACTACATCGACTACCGCAACCTGCGCCCCAAGTTCGTCGAGACCTTCCTGGACAAGCTGGTCAACTGGAAGTTTGCCGAGGCCAACTTCGCCTGACCTGGCGCTGGCGCCAAGAATCAGGGCCCGGGGAGCGATCCCCGGGCCCTTTTTCTTGACTCTTGTATAAGACTGGCAAAAAAAACCGCATCACCCCGGCGTAAATTTTGCATTACGGGATTTGATTGCGATAAATGGGAGTTTGTCAGTTTCCCTCAAGCACAATGTCATATCTTCACCGCGCGGGCCCAGGCGTCAGCGCGTGGGACAGCTTCACCCCCCCTGTGTTTTGTTGACCTGAGAGACAAGATGAGCACTGAACAACCCACCATCATCTATACCCTGACCGACGAGGCTCCGCGCCTGGCCACGGCCTCGTTCCTGCCCATCGTGCGCGCCTTTGCCGCGCCGGCGGGCATCAACGTGGCCGAGAGCGACATCTCGGTCGCCGCCCGCGTGCTGGGTCAGTTCCCGGAGGCGCTGACCGAGGCGCAGCGCGTGCCCGACACCCTGGCCGAGCTGGGCAAGAAGACGCTGCAGGCCGACGCCAACATCATCAAGCTGCCCAACATCAGCGCCTCGGTGGCGCAGCTGATGGCCGCCATCAAGGAACTGCAGGGCAAGGGCTATGCCATTCCCGACTTCCCCGAAGACCCGAAGACGGACGAAGAAAAAGCCATCCGCGCCAAGTACAACAAGTGCATTGGCTCGGCCGTGAACCCCGTGCTGCGCGAGGGCAACTCCGACCGCCGCGCGCCCCGCGCCGTCAAGGAATACGCGCGCAAGAACCCACACAGCATGGCCGAGTGGAGTCAGGCCTCGCGCTCGCATGTCTCGCACATGCACAAGGGCGACTTCTATCACGGCGAAAAGTCGATGACGCTGGACAAGGCGCGCGACGTGAAGATGGAGCTGATCACCAAGAGCGGCAAGACCATCGTCCTGAAGCCCAAGGTCAGCCTGCAGGACCGCGAGGTCATCGACTCCATGTTCATGAGCAAGAAGGCCCTGGTGGCCTTCTATGAAAAGGAGATCGAGGACGCGCGCAAGACCGGCGTGATGTTCTCGCTGCACGTCAAGGCCACGATGATGAAGGTCTCGCACCCCATCGTCTTCGGCCACTGCGTGAAGATCTTCTACAAGGAAGCCTTCGAGAAGCACGCCAAGCTGTTCGAAGAGCTGGGCGTGAATGTCAACAACGGCATGGTCAACCTGTTCGACAAGCTGGAGACCCTGCCGTCGGCCCAGCGCGACGAGGTCATGCGCGACCTGCATGCCTGCCACGAAAACCGCCCCGAGCTGGCCATGGTCGATTCGGCCAAGGGCATCACCAACTTCCACTCGCCCAACGACGTGATCGTGGACGCATCTATGCCCGCCATGATCAGGAACGGCGGCAAGATGTGGGGTGCCGACGGCCGCCTGAAGGACGTCAAGGCCGTGATGCCCGAGTCCACCTTCGCCCGCATCTACCAGGAGATGATCAACTTCTGCAAGTGGCATGGCGCCTTCGACCCCAAGACCATGGGCACCGTGCCCAACGTCGGTCTGATGGCCCAGCAGGCCGAGGAATACGGCAGCCACGACAAGACCTTCGAGATCACCGAGGACGGCGTCGCCAACATCACCGACCTGGCCACCGGCGAGGTGCTGATGAGCCAGAACGTCGAGACCGGCGACATCTGGCGCATGTGCCAGGTCAAGGACGCGCCCATCCGTGACTGGGTCAAGCTGGCCGTCACGCGCGCGCGCCAATCGGGCATGCCCGTCGTCTTCTGGCTCGACCCCTATCGCCCGCACGAGGCGCAGCTGATCACCAAGGTCAAGATGTACCTGCACGAGCACGACACCACCGGCCTGGACATCCAGATCATGAGCCAGGTGCGCGCCATGCGCTTCACGCTGGAGCGCGTCATCCGCGGCCTGGACACCATCAGCGCCACCGGCAACATCCTGCGCGACTACCTCACCGACCTGTTCCCCATCATGGAGCTGGGCACCAGCGCCAAGATGCTGTCCATCGTCCCGCTGATGGCCGGCGGCGGCATGTACGAGACCGGCGCCGGCGGCTCCGCGCCCAAGCATGTGCAGCAGCTGACCGAAGAAAACCACCTGCGCTGGGACAGCCTGGGCGAATTTTTGGCCCTGGCCGTGTCGCTGGAAGACCTTGGCATCAAGAACAAGAATGCCCGCGCCAAGCTGCTGTCCAAGACGCTGGACGCCGCCACCGGCAAGCTGCTGGACAACAACAAGAACCCCAGCCCCAAGACCGGCCAGCTGGACAACCGCGGCAGCCAGTTCTACCTGGCCATGTACTGGGCGCAAGAGCTGGCCAGCCAGACCGAAGACGCAGACCTGGCCGCCAGGTTCGCCCCGCTGGCCAAACAGCTGGCCGACAACGAGGACAAGATCGTCGAAGAGCTGCGCGTCATCCAGGGCAAGCCAGCCGACATCGGCGGCTACTACCAGCCCGATCTGGCCAAGCTCGACGCGGTGATGCGCCCCAGCAGCACCTTCAACGCCGCCCTGGCGTCGCTGACGGCTTGATGTGACGTGCCCTCCCTGTCCTGGCAGGGAGGGCTTGCATGCATCGTCCCCACTGATCCTTCCCTCTTCTGGTTTTATCTCCTTCCCCCTTTGGGGGAAGGCCGGGATGGGGGCCGGCGGTCGGAGCACTCGCATCCTGCCGACCACAAAACACAAACTCCCCGCCCACTCTCGCCCAAACTCCCGGCCGGCGCTCCCTTGAAACAGTCATGCACAGTGCATCGGCGCAGCGGCCAGCCCGTGTCTTGAACAGCGTGTCGGAATTTTTTACATCAACTCTCCGCCTACGGCGCCACCAGCAGCCTCATCGCGGGTTCAGAGTGTCGGAAATTTTTACAGTGCATCTGTGGTGAGATCGGCTGTTTTCGGATAAATCGTTTGATATCAACGGCTTAGGTGGGGGTGTAAGGGGTTGGCACGCTAAGTGCTTATTGTCTGGCGAGAGAATTCTTGATTCAATTTCACTAAGAGGAGTGGGAAATGCTGAAATCCAAACTTGCTTCCATCGCCGCCGCTGCGGCTCTGTCCTTCGGTGTCATGGGCTCCGCGCACTCGGCGGTGGTCATCAACGCCGGTAATTACAAAATTACCCTTGACAACTTCGATTTGGGCACCAATGGTTACGGTACTGCGGCCGGAGTCAAGTGCACAACGGTTGACGAGTGTGATGCTGCAGCAGCAAACCCTGCCTTGAGCGGCTCCAGCTATGACACCATGGGTATTTTCAATGTGGCCAGGATTGAAGATAAAAACGGTAATACCATTTTTTCGCCCGGTAATCCAATTTACGGTGGCAAATATCTCACGGGTGTATTTGGTGGTTTGACAGATTCTTATGCTGAAGTCACCTGCAGCCCGGTGACAGGGTGCTCTACCACAACTCTTTCGACGGGTGGGGTATGGGCGCTGTATGAAAACAACAGTGAATGGGATGCAACCCAAGGGTCTGGTGTAGGTGTTTGGGATCCTGCAAGTCTGACCTATCCAGGTATCACGGGTGGTACGTTGTGGCTTGAAGGTGTATTTGGTAAGGGGTTGATCGAAAATCAACCCGATTCAACCTATTATTCAAATTTCGGTCCTACACTCTCCGGTACGGGGACTGCGTACCTGGATATCACGGGCGGTGATGCGTTCGACATGTTTAAGCCAGCAGGTTACACTCCTGCATTTACGGATGACAATGGTGGTGAGCACGACATGTATCTGACCACTAGTTTTGACGATAGGTCTGGATCAGCTAGTAACCTTTGCACGGTTCCTGCAACGGGGACTGTGCCGGCAAGTGGTTGCTGGACGGTGAAATCGACAACTCAAATCACAGGTGTTATCAGCGAAGTTCCCGAGCCTGGCACCATGGCCCTGGCTGGCTTGGCCCTCCTGGGTGCTGGCTTGGCTTCGCGCCGCCGCAAGTCCTAAGCCCTGGATGGAGAGTGCGGCGATCTGCCGCCCTCTCAGTCATCGGTATAAACCGGCCACCTGCAAGGGTGACCGGTTTTTTCATTTGGACTGGAAGGCCGAGCCACCCAACCTGGCCCCGGCCTTGATCCCCCGCTTGGCAAACCAGCCCTGGTTCATCTCCAGCACATAGCGCACGGGTTTGGCCGAGCAGTGCGAGTCTTCGCTCAGGGGCTGCATGTCGGCCAGGTTCACGATGCTGCCGTCATCGGCCACAAAGGCCGCCGTGAGCGGCAACTGTGTGTTTTTCATCCAGAAGCACTGGGTCGCAGGCTGCTCGAAGACGAACAGCATGCCCTCGTGCTGCGGCATTTCGCGGCGGAACATCAGGCCGATCTGGCGCTCCTGCGGCGTCAACGCCACCTGCGCCTGTATGCGGTACATGCCGGCGGTCAGTTCCACCCGCTGCAGGTTCATCTGCGGACTGTTCTGCGCCCAGGCGCTGGCGCAGAGGGCACACAGGGCCAGCACCTGCGGCAGGCGGGAAGGGCGGATGGCAAGGGCGTTGGACTTCATGGGCGGGCAGGACGGTATGGGTCAATGCAGCGGGAATGGGGTTTGATTATGGTGCGGGCACTTTGAGCACACTTCGGCCAAAGGCGCAGGCTAGAATCTTTTTTGACTTTTGCCCCTGGCGACCACTCCCGGAGACCTGTTACATGACCAGCTACCAGCACATCAAGGTGCCTGCCCAAGGCGAGAAGATCACCGTCAATGCCGACATGTCGCTGAACGTGCCCGATCAGCCCATCATTCCGTATATCGAGGGCGATGGCACGGGCGTGGACATTACGCCGGTGATGCTGGAAGTGGTCGATGCCGCCGTGGCGAAGGCCTATGGCGGCAGCCGCAGGATCCATTGGATGGAGGTCTACGCGGGTGAAAAATCCATCTGCGTCTATGGCCCCGACATGTGGCTGCCCGAAGAGACCCTGCATGCCGTGCGCGACTATGTGGTGTCCATCAAGGGGCCGCTCACCACGCCCGTGGGCGGCGGCATCCGCTCGCTCAACGTGGCCCTGCGCCAGGAGCTGGATCTGTACGTCTGCCTGCGCCCCGTGCAGTACTTCAAGGGCGTGCCCTCGCCGGTGAAGGAGCCGCACAAGACCAACATGGTGATCTTCCGCGAGAACTCCGAGGACATCTACGCCGGTATCGAGTTCGAGGCGCAGTCCGACAAGGCGAAAAAGCTCATCAAGTTCCTGCAGGATGAATTCGGTGTGAAGAAGATCCGCTTCCCTGAAACCTCCGGCATAGGCATCAAGCCCGTCTCGCGCGAGGGCACGCAGCGCCTGGTGCGCAAGGCCATCCAGTACGCCATAGACAACGACAAGCCCAGCGTGACCCTGGTGCACAAGGGCAACATCATGAAGTTCACCGAAGGGGGCTTTCGCGACTGGGGCTACGAGCTGGCGGCCCAGGAGTTCGGCGCCGAGCTGATCGACGGCGGCCCCTGGATGCGCCTGAAGAATCCGCGCACGGGCAAGGAGATCACCGTCAAGGACAGCATTGCCGACGCCTTTCTGCAGCAGATTTTGCTGCGTCCTGCCGAGTACAGCGTGATCGCCACGCTGAACCTGAATGGCGACTACATCTCCGACGCGCTGGCGGCCCAGGTGGGCGGCATCGGCATTGCGCCGGGCGCCAACATGTCGGACTCGGTGGCCATGTTCGAGGCCACGCACGGCACGGCGCCCAAGTACGCGGGCAAGGACTATGTGAACCCCGGCTCGGAGATCCTCTCGGCCGAGATGATGCTGCGCCACGTGGGCTGGACCGAGGCCGCCGACCTGATCATCCGCTCCATGGAAAAATCCATACAAAGCAAGAAGGTGACCTATGACTTCGCGCGCCTGATGGAGGGGGCCACCCAGGTCAGCTGCTCGGGCTTTGGTCAGGTGATGATCGACAACATGTAGCTCGCATGCTTGCCCCTTGAGGCTGGGCCCACCCTCGGGTGGGCCTTTTTGTATCTGTGACTGGCTATGGGCAAATAAAAAGGCCATCCCAACTCGCATTGGGATGGCCTTGATTGGCTCCTCAACCTGGGCTCGAACCAGGGACCTACGGATTAACAGTCCGGCGCTCTACCGACTGAGCTATTGAGGAATGTTCGGTGTTTTTATTGGCTGGCCTTGTGCAATTGCAAGGCCTTGAATTTGGCTCCCCGACCTGGGCTCGAACCAGGGACCTACGGATTAACAGTCCGGCGCTCTACCGACTGAGCTATCGGGGAACAAGCCTTAGATTATATACATAAAAATCAGCATGCCTGGCAGAAAGTTACCGCTCGGAGCAGGCGCGTCAGGCCTCGGGCTCGGGGCGCAGCCACAGCCAGGTGAGTACACAGGCCATGAAGCCGCAGCCCGAGTAGGCGGCCCAGCGCGGCGTGTCGATCACCAGCAGGATAATGGCGCACAGCGTCATCAGGACGGAGGCGCTCCATTTGGCGTGGCGGCTGACACGCCCGCCATTGGCCCAGTTGCGCAGCATGGAGCCGAACAGTGGGTGGAACCACAGCCAGCGGTACAGGCGCGGTGAGCTGCGCGCCGCCGCCCAGGCGGCCATGAGCACGAAAACCGTGCTCGGCAACCCAGGCACGATGACGCCGATCACGCCCAGGGCCAGGCACAGCAGCGCAAACGCGAACAACAGCCAGCGTGCCAGCGCCGGCAGGGGCGGCTGCTCGGGCACGGGTGGCAAGGACTCGGTCTGCTCGGTCATGCTGGCGATTGTGCCCGGGGCGGTATGGAGCATGACAAGCGTTATCCTCGATAGCCTCCATGCCACCATAGCCTTTGACTTGCCTCAATGACCGTTCGCACCGTATTGAAGATGGGCGACCCGCGCCTGCTGCGCGTGGCCCGGCCCGTGACAGCCTTTGACACGCAGGCGCTGCACCAGCTGCTCACCGACCTGCTGGACACCATGCAGGCCGCGAATGGCGCCGGGCTGGCCGCGCCCCAGATCGGCGTCGATCTGGCGGTGGTCGTATTTGGCTCGGGTCTGCCCAACCCGCGCTACCCGGACGCGCCCATCGTGCCGCGCACGGTGCTGGTCAACCCGGTGATCACGCCCATCGGCGATGCCGAGCAGCTCGACTGGGAGGGCTGCCTGTCGGTGCCTGGCCTGCGTGGACTGGTGCCGCGCTGGCAGAGCGTGCGCTACACCGGCTTTGGCGTGCGCGGCGAGCCCATTGACCGTACGGTGAGCGGCTTTCACGCACGCGTGGTGCAGCATGAATGCGACCATTTGTGGGGCAAGCTTTATCCCATGCGCATGCGGGACTTCAGTCAGTTCGGCTTTACCGAGGTGCTGTTTCCGGACATAGGCGCGGCCGAGGAGGAGTGACTTGGGCGCATGAATGATGCGCTCCACGGCAAAGGACTGTATACATATCGGCATGCAATTTTTGTCGACTGTGATTCTAAAGTTCGCTGCAGGCCGTGGCTGGGGAGGGTCTTCATGCAGGGCAGCACAGCACGGCACAAGAGGCCACCAAGAGGCCCAGGCAATGGATTCAAGGAGACATACGGTGAACACGAATTCCACAGTCCCGGCCAGCGAACTGCGCCCGGAGGATGAAAAACTGGGCCTGGGCGCCAATCTGGCCTATGGCCTGCAGCATGTGCTGACCATGTATGGCGGCATCGTCGCCGTGCCGCTGATCGTGGCCGAGGCGGCCGGCATGTCGGCCGCCGATGCCGGTCTGCTGATCACTGCCTGCCTGTTCATGGGCGGGGTGGCCACGTTGTTGCAGACCCTGGGCATTCCGTTTTTTGGCAGCCGCCTGCCGCTGGTGCAGGGCGTGTCGTTTGCCGGCGTGGCCACCATGGTCAGCATCTTGCAGACCGGCGGCGGGCTGCCGGGCATTCTGGGCGCGGTGATGGCCTCGGCCGTGCTGGGCCTGCTGGTCGCTCCGGTGTTCTCCAAGGTCACGCGCTTCTTCCCGCCGCTGGTCAACGGCTGCGTGATCACGGTGATTGGCCTGTCGCTGATCCCCGTGGCCGCGCACTGGGCCATGGGCGGCAACGCCCGCGCCGCCGATTACGGCAGCATGAGCAATATCGCGCTGGCGGGCATTTCGCTGGTCATCGTGCTGGGTTTGAGCAAGGTGGGCAGCGCGGCCATCTCGCGCCTGTCGATTCTGCTGTCCATCGTGCTGGGCACGGTGGTGGCCGTGTTCATGGGCAAGGCCGACTTCTCGCGCGTGCTGGAGGGTGCCTGGTTCGCCATTCCCACGCCCATGCACTTTGGCATGCCGACCTTCAACAAGGCGGCGATTCTGTCGATGTTCATCGTCATCCTGGTGATCCTGGTGGAAACCTCGGCCGATGTGCTGGCCGTGGGCGACATCGTGGGCACGCGCGTGGATTCGCGCCGCCTGGGCGACGGCCTGCGCGCCGACATGCTGGCGAGCATCGTGGCCCCGGTGTTTGGCGCGTTCACGCAGAGTGCGTTCGCGCAGAACGTGGGCCTGGTGGCGGTCACCAGCGTCAAGAGCCGCTATGTCGTGGCCTACAGCGGTTTGATTCTGATTGCCCTGGGGGTGTTGCCCATCATGGGCCGGGTGGTGGCCTGCGTGCCGCCCTCGGTGCTGGGCGGGGCTGGCCTGGTGTTGTTTGGCACCGTGGCGGCCAGTGGCATACGCACCTTGTCCAAGGTGGACTACAACAACAACATGAACCTGATCGTGGTGGCGGCGGCGGTAGGCGCGGGCCTGATTCCGGTGGTGGCGCCCAAGTTCTATGCGCAGTTTCCGGACTGGTTTGCCACCATATTCCACTCGGGCATCAGCGCCACGGCCCTGGTCGCCATCTTGCTGAACCTGTTGTTCAACCATTTCAAGCAGGGCAACTCGGATCAGCAATCGGTGTTTGTCGCGGCGTCAGACCGCACGCTCAGCGCGCAGGTGCTGGCCAGCCTGTACGACGGAGATGTGGTGATAGACGGCAGGCTCTATGACAAGAATGGCAAGCTGGTGCCCGTGGCCAGGGCCCATTGACAGGCGCAGCCAGGGCTATGGCGATTTAATATAAAACAAGCCTCTAGCGCTTATCTGGCAAGTGCAAACAGCTATAAATAGCATAGCTATTGATCGGCCAAGGCCTGCAGCAGCTCCGTCTCGATGCGGATCTGCTGCTGGTTGCTTTGCAGTTCTGCGCCCTGCAGCAGGAAGGTGTCTTCCACGCGCTCGCCCAGGGTGCTGATCTTGGCCAGCTGCACGCTTAAAGAGTGGCGCGAGAGCACGCGTGCCACCAGGTACAGCAGGCCGGCGCGGTCGCTCGCCGAGATGCTGAGCAGCCAGCGCTGGGCCTTTTCGTCGGGGCGCAGCGTGACGCGCGGCGCGATCGGAAAGCTCCTGACCCGGCGCGACACGCGCTTGCGCGCGGGCTCGGGCAGCGCGCCCCGGTCCTCGATGGCGCGCTGTAGGCCGTTCTCGACCATGTGGATGAGTTCGCGGTAGGCGCCGGGCTGGCTGGTGGCGACGACCTGGAAGGTGTCCAGCGCATGGCCGTTGTGCGCGGTGTGCACGCGCGCGTCCAGGATGGAAAAACCCGCGCGGTCGAAGTAGCCGCAGATACGGGCGAACAGGTCGGCCTGGTCGGGCGCGTAGACCAGCACCTCCAGCCCCTCGCCGGCCAGCGACAGCCGGGCGCGCACGATGGCCCGGGCAGCGCCCACATGGCGCGAGAGGTGGCGCGTGTGCCAGGCGATGTCGGGCGCCTCGTGGCGCATGAAGTAGCTCACGTCCAGCGTGTCCCACAGCCGCTTGTGGGCCTCGTGCGGCAGGGCGCTCAGGGCCAGCAGGATCAGCGCCTCGCGCTTGCGTGCCTCGATCTCGGCGGCCGGGTCGGGCGCGCGCCCGCCCAGCACGCGCAGCGTGGAGCGGTACAGGTCTTCGAGCAGCTTGCCCTTCCAGGCGTTCCAGACCTTGGGCGAGGTGCCACGTATGTCGGCCACCGTGAGCAGATACAGCGCCGTGAGCTGGCGCTCGTTGCCCACATGCTGGGCAAAGGCGCGGATCACGTCGGGGTCGGACAGGTCCTGCTTCTGCGCCACCTGGCTCATCAACAGATGCTCACGCACCAAAAATTCGGCCAGCTGCGCGTCGGCCGCGTCGATGCCATGCTGGCGGCAAAAGCGCCGCACCTCCTGCGCGCCGATCTGCGAGTGGTTGCCGCCGCGGCCCTTGCCGATGTCGTGGAACAGCGCCGCGAGGTACAGCACCCAGGGCTTGTCCCAGCCGCTGGCCAGTTGCGAGCAGAACGGGTATTCGTGCGCATGTTCGGCCATAAAGAAGCGGCGCATGTTGCGCAACACCATGAGGATGTGCTGATCCACCGTGTAGACATGGAACAGGTCGTGCTGCATCTGGCCGACGATGCGCCTGAAGGGCCAGAGGTAGCGCCCCAGCACCGAGGTCTGGTTCATCAGCCGCATGGCGTGCGTGATGCCCGAGGGCTGGCGCAGTATCTCCATGAACTGCGCGCGGTTGGCCGGGTCGCGCCGAAAACCGGCGTCCATCAGGCCGCGCGCGTTGTACAGCGCGCGCAGGGTGCGCGCCGACAGGTCCTTGAGCGCCGGCGAGCTCTGGTAGAGCAAAAAGGTCTCCAGGATGGCGTGCGGGTGGCGCTCGTACAGGTCGTCGCTGGCCACCTCGATCAGGCCGGCCTTGTCAAAAAAACGCGCGTTGATGGGGCGCAGCTCATGCGTGCTGGGGTTGAGCCGCTCCTCTATGCCCAACAGCAGGATCTGGCTGAGCTGCGTGACGGCCTTGGCCGCCCAGTAGTAGCGGCGCATCAGCGTCTCGCTGGCGCGCATGGCCAGGCGCTGGCCGTCGGGGGCGGTGGAGCGGTAGCCAAAGCTCTCGGCCACGGCGGTCTGCAGATCGAACACCAGGCGGTCCTCGCGCCGCCCGGCAATGGCGTGCAGGCGGGCGCGGATCAGCAGCAGCAGGGCCTCGTTGCGCTCGATCTGCCGCAGCTCGAAGGGCGTGGCCAGGCCGTTGGCCGCCAGCTCGCGCCAGCTGCTGCCCAGCCCCGCGGCGTTTGCCGCCCAGATGATGAGCTGCAGGTCGCGCAGGCCGCCGGGCGATTCCTTGCAGTTGGGCTCCAGCGCGTAGGGCGTGTCCTCGTACTTGGTGTGGCGCTGGCGCATCTCCAGCGTCTTGGCCTGCAGAAAGGCGCGCGCGTCCATCTGGGCGTCGTAGCGCCGGCAAAATTCGTCGAACAATGCCGGGCTGCCGCACAGCAGGCGCGACTCGAGCAGGGCCGTCTGCACCGTCACATCGGCGGCGGACTCGCTCAGGCATTCGGCCACGCTGCGCACGCTGGAGCCTATCTCCAGGCCTGCGTCCCAGCAGCTGCTGATGAAGGCCTCGATGGGTTTGCGCGCGTCATCGAGCGCCGCGGCCGTGCCATCGGGCAGCAGCAGCAGCACGTCCACGTCTGAATGCGGAAACAGCTGCGCGCGCCCGTAGCCGCCCACCGCCAGCAGCGCCCAGTCCTGCGGCAAGCGCGCGCCCGCCCACAGCCGGCACAGCAGCCGGTCGGTCAGGTGCGACAGCTTCAGCAGCAGCTTGCGAATGCCGCGCGTGGAGGCTCCGGCCGCCTGCAGCTTGTCCAGCAGGGCGGCCTTGTCCTGGCGGTAGCCATCGCGTAGCGCTTGCAGCGCCTGCAGCGGCGCGGTGTCCGGGCTCGGGCGTGATGGCATGAGAAGGCTTGCCGTGAAGGTCGTTGCCGCCAGCCCCGGGCCATCAGGTGGCGGTGGCCGTCACAAACGAGGGCAGGGCGGGCGAGCCCGCCGACAGCGTGAGCACGTCGTAGCCCGTTTCCGTGACCAGCACCGTGTGCTCCCACTGGGCCGAGAGGCTGCGGTCCTTGGTGATGATGGTCCAGCCGTCGTTGCCCAGCTCCTTGATGTCGCGTTTGCCCAGGTTCAGCATGGGCTCGATGGTGAAGGTCATGCCGGGCGCCAGCTCCTGGCCCGTGCCGGGGCGGCCGTAGTGCAGCACCTGCGGGTCTTCGTGGAACTTCTGACCAATGCCGTGGCCGCAGAACTCGCGCACCACCGACAGGCCATGGCCCTCGGCGTATTTCTGGATGGCATGGCCGATGTCGCCCAGGCGCGCGCCGGGCCTGACCTGCTGAATGCCCAGCCACATGGCGTCGAAGGTCAGGGCCGACAGCCGTTTGGCGGCAATCGAGCATTCGCCTATCAGGTACATGCGGCTGTTGTCACCGTACCAGCCGTCCGGGGTGATCACGGTCACGTCCACGTTGACGATGTCGCCCTTCTTCAGGGGCTTGTCGTTGGGTATGCCGTGGCACACCACATGGTTGACCGAGGTGCACAAATGGCCGGGGTAGGGCGGGTAGCCGGGCGGCTGGTAGCCCACGGTGGCGGACCTGGTGCCCTGCTGCGCCATGCATTCGGCGCCCAGGCGGTCGATCTCGAGGGTGGTGATGCCGGGCTTGATATGCGGTGCGATGTAGTCCAGCACTTCGGAGGCCAGGCGGCAGGCCTGGCGCATGCCGGCAATGCCCTGGGCGTCCTTGATGGTGATGTTGCTCATGGCGTAAATTATCCCATTCGCATTGGTGCCTTGCAGACCAATGGTCGCGCGGCGGGCGCAAGCGGGGTGCGGCCCGTTAAAATGGCGGGCTTTCACGAAGACGCGCCGCCGGGCGCGGCAGCCCCATTCAGCGGCTGCCCGCACCCATCGGCCCTTGCCCCTTTCCCCCATCACTCCAGGCCGCTACCGTGACCTTGCACATCACCCAGCTGGAGGGCGGCAATGCCCTCAGCTCCTTCCGCGCCCAGCAACTGCTGCCCCAGCTGCAGGCCATCCACCCCAAGATCGAAGGCCTGGCGGCGCGCCATGTGCATCTGGTGGCGCGGGATGCCGCACCGTCCGAGGCCGAGCGCGAGCGCCTGGCCGCGCTCTTGAACTACGGCGACCCCTACGCCGGCCCGGCCGACGGCCTGGCGCTGCTGGTCACGCCGCGCCTGGGCACGGTCTCGCCCTGGGCCTCCAAGGCGACCGACATCGCGCACAACTGCGGCCTGCAGCTGCGCCGCGTGGAGCGCATCACCGAATACCGCATCAGCCTCAAGGGCGGGTTGCTGGGCGGCAGGCCCGAGCTGACGCCAGAGCAGCTGCAGCAGGTCGCCGCGCTGCTACACGACCGCATGACCGAGTCGGTCGTCGCCACGCGCGCCGAGGCACAAGAGCTGTTCACCGAGCTCGACGCCGAGCCCATGGCCTTCGTCGACGTGCTGGGCGGAGGCCGCGCCGCCCTGGAAGCCGCCAACAAGGCCTGGGGCCTGGCGCTGGCCGATGACGAGATCGACTATCTGGTCAATGCCTTCAAGGGCCTTGCGCGCAACCCCACTGACGTGGAGCTGATGATGTTCGCCCAGGCCAACAGCGAGCATTGCCGGCACAAGATCTTCAACGCCCAGTTCACCATCGACGGCGTGGCACAGGACAAATCGCTGTTCGGCATGATCCGCCACACCGAGGCCGTCTCGCCCCAGCACACCATCGTCGCCTATGCCGACAACGCCTCCATCATGGAGGGCAGCGCCGTCGAGCAGTTCTTTGCCAAATTCGAAGCTTTCGCAGGCCAGGCAAGCGCTACCAGCTATCAAAAGAGAAGTGGCACCCACCATGTGCTGATGAAGGTGGAGACGCACAACCACCCCACGGCCATCTCGCCCTTCCCCGGTGCTGCGACCGGCGCGGGCGGCGAGATCCGCGACGAGGGCGCCACCGGCCGCGGCTCCGAGCCCAAGGCCGGCCTGACGGGCTTCACCGTGTCCAAGCTCTGGGGCAGCCAGGTTGGCAAGCCCGAGCATATCGCCAGCCCCTTGCAGATCATGACCGAGGGTCCGCTGGGCGGCGCGGCCTTCAACAACGAGTTTGGCCGGCCGAATCTGTGCGGCTACTTCCGCGAATACGAGCAGCAGGTGGGGGGCGTCACGCGCGGCTACCACAAGCCGATCATGATCGCCGGCGGCCTGGGCACCATAGACGCGCAGCACACGAAGAAGATCCTGTTCCCCGCCGGCACGCTGTTGATACAGCTCGGCGGCCCGGGCATGCGCATCGGCATGGGTGGCGGCGCGGCCAGCTCCATGGCCACGGGCACGAATGCGGCTGAGCTGGACTTTGACTCGGTGCAGCGCGGCAACCCCGAGATCGAGCGCCGCGCACAGGAGGTCATCAACCACTGCTGGGCGCAAGGGGCAGACAACCCCATCCTGGCCATCCACGACGTGGGCGCGGGGGGCCTGTCCAACGCCTTCCCCGAGCTGACCAACGACGCCGGCCGCGGCGCGCGCTTCGACCTGCGTGCCGTGCCGCTCGAAGAATCGGGCCTGGCGCCCAAGGAGATCTGGTCCAACGAGAGCCAGGAGCGCTACGTGCTGGCCATCGCCCCCGAGTCGCTGGCGCAGTTCACAGCGTTCTGCGAGCGCGAGCGCTGCCCCTTCGCCGTCGTCGGCGTCGCCACGGATGAGCGTCAGCTGCTCGTCGGTGACATCGACCTGCACCACGCCGAACGCTCCACGCCCCACGCACAACTTGCCGTGGACATGCCCATGGACGTGCTGCTGGGCAAGCCGCCCAAGATGCACCGCGACGTGCAAACCGTGCAGCGCAGCTTTGCACCCATTCAGCTCGACGGCCTGGCGCTGGAGAAGGCCGTCATCGACGTGCTGGCCCACCCCACGGTGGCCTCCAAGCGCTTCCTCATCAACATTGGCGACCGCGCCGTGGGCGGCCTGACGCACCGCGACCAGATGGTTGGCCCCTGGCAGGTGCCCGTGGCCGACGTGGCCGTAACCCTGGCCGATTACAAGGGCTTTGCCGGCGAGGCCATGGCCATGGGCGAGCGCACGCCGCTGGCCGTGATCAACGCCCCGGCCTCGGGCCGCATGGCCGTCGCCGAGGCCATCACCAACCTGCTGGCCGCGCCCATCGAACTGCCGCGCGTGAAGCTGTCGGCCAACTGGATGGCGGCCTGCGGCGAACCGGGCGAGGACGCCGACCTGTACGCCACCGTCAAGGCCGTGGGCATGGAGCTGTGCCCGCAGCTTGGCATCTCGATTCCCGTGGGCAAGGACAGCTTGTCCATGCGCACGCAGTGGCAGGAGGGCGGGCAGACGAAGAAGGTCACCTCGCCCGTCAGCCTGATCATCACCGCCTTCGCCACGCTGGCGGACGTGCGCGGCACGCTCACGCCGCAGCTCGACGCCCGCGAAGAAGACAGCACCCTGGTGCTGATCGACCTGGGCCGCGGCAAAAACCGCATGGGCGGCTCCATCCTGGGCCAGGTGCTGGGCCAGTCGGGCAATGAAACGCCGGACCTGGACGACGCCAAGGACCTGATCGCCCTGGTGAACGCCGTGAACGCGCTGCGGGCTGAAGGAAAGATCCTGGCCTACCACGACAAGGGCGACGGCGGCCTGCTGGCCACGGTGGCCGAGATGGCCTTTGCCGGCCAGCTGGGCGTGGCGCTGAACGTGGACATGCTCATCACCGAGGGCGATGGCATCAGCGACAGCCGCATGGACAGCGGCGAGGGCAAGAACTGGGGCCAGCAGGTCAGCGGCCGGCGCGAGGCCCAGACGCTCGCCGCGCTATTCAACGAGGAGCTGGGCGTGGTGCTGCAGATCCGCACCGCCGATCGCAGCGCCGTGATGCAGACCCTGCGCGAGCATGGCCTGATCCAGTGCAGCCACACCATTGGCAAGACGCGCCCGGTGGCCTCGCCGGTCGATGCCGGCAAGGGCGAGCTGCAGGTCTGGCGCGACGCCAAAAAGGTGTTTGGCGCCAGCCTGTCCGACCTGCACCAGGTCTGGGACTCCGTCAGCTGGAAGATCTGCCAGCAGCGCGACAACCCGGCCTGCGCCGACAGCGAACATGCCGCCATGGGCGATCCGTCCAACCCCGGCCTGCATGTGCAGCTGACCTTCGACCCGCTGGACGACGTGGCCGCGCCCTTTGTGAACCTGGCGCGCCCCAAGGTGGCCGTGCTGCGCGAGCAGGGCGTGAACTCGCATGTGGAGATGGCCTACGCCTTCACCGAGGCCGGCTTCGAGGCCTTCGACGTGCACATGACCGACCTGCAGGCCGGCCGCGCACGCCTCTCAGACTTTGCCGGCGTGGTCGCCTGCGGGGGGTTTAGCTACGGCGACACGCTGGGCGCGGGCATTGGCTGGGCGCGTTCCATCACCTTCAACCCGGCCTTGTCCGAGCAGTTCCAGCAATTCTTTGGCCGTGGCGATACCTTTGCCCTGGGCGTGTGCAACGGCTGCCAGATGTTTGCCGAGCTGGCCGACATCATCCCCGGCGCCCAGGCCTGGCCGCGCTTTACCACCAACCAGAGCCACCGCTTCGAGGCGCGCCTGTCCATGGTCGAGGTGCTGGCATCACCCAGCCTGTTCCTGCAGGGCATGGCCGGCAGCCGCCTGCCCATCGTCGTCTCGCACGGCGAGGGCTATGCCAACTTCGAGCGCCGCGGCAACGCCGACAAGGTGCTGCCCGCCATGCGCTTCGTCAACAACCATGGCCAGGCGACCGAACAGTACCCGTTCAACCCCAACGGCAGCCCCGGCGGCCTGACCGCCGTGACCACGCAGGACGGCCGCTTCACGGCCATGATGCCGCACCCCGAGCGGGCGTTTCGCAACATCCAGATGAGCTGGACGGACCTGGCCGCCACCGGTGGGCAGGACGCTCTGAGCCCCTGGATGCGCATCTGGCGCAATGCGCGCAAGTGGGTCGGTTAACGTGAATCACTCCCCTGAGTCGCTTCGCGCCTTCCCCCCGCTCTCGCATTGCTGCGCAATGCGGGCAGGGGGACGCAGCCCTCGCTGCGGGGCGGCCCTTGCTTGGCTGCCCTGGCTTGGGGCGCGCCAGTTTCATGGATCTGCGGGTTACGCGGTGCGCGGTGAGTAACTGATACCTTGACACTATGAAAACAATAGCTCCTGGCGCTTGTCTGTCAAGCGCCAGGGGCTTTTTTGTTCATAATTCCGTTCTTCTCAATCTGTGGAGTGATTCATGGCCGGTGCCAGCCTTTTGACCCTGCTCGACGACATTGCCACCATCCTCGACGACGTCGCCGTGATGACCAAGGTGGCCGCCAAGAAGAGCGCCGCCGTGGCCGACGACGTGGCCGCCATGACCAAGGTGGCGACGCAGAAGACCGCCGGCGTGCTGGGCGACGACCTGGCGCTCAACGCCCAGCAGGTCACCGGCGTGCGCGCCGAGCGCGAGATCCCCGTGGTCTGGGCCGTGGCCAAGGGTTCGCTGGTGAACAAGGCCATCCTGGTGCCGGCGGCGCTGGCCATCAGCGCCTTGCTGCCCGTGCTGATCACGCCGCTCTTGATGCTGGGCGGCGCCTTTTTGTGCTTTGAGGGCGTGGAGAAGCTGGCGCACAAATTCCTGCACAGCGCCGCCGAGGACGAGGCCGCGCACGCCAGCCATGCCCAGGCCAACGCCAATGCCGCGGTGAACCTGGTGGATTTTGAGAAGGACAAGATCAAGGGCGCGGTGCGCACCGACTTCATCCTCTCGGCCGAGATCATCGTCATCGCCCTGGGCACGGTGGCCGCAGCGCCGTTTGCGCAGCAGGTGGCCGTGCTGGTCAGCATTGCGCTGTTGATGACCGTGGGTGTCTATGGTCTGGTGGCCGGCATCGTCAAGCTTGACGACCTGGGCCTGTGGCTCAGCGGCAAGGCCAGCGCCGTGGCCCAGGCCGTGGGGCGCGGGTTGCTGGCGGCGGCGCCGCGGCTCATGAAGTTCTTGTCGGTGGCGGGCATGGCCGCCATGTTCCTGGTGGGCGGCGGCATTCTGGTGCATGGCATACCCGCGTTGCACCACGGCATAGAGGCCATGGGCGCTGCTGCGGGCGCCTGGCCGCTGGGCGGGGTGTGGTCGGCCCTGACGACCAACCTGCTCAACGCCGTGGTGGGGCTGATGGCAGGCGCCCTGGTACTGGGCGCATGGCTGCTCGTCCAGCGTCTGCGCGGCCCCGCTGCCGCGCGCGGGTGACGGTCGCGCCCGTGGCTGTGCGTTTTTTGTGACACCGGCAAATGCGTAAGGGCAAAGACATTTGAATGTTGACTTAAGGCAAGGTTGACCATTTTTTGGGTGGGTCTAATACATGTACGGGGGGCGTCCCCGTTCAACCAAGGTATCAAGTCCATGAAAAAGAATCTGCTGGCACTGGCCATTTTGTGTGCAACGACCACCGGCGCGGCTTACGCGCAGCAGGACGGTCAATGGCTGGTGCGCGCCCGTGCCGTGCATATCGACAGCGACAATGGCGGCGCCGCCGGCGCTGCTGGTGTGAGCATCAACGACAAATGGATCCCCGAGGTCGATGTGTCGTATTTCTTTACACCCAACTTTGCCGCCGAGCTGATCCTGACCTACCCGCAAAAGCACGACGTGCGCCTGGGCGGCACCAAGATCGGCAGCGTCAAGCATCTGCCGCCCACGCTGCTCGCCCAGTACCACTTCACCGGCCTGGGCGCGTTCAAGCCCTATGTGGGCGCGGGCATCAACTACACGCGCTTCTCGGGCGTGGACATTGCCGGTGGCGCGCTGACGGTGAAGAAGAACAGTTGGGGCCCGGCCCTGCAACTGGGCTTTGACTACGCGCTGGACAAGCACTGGTCGCTGAACCTCGACGTGAAGAAGGTCTATATAGACACCACGGTCAGTGGCGGCGTGGGCCGGTTCAAGGTCGATCCGGTGCTGGTGGGGCTGGGTGTGGGCTACCGCTTCTGAACGGTACAGGCTTCGGCCGTCATTGGTGGGCTGGCGCCGCATGGCGCCAGCCCTTTTTTTCTGCCTGGAGAGGCTGGAACACAAAAAAAGGGGCTCGCCTTGGCGAGCCCCTTTGCTCATTTCATGGCACCGCCAGGGAGCGGTGCCTGCCGTTCACGCCATCAGGCGCTGCGGCGGCGGCGGCTGATCAGGCCAGCGCCTGCCAGTGCCAGGCCGATCAGGGCCAGCGAACCAGGCTCGGGTACCTGCAGCGGGTTGGTGGAAATGGTCAGGCCCCAGGGCAAGACGTTGCTTTGGTTCTCAATGGTGGTGAAGCCAGTGCAGCCATTCGCCACGTTGGCAGCACCGCACACAGGATCGAGCAGCGTGCTCAACACATTGCCTGCGAGCGGGAAGGCATTCACGTAGTAGTCAATGCCGCCGTAGTTGAACGTTTCGTTGAGCAGCGGGCTGTCGAGCAGCACGAAGATGTCGTTGCAGGGGTTACCGGGCGGGCTGGCTGCGGCGCAGGTTCCGGCGGAATTCGTGGTTTCGACAAACTTGATCTTGTAATTGATCGTTTGCAGCGCTTGACTAAGCCCGGCTGGATTAGTGGCCTGAACCGTCATCGCAACCGACAGTGTTGCGGATGTCAAAGTAGGGCTGCCGCCCTGAAGAACGAAGTTGTTATGCGTCAGCGCGACGCTGTTTGCAAGGTAGGGAGCGACCTGCGGGGGGTTCAGTCCGGTATATGTCTGGATGTTTTGTACGCCTGGATTGGTGATGACCAGAGAGCTTTGCTGACCGCCCGGGGTGTTCGGCACACCCCAGGACAAGGTATCGCCGTTATGGGTGACTCCAGAGGGTGCCCAAGCAGTCCATGTGCCGACAGTCGTCACAGCCCAATCGGTGACAGGGGCTGCGTGACCCATGCTGCCGAGGGCCAGGGTGCCTGCAGCGATCAGGATTTTGCCAAGATGCTTCATGATGACTCTCCTATGAGGTGGGTGGCGTATGAGGCTGTCTGGTTGCTGGTTTTGGCCAGTTGCTGACGCTTCAAACCGCCTCATTTTTGTGAAGCATGAAACATGCCAAAATTCTAATATTTACTAAGTCATTGAAAAGCAAGAAGAATCTTTGGCCGCCAGAATGGTGCACGGTTTTTGTGTCAAATAAACCGACACTCAAACCGGGGCCGCCGCCAGGTAGTCGAACTTGCGTTCATAGTCCAGCGCGGGGCGCCATGGGAATTCCTCCGGCCCGAGTACCTGCACCTGCAGGTTGGCCAAACCGCTCTCTGCGCCCAGTTGCGCCAGCCGCCGGGCCAGCTCAAGGGTGGCGGCCTGTGCCATGTTGGCCTGCAGGGTGAGGCGAGGGCGTCCATCGCCTGCAGGCTCCAGGCGAAAGGCTCCACTCAATTGGTCGGCAATGGCGTGATCGCGGTAGATCAGCTCCTTGATGGCCTCGACCGATGGCAGGCCGGTGCGGCGATCCTTGATGCGCCCCTGCACCAGCGCCACGGGCAGCCACGGGGCCTGCACACCGGCCAGGGCAGCGGCCTGTTGTGCGTCCTGCGCCGGCACCAGCCGGGCCATGTCGCCGGTGGCGTAGCGCGGCAGGGCAATGACGTTGCCGGCGCCCAGCATGGTGATGCACAGCTCGCCAAAGCCATTCGCGTCGGGGTTCAGCACCTCCAGGTGGGTGCGCAGCGGGTTGTAGCAGAACACCGAGGGCAGGGCGTCCGGTGGCGCACCGCCGCACAGCAGCTGCGCCAGGGCCGGGTTGCCACGCATGGCGCGGCGCATGCGTATGGTCTCGCGCGTTTCAAACAGCAGGTTCAGGCCCAGCTCGCCCACGCCGAACGAGCTGCCCACCAGGCGGTGCGGGTCGCGGTCGATGGCTATGCCCATGCGCGCGGCGATGTAGTCGCGCTGGGTCTCCACCAGCACCTCTTCGCCCAGAATCACGCTGGTGCCGAGGGCGCGCCAGTCCACGCCCACGGCTTGTGCCTCGTCCAGCAGCCGGCGGATGAACATCGGGTCGGTGCACAGCAGGGTTTGTGCAAAGCCTGGGCCCACGTCACGCAGGATGGAGCAGGCCATGTCCTCGCGCACGCTGACATTGGCCACGGCCACCGCGCGCGAGCGAAACACCACCCCCATGGGCAGACAGTTGACGAGCAGCGTGGGCTTGTCGTCCACGCCAAAAATGTCCTGCAGGCCCAGGTCGATGTCGAACCAGGCCTCTTCGTACTGTTCGCGCGCCGTCAGGCGAAAGCCGTAGCTGCGTCCGCCCCGACCGGAGCTGGTCAGCACATCGGCCAGCGTGGTGGCGGGCAGCGGCCGGGCCAGCTGGGCGAGCGCAAAGCGCTCGAAGGTGTTGGCCTTGGTGAGTACGGGCAGGCTGGTTAGATCGGTTTGGGGGCCAATGCCGGATGGGTTGATGCCGCTTTCTTGCAGCAGGGTCCGGTAGGCCGGGCTATGCCGGGCGGCGTCCATGCAGGCGCGCAGCGCACTGCTTTTTGAGCGGGCCAGCATGCCTGCTCCGCCCATGCGCCGGCCCTGTTTCAACAAAAAGCCGCGCAGGGTGCGCACGGCGCCAGCGGGCAGCAGCGAGAGCCAGCCCATTCAGTTCAAGACTGTGCCAGCGGCGCTCGCATCCAGGCGAGCAATGCCGGGTCGCGCTGGCCAACCTGGTACTCAAGCACCCGAAGATCTGCGACGTAGGGGGCCACGGGGCCGTAGTAGTCGGTAAACGGGCCAATCTGCTGAAAACCGAAGTTCATGCGGGCGAGTATGCGCGCCAGGGAGCGCTCCATGGCAGCGTACCAATAACGGATGTTGTTGTTCACGCTGTACACATACATCTCGCGGTACAGCGTGAGCATGATTTGCGGCGATGGGTTGCGCTGGTCGTTGGCCCGCGGCGCTTCGGCGGGCGTTTCGGCCAATGGAAACCCGGCGGGGGGCAGTTCGCCAAGACGCCGGCGGTAGTTCTGGTGCACCATCAGCCTGCTGATTTCGGCCGACTGCGCGGGCGGGGGCAGGATGACGTTGTCGAGAATCGAGACGCAGTGGGTCTGGAACGGAAAGCTCTGCAACGCGTCAGGAAACACCAGCCGCACGTACCCCACCAGCTGTTCTGCTTCATTCAGCGCCGCGAAATGCGCAGAGTTGGCGTCGTGCTCGTCCGTTTCACGCTTCTCGGGGTAGTCATCGGGTGCCAGGAAGCCGCATTCCTCACAATAGACTTGGTAGCGTAGCTCCTCTATGGACTTGAAAAATGCCTTGTCGCGACTGGGTTGCACGGCGTGGCCGGAGAAGTTGACCGAGAACTTTTGTTGAGGCTGCGAAACGGCAGGCATGCGAGCTGCTCCTTCTGGTATTTGGACGACTGGAGGGTTCTGGCGACGAGATGCGGCGCCTTTTCAGCGGGCCGCGCATGCCAAAAAAAGATGATTGGGCAGGCTCGCTGCGCAATCTGCGTCCATGATCCTGTAGTACGGCAAATCCATGGATATTTTTAGTCAAATTCGTAACAGAATAATATTTGATAGCTAGTTATGACTATGTCGATCTCGCTTGTATACGGTCTTGATGTTCATCAATTCGATGGCATTCTCTGATAGGCCTGTTGCCGTATTGTGGGCTTACCCAGTGGTGTGTTCCCTTGATGACCTGTCAGAGGGCATGCGGGTGGTTGCCAAAGCGATGCGCCATGGCCGGTTGGGGCTGCATTTGCATATCGCTATCGAAATTTGCCATTTGGCAACATTTTCTGGAGCATCCAGCGGTTGCCCCAGGCGGCGGCCGCGACGGGCTATCAAACTCCCAGGTGCTTCGGGGCAAACTATCATCGTCAGCGCGCTGGCTCTGCCGGGTTCATGCCAATGTCGGCCGTTGAACTCATGGAGCTTGGCAACGATGCCAATACCCCGGTACAAAAAAACTTCCTGGAGAACGAAAAATGATGGCTATCGCGTCCCGCATTGTTTTTTTTGCGGCCTCTCTTGCAACTGCCCTGCCGGTATCCGCTGCCAGCGACGCCGCGGGTCAGTCGGCCAACGCATCCAGCGGCACGCCACAAGGCCTCATGCATCGCACCTCTTTGGCTGCCGACCGGCTGCCACCGGGGTTGCTTGGCACGCAAGGTGTCACTGCGCCGGATGAGGGTGTGGTCGCGGATATGGCGCTGATCAACACCCTGCTGCAGCAGGGCAAGATCGACCAGGCGCTCAAGGCCATCGATGCGCTGCAGAAGAAGCGCCCCGCCGACGTGGTGCCACCCTTCCTGCGCGGGCGCGCCCTGCTGCAAAAGGGCGACAAGGCCGGCGCACGCAAGGCCATGGAGCAGGCGCTGCAGATCGATGCCAACTTCTTCCCGGCCATCGGCGTGCTGGCGGTCATTGATAACGCCGAAAACCACCCCGACGAAGCCCGCGCCCGGCTGGAGGCCGCCATCGGGCAGCAGCCGGGCAATATCCAGGCCTACCAGTTGCTGCTGGAGCTGCGCGCCGCCCATGGCGCCGACAAGGCCGAGCTGACCGCCATCCTGCGCCGTGCGGTGGAGGCCGCGCCTAAGAACCCGTTGGCGCATCAGTTTCTGGTTGAGTTCCTGCTGCGCAGTGGCGAGCACAAAGAGGCCCTGGCCGCGGCGCAGAATGCCGTTGCCGCATTACCCGACAAGGCGCAGTTGCTTGACGCCCAGGGGCGCGCACAAGCGGCGAATGGTGAATTTGACCAGGCCCAGGCCAGCTTCAACCGCATGGCGGCGCTGCAGCCCCAGTCGCCCCAGCCCTACCTGCGCATGTCCACCGCCTACCTGATGGCGGGCGACCGCGCCGCGGCCGCGGATAAGCTGCGCAAGGCGCTCGAGATCGACCCCAGCCTGTTCGAGGCACAGCAAGGCCTGGTCAACCTGGCCATGGCGGCCAACAAGCCTGACGAAGCACTGGCCATCGCCCGCACGGTGCAGAAACAACGGCCCAGGGAGCAGGCAGGTTATCGCCTGGAAGGTGATATCCACGCCGCTGGCAAGGCCTGGGATCAAGCGGCCGAGGCTTACCGTACGGGCATCAAGCTGTCCGACAGCCCCGAGCTGGCCGTGCGCCTGCACAGCGCCCTGCAGAGCGCCGGCAAGAAAGCGGATGCCGACCGCTGGGCCGCGGACTGGACACGTAGCCACCCCAAGGACGCGAGTTTCCCCTTCTACCTGGGCAGCCAGGCGCTGAGCCGCAACGAGTTGCCCGAGAGCCTGCGCCAGTTCGAGCGCACGCTGACACTGCAGCCAGACAACGCCATCGCGCTGAACAACCGCGCCTGGATCAAGGGCCAGCTGGGCAAGGAAGGCGCCCTGGCGGACGCCGAGCGCGCCAACACCCTGGCGCCCAACCAGCCACCGCTGATGGACACCTGGGCCATGCTGCTGTCGGCGGCCAACCAGCACGACAAGGCGGTAGAGCTGCAGAAGAAGGTGGTGCAGCTGCAGCCACAGCAGCTGGGCTACAAGCTGAACCTGGCCAAGATCTACCTCAAGGCCGGGCGCAAGGATGCGGCCAGGCCGCTGGTGGATGAACTGTCTGCCGCCGGGGACAAGTTTCCCGGCCAGGCCGAGGTGGCGGAGTTGAAGAAGGCCTTGTGAGGGGTATTGCCGCAGTCTCATGTTTATCAAAAAACATAGCTGGCAGCGCCCAATGGTAAAGGGTTACGGCCAAAAAATGCCATAGGCGGCTAAACCGCTGCCTGCCATGGCCGGCGCGATCGGGCAAGCCTTGGCGCGGGATTTGCGCGCTCGTCCTACCCGCGGTGCGGGCCATGGCTGGCTGGTGGGCGGTGCCGGGTTCACTACGCTGCGGCGTTATGCCCGTCATTGCCCAGTCCCAGTCCCAGTCCCAGTCCAAGTCCCAGTCCAAGTCCCAGCGCATCGCGCACATCCTGCACGGCCCTGAACCACGGCGGGAGCTGCCGGCGGCGGGGGCGCCCCTGGATCGCCGGCAGGAGATCACACGCGCCTTGCTGGCGCCAAGGGCGAGCATCTCGCCCAAGTATTTCTATGACCAGCGCGGCTCAGAACTGTTCGAGGCCATCACGCGCCTGCCCGAGTACTACCCCACGCGCACCGAACAGGCTCTGTTGCAGCAGCATGGCCAGGCCATTGCGGCTGCCGTTGGCAGCGGCGGCGTGGTGATAGAGCCCGGCGCCGGCAACTGCGCCAAGGGATTGGCGCTGTGCCGCAGCCTGGCGGCCACGCATTTCGTGGGCGTGGATATTTCGCTGGCCTACCTGCAGGGCGCGGTGGCGCGCCTGCGCCAGGCGCTGCCGGGCCTGGATGCGCGCGCCGTGGGCGGCGACATCACGGCGGGCGTGCGGCTGCCGGCGGATATTCCGCGCCAGCGGCGCCTGGTGTTCTACCCGGGTTCATCCATAGGCAACTTCGACCCGCCGCAGGCCGTGGCGCTGCTGGCGCAGATGCGTGCGCTGGCCCTTGACGGGGGTGGCCTGCTGATCGGCATAGACCTGCCCAAGGACAGGGCCGTGCTGGAGGCCGCCTATGACGATGCGGCGGGCGTGACAGCGGCCTTCAACCGCAATGTGCTGGCACATCTGAACCGCCTGATAGGCAGCGACTTTGCCCCGCAGTGCTGGCGCCACCGGGCGTTCTTCAACGCCGCTGCGTCGCGCATAGAGATGCACCTGGAGGCCTGCGGCGCGCAGCGCGTGCGCTGGCCCGGCGGCGGTCGCGACTTTGCCGCCGGCGAGCGCATCCATACCGAGAACAGCTACAAGCATGCGCTGCCGGCCTTTACCGCGCTGCTGCGCCAGGCGGGTTTTGCCAGCACCCAGCATTGGACGGACGAGCGCGGCTGGTTTGCCATGGTGTACGCCCGGGCGTGAGGATGCGCCCCACCATGAACCAGAGCACCGACACCACCACAGCGCAGGCGCGCAACGACGATGCGGTGGGCCGCTACCTGACCGTGCGCGCCGCCACCGAGGCGCTGGCGCGGCCGCTGTCGGCCGAGGACTGCTGCGTGCAGTCCATGCCCGACGCCAGCCCCGCCAAATGGCATCTGGCACATACCAGCTGGTTCTTCGAAACCTTCATCCTGGAGCGGCACGAGCAGGGCTTTTGCGCGTTCGACGCGGCGTTTCGCGTGCTGTTCAATTCCTACTACCAGGGCGTGGGGCGCCAGCACCCGCGCCCGCAGCGCGGCCTGCTGACGCGGCCGTCGCTGGCCACCGTGCTGGCCTACCGCGCCGACGTCGATGCGCGCATGCTCCGCCTGCTGCAGCAAGATGGCTTGCCGGAGCCCATCTGGAGTTTGTTGGAGCTGGGGCTGCAGCACGAGCAGCAGCACCAGGAGCTGCTGTTGACCGACATCAAGCATTTGCTGTGGTGCAACCCGTTGTGGCCCGCCTACCGAGATGCCCCGGCGGTGGCAGACAGCGAGGCGGCTGCGCCCAGCGACTGGCAGCCGTTCGAGGGCGGCCTGGTGCAGACAGGCCATGCAGGCGCGGGCTTTGCCTTCGACAACGAACTGCCGCGCCACAGCGTCTTTCTGCAGCCCTATGCGCTGGCAACGCGGCCGGTGACGAATGCCGAGTACCTGGCCTTCATGGCCGATGGTGGTTATGCCAACCCCGCGCACTGGCTGGCCGAGGGCTGGGACTGGTGCCGCAGCCAGCAGATCACCCACCCGCTGTACTGGCGCCAGGAGGAGGCTGGCTGGCAGGAATTCACGCTTGCGGGCGGCCGGCCGCTGGTGCCACGCCAGCCGGTGGTGCATCTGTCGTATTACGAGGCCGATGCCTATGCCCGCTGGGCCGGCGCGCGCCTGCCCACCGAGGCCGAATGGGAAGCGGCCGCAGGCCAGGCGGATTCCCAGGGGCATTTCGCCGACAGCGGGTTGTTCCAACCCCTGCCGGAACGCCAGCAGGGGGCAGGGCTGCGGCAGATGTTTGGCGATGTCTGGGAATGGACCCAGTCCAGCTACGCGCCATACCCCGGCTTTGTCACCGCGCCGGGCGCGGTGGGTGAGTACAACGGGAAGTTCATGATCAACCAGTATGTGCTGCGCGGCGGCTCCTGTGCCACGCCGGCGGGCCATGTGCGCGCCAGCTACCGCAACTTCTTTCCGGCCGCGGCGCGCTGGCAGTTCACGGGCGTGCGACTGGCGCGCGATATGCGCTGAATGCTTTCAAAAGCATAGCTTCCAGCGCTTGCTGTATAAGCGCCGGAGGCTAAAAAAACGCCTGACTATGTACATGTGGCAGATGCCCCTCACCCCTCCCGGGGGCGGCAGCGAGACGCTGTGCTCTGCAGGCTGTCCAGTTCCCCGCAGGCGGCACTGGAGCCGCAGCCTTCAGCCCCAAGGGGGCGAGGGCGGCCGGTTGCGCCGGTTTTACTCCCTCTCCCTCTGGGGTTGTGTATGCACACATCTTTTTTATAGCATTTCAGGCAACATCGACAACGCTTTGCGGCTGTTTCTCCCTCTCCCGCTGGCGGGAGAGGGTGGGGGTGAGGGTCGTCAAAGCGGGCGCTGCACCCAACCACCCCCTCACCCCCACCCTCTCCCCCAAGGGGGCGAGGGAGTTAAAACCGCGCCAAACAAGCGTTGCGTGCTATCGAAAGATGTGTACATACGCAAGCCCTCTGGGAGAGGGTGAGGGCCTGCGGCCTGCTCTGAGGCATGTCGCCAATCAGGCCAAAAATGCTTAAACCGCGTCCAGCGCCTGGGTGAGATCGGCCATCAGGTCGTCGATGTGCTCAATGCCTATCGACAGGCGCACCATGCCTTCGCTCACGCCGGCCTTGGCCAGTTCGTCGGCGTCCAGCTGGCGGTGCGTGGTGGAGGCCGGGTGCGTGGCCAGCGACTTGGCGTCGCCAATGTTGACCAAGCGCGTGAACAGCTTGAGCGCGTCCAGGAAGCGCGCGCCGGCGGCGCGTGCGTCGCCGTCGCCGGCCTTCAGGCTGAACGACAGAATGCCCGAGGCGCGCCCGCCAAGCTGGCGCTGCACCAGCGCATGGTCGGGGTGATCCTTCAGGCCGGCGTAGCGCACCCATTCCACCTTGGGGTGTTTTTGCAGCGCCTCGGCAATGGCCTGCGAGTTCTCGCAGATGCGGTCCATGCGCAGGTGCAGGGTCTCTATGCCCTGCAGGATCAGGAAGGCGTTGTGCGGCGACAGGGCGGCGCCGGTGTTGCGCAGCGGCACCACGCGCACGCGGCCGATGTAGGCGGCTGGGCCCAGGGCTTCGGTGTAGACCACGCCGTGGTAGCTCACGTCGGGCTCGTTCAGGCGCTTGAAGCGCTCCTTGTGCTGCGCCCAGGGGAACTTGCCGCTGTCGACCACCGCGCCGCCAATGCTGTTGCCATGGCCGTTCAGGTACTTGGTCAGGGCATGCACCACGATGTCGGCGCCATGCTCGAAGGGGCGCAGCAGGTAGGGGCTGGGCACGGTGTTGTCCACGATCAGCGGCACGCCGTGGGCATGGGCCACGTCGGCCAGCGCCCGGATGTCGGTCACGTTGCCCAGCGGGTTGCCGATGGATTCGCAGAAGATGGCCTTGGTGCGCGCGTCGATCAGCGGGGCAAAGCTGGCCGGGTCGCGCGCGTCGGCAAAGCGCACCGTCAGGCCCTGCTGCGGGAAGGTGTGGGCGAACAGGTTGTAGGTGCCGCCATACAGCGTGCTGGCTGACACGATGTTGTCGCCGGCCTCGGCAATCGCCTGGATGGCATAGGTGATGGCCGCCATGCCCGAGGCCACGGCCACCGCGCCAATGCCGCCTTCGAGCGCCGCGACGCGCTTTTCCAGCACGTCGTTGGTCGGGTTCATGATGCGCGTGTAGATGTTGCCCGGCACCTTCAGGTCGAACAGGTCGGCGCCATGCTGGGCGCTGTCAAAGGCATAGGCCACCGTCTGGTAGATGGGTACGGCCACGGACTTGGTGGTGGGGTCGGGCGTGTAGCCGGCGTGGACGGCCAGGGTTTCGATGCGCATCGGTGTCTTCCTTGGGTTGGGTTGTAGCAACCGGGCATTGTCGGTCAAGGCGCGGCCTGCCCGGATCAATGCCTGGCTATGGGCTGATCTGCGGCCGCGTGCGGTAGAACTGCATGGGCTGGGCCAGCATGTCCTTCTGGTGCTGGTGGATGACGGACTTTTTCATCCTGCCCACCACATGCATCTCGCAGGGCTTGCAGTCAAAGACCAGCTTGAGCTTTTCCTTGCCGTTGATGAGCAGCAAGGGCTCGGCCTTGATGGTGCCCTTGACGCCGATGACGCCCTTGGCCTGCTTGGGGCACAGGCTACATGCTGTAGCGCACGCAGTGCTTGGTGATCATCAAGCTGACCTCGCCTTCTTCTTCCTTGCTTTCATACGCCGCGTCTATCACCTTCACGCCGTGCTTCACATAGAAGTCGTGCGCCTTTTGGTTGTAGACGTTGGCCAGGTAGCTCAGCGTGTCTTCAGGGAATGGCGTGGGCGGTTCGACCGGCAGGGCGCGCGGCAGGCGGATGAAACCCTTGGCGCGGGCGGCTTCAAGCTGGGCCACGGCGTCGCGGCGCAACTGGTTCAGGCTGGAGGCGGGAACGAACCAGGGCTGGTTCATGCGCAGGGAGATGTCGTTGATCTCAAAAATCGTAGTGCCAAAGCGCCCCAGTTGTTCGCGCAGCGTGGCTTCGGCCTTGGCGGCGTCGGTGGCGGCCTGGTGCGCCTGCGCCAGGCTGGCGCTGCCGACGAAGCCGTCCTCGTCGGTCAACGTCAGGGCAAAGCCGTCGGCGGTCTCCGCCAGTGCCGCCCACAGGCCTATGCGCCGGTCGCTGGATTTTTTCTCCAGCGTGCGCACCCAGTCCATGTCGCGGTTGCGGTTGATCTCCAGGCCCTTGCGCAGGTTCTTGAATTCGGCAATTTCATTCTTCGGGAACACGCGCCAGATGCCCTTTTTGGCGCTCACGCTTTCGGCGCGGTTGATGTGTACGCCGACGAGCTCTTTTTGCAGGTCGTAGTAGCACAGGCCATCGCCGTTGTGCAGCATGGTGGCCTTGTCGCTTACCTCCAGCTCGAACCACTTGTCGCCCAGCTGGGTGACCCAGCCAATGGCGCGGCCCGGGGTCTTGGGCGTGTCGAAGGCGCCGATGTCGTCCTGGCGGCCATTGACGAAGTAGTCGGTGAACTCGCGGTTGAAGTTCTGATCCGGGTCGGGTGTGAAGCTGAAGGTGGTGCGCCCACTTGATGCGCGCGCAAATTCGCCTTCTTCGATGATCTCGTCGAGCAGCTTGCGGTAGTGCGCCGTGATGTTCTTCACATAACCCAGATCCTTGTAGCGACCCTCGATCTTGAAGCTGCGCACGCCGGCGTCGATCAGTGCGCGCAGGTTGTCACTCTGGTTGTTGTCCTTCATCGACAGCACATGTTTTTCGTGCGCGATGATGCGGCCGGCGCCGTCCAGCACCTCGTAGGGCAGGCGGCAGGCCTGGTTGCAGTCGCCGCGGTTGGCGCTACGGCCGGTATGGGCGTGGCTGATGAAGCATTGGCCCGAATAGGCCACGCACAGCGCGCCGTGCACGAAAAATTCGATGGTGGTTCTGGCGGGGTCGGTGGCGGCGCGGATGGCGGCGATTTGCGCCAGGTCGAGTTCGCGTGCCAGCACGATCTGCGACAGGCCCGCGTCCTGCAGAAAGCGCGCCTTCTCGGGCGCGCGGATGTCGGTTTGGGTGCTGGCATGCAGCTGGATCGGCGGCAGGTCCAGTTCCAGCAGGCCCATGTCCTGGATGATGAGCGCGTCGGCCCCGGCCTCATAGACCTGCCAGGCCATGCGGCGTGCGTCCTCCAGCTCGTCGTCGCGCAGGATGGTGTTGAGGGTGATGAAGATGCGGCTGTTGAAGCGGTGCGCGTGCGCAATCAGCCGTTCCAGGTCGCGGATGTCGTTGCCCGCCGTGGCGCGCGCGCCGAAGGCCGGGCCGCCAATGTAGACGGCGTCGGCGCCGTGGTTGATGGCGGCCATGCCGATATCGGCGTCGCGCGCGGGGGAGAGCAGTTCTAGCAGGTGGGGACTCAGGGACATAGGGGTCGGATTATCCCAGTGCGGCTACATTCCTGCCTTGCCCCCATGCCAGCTGCGCCCATGCGGCCAGGGCTGCAATTGGCGGGTCCAGGCCTGGCGTGGAGTTGGCAGCGGATACGGGAGGGACGAGCGATGCGCATGATCTGGGGATTCATTGGACTGTTGATTGCCTTGGCCATCGTCGCCATGCTGGTGAAGAAGCAAATCGGCGCTACACGCATCGCCGTGCCGCCGGCCGTGCAGGGGCAAGGCGCGCCCATCGACGGCGCGGCGCCCACCGCGCGTACCCAAGGCCAGCAGGTGCAGCAGCAGATCCGGCAGCAGCTGGACACGCTCATGCAGCAGCCACGGGCCCTGCCGGACGATACTCAGTAAAATATGCCTCTAGCGCTTTATGTATAAGCGCTATAAGCTATAAATAAATGAGTAAACTCGATGACACCAGCTGGATGCAGGCGGCCCTGGTCGAGGCGCGCGCGGCGCAGCAGGCCGGCGAGGTGCCCGTGGGCGCGGTGCTGGTGCGCGATGGCCAGGTGATCGCCAGCGGGCGCAACGCCCCGATTGCCTGCCACGACCCCACGCAGCATGCCGAGATGGCGGCCCTGCGCGTGGCGGCGCAGCAGCTGGGCAATTACCGGCTGGACGGCTGCACGCTCTACGTCACGCTGGAGCCCTGCGCCATGTGCGCCGGCGCCATGCTGCACGCCCGGCTGCCGCGCGTGGTCTATGGCGCCGCCGACCCGAAGACGGGCGCGGCGGGTTCGGTGGTGAACCTGTTTGCCGAGCCGCTTCTCAACCACCAGACCCAGATCGAAGGCGGCGTGCTGGCCGAGGAGTGCGGGGCGCTCTTGCAGAATTTTTTCAGTGAACGCCGCCGCGCCCAGCGTGCGCGGCGGCTGGCCTCCTACCCGCTGCGCGACGATGCGCTGCGCACGCCCGAGAGCGCGTTTGCCGACCTGCCCGGCTATCCCTGGGCGGCGCACCATGTCAGCGACCTGCCGGCACTCGCTGGGCTGCGCCTGCATTACCTCGACGAAGGGCCCAGGCAGGCGCCGCGCAGCTGGCTGCTGCTGCATGGTGGCGCTGGCTGGAGCTACCAATACCGTCACCTGCTGGCCGCCCTTGTCGAAGCCGGCGAGCGCGTGCTGGTGCCTGACCTGATCGGCTTTGGCAAGAGTGACAAGCCCAAGCAGCAGGCCGCGCATGGCCAGGCCTGGCATGTCCAGGTGCTGCTGGAGTTGATGCAGCGGCTCGACCTGCGCCATGTGGTGCTGGTGGAGCAGGGCGGCACCTGGCACCAGCTGGCCCAGGCCGCGCCTGAGCGCATTGCGGGCTTGCTGACACTGCAGGTGCCGGCGCCGCAGGGCCTTGCCTACCGCTTGCCATTTCCCGACGCTGGCCACCGTGCCGGGCCGCGTGCCTTTGCCGGATGGGTGGTGGATCGTGGCTCCCTGCCCGCGCAGTTGCCACGCCTGGCGGAACGCTGTGCGCTCGATCAGCCAGCAGAGGCCCGGGCCTTGGCGGCACGCGCTGTGGAATACTTTCGCCTTTGATTTCTGGGCGCCTTCTTGCCGATGGCGCCCGCCAGCCACGGAGCGCGCCCGCAAGGGTGCGACACACCGCCTTGTCCCAAGACCACGACCACCACCACTGCGGCCACGACCATGGCCCGCGCCACATCTACATCTATTCCCCCTCGGGCGCGGTGCGCGACAAGGCGGCGTTCCGCCGCGGCATCAAGCGCCTGCAGGCCATGGGCCATGAGGTCGAGGTGGACCAGGATGCCCTGGCCAGCCATACGCGCTTTGCTGGCGACGATGCCACGCGCCTGGCCGCCATCCACCGCGCGGCCGCCAGCGGTGCCGACGTGGCGCTGATAAGCCGCGGCGGTTATGGCATCACGCGCATCCTGCCCGGCATCAAGTACAAGGCCCTGGCCAAGGCGGTGGAGCGCGGCACGCAGTTTGTCGGCGTGAGTGACTTCACAGCGCTGCAGCTGGCGCTGCTGGCCCGCACCGGCGCCACCACCTGGGCCGGCCCGGCCCTGGTGGGCGACCTGGGGGTGGAAGGCGAGCCGGACGACATCATGCTTGCCTGCCTGGATGACTTGTTCACCGGCCATGGCGAGGGCAGCGGCTGGCGCATGCATGCCGAGAAACCCCTGGCCGATGGCCGACCCGCGGTGCGCGACATCTACGTGAAAAAAGCCTGTTTGTGGGGCGGCAACCTGGCCGTGTTGTGCTCTCTCGTGGGCACGCCCTATTTGCCGCAGATCGAGGGCGGTGTGCTGTTCCTGGAGGACGTGGGTGAGCACCCCTACCGCATCGAGCGCCTGCTGACCCAGCTGTTGCATGCCGGTGTCTTGTCCAGGCAAAAGGCGGTGGTGCTGGGCCAGTTCAACGGCTACCAGTTGGCTGCGCACGACAAGGGTTTCAAGCTGCAAAGCGTGGTTGATTGGCTGCGCACCCAGATCAAGGCCCCCGTGCTCAGCAACCTGCCGTTCGGCCATGTGCCGACCAAGGTGCTGCTGCCCGTGGGGGCCGAGGTGTCACTGTCAGTTGAGGGGCGTGACGCGCTGATCTACTGGGGGCATGCGCATTGAGCATTCTTGCCCTTGTGCAGGCGATGGCGGTGACCCTGCCGGGTACCGCGTTGCCGACGGGTTCATGCTTGGCCGTTATTTGCGTGTCAACGTTTGTCAATGTCCAGCCAGGGGTGGCGGCATATGAATGCCCCTGGTTGTAATTCGTATAAGATAAAGTTCTTGCAATTTGTAACCTTCGGTGGCTGCTCCATGCCGCGACATGGGCTTGCAGACCGGCAGTGATATCCATGACAGGGAGTAGGACGTGAGTTCCAGCACCACCGTAGTGTTTGCAGACATGGCCGGTAGCACGGCGCTGTTTGAAACGCTCGGCAATGAGCAAGCCGCTGCCTTGGTGACGCGGCTCACACAGGGCATCGGCGTTTGCGTGCAAGACCATGGCGGGCGCGTGATCAAGAAGCTGGGCGACGGCGTGCTGGGTGTTTTTGCGCAACCGGGCCAGGCCGTGGCGGCGTCGGTGGCCTTGATGCGCGAGCACCGCCAGTGGCTCCAGTCCCAACCCCAGGCGCTGCGGGTCGCAATCCATGTCGGCCTGGCCAGTGGTGAGGTGGTCGAGGTCGATGGTGATTGCTATGGCGATGCCGTGAACGTGGCCGCCCGTTTGTGTGACCTGGCCGGCGGCGCCGAGGTGTGGGCCACCCAGGCCGTGGTGGCTGGCCTGGTGCCGGCGCGGGGCGTGGGCTTTATTCGCCTGGGGCATGTCGAGGTGCGCGGCAAGGCCGAGGCCCAGGTGATGTACCAGGTCGAATGGCGCGAGGATGCAGAGGCCGACTGCACCATGCATTCCGATCTGATGAGCGAGCTCAATCGGATAGACGATCAGCCGGTCGCCGAGATCCAACTCTCCGGGCCCGGTGGACAGCGGCTTCGGGCTTCGTCTGGATCGCCAGTTCAGCTGGGGCGTGCGGCCGACTCAGATCTGTGCCTGATCGATCCCAGGGTATCGCGCGTGCACGCCAGGTTGGAATGGCGCCAGGGGGCCTTTGTGCTTACCGATCTGAGCAGCTTTGGCACCTGGGTGCGTTTCGCCGGCAGTGAGACAGCCGTGCAGTTGCGCCGCGACAACTGTCTGCTGCATGGTTCGGGGGAGATCGCGCTGGGCGTGTCCTTTGCCGATGGCAATGCACCCATCATCGGTTTTCAGGTTTCGGACAGCGGCACGCGCCCGGTTTGAGGCGCGCCTGATGCGCTGACGTCCGTTGTTGGCCTTCCGGCGCTGGAGACTACTGACCGGCCGGCTTGAGCAGAGTGGACTCGATCTTGTTGGCCAGCTGGGCCACGGCCAGGGCTGCGGGGCAGCCCGGCATTTGCTGCATCAGCAACTGGCGCCGCATCACGGCCTCGCGTACCGAGGGGTCGGCCGGGATGTCACCCATGTGCACCAGGCGCATCGGACGGCCGGTATCCGTGGTCACAAAGCGATCCAGCACCTGCTGCAACTGGCCGGTGATGGCGCGGCCGTCGCCCGGGCGCGCGGCCTGGTTGACCACCAGGCGCACCTGCTGGCGCTTTTGCTGGGTGGCCAGCACCTTGATGGCGGCATAGGCGTCGGTCAGCGAGGTGGGTTCGGGCGTGGCCACAATCAGCACCTCCTGCGCCAGCGACACGGAAAACAGCACCACGTCGGAGATGCCGGCACCGGTATCGAGCAACACCACGTCATAGCGCGGCGCCAGCGTCTGGATGATGTTGAAGAGTTCGTTGCGCACCTCGGGTGTGAGGCGCGAATACTCCACCATGCCGGAACCGGCCAGCACCACCGAAAACCCTCCGGTTGCCTGGATGACGGCGTCATCCAGCCTGGCCTTGCCGGTGAACACATCGTGCAGCGTGACCTTGGGGTGCAGGTTCAGCACCACGTCCAGATTGGCCAGGCCCAGATCGGCATCCAGCACCAGCACGCGGTGCCCACGGCGCGTCAGGGCTGCCGCCAGGTTGGCGGAGACAAAGGTCTTGCCCACGCCGCCCTTGCCGCTGGTGATGGCGATGATGCGGGCATCGACCGGTGGGTTGGCAGTGGGCTTGCCGGCGGCCTCGGTTGCGGGCGTACCGGTGGTGGAGTTCGTCGAAGGGGACAGCGCGTCGTTCATCGCTTGACTTTCAGTGGGCGCTGCCAGTGGGTGCATCCACGGGTGGGGGCAGGTCGCCCCATCCGGATGGGGTGTACAGGGGGCCAAACAGCAAACTCTTCTCCTCGGCGCTGACGCTGCTGTCGGGTTGTTCTTCGATACTGACTCGGTTGCGCCCGGCGAGCTTGGCTTTGTACAGCTCGGCATCGGCGCGGTCTATCCACAGGTTGGTGGTGCTGCGTATCCATTGCAATGCAAAGGCACCGCCGATGCTGACCGTGACGTTCAGCGCCAGCGAGGGCGATATGCGCACCGGCGTGGCCTCGATGGCGCGGCGCATGCGCTCGGCGACCACGCGGCCAAAGCCAAACTGGCATGCGGGCAGGACGATGGCGAACTCTTCGCCGCCGTAGCGGGCCACGGTATCCATGGGGCGCACGCAGGACTCGAGCGTGCGTGCCACCGACTGCAGCACGATGTCCCCGGCCAGATGGCCGTGGCTGTCATTCACGCGCTTGAAATGGTCGATGTCCAGCATCAGCAGCAGGGCGCCTTCGCCGGAGCGTGCCACGCGGTCGATCTCGCGCTCCAGAACGGCACCCACATGGCGGCGATTGGGCAGGCCCGTGAGCGGATCCTTGAGCGAGAGTTCGCACAAGCCGTCGATCAGGTTCTGCAAATACTGCAACGGCACCTGCTCGCGCAAGGCCTGCTCCGAGCCCAGCGACTGGGCCACCAGCGCATGGGCCGTGGCCAGCTGCAGGTCACGCAGGCGGATGGAAGCGGAGGGCTGTGCGTCAGTCACAAAAAGAAACAAATGGAATGAATCGCAGTGTAGCAGCCTTGCCAGCACTCTTGGGTGACAAGGGGTTGCTGCTGCATCATGGGTGCGGATTTTATGGTGCGGAGAGTGTGGTTTTCAGCGCTGCAACGGCGTCTGCGTCCGTGCGATAGGTGACGAAGTTGGGGCCCGGCACCATTGCGCCGGCACTTTCAAGGCGGCGCTGTACGGGCAGCTTGATGCCGGCCACATGTAGCATGCCGCCCTGGCTTTGCAGCAGGGCACGCAGGCGCATGAAGGCTTCGACGCCGGTCACGTCGATGCGGTTGATGGGCAGCGCGAACAGGCACAGGTGCAGGAGGTCCGGCCGCTGGGCCAGCTCGTCGGCGACGCGGCGCTCCAGCGCGTTGGCGGAGGCGAAATCGAGCTCCGCGTCCATGCGCAGCGCCAGCACCCGGGGGGCAATGGGCGGAAGCTGCCACAGGTTGCGGTCGCGCAGGCTGCCGTCGGCGTGCAGACCGACTTCAATGATGCGTGGGTGCAGGCGCTGGAACAGAAAGTGGCTCAGGTTCATCAAGATGCCGACCAGCACCCCCCAGTACAGGCGCGGCGCGGTGGCCAGCGTCAGGCCAAAGGTGGCCAGGCCAATGACCGTCTCGACGCGTGAAATGCGCCACAGCTGGAACATGGTGCGTGGCTTGATCAGATTGGTGACGGCGGTCACGACCACCGCGGCCAGTACCGATTGCGGCACGTGGTAGAGCGCCGGCGTGAGCCACAGCAGGGTGGCCAGCACCAGCAGCAGCGCGAACAATGTCGCCCAGCCGGTTTTGGCACCGGCGTACAGGTTGACCGCCGAGCGCGAGAACGAGGCGCTGGTGGCAAAGCTACCGCATAGGCCCGAGCTCATCTTGGCCAGGCCGTGGGCGATCAGATCCTGGTTCTCGTTCCAGCGCGTGCCGCCCTGCTGGTGCTCCACCTTGGCGCTGGATGCGGTTTCCAGAAAGCTCACCAGGGTGACCACCATCACCGGCATCACCAGGGTGCCCAGCTCGTGCCACGACAGCCAGCCCGGCCAGTAGGGTGAGGGCAGGCCCGAAGGCAGGTGGCCGATCACCGCGCCGTCGGTATCTGCGTAGTCGATGGCCCAACTGATCAGGGCCGCCAACGCGATGAGCACGATGGCGGCGGGAAAGCTGGAACGCCAGCGCTTGGCCAGCACCAAAAAGGCCCAACTGCCCAGGCCAAAAGCCAACGCCGTGAAGTCAAAATGCTGCAGCGATGGACTGCTGGCCAGTGCGCTCCAGCTGGTGCGCAGGCCCAGCAGCGCTGGCAATTGCGATGCCAGGATCAGCAGCGCCGCGGCCTGTGTGAAACCGCCCAATACGGGCGATGTGACCAGATTCAGCAGCCAGCCAAAGCGCACCACGCCCAGCGTCAGCTGCAGCAGCCCCGACAGCAAGGCCATCCATGCCGCCAGCGCCACCCAGTGGGCGCTGCCGGGCTCGGCCATACCAGTAAGGGACGCGCCTATCAGCAGGCTGGTCAGCGCCGTGGGGCCCACGCCCAGGCGGGTGGACGAACTCCAGAGCACGGCCACCAGGGCCGGCACCAGAGAGGCGTAAATGCCCGTCACCAGCGGCATGCCCGCCAGCGCCGCATAGGCCACGCCCTGCGGCACCAGCATCAGGCCCACGGTCATGCCGGCCCAGAACTCCCCTTGCAGCAGCTCGCCCGAGGGGCGTGGCCATGTGAGAAAGGGGAACCAGCGGTGCAGGACGGGTGTGGGCATGGTGGGCGATTGTCACGCCATGCGCGTGGGCCTGCTGTGGAAACGGTCGTTGCCCTAATAATCTGCACATGACTCAAGCACCCGCAGCCGACCTGTCCACCCGTCTCATCCACCACGACTACACGCCGCCCGCGGGCTTCGAGGCGCCGCAGCCGCCCGTGCACAAGGCGTCCACGGTGATATTTCCCAACGTGTCTGCGCTGCGCGCGCGCGAATGGAAGGATAAGAGCAGCTATACCTATGGCCTGCATGGCACCCCTACCACCTACCAGCTGGAGGAGCGCCTGGCCACCCTGGAGGGCGGCCTGCAATGCCTGCTGGTGCCCAGCGGTCTGGCGGCGATTGCCACCGTCTCGCTGGCCTTGCTGCGCCAGGGCGACGAGGTGCTGATCCCCGACAACGCCTATGGCCCGAACAAGGCCCTGGCCGAGGTCGAGCTGCGCCACTACGGCATTGCGCACCGCATCTATGACCCGCTCGATCCCGCCGACCTCGCCGCCAAGATCACCGACGCCACGAAACTCGTGTGGCTGGAGGCGCCCGGCTCGGTGACGCTGGAGTTTCCCGATCTGCCCGAACAGGTGCGCATCTGCCGCGCGCGCGGCGTCACCAGCGTTCTGGACAACACCTGGGGCGCGGGCCTGGCCTTCGCACCCTTTGATTTGATGGGTGACGGGCAGCTGGGCGCGGATATTTCCGTGCATGCCCTGACCAAATACCCCAGTGGCGGCGGCGATGTGCTCATGGGCAGCATCACCACGCGCGACGAGGCGCTGCATCTGCGCATCAAGCTCACGCATATGCGCCTGGGCCTGGGCGTGGGGGCCAATGATGTGGAGGCGGTGCTGCGCTCCCTGCCCAGCATGGCGCTGCGCTACCACGCGCACGACCTGGCGGCGCGCGAGCTGGCGCGGTGGATGGGCACCCAGGCGCCGATCGCCCAGGTGCTGCACCCGGCGCTGCCCGGCTCGCCCGGGCATGACCATTGGCAGGCGCTGTGCGGCGGTGCGCAGGGCGGCCAGGGCGCTGCCGCTGGGTTGTTCAGCGTGGTCATCGATGCCCGCCACAGCCAGGAGCAGGTGGACGCGTTCTGTGATGGGTTACGCCTGTTCAAGATCGGCTACAGCTGGGGCGGCCCGATGAGCCTGGTCGTGCCCTATGACCTCGCGAGCATGCGCGCGCGCGCCACGCCGCAGCTCAAACCCGGCACGGTGGTGCGCTTCTCCATTGGCCTGGAGGCGGTGCAGGATTTGCGTCAGGATCTGGCGCAGGCCATGGAGCGCGCGTTCGCCTGAGCTTGCACGGGCGCAAGCGTGACCATCATGGGGTGGTAGTTTCCTTGATGCGCGACAAGGGTTTCGCTGGGTATGGTTGCTGGCTACGTCACAGCCACCGCACAGCGGGCCCACCGTCATGACCGACTCTTCCACGCCCGCGCCCGCTGCTGCGCCGCCGGCACCACTGGTGCTCAAGCCCCTGGGTTTCAAGGATCCGTTTCGCTGGCTTGCCGGCGGTGTGCGCGACCTGTTGGCCGCGCCCGGTATCGCCGCCTTCTACGGTGCGTGCTTTTGGGGCATGGCGTTGGTACTGGGCTGGGTGTTTCGCTCGCAGCCTGAGTACACCATGTCGCTGGCCAGCGGCTGCCTGCTGGTGGGGCCGTTTCTGGCCATGGGCCTGTATGAAACCAGCCGCAGGCGTGAAGCCGGCCTGCCGCCGGATCTGGGGGTGTCCATCACCTGCTGGGATCGGCATGTGTCCAGCATGAGCATGCTGGTGCTGGTGCTGATCGTGCTGGAGCTGCTGTGGGGGCGGGCATCACTGGTGGTGTTTGCCGTGTTCTTCAATACCGGCATGCCGTCCACCACGGGGGTGATGCAGGCGGTGTTCAACCCGCAGAACTGGCAGTTCGTCGTCGTCTACCTGTTGGTGGGCGGGGTGTTTGCGGCCCTGGTGTTCTCCAGCACGGTGGTGTCCATTCCCATGATTCTTGATCGCGACACGGATGCGCTCACGGCCGGCATCGCCAGCATCCGCGTGGTGCTGGAGAACCCGGGTGTGATGCTGCTGTGGGGGGCGCTGATCACGCTGCTGGTGGCGCTTGCCCTTGCGCCCTGGGGGGCTGGCTTGCTGGTGGTGGGGCCGATGCTGGGGCACGCCAGCTGGCATGCCTACCGTGCGGCGGTGGCAGCGCCGGCGGCCGTCGAAGCGGCAGAGCCGGAGGCTTGAACCCTGGCCTTCAAGGCCCGGGTGCCAGCCCGGCGGCAGGGCGAACCGCAGACGCTCGACGCGGTGCAGGGCGTCAGCGTTTGCGTTTCGATGGTGTGCCGCCTTTGCGCTTGGGGCTGACCTTGGCGGTGGTGTGAGCGGGGGCCTTGCCAGCGGCAGGTCTGGCACCAGTGCGTGCCTGTGCTATGGCGGTGAGGCGTACCGGCAGGTACATCACCACCTTTTCGCCAGCCTTGAACTTGCCTGTGAGCTTCAAATCGTTCCAGTCGGCGACATCGGCGGCCTTGACCTTGTAGCGCTGGGCGATGCTGGCGACCGTGTCGCGCTTGCCGGCGCGCACGGCGGTGCGGCGGGTGACGATTTCAGGGGTGAAGGCGATCTGCCCGTTGTCGGCCACATGCTCGGAGACATCGGCACCTTTGCCGGCGGCACGCGGCACCATCAGGGCCGAGCCGGCCTTGATCATCATGCGCGGCGGTATGCCGTTCATCTGGCGCAGGTCGCCCACGTCCATGCCCACGCGCTGGGCGGCAGCCGTGACGCTCATGGTGTTGGGCACGGTCCACACGGTCCAGCTGGCGTACTGGCCTTCGTTGTAGGCGGCCAGGTTCTTGCGGAACACCTGGGCGTTGTCCCAGGGCAGCAGGATCTGCGGCATGCCGGCAGAGAGGATGACAGGCTTGTGCAGTGACGGATTGAGCGCGCGGAAATCTTCCAGCCGTATGCCGGCCAGGCTGGCTACCAGCTTCACGTCGATGTCGCGCGTGATCTCCACGCTCTGGAAATAAGGGTGGTTGTGGATGACGGGCAGATCGGTGCTGAACCGCGTTGGCTCGGCCACGATGTTCTTCACCGCCTGCAGCTTGGGCACGTACATGCGTGTTTCTGCGGGCATGTTCAGGTCGGTGTAGCCGGTGCCCAGGCCCTGTTTCTCGTTGCGGGCAATGGCCCGGGCGACACTGCCCTCGCCCCAGTTGTAGGCGGCCAGGGCAAGGTGCCAGTCACCGAACATGCCGTGGAGCTTTTGCAGGTAGTCCAGCGCTGCACGGGTGGAGGCCAGCACGTCGCGCCGGTCGTCACGAAATGCGTTTTGCTTGAGGTCGAAGTAGGTGCCGGTGGCGGGCATGAACTGCCACATGCCGGCAGCCTTGGCGCTGGAGATGGCCTGGGGATTGAAGGCGCTCTCGATATAGGGCAGCAGGGCCAGTTCGGTGGGCATGCCACGGCGCTCCAGCTCCTCGACGATGTGGAACAGGTATTTGCTGGAGCGCTCTGTCATGCGCTGCATGTAGTCGGGCCGGGTGGCATACCACTGCTCGCGGTCACGAACCTGGTCGGTTTCCAGGTCGGGCATGGCAAAGCCGCGGCGTATGCGATCCCACAAATCGGAGGGCGCGCTGATGCCGGCCACGACATGGCCCTGGGCCGCGCCGGCGGTGATGGGGCGCAGCGGGCCAGCGGGGTATTGCGGTGCCTGGCTGGTGCTGGTGTCGCTGGGGGCGGGGAGGGGGACGGGGGTGTTGTCGCCTGGGGTGTTGGTGGTGGCGCAACCGGTCAGCCACAGCAGGCTAGCCAGCCCCAGGATGTGCAGAATTTTCATCGGAATTCGTTTTTCCATTGACGCAGTGCGGCCAGTACGGCCGCGGGTTGGTGCGGATCCAGCTGCGGGTCGAAGCTGCGCGCCGCCTGGGCCACGGTGGCTTCGCGCGTACGCAGAAACGGGTTGATGGCACGCTCGATGGCGATGCGCGAGGGTAGCGTCGGCTGCCCGTTCTGGCGCAGCGCGTTGCAGTGGCCGAGGTAGTCGAGAAGCGCCTGGTTGCCAGGCTCCACGGCCAATGCGAACTTCAGGTTGGACAGGGTGTACTCGTGGGCGCAGCAGACGCGCGTGGCGTCTGGCAATGCAGCGAGTTGGTCGAGCGAGGACTGCATCTGCCCGGGCGTGCCTTCGAACAACCGGCCACAGCCGCCCGAGAACAGCGTATCGCCGCAAAACAGCAGTGGCGCGCCGTCCATCTCGGCGCAGTAGTAGGCAATATGCCCCGCGGTGTGACCTGGTACGTCCAGCACCACAAAGCGCAGGCCCAGAACGGTGATGTTCTCACCCTGGCGCAGGCGTGTGAGGGGCTGGGGCATGGTCTCGCCGGCGGGGCCGTAGACGGCAGCACCGGTGGCCGCGCGCAGGGTGTTCACACCGCCGACATGGTCGCCGTGATGGTGCGTGACTAAAATTCCCCGCAGCGACAATCCCTTGTCGTGCAGCGCCTGCAATACCGGCGCGGCGTCGCCTGGATCCACGACGACCGCTTCGCGGCTGTCATGCAGCATCCAGATGTAGTTGTCGGTAAAGGCGGGCAGCGGCAGCAAGTTCATGAGCGGCGAAAATTATAAGTTGCACCACTGGTTTGGCACCCCTCCGGGGCGCTATCTGCTGGCCTGGGAGCAGGAGCGCTATGACGAGCTGGTGGCCGATATCTTTGGCTACCATGCCTTGCAGCTGGGCATGCCCGGCCTGCAGGCGCTGCGCGCCAACCGCATGCCGCATCGCTGGCTGGCATTGGGCGCGGACGAGGCACAAGGCGTGCCACCGGCGGAGGGCGCCGCTGACCAGGGGGTACCCCCCGCCTTGCTTGCCGAGGCCGTGGCTCTGCCGTTTGCCGAGGCCAGCCTGGACCTGGTGGCCCTGCCACACACCCTGGAACTGAGCGTGGATCCGCATGCCGCGCTGCGCGAGGTGTACCGCGTGCTGGTACCCGAGGGCCGGACGGTCATCAGCGGCTTGAACCCGTGGAGCCTGTGGGGCCTGCGCCAGGGGCGTGCGCGGCTGTACCAGCGCCTTGGTGGTGGGGGGCAGCCATACCTGCCCGATGTGGGGGAATTCATCTCGCCCGGGCGCCTGCGCGACTGGCTGCGTCTGCTGGGCTTTGAGCTGGAGACCATCAGCTTTGGCTGCTATCGGCCCGCGGCGACCAAGGAGCGCTGGTTGCAGCGGCATGCCTGGATGGAGAGCCTGGGTGCACGCTGGTGGCCGATACTCGGGGCTGGTTACGTGATCGTGGCCGCCAAACGCGTGCCGGGCATGCGTCTGCTGGAGCCTTCGTGGCGCAAGGCGCCCCGAACGGCCGGCGCGCAGGTGCAGGTGGCGCGCCGGCATTGATCATGGATGAATGGTTTGTTTGTTGAGGAGTCTTTTTTGAATCAGGTGGTGATCTATACCGATGGTGCCTGCAAGGGCAATCCGGGCCCTGGTGGCTGGGGCGCGTTGCTGCGTTCGGGTGCGCTGGAAAAAGAGCTGTTTGGCGGCGAACTGGGCACCACCAACAACCGCATGGAGCTGCTGGCCGTGATACAGGCCCTGGCGGCCCTGAAAAAACCCTGCCAGGTGGCCCTGTACCTGGACAGCCAGTACGTGCGCCAGGGCATCACCGAGTGGATCCATGGCTGGAAGAAAAAGGGCTGGCGCACCGCAGCCGGCCAGCCGGTGAAGAACGTCGAGCTATGGCAGCGCCTGGACGAGCTGGCGCACCGTGCCGGCCATCGCATCGAGTGGCATTGGGTCAAGGGCCATGCGGGCGATCCAGGCAACGAGCGCGCGGACGCGCTGGCCAACAAAGGTGTGGAGCAGGCGCTGGGCAGGTAGGTTCAGCTGGCGGTCTTGAGCATCGACAGCGCCTGGCGGATGTCCTGCACCGCCTGCGGACGCACCAACCGGGCGACTTCCGCGCCGTCGCGCAAGAAAACCAATGTAGGCCAGAGCTTGACGCGGTAGCTGCGGCCCAGCGGCTGACCCGGGCCGTCCTCGACCTTGATGTGCTGCACCTCCCCCTCAGGCTGCAATGCCTGCTGGATCAGCGGCTGGGCGCTTTGGCAATGGCTGCACCAGGGCGTGCCGAACTCCAGCACGGCGGCGCCTCGCAGTTGATCCACTGCCTCGCGTTGAGGGGCTTGCGGCAGGTGTTGGGCGCTGAAGGGCATTCCAGTTCACTCCATCAAACATCGATCGTGGTGCCGACGATATCACTTGGGATCGCCATCCCGGGGGCATGGTACCGTACCTGGCACTATTATTTTTATAGTTGTCAGTGCTTATATATAAAGCGCTACGTGCCAATTTTGTTGATATTTCATGCGGCTGCAAGCCCATGGCCTGGCAAGGCCGGGTCAGCATGGCGCTTGCGTGCCATCGAGTGCATGCAGCTGCGCCGGCGTATTGGCGTTGAAGAAGGCCAGCGGGTCGTCCCCGGCCTGGTCAAAGGGCACGATGGCGCAGGGCTGCAGGGCCGCCCAGCGGTGGATCTCGCGCCCGCCATCGGCGGTAAAGCCTTGCAGGCTCTGCAGCAGGTTCACGCGCAGCAGGCAAAACACAGGCTGGGTGCGCAGCCGCGTGCTGCCGTCGTGCTGCTGTTCGGGGGCTGCTGCCATGGCGATGTCGGCGCCCTGGTCGGTGGCTGCGGCGGCCAGGCGGCTGGCCAGGTCGGCAGGAAAGCACGGGCTGTCGCAGGGCACGGTCAACAGCCATGGGGTGGTGCAATGCTCCAGCCCGATCAAAAAGCCCGCCAGCGGGCCGGCATGGTCGGCCAGGCCGTCGGGCCAGACCGGTACGCCAAAGGCCTCATAGGCGGCCAGGTTGCGGTTGGCGCTGATCATCACGCTGCCAACCTGGGGCTGCAGTCGTCGTAGCACATGCAGCGCCAGGGGCTGGCCGCGAAAGCCCTGCAGGCCTTTGTCCACTCCGCCCATGCGCGAGCCGCGCCCGCCGGCGAGGATCAGGCCCGTGATATCGCGCGTGTCGATCATGCGCCGCGCTCAGCCGCCGATGTAGCTCATCTCGATGCGGCGCTGGCCTGCGCCGCTGTCCGCTGGCAGGCTGGCGCGCAGCTCTGAATAGCGGTCGCCGCGGCCCTGCCAGATATGGGCGATGGCGGTGCTGATCTGCGCGTCGCTGGCATCGCTGCGCAGCAGGCTGCGCAGATCCCAGCCCTGGGTGGCAAACAGGCACAGGTACATCCGCCCCTCCATGGACAGGCGGGCGCGGTTGCAGTCGCCGCAGAACGCCTGGGTGACGCTGCTGATCACGCCCACCTCGCCCAAAGCCGCGTCGTGGCGGCCGTCGGCGCCAGCCCAGCCCCAGCGTTTGGCGGTTTCGCCCTGAGCCGTGGCGGCCAGCGGCACCAGCGGCAGTTCGGACTGCAGGCGCGCAATGACCTCGGATGAGGGTACGACCTGATCCATGCGCCAGCCATTGGTGGCACCCACGTCCATGTATTCGATGAAGCGCAGCGTGATGCCGCTGCCGCGGAAATGCCGCGCCATGGCCGGGATCTCCTGGTCGTTGGTGCCGCGCTTGACCACCATGTTGACCTTGATGTGGGCGAGGCCGGCGGCCTGCGCCGCCTCGATGCCGGCCAGAACCTCGGCCACGGGAAAGTCCACGTCGTTCATGCGCCGGAACACCTCGTCTTGCAGGCTGTCCAGGCTGATGGTGACGCGCTGCAGCCCGGCAGCCTTGAGCGCGCGCGCCTTGCGCGCCAGCAGCGAGCCGTTGGTGGTCAGCGTGAGGTCGGGCACCCGGCCCTCGGTGGTGCGCAGCCCGGCCAGCTGGGCGACGAGCACCTCCAGATCCTTGCGCAGCAAGGGCTCGCCGCCCGTGAGGCGGATCTTGTGTATGCCATGCTGCATGAACAGCCGCGCCAGCCGCGTAATCTCTTCAAAGCTGAGCAGGTCGCCATGCGGCAGGTAACGGTAATGCTTGTCGAACACTTCCTTGGGCATGCAGTAGCCGCAGCGGAAGTTGCAGCGATCCGTGACGCTGATGCGCAGGTCGCGCAGCGGCCGGCTCAGGCGGTCGTGCAGCTGACCGGTGGCGGGTGCCGCCTGTGCTGCGCTGGGCACCGCGGGCCGCAGCGCCGCGCTGCGCTGATCCACGAGGGGAATGACACGTTCAGCCATGGGCAAATTGTGCCCCATGGGGCGAGTAGGGGCTTGGCTGGTGCTGCGCCGATTGATACCGGTCAATGGATCGCTGACCTGGTTCACGGTTGATGTGGGTCAATTGCGGGGCGGCGCGGCATTTGGACAATGGCGCCATGCTTAACATTTGTTTACCCTGTGTTTCTCTCGGCATTACCCAGGTTCATCGTGGCCGCCGTGTCGCGTTGCGCGCGTTGGCTGCCGCGATGCTGATGCCGGCGTTGCCATCGACCGCCCTGGCGCGCATGGCTTTGGCCACGGCAATCAACCGCACGGCGCGCTTTCGCGCGATGTCGCAGCGCACGGCCAAGCTGTACGGTCAGTTGCATCTGAACGTGAGGCCCGAGCGCGCCCGTGAAGCGCTGGAGCAGACGCGGCGCCAGGTGCGCGCCGACCTGGATGAGCTGGACCGCCAGGCCTGGCCGCCCGAGGTGGCGCGTCTGCTGGCCGATGTGCGCCGCAGTGCCGAGCGCCTGGATGGGCTGACGGCCCAGCCTGCCGGCAAGAGTGGCCTGCAGGCCGTCTCGGCCCAGGCCGACCAGATGCTGACCCACGCCAACAGTGCCACGCAGGCGCTGGAGCACCTGGCGCAGGCGCCGACGGCCAGGCTGGTGAACATGGCCGGGCGCCAGCGCATGCTGTCGCAGCGCCTGGCCAAGAACTATGGTCTGGTGGCCGCGGGGCTCGACAGCCGCCCTTTGCGCGATCAGATTGCGGGTGATGCTGAGGAATTCCAGCGTGCCATGGCGCAGCTTGCCGGCGCGCCCTTGTCCACGCCGGCCATTCGCACGACGCTGGAGCTGGGCCAGGGCCAATGGGTGTTTTTCGACATGGCGATCAAGCGCCAGCCGAATGCGCGCGGGCTGGAGGACGTGGCCACCACTAGTGAACGTCTGCTGGAGGTCATGGACAGCCTCACCGCGCTCTACGAAGTGGCTTTGCAGGATGTGCTGGGCTAGCCGGCTTCCATGCCTGAAATTATGTAAAAAAATGGCTGAAACGCTTGTGTATCAAGCGCAAAGCGCTATTTATTTTGTAGTTTTTTGGGCTGTTGGTAGAAGCGTGGGTAATGCTGCCGCACGCCCTCGCCGTGGTAGTCCCAGCCGGTGCACTGGCCCAGGTGGCGTGGCGGTTCGTCGCCACGGCTCTTGAATGCGGCGTTGATGGTCTGGAACGTGGCCGTGGCCAGGTTGAACAGCAGCTCGCGCAGATGCGTGCAGCCGGCCACGCCGCCCAGGTGGGTCTGTATGGACTGGCGCCAGCCGCGCACCATGCTGGCGCCCACCATGGATTGCAGGGCGCGCTGGGCTTCGGGGCAGCCGGCCAGCGGGTGGGCATCCATGGCGGACTCGATGGCGCGCACGACCAGGTCGCCGTCCACCGTGACGCGCAGCCACATGTGGTGAATCGGATCACCCGCGGGGCGCAGCTGTCCGGGGTGGCGCAGCGAGGGCAGGTCGTAGGTCTTGCTGTCGTGCAGTTCGCCCTCTATGTCCCACAGGCCATCGTCACGTTCGAAGCCCTGGTAGTTGACGCGGCGGATATGTCTGGCGGTGCGGGGGGAGGGGGGTGACAGGGGCATGAAGAACGGTTTGAAACTGCAGTCGGCCATCAGCCATGGCGTATGGCCACGGTCTTCAGGGTGGTGAAGCCGTACAGCGCCTCGAAGCCTTTCTCGCGCCCGTGGCCGCTGGACTTGACGCCGCCAAAGGGCAACTCCACGCCGCCGCCGGCGCCGTAGTTGTTGATGAACACCTGGCCGCTGGCCACGCGCCGCGCCATGCGCAACTGGCGTGCGCCATCACGCGTCCACACCCCGGCCACCAGGCCAAAGGGCGTGGCGTTGGCCAGCTCCACGGCATGGTCCTCGTCGTGGAAGGGCATGGCGGCCAGCACCGGGCCGAAGACCTCCTGCTGCGCCAGGCGGTGATCCGCGGGCACGTCGCGCAGCAGGGTGGGGGCCTGGTAGAAGCCGGTGTCGGGCGCCTCGTCCACCACCGTGCCCTGGGCGACGAGGGGTATGCCGGCCACCTGCGCGTCGGACAGGAAGTCCCACACACGCTGCTGCTGGCTTTGGCGTATCAGCGGACCCAGATCGAGATCCATGGCCGCGGGGCCCACGCGCAGGGACTCGAAGGCCTGGGCCAGACGCTCCAGCAGCGGCTCGTAGATCAGCGAATCGATGAGCAGCCGCGAGCCGGCCGAGCAGGTCTGACCGCTGTTCTGCACGATGGCGTTGACGATCACCGGAACGGCGGCATCCAGGTCGGCGTCGGCAAAGACGATCTGCGGGCTCTTGCCACCCAGCTCCAGCGTCACCGGGCAATGGCGCTCGGCAGCCGCCTGCTGAATCAGCGTGCCAATCCTGGGACTGCCGGTAAAGCTGATGTGGCGCACCCCCGGGTGGCGCGCCAGTGCGTCGCCCACCTCGTGGCCATAGCCGGTCACGATGTTGATGGCGCCAGCCGGCAAGCCCGCCTCGGCCGCCAGCTGGGCCACGCGCAAGATCGACAGGCAGGCATCCTCGGAGGGCTTGACCACGCAGACATTGCCCGCTGCCAGGGCAGCGGCGACGCAGCGGCCAAAGATCTGCATGGGATAGTTCCAAGGCACGATGTGGCCGGTCACGCCATGCGGCTCGCGCCAGGTGAGCACGCTGAAGCCCTCCTGGTAGGGGATGGTCTCGCCATGCAGCTTGTCGCAGGCGCCGGCATAGAACTCGAAGTAGCGCGCCAGGGCCGCGGCATCGGCGCGCGCCTGCCTGGTCGGTTTGCCGCAGTCGCGCTGCTCGATGGCGGCGAGCTCGTCGGCGTTCTCGGTGATCTTGGCGGACAGGCGCTGCAACAGTCGCCCGCGTTCGGCCGGGGCCAGGCTGCGCCACACGCCGTCATAGCACTGCTGTGCGGCGCGCACGGCGGTATCGATGTCTTCCACGGTGCCGCGCTGGATCTCGTCATATGGCTGGCCGTCGGACGGGTCGATGACGGCAATGGTGCGCCCGGCGCTGGAGGCTACGGCGGCATTGGCGATGTAGTGGTACTGCATGCGGCCCATTGTGCGGCAGATGGGGGCTCGCCGCTGGCGCCGTCCGTGAGGGCGGGCATCGTCGGGCTCAAACGCCCAAATCGGGGGATTATGGTTGGCTAGTGCGCACTTGGCGATTGCGCCTGCATACTGATGCCAGTCGCAGGGGCAATCGGTTGCAGCCGTGTGAGGCTGGCGTGAAGATGCGCCACGGACGCCGGATGCGGGGTGGCCCTGGTTGCCAGCCTGATCAGCGCCGTTTCAAAGCTGTGGCATGCGGGTGCGTTTGCCGGCCAGGCCGGTGGATCATGTGCAAGGCCATGTTCGAAGGCATTCAAGAGGAGACCACCAATGACCCCCAACCCTTCGACGCACGGCAGTCCGCTGCGCAGCTTTTTGATCTGGGGCGCAGTGGCCATCATTGGCGCCTGGGCGCTTGGTGTGATAGCACTGCAGCGTGGCGAGCCGATCAACGCCGTGTGGCTGATCGTGGCGGCCATCTGCGTTTACCTGATTGGCTATCGCTTCTACAGCAAGTTCATTGCCGAGAAGGTGCTTGAGCTGGACGCCAGCCGCATGACGCCGGCCTGGCGCCACAACGATGGCCTGGACTATGTGCCGACAGACAAATACGTCCTGTTCGGCCACCACTTCGCCGCCATTGCCGGGGCCGGACCCTTGGTGGGCCCGGTGCTGGCGGCCCAGATGGGCTACCTGCCTGGCATGCTGTGGATTCTGGCGGGCGTGGTCTTTGCCGGTGCCGTGCAGGACTTCGTCGTGCTGTTCATCTCGACCAGGCGCGATGGCAAGTCGCTGGGTGATCTGATCAAGACCGAGATGGGGCCGGTGGCCGGCGTGATTGCGCTGTTTGGTGCCTTCATGATCATGGTGATCATCCTGGCGGTGCTGGCGATGATTGTCGTCAAAGCCTTGATCCACTCGCCCTGGGGTGTGTTCACGGTGGCGGCGACTGTGCCGATTGCCCTGTTCATGGGCATCTACCTGCGCTTCATCCGCCCCGGGCGTATTGGCGAGGTCTCGGTGATCGGCTTTGTGCTGCTGATGCTGGCCATCGTCTACGGCCAGGATGTGGCGGCCAGCCCCACCCTGGCCCCATGGTTTGACTACAGTGGTGTCGGCCTGACCTGGATCCTGATCATTTACGGCGCCGTGGCCGCCATGCTGCCCGTGTGGCTGCTGCTGGCGCCGCGCGACTATCTTTCGACCTTTTTGAAGATCGGCTTCATCGTGCTGCTGGCGGGCAGCATCGTCATCGTCGCACCGCAAATGCAGATGCCGGCCTTGACACGCTATATCGATGGCACTGGCCCGGTCTGGTCCGGCAGCCTGTTCCCCTTCCTGTTCATCACCATTGCCTGTGGCGCGGTGTCGGGCTTCCATGCCCTGATCTCGTCGGGCACTACCCCGAAGCTGCTGGAGAACGAAACCCAGGCGCGCCTGATCGGCTATGGCGGCATGCTGATGGAGTCGGCCGTTGCCTCGATGGCCATGATTGCCGCCTGTGTCATCGAGCCGGGGGTGTACTTCGCCATGAACAGCCCGGCGGCCTTGATAGGGACAACACCCGAGCAGGTGGCACAGGTGGTGTCGTCCTGGGGCTTTGCCGTGACACCGGAAGTGCTGCTGGCCACGGCCAAGGATGTGGGCGAGACGACCATCATTTCGCGCGCTGGCGGCGCGCCTACCTTGGCCGTGGGCATGGCGCATATCCTGCACCAGTTGTTTGGCGGCGAGGGCATGATGGCCTTCTGGTACCACTTCGCGATCCTGTTCGAGGCCTTGTTCATACTGACCGCGGTGGATGCCGGTACGCGTGCCGGCCGCTTCATGCTGCAGGATTTGCTGGGCACCTTTGTTCCGTCGATGGGGCGCACCGATTCACTGCCCGCCAACGTGATCTCGACCTGCCTGTGCGTCGCAGCCTGGGGCTTCTTTCTCTACCAGGGGGTGGTTGATCCGCTGGGCGGCATCAACACGCTGTGGCCGTTGTTTGGCATTGCCAATCAGATGCTGGCGGCGCTGGCGCTGACGCTGGGCACCGTGGTGCTGTTCCGGATGAAGAAGGATCGCTACGCCTGGGTCACTGTCGTGCCCACTGTCTGGTTGCTGGCTTGTACGCTGACTGCCGGCTGGATGAAGCTGTTTTCAGCCGACCCGCGCGTGGGTTTTGTTGCCACGGCGCGCAAGTTCAGCGCCGAGGTCGCCAGGCACCAGGCCGAGGGAACGCTGCCGGAGAAGGGGCCCACGATCGAGCAGATGCAGCAGATCGTTTTCAACAACTACCTGGATGCAGCCCTATGCGCCGTCTTCATGCTGGTGGTTGTATCGGGAGTGATCTTCGGCATCAAGGCCGTGCTGCATGCGCGTTCGCACAACAAACCGAGCGTGCGCGAGACACCTTACCAGCCCTTGCCGGCCACTGGAGCCTGACGCCATGCCAGGTTTGGTTACCCTCAGCAGCCTGGCGCATGCCGCGCAAGAAAGCGGCAGCTACCTGGCACGGGCCGCGCGCATGATGGTGGGTGTGCCCGACTACGGCCAGTATCTGGCGCACATGCGTCGCGAACATCCGCAGGAGGCGCCGCTCAATTACGAGGAGTTCTTCAAGAACCGCATGCAGGCCCGCTACGGCGGCGGTCGCGCGGGTTGTTGTTGAGGTCGATCCCAACTCGGCCATCGGCCTGGCCAGCCAATGAAAAACCCGCTTGAAGCGGGTTTTTCTGTGGTTGTCGACCTGGTGGCGCCTACATCAATACCACTTCCACGCGACGCGCCTGTGCTCCGCTGCCAGCCTGGATGTCGGCGGGTTTTTGCAGCTCAACCTGATCCTCGGCGACGCCCAGGCCCATCAGCAAGTCGCGTACCGCCAAGGCGCGTTGTTTGGCTATTTCGGCATTGGCTGCAGCGCTGCCGGTGCTGTCCACATAGCCACTGATGACCGCCTTCTTGCCGGCCTTGACCCCGTCCACGATGCGTGCCAGAGCCCCCGCGCCATCGGCATGCGGCTCGGCCTTGCCGCTTGCGAAATAGAAGATCACCTTCTCGTTCTCAATGACGACCGAGGCCGCATCGCCGGCCGTGGCCACGGCGGCGGTGGGCGCGGCCGGTGCGGTGGCCGCCACCTTGGCGCCGCCATGCATGGCCACCACCAGCGGCACGATCAGCAGGGCGACGATGTTGATGATCTTGATCAGCGGGTTGACCGCCGGGCCGGCCGTGTCCTTGTAGGGGTCGCCCACGGTGTCGCCGGTGACGGCGGCCTTGTGCGCCTCGCTGCCCTTGCCGCCGTGGTGGCCATCCTCGATGTATTTCTTGGCGTTGTCCCAGGCGCCGCCGCCGGTGCACATGGAAATCGCCACGAACAGGCCGGTGACGATGGTACCCATCAGCAGGCCGCCCAGCGCCTTCGGCCCCAGGGCCAGGCCCACGACGATGGGCACGGCCACGGGCAGCAGGCTGGGGATGATCATCTCCTTGATGGCGGCGCTGGTCAGCATGTCCACGGCGCGGCCGTATTCCGGCTTGGCCGTGCCTTCCATGATGCCCTTGATCTCGGAGAACTGGCGCCGCACCTCCACCACCACGCTGCCGGCGGCGCGGCCCACGGCCTCCATGGCCATGGCGCCGAACAAATAGGGAATCAAACCGCCGATGAACAGGCCGACGATGACCATGGGGTCGGACAGATCGAACTTCACAGCCTGGCCGTAGCTGTCGAGCTTGTGCGTGTAGTCGGCGAACAGCACCAGGGCGGCCAGACCGGCCGAGCCAATGGCGTAGCCCTTGGTAACGGCCTTGGTGGTGTTGCCCACCGCGTCCAGCGGGTCGGTGATGTCGCGCACGCTGCTGGGTAGCTCGCTCATCTCGGCGATGCCGCCGGCGTTGTCGGTGATCGGGCCGTAGGCGTCCAGCGCCACCACGATGCCCGCCATGGACAGCATGGACATGGCCGCCACGGCCACGCCATACAGGCCGGCCAGCATGTACGACACGATGATGGCCGCGCACACAAAGAGCACCGGCCAGGCGGTGGAGCGCATGGACACGCCCAGCCCGGCAATGATGTTGGTGCCATGGCCGGTGGTCGAGGCCTGGGCGATATGCTGCACCGGCGAATACTGCGTACCGGTGTAGAACTCGGTGATCCACACCAGCGCGGCCGTCAGCACCAGGCCGGTGGCGCAGGCGCCAAACAGCCGTATTGCAGCGCCGCTGCCGCCCAGGGCGTTGTCGGGAATGATCCAGGCGGTGACGAACCAGAAGGCGACCAGCGAGAGCACGCCCGCAATCGCCAGGCCCTTGTAGAGCGCAGGCATGACGTTCTTCATGCCGGGGCTGGCCTTGACGAAGAAGCAGCCGATGATGGAGGCGACGATGGACACGGCTCCCAGCGCCAGCGGATAGGCGACGGCCGCCGTCGGCGCGGCGCCTATGAGCAGCGCGCCCAGCACCATGGTGGCGATCAGCGTCACGGCGTAGGTCTCGAACAAATCGGCCGCCATGCCGGCGCAGTCGCCCACGTTGTCGCCCACGTTGTCGGCGATCACGGCGGGGTTGCGCGGGTCATCCTCGGGGATGCCGGCCTCGACCTTGCCCACCAGGTCGGCGCCAACGTCGGCGCCCTTGGTGAAGATGCCTCCCCCTAAGCGCGCAAAGATGGAAATCAGGGATGAGCCAAAGGCAAAACCGATCAGGGGGTTCAGCGTGGCGGCCAGCTGCGCGTCCGCACCCGAGCGGCCCAGCAGGAACCAGGCAAAGCCGGTCACCCCTAGCAGGCCCAGGCCCACCACCAGCATGCCGGTGATGGCGCCGCCACGAAACGCTACATCCAGCGCCGGCCCCATGCCCTGTGTGGCGGCCTGGGCAGTGCGCACGTTGGCACGCACCGAGACGTTCATGCCGATGAAGCCGCAGGCGCCCGAGAGCACGGCGCCGACGACAAATCCGGCGGCGGTGAGCGTGTCCAGGAACAGCCCGATGAGCACGGCAAGTACCACGCCCACGACGGCAATCGTCTTGTATTGGCGCGCCAGGTAGGCCGCGGCGCCGGCCTGGATGGCGGCGGCGATCTCTTGCATGCGGGCGTTGCCCGCGTCCTTGGACAGAATCCAGCTGCGGGCCCAAAGGCCGTACACCACGGCGAGCAAGCCGCACGCCAAAGCCAGTATCAGGGGGGAAGTCAATGCTGCTTGACCAGCCATACGCGATCTCCATGGGCAAGGGGTCACACGGGTGGAAGCGCAACGCCGGGGAAGTGCTTCCGCTGCGTTGCTTCCTCGCCATGCCGATGCCGCAAACAGCCTGGAGACGATTGGCCAACGGGGGCAATTTACTGCGAAACCCCGGCCTGCAAGCTGGCTGCAAGCCGCGTCGATCTAAAATCCAGGGTTAATCCCGAGCCGCTGGTGCTACGACCTGCACGGCCATTGGCGCGGGAGCCACCTCGTATCAACCACTCCAACCTCCAAACATGTCGCTGAACAACGTCAAGCCTGGCACCAACATCCCCGATTCCTTCAACGTGGTTGTGGAAATTCCGGCCGAATCCGATCCCGTGAAATACGAGGTGGACAAGGAATCCGGCGCCGTCTTCGTGGATCGCTTCCTGACCGTGGCGATGTACTACCCCTGCAACTATGGCTACATCCCCCAGACGCTGTCGGGCGACGGTGACCCGGTGGACGTGCTGATCATCACCCCCTATCCGCTGCTGCCCGGCGTGGTTGTGCCCTGCCGTGCACTGGGCATCCTGAAGATGGAAGACGAAGCCGGCGTGGATGGCAAGGTGCTGGCCGTGCCCACCACCAAGATCCTGCCGATGTATGAAAACTGGAAGACCGTGGAGGACGTGAACCCCATGCGCCTGAAGGCCATCAGCCATTTCTTCGAGCACTACAAGGATCTGGAAGACGGCAAATGGGTCAAGGTGCTGGGCTGGGGCGGCATCGATGCCGCGCACAAGGAAATCTTGGACGGCGTGGAGAGCTACAAGAAGGGTTGAATCCGGGGCAGCCCTGGGACTGCTTATCCGCATTGCGTGAAAGCCTGCCGGCAGTGTTTGCCGGCAGGCTTTTTTGTTGTCGAGTGTGGACGCGACGGTGATCTTTAGTAGGTTTTTGGTAGAAATGTCAAAATAAGTAACGTTCAGCTGGTATTCTGCTGAGACACACGGGGTCAGGCGGCGTTGATATCCACCGGCCCTGGTGCTTGCCAAATACCGTTTTCCTAGGAGTTGCCATGTTGTCTGCCACCGCCCAGCGTCCTTCCGCCAGCAATGCCGCCACGAGCAACGCTGCGGAGTACCTGACCTTCCGCCTGGGGCAGGAAGAGTACGGCATCGACATCCTGCGCGTGCAGGAAATCCGCTCCTACGAGCAACCCACGCGCCTGGCCCATGCGCCGGACTTCATCAAGGGCGTGATCGACCTGCGTGGCGTCATCGTCCCCATCGTCGATCTGCGCCTCAAGCTGCACTGCGCGCAGGCCGAATACACCGATTTCACCGTGGTCATCATCCTCAACGTGGGCGGCACCGTGCTCGGGGCGGTGGTGGACGCCGTGGCCGACGTGGTCGCCCTGCAGGCCGAGGCCATCAAGCCCGCCCCGCAGTTCCAGGGCCAGGTGGACGGCAGTTTCGTGCGCGGCATCGCCACCGTGGGCGAGCGCATGCTCATCGTGCTGGACATTGAGTCTTTGCTCAGCGGTTCGGAAATGGGGTTGGTGCAGGCCGCTGCTATGGTTTGATGCGGCCGTCCTGATGGGCGCGCCTGAACGGGCTGCGGTTGTCCAGATCTTCCAGGTAGTGCTGCACGCCTTGGCCTTCGCGCGCCAGAAAATGCCCCACGGCCTGGGCAAAGGCCGGATGCGCCAGCCAATGCGCACTGCCGGCCTGCACCGGCATGAGGGCGCGCGCCATCTTGTGCTCGCCCTGGGCCCCGCCCTCGAAGCGGTGCACACCCTGGGCGATGCACCAGGCGATGGGCTGGTAGTAGCAGGCCTCGAAATGCAGGCAGTCCACGCGCTCCAGCGCGCCCCAGTAGCGGCCATAGGCTGTTGATGTCAAGCTATTTTCGCTTCTAACGCTTGATGGGTAAGCGCTGACAGCTATCAAACTGCTAGCTATCCGTTGGCCGCCGCGCTCGGCCACGAACAGCACCCAGGCCTCGGGCATCTGCTCCTGCATCAACGTAAAAAACCCGCGCGTGAGGTAGGGCGGGTTGCCATGCTCCAGGTAGGTGCGCTGGTAGCAGTGGTAGAAAAAATCCCAGTCGGCGGCCGTGATCTCACGTCCGCGCAGCACGCGAAACACTACGCCGGCCTCAAGCACGCGGCGGCGCTCCTGGCGGATTTTCTTGCGCTTGTCCTGGGTCAGCGACGCCAGGAAATCATCGAAATCGGCGAACCTGGCGGCATTTTGGGGATGCCGGTTGTGCCAGTGGAACTGCACCTGGTGGCGCAGCAGCAGGCCGGCCGCGCGTGCGGTGGCCAGCTCGTCGTCGGCCGCGAACAGCAGGTGCAGCGACGACAGGCCGCTTTCACGCGCCCAGTCCAGCAAGGCCCGCAGCAGCGCCGTCCGCGATGCGTCGCCCTGGGCCAGCAAGCGGCTTCCGGGCACGGGCGTGAAGGGCACGGCCACCACGGCCTTCGGGTAGTAGGGCAGGCCATGGCGCTCATGGGCGTCGGCCCAGGCCCAGTCGAAGACATACTCGCCATACGAATGGGCCTTGATGTAGAGAGCGCAGGCGGCGCACAGCCGCTCGCCCTGCCACAGCGTGAAATAGCGCGGCACCCAGCCCGTGCGCGCCGTGGCGCTGCCGCTGGTTTCGAGTGCGGCCAGATAGGCGTGGCGCATGAAGGGAGTGGGCTGGGACTGGAGCGCCAGCAGGGCGTCCCAGGCGGTGGCGTCGACCTGGCTGGCCGCATCGTGCAGCCGCAGTTCGTAGGGGGGCGTGGTGCTGGTCAAGGGCAGGGCGTAGGTGGTGGGGGGCCCATCATGGCGCCAAAACCGCTGGCCCGCGTGGCATGGGGGCTGCGGGCATAATCAAGCGCGTTTTTTCGCCTTTCTCCCTATGTCCTTCGCCATCAGCATCGCCCAGCTCAATTTCGTGGTGGGCGACCTGCCGGGCAACGCCCGCAAGATCATTCGCGCTGCCCAGGATGCCCACGCGGCCGGAGCCAGGCTGCTGCTGACGCCCGAGCTGGCCCTGTGCGGCTACGCCGCCGAGGATCTTTATCTGCGGCCGGCGTTTCTCGCAGCCTGTGAGCAGGCCCTGGCCGAGGTGGTGGCGGCGACAGCGGCCTTGCCCGGCCTGGCTGTGGTGGTGGGCCATCCGCAGCGCCTGCCGCATGGGATCGGCGAAGGCGGCCGCAACCTGTGCCACAACGCCGCCAGCGTGTTGCGCGCGGGCCGCATCGAGCAAACCTACGCCAAGCAATACCTGCCCAACTACGAGGTGTTCGACGAGCGTCGCTACTTCGTGCCGGGCACTGACAGCTGCGTGTTCGAGGTTGATGGCCTGCGCCTGGGCCTGCTGATCTGTGAGGATGCCTGGTATCCCGAGCCCGCCCGCCGCGCGCGCGAGGCCGGGGCGCAGATGCTGCTCACCATCAATGCCTCGCCCTACCACCTGGGCAAGGGTGGCGAGCGCGAGCAGGTGATGCGCGAGCGCGTGCAGGAAACCGGCCTGCCCCTGGTCTACGCCCACCTGGTGGGCGGGCAGGACGAGGTGGTGTTCGAGGGGCGCTCGTTTGCTCTGAACGCCGATGGCAGCGTGGCGGCGCGTGCGCCAGGATTTGAAGAAAAAATGCTGTTTGCTCAGGTACAGCAAGCGCAAGCAGCTATTACTATTGAAGCAGATGTGGCGCCACGCGAAGGCTGGGAGGCCGAACTGTGGGCGGCCCTGGTGCTGGGCGTGCGCGACTATGTTGGCAAGAACGGCTTTCCCGGCGTGCTGCTGGGGCTGTCGGGCGGCATGGATTCGGCCCTGGTGCTGGCGATTGCCGTGGACGCGCTGGGGGCGGACAAGGTGCGTACGGTGATGATGCCCTCGCCCTACACCGCCGACATCAGCTGGATAGACGCGCGCGACATGGCCGAGCGCCTGCAGGTGCGCTACGACGAGATCGCCATCGCGCCTCAGTTCGAGGCCTTCAAGGCCGCGCTGGCGCCCCAGTTTGCCGGCCGCGCCGAGGACACTACCGAGGAAAACCTGCAGGCGCGCATCCGCGGCACGCTGCTGATGGCGCTGTCCAACAAATTCGGCAGCGTGGTGTTGACCACGGGCAACAAGAGCGAGCTGGCCACGGGCTATTGCACGCTGTATGGCGACATGGCCGGCGGCTTTGCCGTGATCAAGGATGTGCTCAAGACGCGCGTGTTCGCGCTGGCGCGCTGGCGCAATGCCCACGACCCCTATGGCACGGGCGCCAATCCCATCCCCGAGCGCATCATCACCCGCCCCCCGAGCGCCGAGCTGCGCCCCGATCAGACCGACCAGGACAACCTGCCGCCCTACGAGGTGCTGGATGCCATCGTCGAGCGCTACATGGAAAACGATGAACCCGTCGAAGACATCGTGCGCGCCGGCTTTGCACACGCCGACGTGGAGCGCGTGACCCGCCTCATCCAGGTCAATGAATACAAGCGCCGCCAGGCACCCGTGGGCGTGCGCGTCACGCGCCGCAGCTTTGGCAAGGACTGGCGCTATCCGATGACGAACAAATTCAGGGCCTGACGCAGTCCGGGCCGCAACGATTCATATCCAGGAGTTTTCACCATGCAAATGATTACCGCCGTCATCAAGCCCTTCAAGCTGGAGGAGGTGCGCGAAGCATTGGCCGAATGTGGCGTGACCGGCCTGACGGTGACCGAGGTCAAGGGTTTTGGCCGACAGAAAGGCCATACCGAGCTCTACCGTGGCGCCGAGTACGTGGTGGACTTTCTGCCCAAGGTGAAGATCGAAGTGGTGGTGCGCGACCAGGATGTGGATCGCTGCGTGGACGCCATCGTGGGCGCGGCGCGCACCGGCAAGATCGGTGACGGCAAGATCTTTGTGACGGCGGTGGAGCGCGTGGTGCGCATCCGCACCGGCGAGCTGGACGACTCGGCGGTCTGAACCACCGCCGTCAGATCACGTCGCGCAGCGGGATGGTGGTGGCGTTCAGGCCGGCATCCTGCACCAGGGCAGCGAGCAGCCCGGCGGGTTCGGTGCCGGTGCGAATCAGGCCCATCTGCCACTCGCTCATCAGGCCGTTCTTCACGGCATGCTGCATGAAGGCCATCAGGCCGCTGTAGTAGCCGTCGGTGTCCAGCAGGCCCACGGGCTTGTCGTGGTAGCCCAGCTGGCGCCAGGTCCAGACCTCGAACAGCTCTTCCAGCGTGCCTATGCCACCGGGCAGGGCCAGGAAGGCGTCGCTGCGCTCGGCCATCATGGCCTTGCGTTCGTGCATGCTCGTGACCACATGCAGTTCGTCGCACAGCTGGTTGGCCAACTCCTTGTCCACCAGCGCCTGCGGGATGATGCCCACCACGCTTCCGCCGGCCAGGCGCGTGGCCTCGGCCACCGTACCCATCAGGCCGCTACGCCCACCGCCATAGACCAGCTGCCCGCCATGGCGGCCAATCCAGCGGCCCACGGCCTGTGCGGCTTCGGTGAACAAAGGGTTGTCGCCCTGGCGTGAGCCGAGGTAGACGCATACGGAAAATGCCATATCAGCCATCAGGAAAACCTTTGGAAAAGCGCCGCAGCCCAGACAGCGCCGCACAGCAGCAGGCTGAGCAGCACGGCGGCACTGCCCATGTCCTTGGCGCGCTTGGACAGGTCGTGCAACTCGGGGCCTATGCGGTCTATGGCCGCCTCAATGCCGGAGTTGAGCAGCTCGGTGATCAGTACCAGCACCACGCTGGCCGTCAGCAACGCGGTTTCGACCCAGCCGCGGCCCAGCCAGCACGCTAGCGGCAACAGCACGGCGGCCAGTAAGACCTCTTGGCGGAAGGCCTTTTCGCGCCAGCCCGCGCGCAACCCGGCCAGCGAATAGCCCGTGGCATGCCACAGGCGGTTCAGGCCGGTGCGCTGCTTGTGTGGGTGGGGGGCGGGGGTATCGGGCATGGCGGTGCGGGTGCGTGTTATTTTTTCTTGCGTGGCGCCGGCGGCAGTTCGTGGTGCACCAGGCGCGTGCCCGCCAGCGCATCGTGCCAGAACTGGCGTTGCGGGTGCAGGCGGCTGAGCAATGCCCAGATGGCCACCCAGCCGAGCACGATGACGGCCGATGCGCCGCCCGAGAGGTGGTAGGGCGCGATCACCGCCAGGGGCGGCACGAACCAGATCCAGCTCAGCATATAGCGCAGCAGGGCGCGCTTTTGGCTGATGAGCCGGCCCTGGCGATCGACCACGCGGATATGCCAGGTCTTCATGGCCAGGGTATGGCCGCGCGACCAGAACCAGACGAAATAGATGCCGAAGACAATGAACAGGAAGGCCTGCAGCCCATGGCGGTTGTCCAGGGCGTTGCGTGTCTGTGTCAGTGTGCCGAACAGGTAGCCGGCGATGAACACGACGCCGAACATGAGCATGCCCTCATAGAGCCAGCAGGCCATGCGCCGGTGCAGCGGCGGGGCCATGCCGTCGGTTGGCGGTGATGTTGGGGCAGGGGGCGCGCCAGTGGTGGTTTTTGACGGGCCTGGCGGGCTGGACGTGGACATGCGGGAGCGGGGCGGCAAGCGTGGTTATTCCGGAGGATGCAGCGGCGGATAGTAACGCGCCGGCTCTTCCTTGGCCTCGGATGCGCCCGAGGCGGGCTCCAGCGGCGCCAGCGGCGCGGCCACGGCCGAGGGGGTGTTGATAGGGGCCGTCTCGACGGCGATGGGCGGCGGCGGCAGGGTGATCGGCGCCGGGTGCAGAACCGTGGGCGCCACGATTTTGGGCGGGTTGAGCACGGCCGGCGGGGCCTCTGTGGCAGCCGGCACGCGTGCCAGTTTCCTGGGCGACACCGGGTGGATGGCCGTGGCTGCTCCACGCGGCCTGGGTGCGGCCCTGGCGGCCAGCCGTTTCTTTTCCTCGGCGCTCAGCGCCTGGTAGGCCTCCCACTGGGCGCGCCTGTCGTCGGTGGGCAGCTTGGCCGCGGCGGCGTAGTTCAGGCGTGCCTGGCTGCGTTGTTGGGCGCTCAGACTGGCCCAGTCGGTGATGCGCTCCAGCATCTTTTCCTGCTCCTCTGGGGTGAGCGCATGGAATCCGGCTGCCAGATTCAACCAGTTGCGTTTTTGCAACTCGCTGAGCAGGGACCAGCGATTGGCCAGCGGATACAGAGCCTCCTTTTGAGGCGTGGTCAGGGTGGACCAGGGCGGGCCGACCTCGGGTTGCGGGGCAAACCGCATCTCGCCAAATTTTCCGCCACTCAGAGCCTGCGCAGGCATAGGGGTACTGGGCGCAATACGGGTATAGGCCGTCATCCACCAGCCGCCGGCGGCCAGCACGCCCAGCAACACAAAAGCCAGCACGAATGCTGGCAGTCTGTGGGCGGGGGTACGGGGAGGAGCTAGGTGCATGCAGGCGCTGGGTTTGCGGGTCGGCGGATTACGGGGTCTGGTGCGATGACTTCAGAAATTGCACAAAACCTGGATCGGCGTAGGCGGAGGGGGGCAGGTCGCCCGTCAGCAACGCGGCGTCCACTTCGGCAATCTCGCTGGCAACGGCATCATCCTGCTCCATATTCACGAGAAACAGGCCAATGACCAGGGCCGCCAAAGGGACGGCGGACATCACTGCGCGCCACCAGTTGCCACCCTCGCGCCCCCAGCCACCGAGCGAGGCGCTGGCGCCATGGACAAGAATCTGCGTCGCGGATTCGGTCTGCTGCACCGTTTGAATGGCAGGCCGCTTGCGCTGGGCCAGGGCCTGCATGCGCGCGGCGCGCAGGCGCTCGGTGATGTCGTAGGGCAGGTCGGCATTGCCGTGTGTCAGGCGCGCCGTCAGGCGCCGCGCGTAGGCGTCGGCAGCCTGATTGGCTTGCATGCTGGGTTCTGTGGTGCGGTTCATAGGACGATTCCTTTGGCCTTCAGTGCCTTGCTGAGGGTTTGCACGGCGCGAAAACAATGTGTCTTGACGCTGCCTTCCGAGCAGCCCATGGCGGCGGCTGTTTCTGCGACATCCATTTCCTCCCAGTAACGCATCAAAAACGCTTCACGTTGACGTGCGGGCAACAGTTGTATCTCGGTTTCGATGGCACGCAGGACCTGGGCGCGCCGCAGGCTGTCCTCGGCGCTTTGCGCGGTCTCGCCTTCGGGGACGCCCGCATGCACCTCAAGGAAATCGAAATCCGCGCCGTCCTCGCCCGGGCCTTCAAAGTCGCTCAGGCTGGAGAACAGGGCATTGCGCGTCTTTTGCCGGCGGAACCAGTCCAGCGTGCAGTTGGTCAGAATGCGCTGGAACAACATGGGCAGTTCGCCCGGCGGTTTGTCGCCGTAATGTTCGGCCAGCTTGAGCATGCTGTCCTGGACGATGTCCAGGGCCGCTTCCTCGTTGCGAACGTGGTACAGCGTGCGCTTGAAGGCACGCTTGTCCACGCTCTTGAGGAAGTCGGATAGCTCTTGTTCGGTGGCCAAAAGGCAAAAGACCCGCGAAGGGCCTGCTGTGACGGTCGGGCGGGCACTGGGCTCGTCGATAAGCGGGCAATTATCGCATTGCGTGCATGTTTTTTTGTGGCATGACGCGCCAGACCTTGTGTGCAGTGCAATAATCTGCGCTGCAAATCAAAAAGGCAAACGGGTCTCGGTTCGGCGTTCACTCCTCTCGCTCATGGCTGAGGCCTCAAGTCCCAAGTCGGCTCCATAAGAGTGCGTACAAGGGGCACCCAAGGTTTTTCGTTAGAGAAATTCGCAAAGGTTGATCATGGAAATCTCCAAGGCCGAGCTGACCTCGGCAGCAGCAGCATCGCAGGCATCGGGCTCCCAGGAGCTCATGGGTGCCGAAATCCTCGTCAAGGCCCTGCAGGCAGAGAACGTGCAGTACATCTGGGGTTACCCCGGTGGCGCCGTGCTCCACATCTACGATGCCCTGTACAAGCAGGAAACCATGCAGCATGTGCTGGTGCGCCATGAGCAGGCGGCCGTGCATGCGGCCGACGGCTACGCCCGTGCCACCGGCGACGTGGGGGTGGCGCTGGTCACCTCCGGTCCCGGGGTGACGAATGCCGTCACCGGCATCGCCACGGCCTACATGGACTCGATTCCCATGGTCATCATCACCGGTCAGGTGCCCACGCCCGCGATCGGGTTGGATGCCTTCCAGGAATGCGACACCGTGGGCATCACGCGCCCCATCGTCAAGCACAACTTCCTGGTCAAGGACGTGCGCGACCTGGCGCTGACGATGAAAAAGGCCTTCCACATCGCGCGCACCGGCCGCCCCGGCCCGGTGGTGGTGGACATCCCGAAGGATGTTTCCTTCAAGAAGGCGCCCTACAACGGTTACCCCAAGAGCGTGGAAATGCGCTCCTACAACCCGGTCAAGAAGGGCCATGCGGGCCAGATCCGCAAGGCACTGCAGCTGTTGCTGACGGCCAAGCGTCCCTACATCTACACCGGCGGCGGCGTGCTGCTGGGCAATGCCACGCAAGAACTGCGCACCCTGGTGGACATGCTGGGCTACCCGGTCACGAACACGCTGATGGGCCTGGGCGCCTTTCCGGCCACCGACAGGCGCTTCGTCGGCATGCTGGGCATGCACGGCACGATAGAGGCCAACAACACCATGCAGAACTGCGACGTGCTGCTGGCCGTGGGCGCGCGTTTTGACGATCGCGTCATCGGCAACCCCAAGCATTTCGCGCAGAACGACCGCAAGATCATCCATATCGACATTGATCCGTCGAGCATCTCCAAGCGCGTGAAGGTGGACATCCCCATCGTCGGCGACGTCAAGGAGGTGCTGGCCGAGCTGATCGCCATGATCCGCGAGACCACCACCCGCGCCGATGCTGGCGCCCTGGCCGCCTGGTGGGATCAGATCGAGTCCTGGCGCGGCCGCGACTGCCTGAAGTACGACCGGGGCAACACCGAGGTCATCAAGCCGCAGTATGTGGTGGAGACGCTGTGGAACATGACGCGGGATGTGGAGGCCTACATCACCTCGGACGTGGGCCAGCACCAGATGTGGGCCGCGCAGTTCTACAAGTTCGATGAGCCGCGCCGCTGGATCAACTCCGGCGGCCTGGGCACCATGGGCGTGGGCATTCCCTACGCCATGGGCATCAAGCTGGCCAAGCCGCAGGCCGAGGTGTTCTGCATCACCGGCGAGGGTTCGGTGCAGATGAACATCCAGGAGCTGTCCACCTGCCTGCAGTACAACACGCCGATCAAGATCGTCTCGCTGAACAACCGCTACCTGGGCATGGTGCGCCAGTGGCAGGAGATCGAGTACTCGGGCCGCTACAGCCACAGCTACATGGACGCGCTGCCCAACTTCGTGAAGCTGGCCGAGTCCTATGGCCATGTGGGCCTGCTCATCGAGCGCCCGCAGGACGTGGAGCCGGCGCTGCGCGAGGCGCGCAAGCTCAAGGATCGCACGGTGTTCCTGGACTTCCGTACCGACCCTTCCGAGAACGTGTTCCCCATGGTGCGCGCGGGCAAGGGCATTACCGAGATGCTGCTGGGGTCGGAAGATCTTTAAGGCAAATCGGCACCCAGCGCTTATCCTATAAGCGCAAGCAGCTATTCATTGAATAGCATTATTTGACGAATCTATTGCCTGCCAAGCCTGGCGCTTACCGGCGCCAGGGGAGGGCAGCGAAAAACGACAGTTTTCTGCGACCATTTTTTTGATCGTGCTGTTGTCGCAAAAAGAGGAAGCACATTTCATGAAACACATCATTGCCGTTCTGATAGAGAACGAAGCCGGCGCCCTGTCGCGCGTGGTGGCGCTTTTTTCCGCGCGTGGCTACAACATCGAGTCGCTCACCGTCGCACCGACGGAAGACGCTTCGCTGTCGCGCATGACCATACAGACCACGGGCTCGGACGACGTGATCGAGCAGATCACCAAGCATCTGAACCGCCTCATCGAGGTGGTCAAGGTGGTGGACCTGACCGAGGGGGCGTACACCGAGCGCGAGCTGATGATGGTCAAGGTGCGCGCCGTGGGCAAGGAGCGCGAGGAGATGAAGCGCATGGCCGACATCTTCCGCGGCCGCATCATCGACGTGACCGACAAGAGCTACACCGTCGAACTCACCGGCGACCAGTCCAAGAACGACGCCTTTTTGCAGGCCATAGACCGCACGGCCATCCTGGAGACCGTGCGCACGGGTGCCAGCGGCATTGGCCGTGGCGAGCGCATTCTGCGCGTGTAAGACAATCCACCGTTTTCTTTTTTTGAACAGAACCTCAACCGGAGCCAACATGAAAGTTTTCTACGACAAAGACTGTGACCTGAGCCTGATCAAGGGCAAGACCGTGGCCATCATCGGCTACGGCAGCCAGGGCCACGCCCACGCGCAAAACCTGAACGACAGCGGCGTGAAGGTCGTGGTCGGCCTGCGCAAGGGCGGCGCCAGCTGGGACAAGGTCGGCAAGGCCGGCCTGAATGTGCTGGAAGTGAACGACGCCGTGAAGGCCGCCGACGTGGTCATGATCCTGCTGCCCGACGAGCAGATCGCCGAGGTGTACAAGAACAACGTCGAGCCCAACATCAAGCAGGGTGCGTCGCTCGCCTTTGCCCATGGCTTCAACGTGCACTACAACCAGGTCGTGCCGCGCGCCGATCTGGACGTGTGGATGGTGGCGCCCAAGGCCCCCGGTCACACCGTGCGCAACACCTACACCCAGGGCGGTGGCGTGCCCCACCTGGTGGCGGTGCACCAGGACAAGTCGGGCAAGGCGCGTGACCTGGCCCTGTCCTACGCCATGGCCAATGGCGGCGGCAAGGCCGGCATCATCGAGACCAACTTCCGCGAAGAGACCGAGACCGACCTGTTCGGCGAGCAGGCCGTGCTGTGCGGCGGCGCCGTCGAGCTGATCAAGATGGGCTACGAGACGCTGACCGAAGCCGGCTACGCTCCCGAAATGGCCTACTTCGAGTGCCTGCACGAGCTCAAGCTCATCGTCGATCTGATCTACGAAGGCGGCATTGCCAACATGAACTACTCGATCAGCAACAACGCCGAGTACGGCGAGTACGTGACCGGCCCCGAGGTGATCAACGAGCAGTCGCGCGTGGCCATGCGCAATGCCTTGAAGCGCATCCAGGACGGCGAGTACGCGAAGATGTTCATCCAGGAAGGCCGCCTGAACTACCCCAGCATGACGGCACGCCGCCGCAACCTGGCCGCGCATTCCATCGAGCAGGTGGGCGCCCAGCTGCGCGCCATGATGCCCTGGATTGCCAAGAACAAGCTGGTCGACCAGAGCCGCAACTGATTGCCAAAGGCGCGGCCCCGGGCAGCGCCACGGTGATGCACAAGGCCACCTCGGTGGCCTTTTTTGCGTGTGCCGGCAAGGGCTACACTGCTGCCTCTCGCACCCCTGGTGCAATCCTGAATACTATTAAATATATAGCTGTTTGCGCTTTATTGACGGGCGCTGGAGGTCATTTTGATGCATGATGGCGACGAAGCTACCGAAAACACCGGGGTCTTGGTGCACAAGCGCCGCAAGGGCATTTACGTGCTGCCCAACCTGTTCACGCTGGCGGCGCTGTTTGGTGGGTTTTACGCCATCGTCATGGCCATGAACGGGCGTTTCGAACTGGCGTCGATGGGCGTGTTCTGCGCCATGGTGCTCGACAGCCTGGATGGCCGCGTGGCGCGCATGACGAATACGCAAAGCGCCTTTGGCGAGCAAATGGATTCGCTGTCGGACATGGTGTCCTTCGGCGCCGCGCCGGCGCTTATCGCCTACATGTGGGCGCTGCAGGGCCTGGGGCGCTGGGGCTGGATTGCGGCCTTCGTCTACTGTGCCTGTGCCGCGCTGCGCCTGGCGCGTTTCAATGTGAACACGGGGGTGGTGGACAAGCGCTTCTTCCAGGGCCTGCCTTCGCCAGCGGCCGCCGCCCTGGTGATGGGTTTCATCTGGCTGCTGACCGATGCCGGCGTGCACCCGGGGCAGGACTTGCTGGGCCTGTCCTGGGTGCATATCACCTGGGTGATGTTCGGCTTCACGCTCTACGCCGGCCTGACCATGGTCACCAATGTGCCGTTCTACAGCTTCAAGGATCTGCACATGAAGAAAAGCGTGCCCTTTGCCGCCATCGTGCTCATCGCGCTGGGCATCGCCGTGGTCAACATCCACCCGCCCACGGTGCTGTTCGGCATCTTTGTGCTGTACGGCCTGTCGGGCTACGTGCTGTATGCCTGGCGCAAGGCCAAGGGCCAGCACACGAGTGTGATCAGCACCTCGACCGACGAACCCGACGAGCAGGGGCTACACCACTGATCCCCTTTACTCGGCGTCCGGCTGCGCGCTTGGCGCGGCTTGTTGGAAGGCCGGCAGTTGCTCGCAGGCAGCGACGATGCGCGTGATGGTGGGATAGGCATCGAGCGCGCAGTTGAAGCGCCTGGCGTTGAACACCTGGGGCACCAGGCAGCAGTCGGCCAGGCCCGGGGTGTCGCCATGGCAGAAGCGGCCGGTGTCCGGGCTGCGCGCCAGGCTGTCCTCCACGGCCTGCAGGCCCAGCGCCACCCAATGGGCGTACCAGGCGTCCTTTTGCGCGCCCGACACGCCCAGCTCCTGCGTCAGGTACTGGAGCACGCGCAGGTTGTTCAGCGGATGGATCTCGCAGGCCACCATTTGGGCCAGCGCCCGCACGCGCGAGCGCCCCAGGGCATCGGCGGGCAGCAGGGCGGGCTGGGGGTGTACCTCGTCAAGGTATTCCATGATGGCCAGCGACTGCGCCAGCACCGGGCCGCCCACGGCGGGTTGCAATGCCGGGACCAGCCCCTGCGGGTTGGCGCTGCGGTAGCCGCTGGCGTGTTGCTGGCCGCCATTCTTGACCAGATGCACCGGGACGGTTTCGTAGGCCAGGCCCTTGAGCGCCAGGGCAATGCGCACGCGGTAGGCCGCGGAGCTGCGGAAGTACGAATACAGCCGGGGCAGGGCGCGCTCACCCGCCTGGTGCGCGCTGGCGCCGGCGGGCGTGGCCGGCCGCTCGGGCAGGGTTGCGAGCTCAGGCGGCGCCATGCGTGTCCACCTCGTTCTCAATCTGGCCAAAGATGCTCTGGCCCTGGCCGTCGAACATTTCTATGCGCACCCTGTCGCCATGTTTCATGAAGGGGGTGGCGGGCTTGCCCTGCTCTATCGTCTCGTAGGTGCGCACCTCGGCCAGGCAGCAGTAGCCCATGCCGCCGTTGGCGATCGACGAGCCCCACAGGTCGCCCTGCTTGTTGCTCACCGTGCCCGAGCCCACGATGGAGCCGGCGCAGAGTGTGCGTGTCTTGGCCACATGGGCCACCAGCTGGCCAAAGTCAAACGTCATGTCCACGCCGGCGTTGGGCTTGCCAAACAGCTGCTCGTTCAGGTGCACGACCAGGGGCAGGTGCACCTTGGCGTCCTTCCACGCCTCGCCCAGTTCGTCGGGCGTGACGGCCACGGGGCTGAAGGCGCTGGCGGGCTTGCTCTGGAAGAAGCCGAAGCCCTTGGCCAGCTCGGCCGGGATCAGGTTGCGCAGCGACACGTCGTTGACCAGCATCACCAGGCGGATTGCCTTGGCGGCCTGCTCGGGCGTGGCGCCCTGGGGAACGTCGCCGGTGACCACCGTCACCTCGGCCTCGAAATCTATGCCCCAGGCTTCCTGGGCCAGCACCTTGCCGCGCGGCGGGATGAAGCCGTCGCTGCCGCCCTGGTACATCAGCGGGTCGGTGTAGAAGCTCTCGGGCACCTCGGCGTTGCGTGCCTTGCGCACCAGCTCCACATGGTTGATATAGGCCGAGCCGTCGGCCCATTGCCAGGTGCGCGGCAGGGGCGAGTGGCAGGCGTTCTGGTCGAAGGCCTCGCCCTCGATGGCGCCGCTGTTCAGCGCCTCGTAGACCTGGCGCAGCTGCGCCTCGACGGTGGCCCAGTCGTCCATGGCGGCCAGCATGGTGCGGGCGATGGCGGGTACGGCGCGGCAGCGCTTCAGGTCACGGCTGACGACCACCAGGGTGCCGTCACGGCCGCCTTGCTGGAGGGTTGCGAGTTTCATGATGTGAGTCCTTTCCTTGTGATGTCGGGTGCGGCGTTCAGGCCGCCTTGGCGTTGGTGCTGGGCGTGTCGGCGGCGCGTCGACCGCGGATATGGTGCTTGACCAGGAATAGCGCCACGAGTGCCGCAAGCATGGCATAGCCCAGCAGCGACAGATAGCCCTGCGCGCCATTGCTGGTGATGATGGCGGCGCCGGCGAACGAGCTCAGGATGGCGCCCAGGCGACCAAAGGCCAGGCCAGCCGCGGTACCGGTGGCGCGGATATGGGTGGCGTAGACATGGGCGCACAGCGCATACATGGGCGCCTGCACGCCGTTGACGAACATGCCGTGCACGCCCAGGCCCAGCATCAGCAGGCTGGCGTCCTGGTGGAAGTCCACGCCCTTGAGTGCCAGGGCGCTGGCCGCGGCCCCGGCGCAGGCCAGCGCCAGTGGCCAGCGCGAGCCAAAGCGCGACATGGCCCAGGCGCAGCCCAGGGCGCCCAGCACGCCGCCCAGGTTGTAGGCCGTCAGGCCCGAGCTGGCCATGGAGACCGGCAGCCCCTCGGCGGTGAGCATCGATGGCAGCCAGCTGAAGGCGCTGTACGAGGCCAGCATGACCATGAAGAAGCCCATCCAGATGGCCAGGGTGTCGCGCGCCAGGCCGTCCTTGAACAGGGCGCCAAAACCGGCGTTCTGCTTCTGGCCGGCCGCCTGCTCCACGGCATCGACAAAGGGCGCGTCTGCCGCCGTGGGGCGCTGCATGCGCGCCAGCAGGGTGCGCAGCTGGGGCCACTGGGCGCTGTGGCGCGCCATCAGGCGCGGTGATTCGGGCAGGCGTGCCAGCAGGAAGAAGCTGTAGGCCAGCGGCAGCGCGCCGCCGATCCAGAACATGGCGCGCCAGCCCAAAGTGGGCAGCACAAAGCTGGCGAACAGTCCGGCCAGCATGCCGCCCAGCGGGTAGCTGACGATGGTGCCGGTCACGGCCACGGTGCGGTACTTCAAAGGCGTGAATTCCGCCGTCAGCGTGGAGGCGCTGGGCAGGGCGCCGCCAATGCCCAGGCCGGCGATGAAGCGCAGCACGGTGATGGCGTCGATGTTTGGGGCAAAGCCGATGGCGATGGTGGTGGCGCCAAACAGCGCCACGCTGGCGGCGATCACCAGCCGGCGCCCGATGCGGTCGGCCATGTAGCCGGCGAAGGCGCTGCCTATCGCCATGCCGACCAGGCCGGTGGCCACGGCCGGAGCAAAGGCGCTGCGCGCTATGCCCCATTCCTTCATCATGACGGGAATGGCAAAGCCTATGAGCTGACCGTCAAAGCCGTCCAGGATGATGGACAGTGCGGCCATCAGCACCACCATTTTCTGCAGGCTGGAAAACGGGCCGTGGTCTAGCGTGCGGCCTATGTCTACGGCTGCTGCGCTGTGTGCGTGGGACATGGAGAAATCTCCTTTTTTTATAGCGCCGAACGCTGATGCGGCGGCTTGTCTCTTTGGGGTGGGGGGTGAAGCGGGGCGCAGCAGCGCCCGCCACGCGGCGCCTGGGCGCGCGCGCGGGTGGTTGGGTAGGGGTAGGGGGCTTGCCGCGGCGTCAGCCGCAGGCCATCAGTGCGGGCCTACGCGGCCCGAGCCGTCGTGCATCCAGCGGGCGTGGGTGGGGGCCTGCTTGGTGCGATCCCACTCGTTGAGCATGTCCCACTTCACATCGTCCAGCGCCTTGTCCATCTGCGGCGTGGAAGTATTGGCCGCCAGCTCCAGGCGGTGGCCCGAGGGGTCGCGAAAGTAGATCGACTGGAAGATGGTGTGGTTGGTGGGGCCAATCACCTCGATGCCGTCGGCCTCCATCTTGGCCTTGACCTTCATCATGGTTTCGACCGAATCCACCTTCAGCGCCAGGTGCTGCGTCCACGACGGCGTGTTGGCGTCCGAGGGGGCGATCATCTCCGGCTTGGTGGGCAGCTCGAAGAAGGCCAGGATGTTGCCGCCGCCGATGTCGATGAAGATGTGCATGTACGGATCGGGCTCCTTGGTGGAGGGCACTTCGTTCTCGGCGATGGCGAGGATGAAGTTGGCATCGAGGTACTTCTGGTACCACTCCACGGTCTGCTTTGCGTTCTTGCAGCGGTATGCGACATGGTGTACGCCGTTGAGAAAGGCCATGGTTGTCTCCTTGGGGGCTAGCGGTGTCAATTGTTGAAGGGTTTGCGGGCGATGGCCAGGGCCTCGCGTAGCACGCTGATGTCGCCAATATGGTTGGACAGCAGCAGGATCAGGCGCGCGTTCAGGGCGGCGCTTTGCTCGTCCGACAGGCCCTGGTGGGTGTCGATCAGGGCCTCGTAGAAGTCGTCGCCGGGCGAATAGGCCTGGAAGTAGCGCTTGCCGGGCTCGCGCAGGTTGGGCTGGGTGTTCAGGCTCATGGTTGTCTCCTTTGGTTTTAGACGTTGCCGGTGGCGCGGTTCACGGCGGCGCGCACCTTGGCGGCATCAAGCTGACGCCAGCGCGCAGCCACATGCTGGTCCGGGCGCAGCAGGTAGCTGGTGCCGGGCTGCAGGTCGTAGCGCTCGCGCAGCGCGCCCTGGGCGTCGATCAGCGTGGCCAGGCCGGCGGGGGCGGTGCCGCGCTGGGCCACGACGATGGCGTGCACGGCTATGGGGTGGTCGGCCAGGCCGGCCAGGGCCTGGGCCTGCTGCGCGCTCAGCGCGCCGGCGTCTTCCACGTAGTGCAGCAGGTGAAAGCGCGTGTCCATGTCGCCCAGCAGCCAGGCGGTCTTGCCGCCGGTGACGGGGGCGTCGTCCATGGGCGCGCCGGGCACCATGTTGCCGGCAAAGCCGTCTTCGTCGGGGGTGTTCAGCGGCGAATCGACGAGCCAGCTGGGCACCGACAGGCGGCCGGAGTTGACCAGGGCGCGGGCAAACGGGTAGTCCTGCGCCAGCTCCAGCACGGCGTTACGAAAGGCCTTGCTGGTCTTGCTCTTGGGCGTGATGAAGTCGGTGGAGCGCGTGGAGTTCATGATGTTCTCGTCGGCGGCGTAGCAGCGCTCGCTGCTGTAGCTGTCCAGCAGCGACGCGGGCGCCTTGCCGTCGATGACGAGCTTGAGCTTCCAGGCCAGGTTGTCCGAGTCCTGGATGCCGCTGTTGGCGCCGCGTGCGCCAAAGGGCGAGACCTGGTGCGCCGCATCGCCCACGAACAGCACGCGGTTGTGGTTGAACTGGCCCATGCGCCGGCACTGGAAGGTGTAGACGCTGACCCATTCGAGCTCGAATTCGCGCTCGTCGCCAAGCATGGCCTTGATGCGCGGGATGACCTTCTCGGGCTTCTTCTCGGCCTCGGGGTCGGCGTCCCAGCCGAGCTGGAAGTCGATGCGCCAGACGTTGTCGGCCTGCTTGTGCAAGAGCACCGACTGGTTGGGATGGAAGGGCGGGTCGAACCAGAACCAGCGCTCTGCGGGATAGTCGGCCTTCATGATGACGTCGGCGATCAGGAAGCGGTCCATGAAGATCTTGCCGTCGATCTCCAGGCCCAGCATGTTGCGGATCGGCGAGCGCGCGCCGTCGGCGGCCACCAGCCAATCAGTGGTCAGGGTGTAGGCGCCGTCGGGCGTCTCCACGCGCACGGTGGCCTGTTTGTCGTCCTGCTCCACGCTGATGACGTTGTTCTTGAAGCGCATCTCCAGGTTGGGCAACTGGCGCGCGCGCTGCACCAGGTAGTCCTCCAGGTAGTACTGCTGCAGGTTCACCATGCCGGGGCGGTTGTGGCCGTCCTGCGGGCGCAGGTTGAAGTTGAAGACCTCGCCCTCGCCAAAGAAGGTGCGGCCCACGTTCCAGGACATGCCCTTGTCCACGCAGGGGCTGCCGCAGTCCATGCGGTCTAGAACCTCCAGCGTGCGCTTGGCATAGCACACGCCGCGCGAGCCTATGGACACGGTGTCGTCGTTGTCCAGCAGCAGCACTTTTTGCCCCTGGGCCGCCAGGTCAATGGCCATGGACAGGCCCACCGGGCCGGCGCCGACGATGACCACGGGGTAGTGGCCGCTGTGCTGCTCCACCAGCTCGGGTGGGCGCACATAGTCGAACTTGGGATAGGTGTAGGTCTTCAGCATGTGTCTCTCGAATCCTCAAAGATGGTGAAATATGGCTCTAGCGCTTATCTGGTAAGCGCTGACAGCTATTGTTTTTATTTAGGCTTGTTGCAGCGCATGCCACATCTGCTGGTCGCGCTCGGCCGTCCAGATGCGCGGGTCGCGGATGCCGCTGGCCTCGTCGTGCGCTCGCGTCACGTCAAACGGCAGGCAGTGCTCGTAGATGAAGACATGGCCAAACTTCGGGTCCATGGCCTGGCGCGTGTGCTTCATGGTGGCGTTCAAGTCCATCCCTTGGGCGACGGCCTCTTGCGCACTCTTGTAGAGCGTGGAGACAAAGTCGCGGGTATAGGCCAGGCCCTTTTGCACGTCCGCTGGCGTCATCAGCGCCGGGCCGCGGCCGGGGATGAGCTTGTCGAACTTCATCGCCGCCAGGTTGTCCAGGGTTTGCGGCCAGTCGGCCAGGTAGGCATCGCCGGTGTAGCAGGCGGCGTCGGCCTCGACCAGGTCGCCCGAGAAGCAGATGTTCTGGCTGGGGATGTAGACGATGGCGTCGCCCTTGGTGTGGCCGCGGCCCACCTGCTTGATGCGCACCTCCAGCTCGCCCAGCCACAGGGCCATCTCGCCCTCGAAGGTCATGGTCGGCCAGGTCAGGCCGGGCACGCTCTCCACGGCCTGGAACAGGCGCGGGAAGCGGCCGATCTCGGAATCCATGTCCTGCTGGCCGCGCTCGACGATCAGGTCGTAGGTGTCGCGGCTGGCGATGATCTGCTCCAGGCCTTCCGTTTTGTAACCCGAGGCACCCAGCACGCGCACGGCGTGGTAATGCGTCAGCACCACGTACTTGATGGGCTTGTCGGTGATCTCGCGGACCTTGGCGATCACGCCCTGCGCGGCCACCGGGGTGGCGGTGGCGTCGATGATCATGCAGCCGTCATCGCCGATGATGACGCCGGTGTTCGGGTCGCCCTCGGCCGTGTAGGCGTAGGCGTTGTCGCTGAGTTTTTCCCAGCTGATCTTCTTTTCTTCCAGATCGGCCTGGGAGGCAAATTTTTTGTCGGTCATGGCGTTGGCTCCTGAGTTATGTGGTAAGGGTGCGATGGGGTGTATTTGAGGCCGGATTGATTTATTATTCAAACGGTATTTATTGATCTATTTATCGGATTGACTCATGAATGTGACGCTGCGCCAGTTGCGCGCCTTCGTGGCCGTGGCCGATACCGGCAGCTTCACGCTGGCGGCAGAGCGCTTGTTCATCACCCAGTCGGCGCTCAGCGGCCTGATCAAGGAGCTGGAATCGACCCTGGGCCTGCGCCTGTTCGACCGCAGCACGCGCCGCCTGCGCCTGTCAGACACCGGGCGCGAGCTGTACCCGCAGATCGAGAAAATCCTGCACGACCTGGACGGCGTGGTCAGCGAGGTCGGCAACCTCAAGGATTTGCAGCGCGGCACGGTGCGCGTCGCCGTGCCGCAGCTGCTGGCCTGCACGCTGCTGCCCGAGCTGATGGCGGGCTTTCGCGCCCAGTACCCGGGCGTGAGCCTGCGCCTGGTCGATTGCGCGGTCGAGAGCGTGATGGCGCGCGTGTTCTCCGGCGAGGTGGACATCGGCATAGGCCCGGAGCGCGAGGCCAATTCAGACATCGCCGCTGAGCAGCTGTTCAGCCTGCCCTTCATGGCCGTGATGCCGCCCACCCATGCCCTGGCGCGGCGCAAGAAGCTGCTGTGGCCAGACCTGTCCGGCCAGTCGCTGATCACGCTGCAGGGCCAGTTCACCGAGCTGCTGGTGAGCGACGTGGGCGAGGCCGCGCGCGACATGCACAAGGAGGCCTTCATGCAGGTGACCTATATGACCACGGCGCTGGCGCTGGCGCGTGCGGGCCTGGGTATCACGCTGTGCATGCCCTATGCGCGCACGCTGGTCGAGCAGTTCGGCCTGGTCATGCGCCCGGTGGGCGACCCGGTGGTGGAGCGCAGCTTCTGGGTCTTCACGCGCCGGGGCAGGGCGCTGTCGCCGGCGGCGCAGGAATTCCGCACATTTCTGGAGGATCAATTGCAGTCCTCGCGTTTGTGCTAGAGTCTGTCGCTATGCATTTCCTGTCGCTAGCACTACTACAGAACTTGTCCCACGGGCAGGCATAGAGTAGCGCGCGCGTACACACACTACTTCCACGGCCCGTGAGCACCAGCGACGGGCCGTTTTTGTTTGTGCAAGTCGCTGGAACCGGGTTTCATCTTTTCCTGTTCCATGAAAGCGAGTCCGTCCATGTTGCACAACCCCGCCAGCAAATACCGCCCCTTCGCGCCCGTGCGCCTGGCCGATCGCCGCTGGCCCGACGCGGTGATCACCCAGGCCCCCATCTGGTGCAGCGTGGATTTGCGCGACGGCAATCAGGCGCTGATCGAGCCCATGGACATTGCGCGCAAGATGCGCATGTTCGAGCAGCTGGTGAAGATCGGCTTCAAGGAGATCGAGGTCGGATTTCCCTCCGCCTCGCAGGTCGAGTTTGACTTCGTGCGCAAGCTCATCGAGGAAGACCGCATTCCCGACGACGTCACCATCCAGGTGCTGACCCAGGCGCGCGAACCGCTGATCCGCCGCACGTTTGAGGCGCTTGCCGGGGCGCCGCGCGCCATCGTGCACCTGTACAACGCCACCGCGCCGGTGATGCGCCGCGTGGTGCTGGGCATGAGCGAGGACGAGATCGTGGAGCTGGCCGTGAGCCACGCGCAGATGTTCCAGGACTTGGCCGCACGCCAGCCGGCGACCGACTGGACCTTCGAGTATTCGCCCGAGATGTATTCGGACACCGAGCTGGCATTTTCCAAGCGCGTGATCGATGCGGTGACCGCGGTCTGGCAGCCCACGCCCGAGAAGAAATGCATCATCAACCTGCCCACCACGGTCGAGCATTCCACGCCCAACATCTTTGCCGACATGGTGGAGTGGACGCACCGCCACATCGCGCGCCGTGACAGCGTGGTGCTGTCGGTGCACCCGCACAATGACCGCGGCACCGGCACGGCCACGGCCGAACTGGCGCTGATGGCGGGCGCCGACCGGCTGGAGGGCTGCTTGTTCGGCAACGGCGAGCGCACCGGTAACCTTGACGTAGTAAACGTGGCCCTCAACATGTACACCCAGGGCGTGCACCCGGGGCTGGATTTTTCCGACATCGACGCCATCCGCAGCACGGTGGAATACTGCAACCAGTTGCCCGTGCATCCGCGCCACCCCTATGTTGGCGACCTGGTCTACACCTCGTTCTCGGGCTCGCACCAGGACGCGATCAAGAAGGCCTTTGCCGAGCGCAAGGAAGGCGACATCTGGGACATGCCCTATCTGCCCATCGACCCCAAGGACCTGGGCCGCAGCTACGAGGCCGTGATCCGCGTCAACAGCCAGTCGGGCAAGGGCGGCATCGCCTACCTGCTGGAGAGCGAATACGGCCTGCAGTTGCCGCGCCGCTTGCAGATCGAATTCAGCGCCGCCGTGCAGCGCGAAATGGACGCCAGCGGCAAGGAGCTGACCGCGGCCGATCTGTGGGCGCTGTTCCAGAGCGAATATCAGATCCAAGCCGTGGCCGCGCCCGCCTATCGCATGCAGGACGATGGCGGCCGCATGCAGCTGGCGGCCACGGTGCAGTGGCAGGGCGACATCTTGGACTTGGAAGGCGAGGGCACAGGACCCATCGATGCCTTCGTGCAGGCCCTTTCGACGGCGCTCGATCGCCAGCTGCGGGTGCTCGATTACACAGAGCACGCCATAGGCGAGGGCGCCAACGCCCAGGCCGTGGCCTATGTGGAGATGCGCATCGACGAGCGCCAAACGGTGTACGGCGTGGGCATGGACGCCAACATCGTCTCCGCCTCCATGCGCGCCATCCTCAGCGGTCTGCAGCGTGCACCGCAGATGCAGGTGGTAGCCGCTTAATATCGAATATTCACCACGACAGAGGCAGCCATGAGCAGCGACAAACTCATCATCTTCGACACCACCTTGCGCGACGGCGAGCAGTCGCCCGGCGCCAGCATGACGCGCGACGAGAAGCTGCGCATCGCGCGCCAGCTCGAACGCCTGAAGGTGGACGTGATCGAGGCCGGCTTTGCCGCCAGCAGCAATGGCGACTTCGAGTGCGTGCAGGCGATTGCGCGTGCCATCAAGGACTCGACCATCTGCTCGCTCTCGCGCGCCAACGACCGCGACATCGCGCGCGCCGCCGAGGCGCTCAGGGACGCCGAGCGCGGCCGCATCCACACCTTCATCGCCACCAGCCCGCTGCACATGGAGAAAAAGCTGCGCATGACGCCCGAGGAGGTGCTGGAGCAGTCGAAGCTGGCGGTGCGCTTTGCGCGCAACCTGATGGGCGACATCGAGTTCAGCGCCGAGGACGGCTACCGCAGCGAGATCGACTTCCTGGCGCGCGTGTGCGAGGCGGTGATCAACGACGGCGCGACCACCATCAACATCCCCGACACCGTGGGCTATGCCATTCCCGAGCTGTACGGCAACTTCATCAAGACGCTGCGCGAGAAGGTGCCCAACAGCGACAAGGCCATCTGGAGCGTGCATTGCCACAACGACCTGGGCATGGCCGTGGCCAACAGCCTGGCGGGCGTGAAGATCGGCGGCGCGCGCCAGGTCGAATGCACCATCAACGGCCTGGGTGAGCGCGCGGGCAATTGCTCGCTCGAGGAAATCGTCATGGCCGTGAAGACGCGCCGCGACTACTTTGGCCTGGACGTGGGCATAGACACCTCGCAGATCGTGCCGGCCAGCCGGATGGTCAGCACCACCACCGGCTTCGTGGTGCAGCCCAACAAGGCGGTGGTGGGGGCGAATGCCTTTGCCCACGCCAGCGGCATCCACCAGGACGGCGTGCTCAAGGCGCGCGACACCTACGAGATCATGCGCGCCGAGGACGTGGGCTGGAGCGCCAACAAGATCGTGCTGGGCAAGCTGTCCGGGCGCACGGCGTTCAAGCAGCGGCTACAGGAGCTGGGCGTGGTGCTCGAATCCGAGGGCGAGATCATGGCGGCCTTCGCCAAGTTCAAGGATCTGGCCGACCGCAAGAGCGAGATCTTTGATGAGGACATCCTGGCCCTGGTCGGCGACGAAAGCGTGACGGCGGAGAAAGAGCAATACGGTTTCATCTCCCTGGCCCAGCGCAGCGAGACCGGCGAGATGCCGCATGCCGAGATCGTCTTCACCATCGATGGCCGCGAGGTGCGTGGCACATCGGACGGCAACGGCCCGGTCGATGCCTCGCTCAAGGCCATCGAGAGCCAGGTGAAAAGTGGCGCGGAAATGGTGCTGTATTCGGTGACGGCGATCAGCGGCAACACCGAAAGCCAGGGCGAGGTCACGGTGCGCCTGCAGAACACCGGTCGCATCGTCAATGGCGTGGGCGCGGATCCGGACATCGTCGTGGCCTCGGCCAAGGCCTACCTGAGTGCCCTGAACAAGCTGCAAAGCAAAGCCGAGCGTGTGGCAGCCCAGGGTTAAAGCCTGGTTACCCATATAATTCAGGTTCTTTTTAAAAGAGTCGCGCAAGATATTGATCTTGCGCGGCTTTTTTTGATTCTGTACACTGGTGTACAGTTTCTTACGTTCGGAGCCTCTGATGCACGCCCGTTTTCGCATCGCAACCCGTTTTTCCCAAGTTCTGGCCATTGCAGCCCTGGGCCTGTCCCTGGCATTTCCCGGTGCGCAGGCCGCCGAACGCAAACCCGCTGCCTCCAAGAAACAGTCGCAGGTGGTGGCCAAGCGTGCGGCCGTGAAATCGAGCGCCAAGGCGCAGCGCAAGGCCGGTTCGGTCAAGTCCACGCGCATGGCAGCGCGTAGCGCCAAGGCGCCGGTGCGCATGGCGGCCGAGCCCGCACGCCTGTCCTTTGGTCAGCTGGCGGGACTGCATTCGGTCAGTGACCCGCTGGATCTGAAGTCCAGCGTGGCGCTGGTGATCGATCAGGACACCAAGGAGGTGTTGCTGAGCAAGAACGACCATGCGGTGCTGCCGATTGCCTCGCTGACCAAGCTGATGACCGGCCTGCTCGTTTCCGAGGCGCGCCTGCCCATGGACGAGCCCATCACCATCACGCAGGACGATGTGGACACCGAAAAGGGCAGCGGGTCGCGCCTGACCGTGGGCACCACGCTGTCGCGCGGAGAACTGTTGCACCTGGCCTTGATGTCCAGCGAGAACCGCGCCGCGCACGCGCTGGGGCGCACCTATCCCGGCGGCCTGACGGCCTTCGTGCAGCGCATGAATGCCAAGGCCCGGCTGCTGGGCATGACGGAATCGCGCTTTGTCGAGCCCACCGGCCTGTCCAGCAGCAACCAGTCCAGCGCCCATGACCTGGCCACGCTGGTCAACGTGGCACATGGCGACTCACTGCTGCGCGAGCTGTCCACCTCCCCGGGGCACGAGGTCACCGTGGGTAGCCGCGTGCTGCAATACAACAATACCAACCGCCTGGTGAAGAGCCCGACCTGGGACATCGGTCTGCAGAAGACCGGCTACATCTCCGAGGCCGGTCGCTGCCTGGTGATGCAGGCCGAGGTGGCGGGGCGCAAGCTGATCATGGTGTTCCTGGATTCGGCGGGCAAGTTCAGCCGCCTGGGCGATGCCGAGCGGGTGCGCTCCTGGGTCGAGAAGATGCACCCCGGCAGCAGCATCAGCCTGGGCGCGGCTGCCACGCCGCGTAGCTGACCGAGCTGCGGCGCCACCTGGAAAAACGGTGGCGCTCAGGCTCAGTCCTCACACCCCCTGGAGCACGGTGCGCTGACCCGTGCTGTAGCCCAGCGCCAGCGAGATCTCCTGTGCCGCGGCCTGCAGCTTCGGCACCCAGCCGTCGTCCAGGCGATCGGCTGGTGCCGAGATCGACAAGCCGGCCACCAGCTGCCCCTGGTCGTCGAACACACCGGCGGCCATGCAGCGCACGCCCAGCTCCAGCTCCTCGTTGTCGCGCGCAATGCCGTACTGGCGCGCCTTGCTCAGTTCGCGCTCCAGCATTGGCAATTGGGTGATGCTGTTGCGCGTATGGCCGGGCAGGCCGGTGCGCGTGGCGTAGGCGCGCACGCGCTGCGTGTCTTCCGAGGCCAGAAACAGCTTGCCGGTGGAGGTCAGGTGCAGCGGTGCATGCCCGCCAATGGCGCGCACCACCTGCATGCCCGAGCGCTCGCTGTAGGCGCGCTCGACATAGACGATCTCGTCGCCCTGGCGCACGCTCAGGTTCACCGGCTGCTGTATCAGCTTGTGCAAGTGGCGCATCGGGGCCATGGCGGCGTCGCGCACCGACAGGCGCGCCTTGACCAGGTTGCCCAGCTCCAGGAGGCGCATGCCCAGGCGGTAGCTGCCCGATTCGGGGCGATCCACGAAGCGGCCTATCGTCATGTCGTTGAGGATGCGGTGCGCCGTGGACGGGTGCAGGCCGGTGCGTTCGCTGATTTCCTTGAGCGAGACGGACTCCTCCCTGGACGCCAGCACATCGATCAACCGGAACATGCGCTCCAGCACCTGCACGCTGGGTTTGGGTTGGACATCCGTCGGGGTTTTCTTCATGACAATGAAAACGGTTGGTAACGGTTGCATTTTACGAGGTGAAACGCAAACCTGCAGGCTGCAAAGCAAAAGGCCCGGCCTGCTGCGCAGTACCGGGCCTGGTATCGGTCGGGTTTACCTATTTCATGCCGCGCTGACCCATCGGCCTTGGCTGATCTGGGCAAATTCACGCTCCACCGTAGCATGGGCCTGGCGCATGCTCTTTGATGGCTCGGCACTCAGCAGGCTTGCCACCACCACCGACACCCAGCCCAGGATGAAGCCGGGCACGATTTCGTACAGGCCCCACAGCGCGAACTGCTTCCACACCAGCACCGTGACGGCGCCGACGATGATGCCGGCGAGCGCGCCGCCGCGCGTCATGCGGCCCCAGAACAGCGACAGGATGATGACCGGGCCAAACGCCGCGCCAAAGCCGGCCCAGGCGTAGCTGACCATGCCCAGCACCTTGGCCTCGGGGTTGCTGGCGATGGCAATCGCAATCAGCGCGACCACCAGCACCATGATGCGGCCGACCCAGACCAGCTCGGTCTGGCTGGCGTTCTTGCGCAGGAAGACGCGGTAGATGTCCTCGGTCAAGGCGCTCGAGCACACCAGCAGCTGGCACGACAGCGTGCTCATCACCGCAGCCAAAATGGCGGCCAGCAGGGCGCCGGCGATCCAGGGGTTGAACAGCTGCTTGGAGACTTCCATGAACACCGTCTCGGCGTTGGCGTTCACGGCCGCCGCGCCACTCGTGTGCGCGGCAAAGAAGGGGATGCCGACAAAGCCCACGGCCACGGCGCCCATCAGGCACAGAATCATCCAGGTCATGCTGATGCGGCGCGCGGCAGGAATGGTCTGCACCGACGACGCGGCCATGAAGCGCACCAGGATGTGCGGCTGGCCGAAGTAGCCCAGGCCCCAGGCCAGCAGCGAGACGATACCGACGAAGCTTGCGCCCTTGAACAGGTCGAACTTCTCGGCGCTGACGATGGCGCTCCAGTCTTGGCCGGGCTGCAGCTGGCCTGCGACGGCCAGATAGGCCATGACCGGCGCCAGGATCAGCGCGGTAATCATCATCGAGGCCTGGATGGTGTCGGTCCAGCTGACGGCCAGAAAGCCGCCGATCAGCACATAGGCAATGGTGCAGGCCGCGCCGACCCACAGGGCGGTTGCGTAGGGCATGCCGAACATGTTTTCGAACAGGCGCGCACCGGCGACCACGCCCGAGGCGCAGTACAGCGTGAAGAACACCAGAATCACCAGGGCGGTGACGATGCGCAGCAGGTTGCCCTTGTCTTCAAAGCGGTTGGCCAGGTAGTCGGGCAGGGTCAGCGCGTTGCCGGCGCGCTCGGTGTACAGGCGCAGGCGCGCCGCCACCAGGCGCCAGTTGAGGTAGGCGCCTGCCACCAGGCCGATGGCAATCCACGACTCCGACAGGCCCGACAGATAGACCGCACCGGGCAGGCCCATGAGCAGCCAGCCGCTCATGTCGGACGCGCCGGCCGACAGCGCCGTGACAAAGCTGCCCAGGCTGCGCCCGCCCAGGATGTAGTCCGACAGGTTCTTGGTGCCCAGGTAGCCCAGGGCGCCAATGCCCAGCATGGCGACCAGGTAGACGGCGAACATGATCGCCGTCGGGTCGTTCCAGTTGTATTGCATGATTTACTCTCGTTTTGATAGCTACAAACGCTTTATTTAAAAGAGATGCAGCCTATTTAATTGCTTGACGGCATGTTTCAGATACGGCTGCCGGCCCTCACCCCCACCCTCTCCCAGAGGGAGAGGGGGTCAAACCGGCGCAACGCGCATCAGGCCATGGTCATGAGCTGGGCGTTGCCGCCCGCCGCCGCGGTGTTGGTGCTGATCGACTGCTCGTGCACCAGCGCGGCCAGGTCGTAGCTGCGGCCGGTGGCCAGCTCGTCGCTGGAGCGGCTTTCAACACGCACGATGGCGCCGTCACGCGCGGCCACGCGCGCCGCCACCTGCAGCAGCGCGTCGCCGTCGCCCTCGAACAGCAGCGCCGCCATGGGCGTGGCCGCGTCGTCCAGGCTGGCTGCCTCGGCGCTGTGCAGCCAGGCCGTGCCCTCGGCGCCAGCGCTTTGGCGCAGCGCCTGCCACAGCGCGGTGCAGCCGCTGTCCTGCTCGGGTAGCACCACATGGCAGGGGTTGCCGCTGGCCAGTGCCGCCACCACCTGGTGCACCAGGCCCAGGGTGCTGGCCGGCAGCGCCCAGACGGCGCCGCGCGGCAGCAGGCGGTAGCGGTTGGATTCACCCGTGGGGCCGGGCAGCAGCCAGCTGGCGCCCACGCGCGTGGCGGCCAGGGCGGCGTCGATCAGCGCGCGCAGCTGCGTGGCGCTGGCGCCTGGCAGGTTGGCCTGCGTCAGGCGTTCGAGCAGCGCCCGGCTGGCCGGTGCGGCCTCGGCCGTGGGCACGCTGGCCAGCGCGGCGTTGGGGTTGCCTTGCACCAGGCGGTGCAGGTACAACGGGCCGCCGGCCTTGGGGCCGGTGCCCGACAGGCCCATGCCGCCAAAGGGCTGCACGCCGACCACGGCGCCGATGACGTTGCGGTTCACATAGATGTTGCCGGCGTGCACGCGCTCGGTCAGGTGGGCGATGGTCTCGTCGATGCGGCTGTGCATGCCAAAAGTCAGGCCGTAGCCGGTGGCGTTGATGCCGTCGATCAGCTGGTCGAGCTGCTCACGTTGGAAGCGAATCACGTGCAGCACCGGGCCGAAGACCTCGCGCGTCAGGCGCGCCGGGCTGTCGATCTCGATGATGGCCGGGGCCACGAAGTGGCCGTTGAGCGCGGCGCCGTTGCCGCGCTGCACGCGCGTGACCTTCTGGCCGGCCGCCTGCATGCGCTCGATATGCGCCTCGATCTGGGCGCGCGCCTCGGCGTCGATCACCGGGCCAACGTCGGTCGACAGCTGGTCCGGGTTGCCCATGTTCCACTCCTGCAGGGCGTGGCGCAGCATGTGCAGGGTGCGCTCGGCCACGTCTTCCTGCAGGCACAGCACGCGCAGCGCCGAGCAGCGCTGGCCGGCCGAGTCAAACGCGCTGGCCAGCACGTCGCCCACCACCTGCTCGGCCAGGGCCGAGGAATCCACGATCATGGCGTTTTGCCCGCCGGTCTCGGCGATCAGCGGAATCGCCTGGCCGCTGGGCGACAGGCGCTTGGCCAGCTGGCGCGCGATGATGCGCGCCACCTCGGTCGAGCCGGTGAACATGACGCCGGCGACCTGCGGGTGCGCCACCAGGGCCGCGCCCACGCTCTCGCCGCGGCCGGGCACGAGCTGCAGCGCGTCCTGCGGCACGCCGGCCTCGTGCAGGATTTGCACCATGGCGGCGGCGGTGAGCGGCGTTTGCTCGGCCGGCTTGGCCAGCACGGTGTTGCCTGCGGCCAGGGCCGCGGCCACCTGGCCAGCAAAGATGGCCAGCGGAAAGTTCCATGGGCTGATGGCCAGCACCACGCCCAGCGGGCGCTGGCTGGCGTTGTCGAATTCGGCCGCCACCTGGGCGCCGTAGTAGCGCAGAAAGTCCACTGCCTCGCGGATTTCGGCCACGGCGTTGGGCAGGGTCTTGCCGGCCTCGCGCTGGATCAGGCCCATCAGCGGCTGGCTGCGCTGCTCCAGCAGGTCGGCGGCGCGGGCCAGCGCGTCGGCGCGGGCTGCCGGCGGTGTGCCAGCCCAGATCGGGCCGGCCAGCGCGGCGCGTGCGGCGGCGGTCTGCACCTCGTCGGCGCTGGCCTCGCGCACCCAGCCCACGGTGTCGCGCAGCTCGGCCGGGTTGGGCAGGGCCTGCCAGCCCGCGGTGCGCGCCGGGTCGGCCGGCAGCTCCACACCAGCGGGTGCGGCCAGATAGGTTTGGCGCGTGCTGTAGAGCAGGGCGGCGGCCAGTGACGCGAGCTGCTGCTCGTTGGCCAGGTTCACGCCCTGCGAGTTGGCGCGGGCCTGCGCGCCCAGGCCGGCGAACAGCGCTGTGGGCAGGGCAATGCGCGGGTGCGGCGCGCCCAGGCGGCCTTCCTGGCTGGCGATTTGCATGACTTCGACCACCGGGTCGACGACCAGCTCGGACACCGGCACGCTGGCGTCGCCAATGCGGTTGACGAACGAGGTGTTGGCGCCGTTCTCCAGCAGACGGCGCACCAGGTAGGCGAGCAGCGTCTCGTGGCTGCCCACCGGGGCGTAGATGCGGCAGGGCCGCGCCAGCTTGCCTTCCGACGCCGCGCCGGTGACCTGCGCGTACAGCGGCTCGCCCATGCCGTGCAGGCACTGGAATTCGTACTGGCCGCTGTAGTAGCTGCCGCCCACGCTGGCCGCCAGCTGGTAGATGGAGGACAGCGTCTGCGCGTTGTGCGTGGCGAACTGCGGGTAGATGGCGTCGGGGGCCTCCAGCAGCTTGCGTGCGCAGGCCAGGTAGCTCACGTCGGTGTAGACCTTGCGCGTGTAGACCGGGTAGCCGGCCTGGCCGTCCAGTTGGGCGCGCTTGATCTCGCTGTCCCAGTAGGCGCCCTTGACCAGGCGCACCATCAGGCGGCGGCGGCTGCGGCGGGCCAGGTCGATCAGATAGTCGATGACGTGCGGGCAGCGCTTTTGGTAGGCCTGCACGACAAAGCCGATGCCGCTCCAGCCCTTCAAGCTGGGCGCGGCGCACAGGGCTTCCATCAGGTCGAGCGAGATCTCCAGGCGATCGGCCTCCTCGGCGTCGATGTTCATGCCGATGTCGTACTTCTTGGCCAGCTCGGCCAGGTGCAGCACGCGCGGCAGCAGCTCGCCCATGACGCGGTCGTACTGCGCGCGCGAGTAGCGCGGGTGCAGGGCCGAGAGCTTGATCGAGATGCCCGGGCCTTCAAAAATGCCGCGCCCGGCGGACGCTGCGCCGATGGCGTGGATGGCCTGCTCGTAGTCGCGCAGGTAGCGCTGGGCGTCATGCTCAGTGGCCGCGGCCTCGCCCAGCATGTCGTAGCTGTAGCGAAAGCCTTGCTTTTCATAAGTGCGGCTATTGGCCAGCGCCTCGGCAATGTTCTGGCCGGTGACGAACTGCTCGCCCATCAGCTTCATGGCGCGGTGCACGCCCTGGCGGATCAGCGGCTCGCCGCCCTTGCCGATGACGCGCGTCAGCGCCGACGACAGGCTCTTCTCGCTGCTGGTACTGGTCAGCTTGCCGGTCAGCACCAGGCCCCAGGCGGCGGCGTTGACGAACAGCGAGGGCGAGCGGCCGACGTGCGACTTCCAGTCGCCGCGGCTGATCTTGTCGCGGATCAGCACGTCGCGCGTGGCCTTGTCGGGAATACGCAAGAGCGCCTCGGCCAGGCACATCAGCGCCACGCCTTCCTGGCTGGACAGCGAAAACTCCTGCACCAGCGCCGCCACGCCGCTGGCCACGGGCGCGTCGCGCAGGCCCTGCACCAGGCGCGTGGCCAGCTCGGTCACCTTGGCGGCCTGGGCCTCGTCCTGGGTGCGCGCCAGCGGCAGCAGCGCCGGCAGGCACTCGGTCTCGGGGCGGTGCCAGGCGGCGGTGATGGCGGCGCGCAGCGGCGTCTGCGGCAGGATGGACTGGGCAAATTCGAGGAAGGGTTGCACCTCGTGTTGCGCCTGGGGTTGCACTTCGTCCTTGCCATCGTCAGGCACGCCGTCGTCGGTGCCAAAGATGCGGATGGTGCTGGCGCCACGTTCCAGCGCATCGACATATTGCAGTACCGCCTGCTTGATCAGCCAGTGCGGGGTGCGGTTCAGATTCTGGGCGGCGTTGCGGATGCGCTCGCGCAGCAGGTCATCGACCTTGATGCCAACGGTAGTGCTCATGGGGAAGAAAAAGGTGCAACCAATGAAGTCTGCGAATATCGCAAAGGTTGCACCTCTGGCGGACTAGGGCAAACCCTGGGTAATGGTTTGCATCTGTATCACCGAGCCCATTGGCGGAGCTTCACTCTCTTATCGTTTCTGTGCGAACGTCCAGGCCAGTTCGGCCATGGGGCGGGCCGTGGCTCCGGCGGCCTTGGCCTGGGCGCTGGCGGCCGTGCCGGCTTCGACGCGCTTGGCGATGCCCTGCAGGATGGCGGCGATGCGGAACATGTTGTAGGCCAGGTAGAAGTTCCAGTCCGCGTGCAGCGCGTCCACATCCTGGATGCCGGTGCGCTGGCAATAGCGCCGGATGTAGTCCGCCTCTTGCGGTATGCCCAGGGCGGCTATGTCCAGCCCGCCGATGCCGCGTGACAGCGTGGCCGGGATATGCCAGCTCATGCAGTGGTAGGCAAAGTCGGCCAGCGGATGGCCCAGGGTGGACAGCTCCCAGTCGAGCACCGCGATGGCACGTGGCTCGGTGGGGTGGAACATGAGGTTGTCCAGCCGGTAGTCGCCATGCACGATGGAGACGCGGCTTTCATCGCGGGCGCTGGCGGGCATGTGCTCGGGCAGCCATTGCATGAGCCTGTCCATCTCGGCAATCGGCTCGGTGATGGAGGCCTGGTACTGCTTGCTCCAGCGGCCGATCTGGCGCTCGAAGTAGTTGCCCGGCTTGCCGTAGCCGCCCAGGCCGCGCGCGGCGTAGTCGACGCTGTGCAGCGCCGCGATGACGCGGTTCATCTCGTCGTAGATGGCGCCGCGCTCGAGCACGCTCATGCCCGGCAGGGATTGGTCCCAGAGCACGCGGCCGGCCATGAATTCCATGATGTAGAAGGCGCGCCCGATGATGGATTCGTCCTCGCACAGCGCCAGCATCTGCGGCACGGGCACGTCGCTGCCGGCCAGGCCGCGCATGACCGCATATTCACGCTCTATGGCGTGGGCCGAGGGCAGCAGCCTGGCCACCGGCCCGGGCTTGGAGCGCATGACGTAGCTGCGCGCGGGCGTGATCAGCTGGTAGGTGGGGTTGGACTGGCCGCCCTTGAACATCTCCACCCGCAGCGGGCCGGCAAAGCCCTGCACATGCTGCGACAGCCAGGCAGTCAGGGCCTCGGTGTCGAAGGCGTGTTGCTCGGAAACGGGGCGGGTGCCGACGAATTGCTCAAAATTGCTCATGGGGTCAGATACAGGGGTTGGAATGGGGGCTCATGGGCCAGATTCGGCGATGCGCATCAGTGCCTCGCGGTCGCGCACCACCAGGCCGCCGGCTTCGATGCGGATCGCATCCTCGCGCTCCATGGCCTTGAGCTCCTGGTTCACGCGCTGGCGCGATGCGCCCAGCAGTTGTGCCAGTTCTTCCTGGGCCAGCTGCAGGCCGATGCGGATTTCGTTGCCGTTCTCCAGGCTGGGCACGCCATAGCTGCGCACCAGGTGCAACAGCTGCTTGGCCAGGCGCGCGCGCAGGGGCAGGGTGTTCAGGTCTTCCACCAGACCGAACAGCTGGCGTATGCGGCGCGCGTGCAGGCGCAGCATGGCCTCGTAGAGTTCGGTGTGCTGGGCCAGGATCTTCTTGAAATCGGCGCGTGCCACATGCAGGACGGTGGTGTCGCCATGGGCATAGGCATCGTGCGTGCGCCGGTCGCCGTCGAACATCGCCACGTCGCCGAACCAGATGCCAGGCTCTACATAGGTCAGCGTGATCTGCTTGCCCGACAGCGAGGTGGAGCTGACGCGCACTGCGCCGCGCGCGCAGCCAATCCAGCCCTCGGGCGGTTCGCCGCGCGCGGCCATGAGCGCGCCGTCCTTGTAGCGTTTCACCGTGGCACATCGCAATATGTCGTGACGCAGGGAGGGGGAGAGGGTGGAAAACCAGCGACCGGAGTTGATCGCCTCGCGTTCCTCGATGGTAAGAATCGGCTCGTCCATGGTCTGTCTTGTGCGTGACTGGGATGCGAGCCATTGTCGCGTCGGGCACGGGCGCGGCAGTGCCGCGCTGTCACATGGGCGTCCCGGGGCCCGGGCCAGCGCACCAGTGGGCAGGCAAGACCATCAGAAAGCAGTCTGCATTTTGTGTATCAAAACCCTATCAACGCTTATAAACAAAGCGCAATAAGCTATGTTAATAATAGCGGTTTGACTGTGCAGCTTCAAACCCCAGCCGGCCCTGGCGCACAACCAGGGCGCGTACAAGGTTCTTCGTGCGCTCGACGATGGTCGCCAGCACCAGCTTGGAGCTGGCTTTGCTGTCAAAAAGATACACCCGGCTACTGGATTGGGTCGACATTTACGCGATTGCGCGCCCCATGGCCCCAGTGCCCACGATACCCATCGAAGCAAATGTCATATCCATGATCAAATTGTCTTTTGGGCATAAGAACCATATGGGTTTGTGTCAGAATCAATAAAACATTTAGAAACCATTGTGAATATGCGTAAGGTAATCGTTGGCGCCTGCTTATGCACCGTGGCCTCTGGCGTTGCCGCGTTGTCGCTGGGGCCAAGCCGCGGCGCAGTGGTGCTCGGTTCGCCCATTGATCTGATGTTTGAGGTACGGCCCGATGCGGGCAAGGATCTCGCATCGTCCTGTCTGTCTGCGCGCCTGGTTTCAGGCGCCAGCACTGTTTCAGATTCGCGCGTGCAAGTCACGCCGGTGCTGGGTGGCACCGTGCCCATGGTGCGTGTGCAAGCGCGCATCACCGCAGATGAGCCCGTCTTGACGGTGACACTTGCCGCCGGTTGCGAAGGGCGCGTGACGCGCAGCTATACGTTTCTGGCCGATCCGCCATCGGGCACCCCGGCCGTTGCCCAGCGCCCGCTGGATGTTGCCGGTTTTGGCGCCGCGGCGCGCGGCACCGATGGCTGGGGCCTGGCGGATGCCGATGCGGCGGCGACGCGTGCCGCCGCGCGCCAGCGCGTCCTGGCCGGGTTGGAGGGCGAGGGGGCGCTGGCCAGCGGCTCTGCGCGCCCGGCGCGTCCATCCAGCGCCAAGACCGCCGACAGGCCCGCCAGGCCGCGTGCGCTGGCGCCAGTGCCGGCCGCCCCGGCACGCCTGATCGTCGAGCCGCTGGATCTGTGGCTGGATACACCCCTGACCTTGCGCCTGGCGCGTGAAGAGCCGTTGCTGGTCTCGGCCCCCGACGAGGCCAGGCGTGCAGAATTTGCCGCCCTGTGGAAGGCGCTGAATACCTCGCCCGAGAACCTGCGGGAGTCCATGGCGCTTCTGGACAAGCTGCAGGGCGAGGCCGCAGCCCAGGTCAGGCAGGCCGAGGCCGAGAAGGCCGCCGCCGCCGAGCTGCGCCAACGCTTGGCACAGGTGGAGGAACAGAGTTTTTCCGCCACCTGGGTCTATGGGCTGGGTGGCCTGCTGGCACTGGCCGTGGGTTGCATCGGCTGGCTGCTGCGGCGCGCCAGGCGCCAGGAAACCCAGGCCTGGCAACATTCGGTGGCCCGCAGCGAGGCGCTGCAGCATGGCGCCGTGGCGGCCGAAGGGCCGAGCGGCCAGGACGACTGGCCACTGGAGCCCGATGCCGCCGACACCTGGCAACCCAGCTCCCTGCCTGAGGTAGATGAGCCCGATGTGCCTGTCGATGCCCCCGACACCATACCGGTGGGACCGTCGGCGGCGGCCACTGCACCTGCGGCGTTCGAGCCCACTATCCAGCCCGCCATGGCGCCCGCCACGCCGAAGGCGGCGCGCGCGCAGCAGATTCTCCCGCCTGATGCGGTATTCGACATCCAGCAACAGGCCGAGTTTTTCACCTCGATTGGCGAGCACGACCAGGCCATCGACGTGCTGCGCGCGCATATCGAGGAGCATGGCGACGCCATGCCCTGGGCCTATCTGGAATCGCTGCGCCTGTTCCACATGCTGGGGCGCACGGAGAGCTTCAATCGCCAGCGGCTGCAGTTCCAGGAGCGCTTCAACGTGCGGGTTCCGGGCTTTGGCCAGTTTCACCATGCGGGCCAGGCATTGGAGGACTACCCCGAGGCCCTGGCGGAAATCGAGGCACTGTGGTCATCGCCCGAGGTCATGGGCGTGCTCGACGGCCTGCTGTTCCGCCGCGGCGAGGGGGCTGACGACGAGCGTTTCGACCTGACCGCCTTCGATGACCTGCTGCTGCTGCTGGCCATTGCGCAGACCACGCCCGCGCATCTGCGCGGCGCGCCGGCGCCGCGTGCGCGCACCACGCCCAGGGCCAACAAGGTGAGCCTGCCGCCCGAGCGTTCGCTGGACTCGATCGCTGGAGACCTGTCGCTCATGCCTTCGGGCTACGATGTGCTGACCCCCGAGCCGGCGCCACGCCCCATGCTGGACGTGGACTTGTCGCAGACCTGCCAGCCGGATATCGCATTCGACGATCACCCCACTACCGCCGTCACCCGAATGCAGGGCGTGGGTTTCGGCATGGAGGACGACAAGCTCGAACTGCGTTTCGAGCTGGATCAGATGGACAAAAAGCGCTTCTGACCGCGCGTTACAACCCGGCCCGCAGAGCGTGCATCAGCCGGCCGGCGGCAGCCTCGGGCTGTTCGGCGTTCACCAGGGCCCGCACCACGGCGATGGAGCCTACGGCCGTGGCCCGCACCTGGCCAAACTGTTCCAGACCGATGCCGCCAATGGCCACCTGCGGATAGCCGCGCATGAGGCGCGCATAGGCCGCCAGGCGTGCCACGCCCTGGGGCACGGTGGCCATTTTCTTCAGCGTGGTCGGGAACACCGCGCCCATGGCGATGTAGCTGGGGCTGGCGGCGTCGGCGCGCAGCATCTCGGCGTAGCCGTGGGTGCTGACGCCCAGGCGCAGGCCGCTGGCGCGCAGCTCATCCAATTCTTCGCGCGTGAGTGCGTCCAGATCCTCCTGGCCCAGGTGCGCGCCATAGGCGCCGGCGGCCATCGCCTCGCGCCAATGGTCGTTGATGAACAGCAGTGCATCGGTGCCCTGCACGGCCTGGACGGCGGCCTGCACCTCGCGGGCGATCGCCGCGCTGTCGTCGCTCTTGTAGCGCAGCTGCACCGTGGGCACGCCGGCGCGCGCCATGCGGCCGACCCAGGCGGCATCGGGCAGCACCGCGTACAGGCCAAGGGCCTGGGGGCAGGGGGCAAAGGGCTGGGCGTGCGGGCGTGGCTGCAGGCCAAAGTCCGCAGGTTCGTCAGGCCAATGTGCGGCATCGAAAAACCCCAGGCGGCGCGTCTGTGCGGCCCAGGCGCGCGCCAGGCAGCTGGCATCCTGGGCGATGAAGCCCAGGGCGCTGCAGGCGGCCAGCGCGGCGCGGTAGACCGGCTCGTCGGACTCGGGTGCGGGCGCGGGTTGTGCGGGAAAGTCGGCGAAGGCCGCGCCGTGGTGCTGCAGGATGGCCTGCTGCATCTCGGTGGCGGGCGGCAGGGGGACGGTGTTGCTCATGTTCAGGCCTGCGCCTTGTCGTGGTGCCAGAACGGCGTGCCCAGCACCGGTGTGCTGGGCTGGGCACTGCTGTGCTGCTCCATGGCACCGGCCAGGCGCGCGGCGCGGCCGGCGGCCACGGCGTCGGCAAAGGCGCCGGCCATGGCCACGGGGTCTTGCGACAGGGCCACGGCCGTGTTCAGCAGCACGCCGTCAAAACCCCATTCCATGACCTGGGCGGCGTGCGAGGGCAGGCCCAGGCCGGCGTCCACCAGCAGCGGCACGTTCAGGCGCTCGCGCAGCAGCTGCAGGGCGTAGGGGTTCATGGGGCCGCGGCCCGTGCCGATCGGGGCGGCCCAGGGCATGACGGCCTGGCAGCCCACGTCGATCAGGCGCTGGCATTGCACCAGATCTTCGGTGCAGTAGGGCAGTACCTGAAAACCGTCCTTGATGAGGATGGCGGCAGCCTCCACGGTTTGCTGGGTGTCGGGCTGCAGGGTGTAGTCGTCGCCGATCACCTCCAGCTTGATCCAGGGCGTGTCGAAGACCTCGCGCGCCATCTGCGCCGTGGTCACGGCCTCCTGCACGCTGTGGCAGCCAGCCGTGTTGGGCAACACCGGCACGGCCAGGCTTTTGAGCAGCTCCCAGAAGCTGTTGCCGGCGTTGGTGGCGTTGATGCCCTGGCGGCGCAGCGATGCCGTGACCATGGCCGGCCGCGCGCGCTGCACGGCCGCTTGCAGCACGGCCGGCGAAGGGTAGCGCGCCGTGCCAAGCAGCAGGCGGCTGGCAAAGCTCTGGCCGTAGAGGACAAGGGGGTCTGTAGTCATGTTTTCAATCCTGTATTGATAGCTGCTGGCGCTTGTTTGATGGGCGTTAGAGGCAGTTTTAACCACCAGTGACGGGAGCAATCACCTCTACCCGGTCACCGTCCTGCAACAGGTGGCTGGGGTATTGCGCCTTGGGCACGAACACCGTGTTCACGGCCACGGCAAAGGGCGGGCGCGGTGCCAGCAGGGCGAGCGCGTCCTGTACGCTGGCCTGCGCCGGCAGATCGGTGGATTGTTGGTTCAGCAAAATCTTCATGTAACAGCGGTCCCCTGCAGGGCCAGGTCGAATTGGGCGGCCAGCGGCGATTGTCCCTGGTTCAGCCATTGCAGCGCCACGTCGTGCAGCGCGGGCGCCTGCATGAAGCCGTGGCGGTACATGCCGTTGATCTGCAGGACGCGCGGCCGCGGCATGCGGATCCCGGGCAGGTTGTCGGGCAGGGTGGGGCGGCACTGCGTGCTCAGCTCCAGGATGCGCGCCTCGGCAAAGCCGCTGTGGATGGTGTAGGCGGCCGAGAGCAGCTCCAGGGCCGAGCGCACGCTCATGCCGGAGCGGTCGTCGGACTCGATCTCGGTGGCGCCGATGACGAACACATGGTTTTCCTTGGGCGCCACATAGATCGAGTAGCGTGGGTGGACCAGGCGCGTGGGCCGCGCCAGCGTCACCTCGGGCGCGTGGATGCGCACCACCTCGCCGCGTACGCCGCGCAGCGCCTGCCATTGCTGGCGTGCGCCCAGGCCACGGCAGTCGATAAGCCAGTCGCTCTGGCCCGCCTCGCCGGGGCGGAAGTCGCCCAGCTCGCGTGGGCTGTCGTAATGCACCGCCACACCCAGCTGCTGCATGTCCTGGGCCAGCGCGGCAAACAGCTGGCGGTTGTCGATCTGCCCCTCGCCCGGCAGCAGCAGGCCCTGGGAAAAGCGGCCGGCCAGGGCCGGGTCGGCGGCGGCAACACCTGCGGCATCAAGGGGCTGCATGGCGGGCAGGCCGGCAACCTCGGCCTGGCGATGCTCGAACAGGCCGCGCAGGCGCGCCGCGTCGCCCGCGTCCTGGCGGTGCCAGACGATGAGCGTGCCGTTTTGCTGCCAGTACACCGGCGCGGGCAGCGGCGCGATCAGTTCCGGCCAGCGCGCGAGTGCATGCTGGCCCATGCGCACGATGCTGGCCTCGGCCACCACCGATTCGGCCAGAGGCGCCACCATGGCCGCGGCCACATAGGCGGCCGATCCCACGCCGTCGGGGCCGCCGGCCTCGAAAACCTGCACGCGGTGGCCCTGGCGCGCCAGGCTGGTGGCCAGCAGGCTGCCCAGCAGGCCCGCGCCCAGGATGGTGACCGACGAAGAGGGAGAAAGCAGTGGCTGCATGGTGTTTTGTCCGCTATCCAATCAAAACCGTGGGGGGACAAAACAGGCGCCAAGGGCGGCGTGGCCCTGGTGGTTGAAAACTCCCCACGCCAGCATGACCTGGATCGGGTGCGGAGGGTGTTTCTCAGTCGCCAGCCTGGTTGGGCCGGGACACCCCTGTTTCGTCCGTGAGCCGGGATTACAGCACAGAAGGCAAGCCCATGGGATTGACCTGGGACAGAGCTTGCATCCGCCATAATTTTTGCCATGAACCACTCCAACACCCCGGCGCCGCGTTATGCGCGCGTGCTGTCCATCGCTGGCTCCGACAGCGGTGGCGGCGCAGGCATTCAGGCCGACCTCAAGACCTTCAGTGCGCTTGGCTGCTATGGCATGACGGCCATCACCGCCATCACGGCGCAGAACACCCAGGGGGTGCGCGCCATCCACGGCGTGCCCCCGGACATCCTGCGTGCGCAGATCGATGCCGTGGTCGAGGACATAGGCGTCGATGCCGTGAAGATCGGCATGCTGCACGCGCCCGAGGTGGTGCAGGTGGTGGCCGATGCCATACGCCGCCACCAGCTGCCCAATGTGGTGCTGGACCCGGTGATGGTGGCCACCAGCGGCGACCGACTGATTGCCGAGGAAACCGTGGGCCAGCTGGTGCGCGAGCTGTTTCCGCTGGCCGCGCTGGTCACACCCAACCTGGACGAGGGCGGCTGGCTGCTGGGGCGCCAGATCACGCGCGAGGACGAGCTGGATGCGGCGGCGGATGAGCTGCTGGCCCTGGGCGCGCGCGCCGTGCTGCTCAAGGGCGGTCACCTGCGGGGCGAGCGCGTGGTGGACCTGCTGGCCCTGCCCGGGGGCGAGCACCATCGCCTGGCTTCGGCGCGCATTGCGACGCATAACGGCCACGGCACGGGCTGCACGCTGTCGTCGGCGATCGCGGCGCAGCTGGCGCTGGGCCTGGATCTGGTGGCCGCCGTGCAGGCGGCGCGCGGCTACATCCTGGGCGCCATCGCCGCAGGCGCCGCGGTGCACACGGGCCGGGGCCATGGGCCGCTGAACCATGGCTATGCGCCGGTGGAGCAGGTCATTTTGTAGGTATTTTTACCTGATTAGGCACATATTTCAGACGAACCACTGCTCGCTCTGGGCATCAAACCAGCAAGAGCGTTTTGCTCGATTGCGAGGCAGCAGGAGGTGTGTGATGTCCCAGAACGTCATCCAATTCCAGCATGGTCTGTCGTGGGCGCAGTTTCATGACTGCTACGGCAGTGAGGCCCAATGCGAAGCTGCTGTGGTGGCAGCACGCTGGCCGCGGGGCTGGCGCTGCGCGCACGGCGGCTGCAAACGGTTTTTCCATACACGCAACGGCCATGGGCGCCTGCTGTGGGAATGCTTTGTCTGCGGCTACCAAAGCTCCAGCATTGCGGGCACCGTCATGGAGCACACCAAAGTGCCACTGACCAAGTGGTTCCAGGCCATGTACCTGCTGACGCAGAACAAAAACACCCTCAGTGCCCTGGCGCTGAGCCGCCAGATCGGCGTGTCCTACCGAACTGCCTGGCTGCTCAAGCACAAGCTGATGCAGACCATGCTGCTGCGCGAAGAATCGCGCCCTTTGCAAGGCCGTGTGGAAATCGACGACGCTTACTTGGGCGGCGAACGCGAGGGGCACATCAACGGCGGGCGCAAGGCGGCCAACAAAACAGCCTTTGTTGCTGCCATACAAACCAGCGATGACGGGCATCCTTTGTGCATGCGCCTGACACCGGTGGTGGATTTCACCAACGCAGACATGGCCCCCTGGGCCCAAGGCCATCTGGCCCCTGTTTGCCATGTGGTCAGCGATGTCACATGGGCCTTTGCACAAGTGGTGCAGGCGGCAGCTACGCATGAACGCCACGTCACCGGCGGGGGCAGACAAGGCGCCAGAACACCGCAGCTGCGCTGGGTCAACACCTTGCTGGGCAATCTCAAGACCAGTCTGACGGGTACGCTGCACTCGTTTGACCATGCCAGGTACGCCGCTCGCTACCTGGCCGAGTTCGCGTACCGCTTCAATCGGCGCTTTGACATGCCCGCCATGATTCCCAGGCTCCTGCGGGCCGTCACGGTTACAAAACCCCAGCCTCTGCGCTCGTTGCGTGTGTGTGGGGTATGTACCTAATCAGGTATTTTTAAGGCTGCAGCGATTGTCTGGCAAGCGCAAGCAGCTATAAAAATAGTGGCTCAAGTAGCGATATCTATTGATTGGCTCCCAATGTCCATAACCCGCAGGGCAGCAGGCTTGGTCACGATGTGGAGAGCACGGTGGATTGTTCTGAACCAGCCCAGGGAGGAATCCAAGTATTTGGCCGCCACCCCTTTGAACGGACGCATCCAGGCCTTCAAGCGGCTGTGGTGGGCTGAAGTTACAGTTCTGGCCGCCTACGCGGCCTACTCCGAACGAATGTTGTTTCGCTTCGCGACTTCTCCCCAAAGCTTGTAGTTCGCTTTGGTGATTGTGTCGAGCCGTTCAGGTGTGCCTCCTCCCACAGAATCCCCGTTTTTGGTGATCGTGTCTCTGATCGCCGGATCGGCCAACGCAAAGTTCATCGCGGTATTGACCTTCTGCACGATGTCAGCGGGAAGGTTCGGTGGGCCCCACAGGCCGATAAAGGCCGTCATGTTGAAATCCTTGATGCCCAATTCGGTCGCCGTCGGCACATCAGGCAGTGCAGGATGGCGTGTGCTGCCTGTCACAAGGATGGGACGCAGCTTCCCTGTTGCAATAAACGGGATCAGGAGCGACGCTGCATCAAGCAAGCATGGCACTTGCCCCCCCACAACGTCTTGAATCGCAGGGGCACTGCCCTTGTACGGCACCGGGCTGAGTTTGGGCAAACCCATCCGCTCTCGGAAGTACTCCATCATCAGATGGGTGTTGCCGCCGGCGCCGGCCGTCGCGTAGCTGAATCCCTTGTTGCTCTCTGCTTTTGCCCAAGCAACGAACTCCGCCAAGTTCTTGGTAGGCGCGGATGGATGGACGCAAAGTATGTACTGCGACTCCAGTATCAGTCCGATCGGTGTGAACGCAGTGGGATCTGGCGACGGGGCAGAAAAGGTGTGGGGATTGATGGTTAGACTTGGATTGGCAACCAACAGCTTGAGCCCACCTGGCGTGCGCAGGACTTCATTGGCAGCCACGTTACCGGATGCTCCGGGCTTGTTGTCAACGATCACCGGCTGTCCCAGCGATTTCGTCATTCCGTTGCTGATGAAGCGCGCGCCGGCATCGGTCAGGCCGCCCGGGGGGTACCCCACGACCAGGTTGACCGCTCGCGTTGGCCAGGCTGAGGCCAGTGCCATGGCGTACGGCGATGCGAGTGTCGACAGGAAAGTGCCTGCCGCAGCAGCTTTCAAGATGTCACGTCGGGTTGCTGAAGTCATTTTGGGATGTCTCTCTAAAGGTGAAAATTGGCAGAGCGGTGGATGCAGGACGACGCTGACCCCGAGGTCAACGCCATTGATTGATTCGGGCATGCATGGGATCGATAGTTGTCTCCTGTTTCGCGCCTCAGGCCGCGCTGTAGAACGTGCCGAACGTTTGCTCGTGGTGTTCCGTCTGATCCACGACGACGCAGTCGACCAGGACGCCGGAGATCTTGACCTTGCGCGGGTTTAGCGCTCCTTGCGTCGCAATGCGCTCTGCTTGCACGATCACGAGATCGCCACTGTTGCGCGCCGCCATGGCCAGCGGGAGCATTTGCAGTGCCGGCGCCGATGGCGCTGGTCGAGCCGGTGACCAGGGTAGATTTACCTTGCAGCATGGGTGTCTCCACGTTTATTCGTTCGTTCTGGCGCAACTAAGCACCGAGAGATCAATCGCGGGTCATGCGGATGAGGTGCGCAGCCAGTCGAGCGTGCACCTCTTGGGCCTGCTCGGGCGTCCAGGCGCGCAGCCCTTGGCCGGCCTTCATGCCGGTGCTTCCTTTCTCGATCAAGCGACCGAGCAATGCCGAGGGGGTTTTGTCGCACTTAAGATCCGGAAACATCACGCGGTGCACATCGCGCGTCAGTTCTAGACCGACCAGGTCGGCGTTTTCCATGGGCCCTAATACCGGCATTCGCATGCCAAAGCTGTTCTTGACCACCAGATCGATGGCCTCGGCATCGCACACGCCGTCTTCGACCAAAGCGATGGCCTCGCGCCACAGTGCGTGCTGCAACCGGTTGCCGATGAAACCCGTCACGTCGTGCTGCACGCGTACCGGGCACTTGCCAGCGGCAGCCAGCCAGGCGAACGTCTGTTCGAACACTTCTTCGCTGGTGTAAGCGGTGCGCACTACTTCAACCAGTGGCACCAAGTGCGGCGGGTTCCACCAGTGCGTACCGACCAGCCGCGCGCGGGCCTGGGGCTCCAGCGCCTCGCCGATGCGCGTGATTGGAATGACCGAGGTGTTGCTGGCCAGCACCGCATGCCTGGGTGCAGCAGCGGCGACGTCTGCGAACAGCTTCTGCTTGAGTTCGAGCTTCTCGGGCGCAGCTTCGATCACCAGGTCGGCCTGAGCGACCGCGCTCTGCAGCGTGCCGTCGACGCGCATGTTGCACAACACGCGATTCACATCGACCCCCTCGGAGACTAGTGTAGTGTTCCATTCTGTTTGGAGCTTAATCGGCTATTGGCCCGAATGACCTTCTGCAGGATGTCGCGGGCGCTCTTGGTCCAGATGAACGGTTTGGGGTTGGTATTGTGATGTGCCACGTATTCATCAATGGCGGCCACCAGCTGCGGCACGCTGGTGAATACGCCGCGGCGCAGCCGTTCTGTGGTCAGGTCACGAAAGAAACGCTCGACCATGTTCAGCCACGACGCCGAGGTCGGCGTGAAGTGCATGTGAAAGCGCGGGTGCTTGGCCAGCCAGTCCTGCACCACCGGGTGCTTGTGCGTGGCGTAGTTGTCGGCGATCAGGTGCAGCGTTTTGTCCTTGGGTGTCTCGCGGTCGATCTGCTTGAGGAACTTCAACCACTGCACATGGGTGTGGCGCTGCTGGCATTGGCTGATGACTTGGCCATCGAGCACGTTGAGCGCCGCAAACAATGTGGTCGTGCCGTGGCGCTTGTAGTCGTGCGTCATCGTCTGCGCACGCCCCTTCTTCAGGGGCAGTCCCGGCTGCGTGCGATCGAGCGCCTGCACCTGGCTCTTCTCGTCGCAGCACAGCACCAGGGCATGCTCAGGCGGGGACATGTACAAGCCCACGATGTCTTCGAGCTTCTGGGCAAACTGGGGGTCACGCGAGACCTTGAAGCTGTGCACCAGATGCGGCTTGAGCCCGTGCGCATGCCAATGGCGCATCACGGTGCTGGCGCTGACGCCCAGCAGCGTGCCCATCTTGCGTGTGCTCCAGTGCGTGATCGCTTCGGGGCTGCTCTGGGTTGTCAACTGCACCAGCTGGGCCACGTCCACCTTTACCGGCGGCGCGCCGCGTGGCAAGTCGCGCTCGATAGCCTTGATGCCGCCTTGCAGGTAGCGCTCGCGCCAGCGCGCCGGCTGCATGCGACCGATGCCCAGTTGCGCGGCAATATCCTTGTTGTTCAGGCCCTGGTCTGCCAGCAAGATGATGCGTGCGCGCTGCGCCAGACGTACGCTCGTCAGGCCCGAGCGCCAAAGCTTCGTCAACGCCGCACGCTCTTCATCCGTCAATTCGATCTTTGGCGCAACTCGCATGGATTGGCTCCCTTTCAAGCTCCAGTTGAGCATGGGATACCAGCCGACTTTTTAAGTTCAATCAAGAATCGAACACTACACTAGGTTGGCTTCCACGCGTTCCAGAGCCATGTTGAGCACCGTTGCGTTGGGATCGGTGATCACGACCTCGTGGCCGGCTCGCGCAAACACCTGGCCGATGCCGTGTCCCATCAGGCCAGCGCCAATCACGGTGACGGAGATTGCTTTGTGCATGTCGGCCCTCGCTCAGAAGCCGACGCTGTCTTTGCCCTTAAGGCCCAGCATCGCGCGGGCTTCGTCAGGCGTGGCGATCTCCAACGACAGCTCTTCGAGAATGCGCCGGATCTTGCGCACCTGATCCGCACATGTGTGCGCCAGTTGGCCTTTGGCGAGGTACAGGCTGTCCTCCAGACCCACGCGCACGTTGCCACCCATGACGGCGCCCATGGTCAGCAGCGACATCTGGTGCCGGCCCGCGCCGAGGACGGAGAAACGGTAGTTCTCGCGGCCGAACAGCCGATCGGCCGTGGTGCGCATCATTACCAGGTTCTCTGGATCGGGGCCGACGCCGCCGAGGATGCCGTAGATCGACTGGATGAACAGTGGGCCTTTGACCAATCCTTCGTCGATGAAGTAAGCTAGGTTGTAGAGGTGGCCGATGTCGTAGCACTCAAACTCGAAGCGCGTGCCGCAGCCATCGCCCAGGGTCTGCAAGATGTGCTTGATGTCCTTGAAAGTGTTGCGAAAGATCAAGTCTTCCATGCCCTCTACATACGGTTTCTCCCAGGGGTGCTTCCAATCCGTGATCTTGTGAGCGGCCTGATGGATGGAGAAATTCATCGAGCCCATGTTCAGCGAGCACATCTCGGGCTTGGCCATTAGCGGGTAGGCCAAGCGTTCCTCCAGCGTCATGCGCGTGCTGCCGCCGCTGGTGATGTTGATGACAGCGTCCGTCGCCGCTTTGATGCGCGGCACGAATTGGTCGAAGATCTTCGGATCCGGCGTGGGGCTGCCGTCCACCGGGTTGCGTGCATGGAGATGCAGGATCGCGGCGCCCGCTTCGGCCGCCTCGATCGACTGCTCAGCGATCTGATCCGGTGTGATGGGCAGGTACGGCGACATGGTCGGCGTGTGCATCGCGCCGGTCACGGCACAACTGATGATGACTTTGTCTTGTGGCTTGGCCATGATGGTCGCGGTCTCCAGAGGTTCGTTTGGCGGTTCCATCTGCCTCGATACATGAGGCCGGACGTCATGCGACGTGGCCGGATCAATCGCTGCAAACTGGCACGAATCGTAGAAGTCGCATCGCTTGTAAAACAGGTCGCTCCCGGTCTATGGCGGGTGCATACCGGACATCTATGGGTCAGTAAAAACCCAGGGGTACGCGCCTGCGAGGACGGTGATACTGCGCACCGGGCGCTTTTGCCCCTGTCCTGGCAACTCCACCGCTGGCTCCTTATCGATGTCTGCAAAACCCTGGATCAACGAGAAAATCTACGCGCCGTACAAGCTCGCAGCGTTGGTCGAGACGCTGACCGAACTTGGCGTACCCTCACAGATGAGCTTGCAGGGGACAGGCTTGGCGCTGTGCGACGTAGAGAACCCGGAAACCAAGACGTCGGTCGGTCAATACTTCACGGCTTGCCGGAACGCCGTGCGCACGTCCAAGACGCCGGCCGCGCCTTTCCTGGTTGGACGGAGAATGCACCTGTCGGCTTATGGCATGTATGGGTACGCGTTGATGTGCAGCTTGACGCTGCGCGACTTTTTCAACGAGGGCGTCAAGTACCACAAGCTTGCGACGCCCACAGTGGTCATCGAATGGCGTGAGCAAGATGGCGCCGCCATCTGGAGCTTCCCACGGTTGGTGGCACCAGAACTCAGCGTCGACTTGTTTCAGTTCCTGATCGAGCAGCAACTGGTGCAACACGCCATCCATTTGAACGACGTGGCAGGCCCGGAATGCCGGCCGCTGCGCGCGCTGCTGTCGTACCCTGCGCCTGCGCACGAGCACCTGTACGCGGAGTACCTTGGTTGCCCGGCGTACTTCGGCAGCGAAACCTGCGAGCTGCATTACGACGCTGCCATCCTTGACCAACCGACTCAGCTGGCACACAAGCTCACTTCGGCCCTCATGCAGGCGACCTGTGAGCGGTTAATCGGCCAGGCCAAGACCACCGTCGGCATCTCGGGTCAGGTCTACCAGATCCTGATGGCGAGTCCAGAGCAACTGCCGCGCATGGAAGATGTGGCGGCCATGGTGCACATGAACGAGCGCACCATGCGCCGCAAGCTCGAATCTGAGGGCACCTCATTTGGTCAGATCATCGACGACGTGCGAGCGTCGTTGGCCGCTGAGTACCTCAAGACCACGAAGATGACGACGGAGGACATCGCTGCACTCGTTGGGTTCAGCGATGCTGCGAACTTCCGCCGAGCCTTCAAGCGCTGGACGGGCAAGACGCCGAGCGAATATCGAACCTGACGACCTTGCCTTCCCAATTCAACGGTTCGATGAGCCGGCGCTCGAATCGACGAGCACCACTATCAACATTGCCTTCTGCGTACCGCGGTTGATCCAGGCATGGTTGGTACCACGGTGCAGGATCGCATCGAAGGGTTTCAATGTGTGCTTCGTCTTGTCGAGCACGCCCCGCGCGGGCGCGTCAGCCAGGCCAGCACCAGGCACAGCGCCAGCGTGGGCAGGGCCGCGCCCAGCCCGGGCAGCACGCGCGGCAGCAGGTGATAGCAGGCAATGCCGCCCAGCCACAGCGCCACGGGCAGGCCGTGCACGGCGCGCGCATCCAGCCGCTGCGGCGCGGCCACGCCGAACGCCAGGCGTCCCAGGATCACGCCGAACAGCGGCACGAACACCGAGCTGAGCAGCAGCAAAAACGGCTCCAGGCTGTGCATGGGCAGCACCAGGGCCAGGCCCGTGCACAGCGCGGCCAGCACCAGGCCCCAGCGGCGCACGCTCCAGCCCGGCCGCAGGCTGTGCGCCGAGACGGCGCCCGAATACGCGTCGCCATAGGCGTTGTCCACCTCGTCGATGAGGATCAGCGACAGCGCCAGCAGCCCGCCCTGGGCCAGCAGCAGGCCTGTCACCAGATCCTGGCTGGGCAGGGTCAGCGCCACCAGCACGCCCAGGCAATAGCACCAGATGTTGGCCAGCGCATAGCCCAGCCAGCTGCCGCGCAGGGCGCCGGCGCCGCTGACGCCATGGCGCGCGTAGTCGGCCACCAGCGGCAGCCAGGAGACGGGCATGGCGATCACCAGATCCAGCGCCGGCATCACCCCCATGCCGCCCGCGCCGCGGCGCTGCCAGATGTCTTCCAGCCCCTGGGCCCGGGCCATGGACAGGAACTGCCAGGACAGCCACAGCAGCGACAGCACCACCAGCGGCAGCGCCACGCGCGCAATCACGCGGCGCACCAGCCGCACCATGGAGCCGCTGATCAAGAGCGCCACCACGCCGCCCCACAGCAGCGTGGCCGCCACGGGCCACCAGGCGGCGGCAAACAGGCCCGACTGCCGGCCTATGGCCACGGTGGCGTCGCGCATCACCACCAGCTCGAACGTGCCCCAGCCCACCAGCTGCACGATGTTCAGCAGGATGGGCAGGCTGGCAAACCGGCGGCCATAGACGGCATGCATCAGCCCCGCGCTGGCCAGGCCGCTGTCGCAGCCGATTTTTGCCACCCAGCCCAGCAGCCCCGCGCCGATGACGGAGCCGGCGACGATGGCCAGCAGCGCCTGCTGCGTGCCCAAGGCTGGCACCAGGTAGGCGCCCACCTGCATCACCAGCAGGCCCACGCCCAGACTGAACCAGAGCGAGGCGTGGTCGTGCCAGTGAAACACGCGCGCCTGGCTGGCGACCGGGGTCAGGGCTTCGTTAGCGGCTGGGGTGAGGCTGGGCATCGGTGGTTCTCCTGGCCCTGCACTGTAGTGGGATGCGGCTGGGGCTGGGCGCTCACCCCGGCCGCGCGCACCCGCTGGGCCGGGAAATGGGCACTGAACGCCGAGCCCTGGCCCAGCACGCTGGCGATGTGCAGCTGCGCCCCATGGCGCTGCAGGCTGTGCTTGGCAATCGCCAGGCCCAGGCCGGTGCCGCCCGAGTCGCGCGAGCGGCTGCGGTCTATGCGGTAGAAGCGCTCGGCAAGGCGCGGCAGATGCTCTGGCGCGATGCCGGGGCCGCTGTCGCGCACGCAAAAGCGCGCACCACCGTCGTCCTGGCATTGCCAGTCCACGGTGATCAGGCCGCCGGCGGGCGTGTAGCGCACGGCGTTGGCGATGAGGTTGGACAGGGCGCTGTGCAGCTCCTCGGGGTTGCCGGCGATCTCGCCGCAGGCCTGCAGCTGCGCTGGCGGCGGAAACACCAGGCGCTGGGGCGCCGCGGCCGGGGGCGTGATTTGCGCGGACAGCGCGCGCGCCTCCTGCTCGCAGCGCTGCAGCAGCGCGCCCACGCTGGTCCATTGGCCCGTGCCGGGCGGGGCGCTGCCCTCCAGGCGCGAGAGCGTCAGCAGGTCTTGTACCAGCAGTTGCATGCGGCGGGCCTGCTGCGCCATCAGGCCCAGGTAGCGGCTGCGCTCGTCGTCGGCGAGCGGCAGGGTCTGCAGGGTTTCGACAAAGCCCGCCAGCACGGTGAGCGGCGTGCGGATCTCGTGCGAGACGTTGGCGACAAAGTCGCGCCGCATGGCCTCGGCCTGCTCCAGCTGCGTCACGTCGCGCGAGAGCATCAGCCGCCGCCCCTCGCCATAGGGGTGCAGGCGCACCGACAGCTGCACCAGCTGCAGGGGGCTGCGCTCGCGCCCGGGCAGCAGCAGGTCCTGGGCATAGTCGCCCGCCGCCAGGTAGGCGCTGAAATCGGGCTCGCGCAGCAGGTTGCCGATGGACTGCATCAGGTCGCGCGGCAGCTCCAGGCCGAAATGCCCGGCCGCGGTCTGGTTGCACCATTCGATATGGCCCTCGGCGTCCAGCAGGATGACGCCGTTGGGCGAGGCCTGCAGCGCCGCCAGAAAGGCCTGCAGGCGCGCCTCGCTGGCGGCTGCCTGCTGCTCACGCTGGCGCAGCTGGCGGCGCATGCGATCCACCGCCTCGCCCCACAGGCCCTGCGGGCCGCGCAAGGCCGGGGCCTGGCCCGCCGCTGCGTCCTGGCGCAGCCAGGCCAGCACCCGCAGGCCGCGCCAGGCCACCCAGCCCCAGCACAGCCAGGAGGCCAGCGCCACGCCCGCCGCCAGCCCCCAGGCGCCGGCCAGCCACAGCCCCAGGGCCGCGCCCAGCAGCTGGGCGATGAGCAGCATCGCTATGCGCCAGAACATGATCAAAAAATGCCTCTATGGCAATAGGGTAGTGCGCAGGCAGCTATCATTTTTAAGCCTGTCCCTGGGCCGTGACGCGGTAGCCCGCGCCGCGCACCGTCTCCACCATCACCGCGGCCTCGCCCAGCGCCTCGCGCAGGCGCTTGACATGCACGTCCACGGTGCGCTCCTCGATGTAGACATGGTCGCCCCAGACCTTGTCCAGCAGCTGCGCGCGGCTGTGTACACGCTCGGCGTGGCGCATCAGGTGGTGCAGCAGCTTGAACTCGGTGGGGCCGAGCTTGAGCGGCTGGCCGGCGTAGCTGACGCGGTGCGTGGCCGGGTCGAGATGCAGGCTGCCGACGCTGACACTTTCGCCGCCATGCTCGGGCGAGCGCCGGCGCAGCACGGCGCGGATGCGCGCCAGCAGCTCCTGGGTGGAAAAGGGCTTGGTGATGTAGTCATCGGCGCCGGCGTCCAGGCCCGCGACCTTGTCGGGCTCGTCGCCGCGCGCGGTCAGCATCAGGATGGGGATGGCCTTGCTGCGCGCATCCAGGCGCCACTTGCGCGCCAGCTGCAGGCCGCTCTGGCCCGGCAGCATCCAGTCGAGCAGGATCAGGTCGGGCAGCTGCGCTTCGATTTCGCGCTGCGCGGCCGCGCCGTCCTCGGCCCAGATGGGCGTAAAGCCGTTGTGGCGCAGGTTCACGGACAGCAGTTCGGCGATCGCCGGTTCGTCTTCGACGATCAGAACACGGGGGGAGGTTTTCATTGAAGTGCCGACTCGATGTGTTCCAACGCCTGGTGGCGCACGTCCTTGCCTTCGACCAGGTAGATGATGAGTTCGGCAATGTTCTTGGAATGGTCGCCGATGCGCTCGATGGCCTTGGCCAGGAACAGCAGGTCCAGGCTGGCCGAGATGGTGCGCGCATCTTCCATCATGTAGGTGATGAGCTTGCGCACGAAGCCGTCGAACTCGCGGTCGATCAGGTCGTCTTCCTTGAGGATGGCCAGCGCCGCGCGGGTGTCCAGGCGCGCAAACGCGTCCAGCGCCTTGCGCAGCAGGCCCGAGGCCAGGTCGGCGGCCATGCGCAGGTCGCTGCTGGGCAGCGAGCGCGCCGCGCCGTGCTCGATGATGGAGCGCACCATGCGCGCCATGCGCGTGGCCTCGTCGCCCATGCGCTCCAGATTCGCCGTCGCCTTGGAGAAGGCCATCAACAGGCGCAGGTCGCGGGCGGTGGGCTGGCGCCGGGCGATGATGGTGATGAGCTCGTGGTCGATCTCGACCTCCATCTGGTTCACGCGGTTCTCGATGAACTCGACGCGCTCGGCCGCCTCCAGGCTGAACTGCGACAGGGCGGCGATGGCCTGGCGAATCTGCGACTCGACCAGGCCGCCGAGCTCCATCACGCGGGCGGAGACCTGGTTGAGTTCGCTGTCGAATTGGGTGGAGAGGTGTTTGTCTGTCATGGTGTCTCTAGTTTTTCTCCCTCTCCCGCTGGCGGGAGAGGGTGGGGGTGAGGGCGATTCGGTGGCAGGCGCCGTGCCTGCTCTACCCCCTCACCCCTGCCCTCTCCCCCAAGGGGGCGAGGGAAAGAAAAAATCAGCCGAAGCGGCCGGTGATGTAATGGTTACGGCCGCTGCGCTTAACTTCGCTGCGCGAAGTGAGCCTCCGCCGTTGCATCACTGCTCGGTTCATCCGAACCTCCCAGTGATGTAATCCTCGGTCTCCTTGCGCTGGGGTTTGAAGAACATCTGCTCGGTGGCGCCGAACTCCATCAGGTCGCCCAGGTACATATAGGCCGTGTAGTCGCTGCAGCGCGCCGCCTGCTGCATGTTGTGCGTGACGATGACGACGGTGTAGTCGTTCTTCAGCTCGGCAATCAGTTCCTCGATTTTTGCGGTGGAGATGGGGTCCAGCGCCGAGCAGGGTTCATCCAAGAGCAGCACCTCGGGCAGCACCGCGATGCCGCGCGCAATGCACAGGCGCTGCTGCTGACCGCCCGAGAGGCCCGCGCCGCTCTGGTGCAGCTTGTCCTTGACCTCGGTCCACAGCGCGGCCTTGCGCAGCGCCCATTCCACGCGCTCGTCCATGTCGGTGGCGTTCAGGCTCTCGAACAGCTTCACGCCAAAGGCGATGTTGTCGTAGATCGACATCGGAAACGGCGTGGGCTTCTGGAACACCATGCCGACCTTGGCACGGATCAGCGCCACGTCCTGGCGACTGGTCAGCAGGTCTTCGCCGTCCAGCAGGATCTGCCCCTGGGCGCGCTGCTCGGGGTAGAGCTCGAACATGCGGTTGAAGGTGCGCAAGAGCGTCGATTTGCCGCAGCCCGAGGGGCCGATGAAGGCCGTGACCTTGTTCTCGGGAATGTCGAGGTTGATGCCCTTGAGCGCGTGGAACTTGCCGTAGTAGAAGTTCAGGTCGCGCACGGCGAGCTTGGCACGCGGCGGCTGGGAGGGGCGGGGAGCGGTGGACATGTTGGTTGTTCCTTATTTTTGGCGCGTCAGCACGCGCGCCAGGATGTTCAGGCCCAGCACCGCCACGGTGATGAGGAAGACGGCCGCCCAGGCGAGCTGCTGCCAGTTCTCGTACGGGCTCATGGCAAATTTGAAAATGGTGACCGGCAGGCTGGCCATGGGCTTACTCAGGTCAGCGTTCCAGAACTGGTTGTTGAGCGCCGTGAACAAAAGCGGCGCCGTCTCGCCCGCAATGCGCGCCACGGCCAGCAGCACGCCGGTAATCACACCCGCGCGCGCGGCGCGCAGCGTGACCAGCGTAATCACCTTCCACTTCGGCGTGCCCAGGGCGTAGGCCGCTTCGCGCAGGCTGGCAGGCACCAGCAGCAGCATGTTCTCGGTCGTGCGGATGACCACGGGGATGACGATCAGCGCCAGCGCCAGCATCCCGGCCCAGCCCGAAAAGCTCTTGAAACGCGCCACCACCACGGTGTAGACGAACAGGCCGATGACGATGGAGGGCGCCGACAGCAGGATGTCGTTGACGAAACGGGTGCAGCCCGCAAGCGCACCCTGGCGCCCGTATTCGGCCAGGTAGACCCCCGCCAGAATGCCTATGGGCGTGCCGACAAAGGTGGCCAGCAGCACCATCACGCCCGAGCCGAACAGCGCGTTGGCCAGGCCGCCGGCTTCGTTGGGCGGCGGCGTCATCTCGGTGAAGAGCGAGAGCGACAGGCCCGACAGGCCCAGGCGCAGCGTCTCCCACAAAATCCACACCAGCCAGAACACGCCAAAGGCCATGGCGGCGAGCGAGAGCGCCAGTGCCACCTGGTTCAGGCGCTTGCGTGCGGCAAAGCGGGCCTGGCGGGTCTGCGCCAGGGTGGCGGCAGAAAGGAGCTTTTGTGACGTGCTCATGCGCGTGCCCCTTCGCCTTTTTGCAGGCGCGATAGCAGCAGTTTGGACAGCGATAGCACCACAAAGGTGATGAAGAACAGCACCAGCCCCAGGTAGATGAGCGACGCCTGGTGCAGGCCCTCGCCGGCCTCGGCGAATTCGTTGGCCAGGGCCGAGGTGATGCTGTTGGCGGCCTCGAACACCGAGAGGGAGTTGAGCTGGTTCATGTTGCCGATGACAAAGGTCACCGCCATGGTTTCGCCTAAAGCGCGGCCCAGGCCCAGCATCACGCCGCCGAGCACGCCGGACTTGGTGTAGGGCAGAACCACCTTCCACATCACCTCCCAGGTGGTGGCGCCCAGGCCGTAGGCCGACTCCTTGAGCAGTGGCGGAGTCACTTCAAACACATCGCGCATCACCGAGGCGATGAAGGGAATGATCATGATGGCCAGGATGATGCCGGCCGCCAGAATGCCAATGCCCACCGGCGGGCCAGCCACCAGCGCGCCCAGCACCGGCACGCCCTTGAAGAGAGCCTGCAGCGGCTGCTGCACCCAGGTGGCGAGGATGGGGCCGAACACCATCAGCCCCCACATGCCGTAGACGATGGAGGGCACGGCGGCCAGTAGCTCGATGGCCGTGCCCAGCGGGCGCTTGAGCCAGGTGGGCGAGAGTTCGGTGAGGAACAGCGCAATGCCAAAGCTCACCGGCACCGCGATGAGCAGGGCGATGAGCGAGGTGGCCAGCGTGCCGTAGACCATGACCAGGCCGCCGTACTCGTTCTGTACCGGGTCCCAGGCCGTGCTGGTCAGGAAACCCAGGCCGTACTGCGCGATGGCGGGCCAGGCACCAATGACCAGCGACACCAGCACGCCCAGCAGCAGCGCCAGGGTCAGAAGGGCGGCGCCGCGCGCGAGCGCGGCGAACAGCCGGTCGGCCCAACTGGCGGAAAACCAGGGGCGGCGCGCCGGCGGGCGCGACTGGCCGCTGCCCGGCTGCGCCAGCGGCGCGGCGGGAGAAGTCAAGGAGGTGGACACGGGGTGGCCTTTGTGTTGCATGGTGCGGCGTTTTTTCTCCCACCCCCAGAGGGGGAAGGAGTGAAAAGCCGCAGATTATTTCAGTGCCACCGCCTTGCCCGCGCCGTCCACGATCTGGCCCCAGGATTTGGCGATCTGGCCTTTGACGGCCTCGGGCATGGGCACGTAGTCCAGTTCGCCGGCCTGCTTGTCGCCGCTCTTGTAGGCCCATTCAAAGAACTTGAGTGTGGCTGCGGCCTGCTGCGGCTTGTCCTGCGCCTTGTGCATCAGGATGAAGGTGGCGCCGGTCAGCGGCCAGGCGGCCTTGCCGGGTTGGTTGGTCAGGATCTGGTAGAAGCTCTTGCTCCAGTCGGCACCGGCGGCCGCGGCCTTGAAGCTGTCGTCGTCAGGCGTCACAAAGGCGCCATCGGCGTTTTGCAGCTGCACGTAGTTCATTTTGTTTTGCTTCACATAGGCGTACTCCACGTAGCCGATGGAGTTGGGCAGGCGGCCGACGAAGGCGGCCACGCCCTCGTTGCCCTTGCCGCCGGCGCCGATGGGCCAGTTCACCGCCGTGCCTTCGCCCACCTTGGCCTTCCACTCGGCGTTCACCTTGGAGAGGTAGTTGGTGAAGATGAAGCTGGTGCCCGAGCCGTCGGCGCGGCGCACCGGGGCGATGGCTGCATCCGGCAGCGCCACGCCGGGGTTCAGCGCGGCGATGGCGGCGTCGTTCCACTGGGTGACCTTGCCCAGGTAGATGTCGCCCAGCACGGCGCCGCTCAATTTCAGCTGGCCCGGGGCAATGCCCTTGATGTTGACCACCGGCACCACGCCACCGATCACGGTGGGGAACTGCACCAGGCCCTTTTTGGCCAGGTCTTCGTCCTTGAGCGGCGCGTCCGAGGCGCCAAAGTCCACCGTCTTGGCCTCGATCTGGCGCAGGCCCGCGCCCGAGCCGACGGACTGGTAGTTGATCTTCACGCCCGTGGCCTTGTGGTAGTCGGCGGCCCATTTGGCGTACAGCGGCGCCGGAAAGCTCGCGCCCGCGCCGGTGGCCTCGCTCTGGGCCAGGGCTTGGGGCAGGGCGGCGGCAGACACCAGGCCCGCCACCAGAACACGTAACACACACAGCTTCATGAAAAACCTTTGAAGGTTGTTGAAAGGGATGCAGCGCAATGTAGGCATGCTTTGTGACAGCGCTGTGACATATGGGCGGCCCGGAAGCTGGTGGCAAGCCGCCGACTGCGCGCTGTCACGGCACTGTCATGCAGGCTTCGTAGGCTGCGCGGTTGACCATTGACCCCGGTGCTATGCTGCGCCGCTTTGTTTGCCTCCCCCCCTCGTATGCAAGACGGAACATTGCTCGCCGCCGTGGACCTGGGGTCCAACAGCTTTCGCCTGGAAATTGGCCGCTACGAGCATGGCCATATCCAGCGCGTCGAATACCTCAAGGAAACCGTGCGCCAGGGCGGCGGCCTGGACGAGGAACGCAATCTGAGCCAGGCCGCCATGCAGCGCGGCTGGGACTGCCTGGCACGCTTTGCCGAGCGCCTGGCCGACTTTGCCCCCCGGCAGGTGCGCGCCGTGGCCACGCAAACCCTGCGCGAGGCGAAGAACCGGGACGTTTTTTTGGAGCGCGGCAACGCCATCCTGGGCCATGCCATCGAGGTCGTCTCGGGCCCCGAAGAGGCGCGCCTGATCTACCAGGGTGTGTCGCACCTGCTGCCCCAGTCCGACGAGCGCCGCCTGGTGGTGGACATTGGCGGGCGCTCCACCGAGCTCATCCTGGGCCGGCAGTACCAGGCGCACGAGGTGGCCTCGTTTCGCGTCGGCAGCGTGTCCTGGTCCAAACAGTTCTTTGCCGATGGCCAGCTGACGGCCGCTGCCTTCCGCCAGGCGGAGACCGCCGCCCAGGCCATGCTCGACGAGGCCCTGGCCGTGTACCGGCCCGAGCGCTGGGAGCGGGCCTACGGATCGTCGGGCACGGTGGGCGCGGTGGCCGAGATCCTGGCCGCCTGCGGGCATGAGAGCGGCGTGATCTACCGCCAGGGCCTGGACTGGCTGCTGCAGCAGCTGCTGCGCGCGGGCCACACCAGCCGCGTGGAGCTGTCCGGCCTCAAGGACGACCGCCGCCCCGTCATCGGCGGCGGCCTGAGCGTGTTGCGCGCGCTGTTCGACCTGCTGCAGATCGACCGCCTGCATGTCGCCCAGGGGGCCCTGCGCCAGGGTGCGCTGTACGACCTGATCGACAGATCTTCACCCGGCACTGATAAGCGCAGCGCCACCGTGGCCGGCCTGGCACAGCGCTTTGCTGTCGATGGCGCCCAGGCCGAGCGCGTGGCGCGGGCGGCCGGCACCCTGTTTGCCCAGGCCACGCCCCAGGCCGGCGACGACGCCGCGCGCGAGCTGGGCTGGGCCGCGCAGCTGCATGAGATCGGCCAGCGCATCGCCCACAGCGGCTACCACCGCCACGGCGCCTACATCCTGGAGCACACCGACGCCGCCGGCTTTGCCCAGCCCGAGCTGCAGCGCCTGGGCCAGCTGCTGCGCGCCCACCGGGGCAAGCTGCGCAAGCTCGACCTCGACTGGGATCGCCCCGGGCTGGCGCTGCAACTGGCCTGCCTGCGCCTGGCCGTGGCCCTGTGCCACGCGCGGCGCGACCCCGACCTGCAGGGCCTGCGCCTGCAGCAGCAGGGCCAGCGCCTGAGCCTGTGGCTGCCCGCCGGCTGGGCCGAGCGTTACCCGCAGTCGGCCCACCTGCTGCGCGAGGAAGGCCTGGACTGGCAGCGCACGCCCTGGGTGCTGGAAATTTTTGAGTGATTTTGGCCTGATTAGGCATATACCTCAGACTGTGCCGCGAGCCCTCACCCCAACCCTCTCCCAGAGGGAGAGGGAGTAAAGCCGGCGCAACCGGTCGCCCTCGCCCCTTTGGGGAGAGGGAGGGGTGAGGGGCCTCTGCGATATGTGCATAGTCAGGGGTTTTGGCCGTTATCGCTTGTATATAAAACGCCCGCAGCTACAAATTCAATAGTGAATGGCCCTGCGGCTGGCCCGCCCGCTGTTACAAAAGATCGGGCGACATGGCCGCCAGCAACACGGTCTGGCTTTCGCCCTGGCGCTGGCGCTGGCGTAGCCACCACACCGCTCCCTTGCGTATCGCGCAATCCGCGCCCGGCATGTCCAGCAGCTGGGCCGCCGTTTGCCCCAGCACGGGCTGGTGGCCCACCATCAGTACGGCGCCGCGCCCCTGGGGCCAGCGGGCGAGCTCCAGCAGATCCGCGGGCGTGGCCTGGGGCAGCAGTTCGGCGCGCAGCTTGAATTTGCGCCCCAGCGCCTGGGCGGTCTGCTCGGCGCGCCGCGCCGGGCTGGCGAGCACGCGCAGGCCCTCGGGCAGGTTGCGGTCGAGCCAGACGGCCATGCGCGCGGCCTGCTTCTCGCCGCGCGGCGTCAGGCGGCGCAGCAGGTCGTCTTCGCCCTCCTGGCCCTCATGGGCCTCGGCGTGGCGCCACAGAATCAGGTCCATCATCCTGGAATCACTTGCGTTTCTTGCGTTTGGCCAACGCGCCGCCGCCGTAGCGGCTCATGAGGGCGGTTTGCGCGCCGTTGCCGACACTGGGGCGCGGTGGCGGGGCGTAGCTGCCGTCGCTCCGCTGGGTCCAGGCGTTGCGCTCGTCGTGCAGGTAGGCCACCAGGCATTCGTCGATGATGCGCTGGCGCAGCGCCCTGTCGTGCACCGGCCAGGCCAGCTCCACGCGGCGCAGCATGTTGCGGTTCATCCAGTCGGCGCTGGAGAGGTAGAGGTTCTCCTGCTCGCCCGCGGCGAAGTAGAAGACCCGCGTGTGCTCGAGAAAGCGCCCGATGATGGAGCGCACGCGGATGTTGTCGGTCAGCCCCGGCAGCTGCGCCGGCAGCATGCAGGCGCCGCGCACGATGAGGTCGATCTGCGCCCCCTGCTGGCCGGCGCGTATCAGGGCGTGTATCAGCGCCTCATCGGTGAGCGCATTCATCTTGACGACGATGCGCGCGTACTGCCCGGCCTGCGCCGCCTCGCCCACCTGCGCAATCTTCTCCAGCATGCGCTGCTGCAGGTAGAAGGGCGCGAGCATGAGCTGGCGCAGTTTGGGCGGGCGGTTCTGGCTCGCCAGGTGGCTGAAGACGCCGTCCATGTCGGCGGTGATGTCCTCGTTGCTGGTGAGCAGGCCCAGGTCGGTGTACAGGCGTGCCGTGCGCGGGTTGTAGTTGCCGGTCGACAGGTGCCCGTAGCGGCGCAGGCCCTTGCCCTCGCGGCGCGTCACCAGCAGCATCTTGGCGTGGGTCTTGAGGCCCACCACGCCGTAGACCACCTGCGCGCCCAGGGCCTCCAGTGCCTCGGCCCAGTTGATGTTGGCCTCCTCGTCAAAGCGCGCCTTCAGCTCCACCACGGCCATCACTTCCTTGCCGCGGCGCACGGCCTCGCGCAGCAGTTCCATCAGTTCGGAGTCGGCCCCGGTGCGGTAGATGGTCTGCTTGATGACCAGCACATCGGGGTCGTGCACGGCCTCGCGCAGGAAGGCGAGCACGGTATCAAAGCTCTCGAACGGGTGGTGCATCAGCACATCATTGCTGCGCAATTGCGCCAGGATGGAATGGCCCTGCACCAGCCCTTGCGGCCAGGCGGCGCGCCAGGCGGGAAACAGCAGCGACGGGCGTTCGGCCAGATCGACGAGCTGGCCCAGGCGCACCAGGTTCACCGGCCCATGCACGCGAAACACCGCCTGCGCCGGCAGGCTGAACTGGGCCTGCAGAAAGTCGGACAGAAAGCGTGTGCAGCTCGCCGACACCTCCAGGCGCACGGACTGGCCGTAGTTGCGCTGTGTCAGGCCCTGGCGCAGGGCGGTGCGCAGGTTGCTCACGTCTTCCTCGTCCACCGCCAGCTCGGAATGGCGCGTGACGCGAAACTGCGAGAACTCGCCCAGCTCGCGCCCGGGAAACAGATCGGCCAGGTGCGCGCGGATGACGCTGGAGAGCAGTACGAAGATCGATTCCTTGCCGGCGGCGCGCGCCGGAATGCGGATCACGCGCGGCAGGGCGCGCGGCACGCGCACGATGGCAATCTCGTTGCTGCGGCCAAAGGCGTCCGAGCCCTTCAGGCGCACGATGAAGTTGAGCGACTTGTTGGCCACCATGGGGAAGGGGTGGGCCGGGTCCAGTCCCACGGGCACCAGCAGCGGGCGCACCTCACGCAGGAAGTACTCCTGCACCCAGCGCCGCTGCTCCGCCGTGCGCTGGCCGTGCGAGACGATGCGCAGTCCCTCGGCCGCCAGGGCCGGGGCCAGGGCCTCGTTGTAGAGCTGGTACTGGCGCGCCACCAGGCCCTGGGCCGAGGCCATCAGGGCCTCGAAGCTGGCCTGGGTATAGGCGCCCTTGGTGTCGCCGTCGGTGACTGCCGTGATATGCGCGGCCGCGCGCACCTCGAAGAACTCGTCCAGGTTGGACGAGACGATGCACAGGTAGCGCAGGCGCTCCAGCAGGGGGACATCGGGGCGCCGGGCCCAGTCGAACACGCGTTCGTTGAAGGCCAGGATGCTGTGGTCGCGGTCCAGCAGCGGCGCCGCCGGGGGCGTTGGCGCCAATGCCGCGGGGGCGGCTTCGGGCGGGATGGGGCCGAGTTCGCTCAGGCTCGCCTCAAGGGCGGGCTCCGTCTTGGTGGGGGAGAGGGGCAACATGGATACGGCGACAGTGAGCGACCCGCGCAGTATCAGAAGGCTTTGTGACAGAGTGATGACGCATCTGTGACGCGGCGGCGGCGGTGGCGGGTGCCTGCCCGTGGCATGCGGGGCATGCCCGCCAATGCGGCCTTTTTCTCCATGCCGCAGGGCGTGCCCGAGCACGCCCCAGGCTTTCAGCCGCGCCTGCCCAGAAGGGTTTGCAGCCGTTCGCTGCTGGTGGTGTATTCCAGTGGCAGCCTGGTGCCCGCCAGCCACTCGGCGGCGCCAAAGGCGGCCAGGGTGGCTTCGTGAAAGCCGCTCACGATGAGTTTGCGTTTGCCGGGGTAGGTGATGGCATCGCCCACGGCGTAGATGCCGGGGGTGCTGGTGGCAAAGGTGGCGCCGTCCACCACCAGCTGCTTGCGTTCGAGCTGCAGGCCCCAGTCGGCAATCGGCCCCAGGCGTGGCACCAGGCCCAGGCGCACGAGCAGCATGTCCAGCGGCAACTCCACGGCCTGGCCCTCGGGGTTGGTGAGCTCCAGGGCCGTCAGGCGTCCCTGCTGCTGCACGACGCGGCCGGGCATGCCGATGGCCACCTGGATGCGGCCGGCGGCGCGCAGCGCCTGCAGCTCGTCAAGCTGCTTTGGCGCCGCGTCGAAGACATCGCGGCGGTGCAGCAGCGTGATGCGCGCGGCGCGGATGGCCTCGGGGGCCAGGGCGCAGGCAATGGCCTGCCGCACCGCGCTCTCGCCGCCGCCGTAGATGACGATATGCCGGCCGGCCAGGCTGGTGTTGTCGTCCAGGTGATAGTGCAGCTGGCGGCCTTCAAAGGCCTCCAGCCCGGGTAGCTTGAGCTGGCGCGGCATGAAGGCGCCGACGCCGCTGGCGATGAAGACGCAACGCGCATGCAGCCGCGTGCCACGCGCCGTGACCACGAGAAAACCGCCCTGGTCCAGGGCGGCCACGGTATCGACCTGCTGGCCCAGATGCCAGGCGGGGGCAAAGGGCGCGATCTGCGCGCACAGGCGCTCTGTCAGGTCGTGCCCGGTGCAGGCGGCGATGGCCGGGATGTCGTAGATGGGTTTGTCGCCATACAGCTCGGCGCATTGACCGCCGGGCTGGGGCAGGGCGTCGATGACATGGGCCGAGAGACCCTGCAGGCCCAGCTGAAAGACCTGGAACAGTCCCACCGGACCGGCGCCGATCACCACGGCATCGGTCTGCGCCGGCAATGCGCTGGCGGTGGCGGGCGCTGTCATCAACGGCCCGGGCGGGTGGGCGCTCAGCGCTCCAGATCCTTGAGCTTGTCCGGCTGGCCGTTCCATTCGTCGGCGTCGGGCAGGGCGGCCTTGCGTTTGGTGATGCTCTTGAACTTGGGCGTCAGCTCGGCATTGAGCTTGATGAAGGCCAACTGGTCGCTGGGCAGATCTTCCTCGGCAAAGATCGCGTTGGCCGGGCATTCGGGCACGCAGACGGCGCAGTCAATGCACTCGTCGGGGTCGATCACGAGCATGTTCGGGCCTTCGCGGAAGCAGTCCACGGGGCATACATCCACGCAATCGGTGTATTTACACTTGATGCAGTTCTCGACAACGACGTGGGTCATGGGGGTTTAGTTGCTCTAGCTATTGGGTATAACCCGCGATTTTAGGCCCATGGTCAGCCGCCGGGGCAGCCGACCATGGGCCAGGTGCGGAAAACTTGATGCGGGTCAATGCGCCAGTACGGCGCCTGCGGTCTTGTGGCTGGCCTGGTCCACCAGGATCAATGCGCCCAGTACCCGCGCCTGCTCAAACGCCGCCACGGGCAGGGGCTCCTGCAACACCAGCTCGACATGGCCGATGGCGTTGGGTTCCAGTTGATGCGCGCCTTCCTTGGCCAGGGTGTGGATGTTCAGGCAGTGCACCACCCGGCGCACCTTGGCCTTGACCCAGCGGTGGCCATGCAGTGCCCAATAGACGCGGCCAACCACCAGGGGCTCGTCGTCCATCCAGGCGACGGTGGCGCTGATCTCACGCCGGCCCGGCCAGGCGCTGTGTTCGACGGGGGCGTCAAAGTCATCGTCGGCCGGTGCTGCCGCGCTGGGCGCAGCGAGGATCCAGTCGCCACGCGAGACATCCACCTCCCGATCGAGGACGATGCCGGCGCTGCTGCCGGCGTCCACCCCAGTCGGCCGGCGAGCATGGTCCAGCACCTGGGCCACGACCGCCTTCTGGCCGCTGGGGAACAGGCTGACCTGCGCCCCCGGCGCCACCGAGCCCGCAGCCACGCGGCCCCAGAACACGCGCCGGCCCTGGCGCGTGTCGGCCGACGAAGAGGCGGACTTTTCCACCCATTGCACCGGAAAGGCCAGCGGCAGTTGCGTGTCCGCCGGTGTGTGTGGCAGCAGTTCCAGGACTTGCAGCAGGCTGTGGCCCTGGTAGCCGCACCAGCCCGGATGGGGGTTGACCACGTTCCAGCCCTTGAGCGCCGAGACGGGCACGGTGGCGGCGACCTGGATGCCCGCGTCCTGTGCAAAGCGCAGCAGCGCCGCGCGGATGTTGGTGAAGGCCAGCGACGGGTCGGCCACGGCGTCGAGTTTGTTCACCGCAAACACCAGCGAATGCACGCGCAGCAGGTGCACCAGCAGGCTGTGGCGGCGCGTTTGCACCAGCAGTTCGAGCTGCGGGTTCTGCCAGTCGAGCTTGGTGGCATCGACCAGCACCACGGCCGCGTCGGCCTGCGAAGCTGCCGTAACCATGTTGCGCGTGTACTGCTCGTGGCCGGGGGCATCGCCGATGATGAATTTCCGCTCCTCGGTGGCGAAGTAGCGATACGCCACGTCGATGGTGATGCCCTGCTCGCGCTCGGACGACAGGCCGTCGGTGAGCTGCGCCAGATCCACCTCGCCCGAGCGCGTCACGCCCGCCAGGTGATCCTGCAGCACGGCGCGGCTATCGACCAAGAGGCGCCCGATCAGCGTGCTCTTGCCGTCATCGACGCTGCCGCAGGTGATGAAGCGCAGAGCGGAAATATGATCGTTTATGGAGTTTTCGCCTGTAGATACGGCGCTAGCAGCTATTGTTTCGATAGTTTTTGTCATTAGAAGTACCCGTCTTTCTTGCGCTTTTCCATGCTCGCTTCGCTGGTCTTGTCGTCCATGCGCGTGGCGCCGCGTTCGCTCACCTCGGCGGCCAGGGTTTCGATCACGATCTCGGCCGCGCTGGCGGCGGGGCTTTCCACCGGGCAGGTGCAGGTGATGTCGCCCACGGTGCGAAAGCGCACGGTGCGCGTCTCCACCTGCTCGCCGTCCTTGGCCGGGGTCAGCGGCGTCACCGGTACCAACAGGCCTCGGCGCTCGACCACCTGGCGCTGGTGCGCGTAGTACAGCTGGGGCAGGCCAATCTGCTCGCGCGCGATGTACTGCCACACGTCCAGCTCGGTCCAGTTGCTGATGGGGAAGACGCGGAAATGCTCGCCCGGGGCGATGCGGGTGTTGAACAGCGTCCACAGCTCGGGTCGCTGCGCCTTGGGCTGCCATTGGCCAAAGCTGTCGCGGTGGGAAAAGATGCGCTCCTTGGCGCGCGCCTTTTCCTCGTCGCGGCGCGCGCCGCCGATCAGTGCGTCGAAGCGAAACTCTTCGATGGCCTCCAGGAGCGTGACCGACTGGTGCACGTTGCGGCTCTCGCCCGGGTGCGAAAGGCGCACCGTGCCGCGTGCCATGGAGTCTTCGACGCTGCGCACGATGAGTTCGGCTCCCAATTCCTTGGCGCGAAAGTCGCGAAAGTCGGTCACCTCGGGGAAGTTGTGCCCGGTGTCGATCATCAAGAGCGGGTAGGGAATGTTGCCGGCGCCAAAGGCTTTTTCGGCGCAGCGCAGCATGACCAGCGAATCCTTGCCGCCCGAGAACAGCAGGGCCGGGCGCTCAAAAGCGGCGGCGACTTCGCGCAGGATGAAGATGGTTTCTTCTTCGAGCGCATCGAGGTGGCGGTTGCTGAGCTGGCTGAGCACTTGGGGGTCAACACGGGCGTTCATGGGAGTATCCATTCAAATTCGGTTGTAGCACTGATGGGTAAAGCGCTGATAGCTATCATTTTTATCAGTGCGCCAGGTGCAGGCCGCATTCGCGCTGCTCCTCGCCCTTGGTCGGGTCCACGTAGTCAAAGTTGTTCGGCAGGCCGTGGATTTCGCAGTACTGGTACAGGTCCTTGGACGACCAGTGCAGGAGCGGCGCCACCTTGATCAGACCGTCGGGGTTGATGCTGACGGGCTCCATCTGCGCACGCACGGCGCTGTCGCTGGCGCGCAGCGCCGTGAACCAGACCTGCGGTGCCTGCTCGCGCAGGGCGCGGGCGAAGGGCTCCAGCTTTACTTCCTGCGTGAAGGACTCGTGGCGCGGGTCATCCAGCGCGGGCGTGGGGCCTTCGACGGCCTCGCGGTGCGCGCGCGTGCGCAGCGGCAGGTAGGTTTTCAGGTTCAAGCCCAGCCGGCGCGTGACCTCGTCGGCGTAGCGGTAGGTGGCCTCGGTGTTGTAGCCGTTGTCCATCCAGACCACGGGCATGTCGGGCTGCACCCGGGTGACCAGGTGCAGGATGACGGCTTCAAACGGACGGAAATTGGTCGTCACGATGGCGTTTTTGCCCAGGCCCAGCGCCCAGCGCGTCAGGCCGGCGGCGTCGCGGCCCAGTTCGGCGTTGACGCGCGCAAGTTCTGCAGGGGTGACGGCACTCATGCGGCCTCCCGGGCAAAGAGCGGGCGCGGCTCGTTCACATCGCCCTGGTAGAAGGCAGCAAAACGGGCGAACTGGCGCTCGGCCGCGCTGGCATCCACGCCGCCTGCCAGCACGGCGCTGCTAAAGCCACTGCGGTGCATGTGCACCAGCTGGTCTATCAGCACATCGCCCGTGGCGCGGATGTCGCCCGCAAATTGGTAGCGCCGGCGCAGCAGCAGGGCCTGGCTGTAGGCGCGCCCGTCGGTGAACTTCGGAAACTGCAGCTCGATGCGTTCTACGCCCTGCAGCGCACCGCTGGCGTGCAGCGCGGCCAGGTCGGCGTCGTTAGCGATTTGCAAGACATTTTCGGCATTTTCGCCCGTAGGTACTGCGTTAGCAGATATTATTTTCATAGCAGTAATTCTCGTGGGAACGGGGCTTCAAGCCGGCAGGGCTTCTTCGGCCAGCTTGGGGTGGCGCGCGCCATTGGCCGCTTGCTTGAACGGGTCGTGGCCGATGCGGCGCAGGGCGTCGATGAAGTATTCGCCCGGCTGGCGCAGCTTGCGGTAGGTTTGCAGCACGGCCTCGATCACGTCGGGTACCTCGGCGGCGGTGAACGCAGGGCCGACGACCTTGCCGCCAATCGAGGGGCCGGACAGCCGCGTGCCGTCGGCACCGCCCAGCGTCACCTGGTACCACTCCTTGCCGTCCTTATCGACGCCCAGAATGCCGATATGGCCGCTGTGATGGTGGCCGCAGCTGTTGATGCAGCCGCTCATGTGCAGGTCGATGGGGCCGATGTCCAAGAGCTCGTCCAGGTCCTGGTAGCGCTCGGTGACCGCGTGGGCGATGTGCAGCGAGCGCGCATTGGCCAGCGAGCAAAAATCCCCGCCCGGGCAGGCGATCATGTCGGTCAAGAGGCCGATATTGGCCTGCGCCAGGCCGAGCTTGCGCGCCGCCTCGTACAAGGCGGGCAGGTCAGACTCGAACACCCAGGGTAGCAGCAGGTTTTGCTCGTGCGTCAGGCGTGCTTCCGATGCGCTGAACTGCTCGGCCAGCTCGGCCAGGGCCTCCAGGGTTGCGGCGTCGGCGTCGCCCGGGGCAAAGCCGCTGCGCTTGAACGACAGCGTCACGGTCTTCATGCCCGCCAGCCGGTGGCCGCGCACGTTCTGCGCCAGCCAGCGCTGGTAGAGCTGGCCCTGCGGGTTCACTTGGCTGGGCAGATTGGCGGGCTTCAATTCAGGGATGACGAAGTGGCTGGCCACGCGGTCAAATTCGGCCTGGGTGATGCGGTGCGGTGCGCCGTCCTGCTCGACGATGGCCTGGTATTCCTTCTCCACCGCATCGATATAGGCCTGGCCCTCGCTCTTGACCAGAATCTTGATGCGCGCCTTCCACTTGTTGTCGCGCCGGCCGTAGCCGTTGTACACGCGCACGATGGCCTCGATGTAGTTGAGCAGTTCGGCCCAGGGCAGGAATTCGCGCACCACCGAGCCGACGATGGGCGTGCGCCCCATGCCTCCGCCCACCAGCACGCGAAAACCCACCTCGCCCGCGTCGTTTTTGAGCGCCTGCAGGCCGATGTCATACCAGCCAATGGCGGCGCGGTCTTCCTCGGCACCGTTGAAGGCGATCTTGAACTTGCGCGGCAGGTAGCTGAACTCGGGGTGCAGCGAGCTCCACTGGCGCGTGATCTCGGCAAACGGGCGGCAATCGACGATGCTGTCCTGGGCAATGCCCTCCCAGGCGTCGCAGGTGATGTTGCGGATGTCGTTGCCGCTGGTCTGGATGCCGTGCATGGAGACGCTGGCCAGCAGGTCCATCACGTCGGCCGCGCGGGTGATGGGAATCCAGTTGAACTGGCAGTTGGTGCGCGTGGTGAAGTGGCCATAGCCGTATTGCAGCGCTGGTGCGGCCAGGGTGGCGCCGGGCTGGCTGGCCTCCAGGGCGTCTTGCGTGGCCTGGGCGCTGGCCAGCAGCTCAGGGCTGGGGCGGTCGTACTCGCGCGCAATATGGCCCAGGGTGCGCAGCTGCAGGCTGCTGATCTCGCCGTAGGGCACGGCAATGCGCGCCATGGGGGCGTAGCGCTGGATGTACCAGCCGTTTTGCAGGCGCAGCGGCAGCATCTGCTCGTCGCTGAGTTCGCCTTTTTGCCAGCGCTCTAACTGGTCGCGGAACTGCTGGGCGCGCAGCTTGACGAATTGCTTGTCGAAGTCGGTGTATTGGTACATGGTGGGCCGTGGGGCGATTCAATCGTTGCACCACCGGGCCCTTTTGGCGCGCCCAGCAGCGGGGATGGGCGGGACTGTAAAAGGCAGTCTTATAAAAACAAACGAATATTTAGAACTTCATATATGCATAAATGTGCATATGAAACGGAATGTCGAGGTTCGCTCGGGCTATAGCCGCTCCGTGCCCATGGCGCGCGCCAGCTTGGTCTCGACCGGCAATGGTTCGCCCATCAGGCGCGCCGCCAGCAGTTCGGCGCAGAGCACGGCACGTGTCAATCCGCGCGCGCCCATGGCGGTGCTGATCCACAGGCCGGGCAGGGCGGCTGCATCCACCGGGCCGACGATGGGCATGCGGTCTTGCGAGGTGCAGCGCACGCCCGACCAGGCGCGCAGGTCGCCGCCGGGCGCAAAGGCCGGGCGCAGCGTGGCCGCGGCGGTGGGCACCAGGGCCTGCAGGCGCTGCCAGTTATGCATGTGGGCGTCGGCTTGTTCGGCGATGGTCATCGGCAGGCGTTCCACATCGCGCTCAAAGGTTGCGCCCATATGCCACGCCAGAGCCCCTTCGCAGGGCACATGGGCCATGAGCGCGCCGCCGCCGTTGACGGCAAAGGGTGGCAGGCCGGGTGCCGGCTCGGGTTGCAGACCCCAGCTCATCTGGCCGCGCACCGACTGCAGCGGCAGCCGTGGGCCGGCCAGTTGCGCCAGCAGGGCGTTGCTCGCCGGGCCAGCGGCCACGACCACCAGCTCGGCCTCGGCCAGCACGGCGCCTGTGCCGTCCAGCACCTGCCAAAGGCTGGGGGAGGTGTGCTGCAGCCGTGCCACGGGGCTGTTCGGGCGCAAGGCGATGCCGGGCTGCGCCAGCAGCCGGGCGATCAAACGCGCCGGGCACACCCAGCCGGCGCGGGTGTGCCAGCAAGCGCTTGTGTCCAGGGGCAGGCCGGCGGCGGCCAGGTGATCGGCGCCTGCCGCCTGACTCCAGTCCGTGCCCGGGCCATCGGCCCAGGCGGCGGGCAAGCCCAGTTCGCCGGCGGGGCGGCGCTCAAGCACCCCGGCCGGGTTCCAGTCCACGCCCGCCTGCAAGAGCGCACCAGACTGCTGCAGCATGGCACGCACGCCGGCGCGTGAGACGCGGGCAAACAGGTTGTCGTCGGGCGACAAGTGCGGCGCAAACAGCCCCACCGGCAGGCCGGAGGCGCCAGCAGCAGGGGTCCTGGCAGCATCGAGCAGCGTGACCTGCCAGCCACGGCGCGCCAGGCTGGCGGCAGCTGTGGCCCCGGCCAGGCCCGCGCCCAGCACCAGGCAGCGTGCCGGCTGGGTGAATTCGGGCGCCTGGCGGCTGCTGCGCGGCTGCCAGTGCGGGTCGTAGCAGGCGCGCAGGTTGTCGCGCTTGGGAGGCAGGCCGGGCACCATCTCCACCTGGAAGCCACATTGCGTGAGCGCATCGCGCACGCTGCGCGCCACTGTCCACGTCGCCAGCCGCGTGCCACGGCGGCAGTGGCGCGCCATGGCCTTGAGGGTTTCCGGGCTCCAGATCGCTGGGTTGCGCTGCGGGTTGAAGCCGTCGAGGTACACCGCGTCCACTTCCCACAGCTGCTGGCGTAGCAGCGCCTGGGCGTCGCCAATGCATAGCGTCAGCAGCACATGCCCATCGTCAAGCCATAGCCGGTGGATGCCGGGCAGCAGGCCCCAGTACTGGGCGTGCAGCTCCTGGGCGAGGTCGGCCAACTCTGGGTGGCGCTGGGCCGCGCGCAGCAGGTCGTCAGCCGACACCGGCCAGGCCTCGAGCGAAACAAAATGCAGCAGGCGCGGGCGGGCCGGGTCGGCGCGCCAGGCGGCCCAGGTGGCCAGGAAGTTCAGGCCAAAGCCAAAGCCGGTCTCCAAAATGCGCCACTGCTGCGCCCCGGCCCACGCCGCTGGCAGACCGCAGCCGTGCAGAAACACGTCGCGCGCCTGGGCCAAGCCCTGTTCGCCGTGGTAGCGATCGTCAAAACGGGTGCTGTAAGGGGTGCCGTCAGGCAGCCAGGCGATGGTTTCGGACATGGATGTGTGTCATTCCCAGCGCTGCTGGTAGGAGAACACCGGCAGCCGCCAATGCCAGCGAATGGCCGCCAGCCGCAACGCCAGGCCACCGACAAAGCACACGGCGGTGCTCAGGTTGTGTTCCACATCCCAGGCGCGCAGCGCCAGGAACAGCAGGCATACGGCCATGGAGACGCTGGCGTAGAGCTCGCGCCGGAACACCACCGGTACCTGGTTGCACAGCACGTCACGCAGGATGCCGCCGCTGATGCCGGTGATCATGCCGCTCATGACCACCACCACCGTGGGGTAGTCCAGCTCCAGCGCCACGCTGCAGCCGATCAGCGAGAACGCGATCAACCCAAGTGCGTCCAGCCACAGAAACAGCTGCTTGAGGTGGTGCATGAAGCGCGCCACCACGGTGGTCAGCAGGCCGGCGGCAATCACCAGGTACACGTATTCGGGGTGCTGCGTCCAGCCGATCGGGAAGTGGCCCAGCACCATGTCGCGTATGGTGCCGCCGCCCAGGGCAGTGACGAAGGCGATCACCGTCACGCCAAAGACATCCATGTTGCGCCGCCCGGCCGCCAGTGCACCGGACATGGCCTCGGCCGTGATGGCCAGCAGGTAGATCACCAGCATGAAGCTGATCTGCGAGGTTTGGAACGATTCCAGCAGGGAGGCCGATGGAAGCACGGTGATCTTTGGGAGTTCGGGGTCTGCACAAGGTCTGCGCCGCTGCCGAAGAAGTGGTTTTGGCGAAACCACTTCTGGCAAGGCTTCACTGTGTTACGCCTTGGGCGGGACATAGCCCGCCGCAGCGTCTGCGCCACTGCCGAAGAAGTGGTTTTGGCGAAACCACTTCTGGCAAGGCTTCACTGTGTTACGCCTTGGGCGGGACATAGCCCGCCGCAGCGTCTGCGCCGCTGCCGAAGAAGTGGTTTTGGCGAAACCACTTCTGGCAAGGCTTCACTGTGTTACGCCTTGGGCGGGACATAGCCCGCCGCAGCGTCTGCGCCGCTGCCGAAGAAGTGGTTTTCCATCTGGCGGGCCAGGTATTGGCGGGCGCGGGCGTCGGCCAGGTTGAGGCGGTTTTCATTCACCAGCATGGTCTGGTGCTTGAGCCAGTCGCCCCAGGCCTGTTTGCTCACGTTTTCGAAGATGCGCTTGCCCAGTTCACCGGGGTAGGGCGGGAAGTCGAGGCCCTGGGCTTCCTTGTCGAGTTTGATGCAATGGACGGTACGTGCCATGGAGTGCTTTCTGAGTGAATGGGGTGGAAATAGGACACTGAACGCTACTGCGTTGAGTTGGAAGGCCGGCGTTCAGCGTTGGGGATAGGTGGCCTTGATCAGCAGCACCAAGGCAACGCTGGCCTTCGTGAAAAGTTGCCGTGACTTTATCAAGTTTCGTGTTGCCGACGCCCTGAGTGAGGTCATGGCACTGGTGGTTTTGTCACCGTGGTCAGCGCAGTATCCTGCGCCAGCGGCCGGCGCCACTGTCGCTATTGAGGCCGGAGTACCAGCCGAATGCGTTCGAGTGCCGGCGAAGGCTGCGTGACGGTGCGATCGAACGGGTGTATGGCAGTGCCGACGGCCTTCAGGATGCGCTGCACATAGGCTCGCGTTTCCAGGTAAGGGGGCACGCCGCGGTAGCGCTCCACCTTGCCTTCACCGGCGTTGTATGCGGCTGCCACCAGCGCCACATCACCCTCGAAATAGGCCAGCAGCCAGCGCAGGTATGACAATCCGCCCCGGATGTTCTGCGCCGGGTCATAGGGGTTCTTGACCTGAAAGCGCTCGCTGGTCTCTGGAATCAGCTGCATCAATCCCTGCGCATTCTTGGGTGATAGCGCTTGGGGGTTGAAGTTCGACTCGGCGGCAATGATGGCCAGAGCCAACTGCGGCTCGACCTGGTACTGAGGCGCCATCTTGTGCACCATCTCGACGATCTTGCGCGGTGCAATTGCCTGGTAGTCCACGCCAGGTGGAGCTGCCTTGGTTGTTGCCTGTGGTGCCGGGCGCATGCACCCGGGCATCTTGCCGGTGCTGCCGCCAACGACCTGCAACATGCGTGCGGCGACGTCCAGCCCCTGCTCGGCTGCCGCGTGAAAGAAGAAGGCTGCCGTTTCGTCGTCGCGTGCCACGCCGCGCCCATGGGCATACATCCATCCAAGGTTGTACTGGGCCACCATATCGCCAAGCCGCGCGCTCTCGCAGTACAGCGCTGCGGCCCGGGCCGTATCGCGTGTCACTCCCTCGGCGTGTTCGTAGGCGATGGCCTGCTCGCGCAGGCTGGTGGCCAGGGCGCCGTCGCCCGTAGCGCGCTGCGCCGATGCCGCGCTTGCGGGCGCGGCGCAGAACAAGGCCACCGACAGCGGGGCAAGAATCGAGAGGCTCGGCGTCATGGCTTTGAGTATGCGCGTCTTTGTGGCGTACGTCATGTCGGCGCGGATTATGCCGGCCGCGGCATTTGCCAGAATGGGGCCATAGCCCGGGAGTCACGTCATGCGCCGACCTGCCAGCCACCGCCCCAACCTTGCTCATCTTGTTCGCTCGCCCCTGCGCGGGGTGGCTGCATTCGCGCTGGCCAGTACCGCGCTGGCCCAGTCCGCAGCGCTAGGCGTGCAGCACCATCGCGCCCCGCGCATCGTGGCGCACACCGTGGTTGAAGGGCTGGAGCACCCCTGGGCCGTGGCCTTTTTGCCCGATGGCCGCTATCTCATCAGTGAACGCCCGGGCCGGCTGCGCGTGGCCACGCCCGAGGGGCGCCTGCTGGCGCCCATCACCGGGCTGCCCGCCATTGCCAGCGGCGGCCAGGGCGGGCTGCTCGACGTGGCGCTGGACAGCGACTTCACAAGCAACCGCAGGCTGTACTTCTGCTTTTCCGAGCCTGGCAGTGGTGCCGACCAGGGTAAGAACAGCACGGCGCTGGCGCGGGCGCGGCTGTCTCAGGACGACCGGCGGCTGGAAGACCTGCAGGTCATCTTTTCGCAGCGCCCCAAGATCGCCAGCCGCCTGCATTTCGGCTGCCGCATCGTCGAGCGCCGGGTTGGCGGTCGGGGCGATGGCACATTGTTTCTGACGCTGGGCGAGCGCTTCAGCGAGAAAGACCAGGCGCAGAACCTGCAAAGCCACCTGGGCAAGATCGTGCGCGTGGGCAAGGACGGGCGCGTGCCGCCCGACAACCCCTTCGTGGGCCGCGACTCTGTCTGGCCCGAGATCTGGAGCCTGGGCCACCGCAACCTGCAGGGCGCCGCGCTGGCGCCCGACGGCGCGCTGTGGACGCACGAGCACGGCCCCCAGGGTGGCGACGAGGTCAACCGCCCCGAGCCAGGGAGGAACTACGGCTGGCCCGTGATCACCTATGGCGTGAACTACGGTGGCGGCTCGATTGGTGCAGGCATCACCCACCACGCCGGCATGGAGCAGCCGCTGCATTACTGGGTGCCATCGATTGCGCCCTCGGGCATGGCCTTCATCACCAGTGATCGCTATGGCCCGGCGTGGCAGGGCAGCCTGGTGGTGGGCGCGCTCAAGAGCCGCATGCTTGAACGCCTGAGCGTGCGGGGCGGCCAGGTCACCGCCACCGAACCCTTGCTGCCGCAACTGGCACAACGTGTGCGGGACGTGCGCCAGGGCCCGGACGGCTGGCTGTACCTGCTGACCGACGAGGATCCCGGGCAACTGTTGCGGCTGCAACTCGCACCGTGATCGTTGCGGCCCGATCAACCCTTTCGACTAAGATGGCACGCCATGGAGATCATCCAAACCCCCATTGAAGGCGCCGACCAACCAGAGGTAATTTGGGGTTGGTCCAGGCAATTTCGCATGCCCGTTTTCAAGCCGGGTACGCGTGTCAAGCGTGCAGGCAGTTGGGAAACCGTGAGCCATGTAACGCTGCGGCGCAATGATCTGGCCGTGTATCTGGTGGGCAGTACCGAGGCCGTTGATCCCATGGAGCTGGAGTTGGAGCCGACGGTGTTTACCACCGAGCGCGTACCCGGGGCGTATTGACGTTTCTCAGTCAGCCAGCGCTGTGCTGCGCCATGGCCTGACCCAGGCGCACGGGGCGCTCCGCAGCCCAGCCTGGCTCAAACTGTATGGCGCTGCGCGCAAACAGCAGCACCACGGTGGAGCCAAGCAAAAAACGACCCATTTCATCGCCCTGGCGCAGCGTGATTTGCTGATCCGAATAGTCCCAGCGGCGCGGCTGGCCGGTGCGTGGTGGATTCACCTGACCATGCCACACGGTGGCCATGCTGCCGACAATCGTGGCCCCCACCAGCACCAGGGCCATGGGGCCGAGCGGGGTGTCAAAAATGCACACCACGCGCTCGTTGCGCGCAAACAGACCGGGCACGCCGCGCGCCGTTGTCGGGTTGACCGAAAACAGCGCACCAGGCACATGCTCCATGCTGAGCAAACGGCCATCGACCGGCATATGGATGCGGTGATAGTCGCGCGGGCTCAAATAGATGGTGGCGAAATGGCCATCCTCAAATTGCGCCGCCAGTTGCGCATTGCCGCCCAGCAGGGCGGTGGTGGAGTAGTGGTGGCCCTTGGCCTGAAAAATCTGGTCACGTTCTATCGGGCCCAGCTGACTCACCGCCCCATCCACCGGGCACACCACGGCTGCATCGGCCAGGGGGCGCAGGCCGGGGCGCAGTGCGCGCGTGAAGAAATCGTTGAAGCTCGCGTAGCCGGTGATGTCGGGCTCGGCAGCCTCACTCATGTCAACGCGGTAGCGCGCCACGAATCGGCGGATTGCGGCCGTGGTCAGGCTGCCGGCATGTGCCGAGGCCAACCGGCCGGCAAGGGTGGTGAGCAGTTGTTTGGGCAGCAGATACTGCGGAAGCACGGCGAGGCGGTCAGACACGTAGCGGCAATCTTTGGCAAAAATAGCCAGGCCATTCTATAGAGTGATCGGGCCTGATCTGACCAGCCCAATAACCATGCCGGCACATTGCCGACAAGCCGCATTGATAATGCGCGGCCCCGCGCGGTGCGGCTTGCCTTTCCATGTTTTTGCCACCATCCCAGAACCCCGGTAACGAGCCTGGCGCCAGCCGTGCGCTGGTGTGGTTGCGCCTGTTCAAACCTGCGCGCGTGCGCATCAACCAGCGCGAGCGCTGGCGCATGGTGTTGGGCATGGTCATGTGCATCGCCGTGGTTGCGCTGTTCGCACAGTCGTTGGGCATGGCCTCGTCTCCACCGTGGATGGTGGCTTCGCTGGGGGCGAGTGCAGTGCTGATCATTGCCTTGCCCTCCAGTCCATTGGCGCAACCCTGGCCGGTGCTCGCGGGAACTGTCCTGTCCTATCTCGTGGGCGTGGCCTGTGCGGCGCTCGTACCCAGCCTGTCCTTGGCCAGCGGCCTGGCCGTCGGCCTGTCCGTGGCGGTGATGCTGGCCCTGCGCTGCCTGCACCCGCCGGGCGGAGGCATGGCGTTGTTTGCCGTGCTGCATCCACACGACAGCACGGCTGCAGCGGCATTGCCGGTGGCCTTCAACGTGCTGGCCTTGGTGCTGGCGGGCATGGCCTTCAATCACCTGACGGGCCGCAGCTACCCCCATGCGCAGGCCACGCCGCCGTCAACGCGCAAGGAATCTGGCGCCTTCACGTCGGCTGACCTCGATGACGCACTGTCACATTACAACCAGGTGCTGGACGTCAGTCGCGACGATCTGGAGGGCCTGCTGCATCTGGCCGGCAAGGCAGCGTTTCAGCGCACCCTGGGCGAGCTGCGCTGCCGGCAGATCATGTCGGCGCCCGTGCATGTGGTGGTGGCCGATACGCCGCTGAAGGATGCCTGGGCATTGATGCGCAAACAAGCCATCAAGGCCCTGCCGGTGGTGGACGAGCAGCAGGCGGTCATCGGCATCGTAACCATGGCCGACTTCATGCGGCTGGCCAATCTGGAGGTGCATGAGGGCATGGGGCAGCGCCTGCGTACGCTCATCCTGGGGCGGCCCAAACGGCCCGAGCAGGTGCAGGGCTTGATGTCGGCGCCGGTACTGCAGGTGCTGGCCGAGCAGCATGTGATGGATCTGGTGCCGCTGTTTTCTGATGCGGGGCACCATCACATCCCGGTGGTGAACGAGGAGCAGCAGCTGGTTGGCATCATCACCCAGTCCGATCTCGTGAAAACATTGGCTGCAGCTGTAACGCAAACCTAGGTGCAAGCCAGCGCATCGCAGTACAATGCTCGGCTTCGTACATAGCGCCGCGCTTGGCCATTGAAGCTGCCGTTACCCGGTCTGTTGGCATCCAGCCATCGGGTTTGCGACTCCCCTGCCTGTACCAGCACTGTGTCAGCACTTTGCGCCGGGTTCCTGAAGGGCCTGCGATCGCTGGCTATGGTTGCGCAGGACTTTCCATGAGCGCCGCCACAGACATTTGTTATCTAGAGATTGACCACATATGGCCAAAGAAGAGCTGATCGAGATGCAGGGCAGCGTCACCGAAGTCCTGCCAGACTCGCGTTTTCGCGTGACCCTGGACAACGGGCACCAGTTGATCGCCTACACCGGCGGCAAGATGCGCAAGCACCATATCCGCATTCTTGCCGGCGACAAGGTGTCGCTGGAGATGTCGCCCTACGACCTGACCAAGGGCCGTATCACCTTCCGCCACCTGGCCGGACGCGGCCCTGGGCCGGGCACGGGTGCTCCGCCGGCCAGGCGTTGATGGCGACAAAAATCGCGCCGTTCGCCTGTGAACCATGGTTTGGCAGGTTAGAATGCCAGCTGTCGGAGCGTAGCGCAGCCTGGTAGCGCATCTGCTTTGGGAGCAGAGGGTCGCGAGTTCGAATCCCGCCGCTCCGACCAATAAAATCAAGGGCTTGCATCTTATTGGTGCAAGCCCTTTTGGTTTTTGGCTGCGCTTTGGGTGTGTCTCAGAAATGACATTCACTCGTGAGTGTCGGTGTCTTGCCGTCATGCTGGGTGTGTTCGTCTGCCATACTTTCCGCCCAAAGCAGAAGGGAGCGGTGTTGCAGCAAGACAATCCACCATCATCGGGCCTGATTCGGAGGGCAATGGATGCGCTGTTGACCACCGATCGTGATCAGCGCATTCGTCTTTCGATGAGCGTGATGGCGGCCTTGCTGATGCTGTGTTGTATTGCCGCGCTGCAGCTGGTGGCGGCCGCGGGTCTGGCTGATGCCGGACATGTGCATTGGTTCAGCGTGGTGTGCTCCCTTGGCCTGATTGCCGTGTATTGGCTCATTCGCAGTGGCTACAGCCAGCGCTGGGAAGACCCGGCCCTGACGTTCCTCCAGATCGTTTCATCCGTAACGTGCACTGCCGTGGCCTATGTGATTGCCGGATCGGCGCGCGGCATCACGCTGCCGATCCTGGCGGTGATCCTGATTTTTGGCGTGTTTGGGCTGTCGCCACGGCAGATGCTGTTTGTGTTGTTCTACGGCATTGCAGTGTTTGGCGTCGCCCTGTCGGTGGCCCAATGGGGCCTGGCTCATGGGAGCCAGCCGTTGGCACTGACGGCGGCTTACATGGTGATGATTGTGGTGATGCTGGCGAGTTGCACGTTCATCAACCTGCGTGTGCTGGCCTCGCGCAAGCGCAAGCTGGAGCTCGCGCAAGCGGCGGCCAACGAGCGCGAGCGGGCCATTCGCGATGAACTGACCGGCCTGCACAACCGGCGTTTCATGCTGGAGATCATGCACCTGGAAGGCGCGCGGGTGCAGCGCAACCACCAGCCCCTGCTGATAGCCCAGCTGGATCTGGATCATTTCAAGCACATCAACGACACCCACGGCCATGATGCCGGGGATCAGGTGCTGGCCGCGTTTGCCCGGACGGTGGCGGGCTACATTCGGTCCACCGATATCCTGGCGCGCTGGGGCGGTGAGGAATTCGTGTTGCTGATGGTCAATACGGCGGCGGACAACGGTGTCGCTCTGCTCGAGCGTGTGCGTGCCGCGGTGCAGGAGTCAGTGCTGGTGATGGCGGCGGGTGCCAGTATCCGGGTGACCGTTTCCATCGGTGTGGCGCAGCTGCAGACGGGGCATGAAACACCCATTGGCTTGCTGCGCCGCGCCGACGAGGCTTTGTATGCGGCGAAGGCCCAGGGGCGCAACCGCGTCGTCCTTGCAGACCAAACGTTACTGGAAACGACCGTTGCCACGGGTTGATCCTGGGCCGCGCGGCGGCAGCGCCGCCCGCCATGACCTGGTCGATGCCTTGCGCGGCCTGGCCATGGTGTGGATGACGGTGTTTCATTTCTGCTTCGACCTGAGCCACTTTGGCTACTGGCAGCAGGACTTCCTTGGCGATCCATTCTGGACCGTACAGCGCACCCTGATCGTCAGCCTGTTTCTGTTGTGCGCCGGCATGGGTCAGGCCGTGGCCTGGCACAGGCGGCTGGCGTGGCCGCGGTTCTGGCGGCGCTGGGGGCAGATCGCAGCCTGTGCGCTCTTGGTCACGGTCGGTTCCTACCTGATGTTTCCACGCAGTTTCATTTATTTTGGCGTGCTGCACGGCATGGCGGTGATGCTGCTCTTCGCGCGCTTGACCGCGGGCTGGGGACGCTGGCTGTGGCCAATGGGCCTGCTGGCCGTGGCCTTGCCCTGGTTGGCGGGGTGGGCTTTGGAGGGGCCGCTTGCCGGACTGGCCGAGACGTTCAATGGCCGTGCGCTGAACTGGCTCGGCTGGGTGACGCACAAACCCTTCACCGAGGACTATGTACCCCTGTTCCCCTGGTTGGGCGTGATGTGGTGGGGCATGGCGGGCGGGCAATGGCTGCTCGCTCGGCGGCCCCACTGGCTTGCCTGGGCCATGCCGGGCACCGGCGTGGCGCTGGCGGTGCTGGGCCGCTACAGCCTGAGCTATTACATGCTGCACCAGCCGGTGATGATGGGCGCCCTGATGCTGGTGGGCTGGTTCATGCAGCCGTAAAAAACGCGGCCACCAGGGCCGCGTTGTTGGGTGCGCAGAGGCGCGGTGCGTCACTCCACCTTGGCCTTGGCGCGCAGGTCTTCCTGGAACTTGGCCAGTTTTTGCTGCTGCAGCTGCTGGGCAATCTGGGGCTTGACCTCGTCGATCTTGGGCAACTGGGCCTCGCGCACGTCGTCCAGGCGGATGATGTGCCAGCCAAACTGGCTCTTCACGGGGGTCTGGGTCAGCTTGCCTTTTTCCAGCTTGACCAGGGCTTCGGTGAACTCGGGCACGTAGCTGCTCGGGTTGGCCCAGTCCAGGTCGCCGCCACGGGCGCCGGATCCGGGATCCTTGGACTGCTTCTTGGCGATCTCTTCGAACTTGCCGCCCTTCTTCAGCGCCGCGATGATGGCCTTGGCCTCGTCCTCCTTTTCCACCAGGATATGGCTGGCCTTGTATTCCTTGCCGGCGTTGGCGGCAGCAAACTTGTCGTACTCGGCCTGGATCTCGGCGTCGGTGACGGGGTTGGTCTTCTGGAAGTCCACGAACAGCTCACGGATCAGGATGGTCTGGCGCGCCAGCTCCATTTGCGCCTTGTAGTCAGACGTCGCCTCCAGGCCGCGCTTTTGCGCTTCCTGCATGAAGATCTCACGGGCGATGACTTCTTCCTTGATCTGGTTTTCCATCTCGGGAGAGATGGGGCGGCCCGAGCGTTCCACCTGTTGTTTCAGGGTTTCGACACGTTCCTTGGGAACGGCCTTGCCATTGACGATGGCGAGGTTTTGTGCGGCAACGGGCAAAGCCATCGTGCCCAGCACGGCTGCGGCCACGAGGCCGGACAAGAGCGATTTCTTCATTGGAGATCCACAGGGAGAAAACAAGTCTGCGGGCCACCGGACCCGCAGTTTCTTAGAGTGAGGCTGGGTTAGAGAGTTTCAATGGCGATGGCGTGCGCGCCATGGTCAATAAAAATCTGCAGCGCATCATACACAAGCCTATGCTGCGCCACCTTGCGTTGGCCGGCGAACCGGGGCGAGGCAATGCGCACGCGAAAGTGCGTGCCAAAGCCCGTGCCGTTGGCGCCGGGGTGGCCTTCGTGCTGCCAGCTTTCGTCCAGCACTTGCAGCTGCGTGGGCGCCAAAACCTCGCGCAGGCGCGCCTCCATGGCTTCGGCGGTGATGGCGATGGGGGTGGCGGTCATGGTTGCGCGTCCTTTGCGGTGGTGCCGTCTTCCTTCATTTGGCGGCTCAGGTACAGGGCCTGGGCGACGACGAAGGCCAGCATCAGGCCCATGCCGCCAAACAGCTTGAAGTTGACCCAGGTGTCGGTGTCAAAGTTGTAGGCCACCCACAGGTTGAGCACGCCCATGGCGCTGAAAAAGCCGGTCCAGGCCCAGTTGAGCTTGAGCCACACGGGCGCGGGCAGCTCGATTTGCGCACCCATCAGCGACTGGATGAAGTTCTTGCGAAACAGCAGCTGGCCGACGAGCAATGCTCCACCCATGAGCCAGTACAGCACAGTGGGCTTCCATTTGATGAAGGTTTCGCTTTGCGCCAACAGCGTGGCGCCGCCAAACAGCACGATCACCCCCAGGCTGAGCCATTGCATGGGCTCGACCTTGCCGTGCTTGAAGTGGATGTAGGCGATCTGCGCGATGGTGGCGACGATGGCCACGCCGGTGGCCACGTAGATGCCCCAGGCCTTGAAGGCCACGAAGAACAGGATGATGGGGAAAAAATCGATGAGCAGTTTCATGGCGCCGGGGGTTCAAAGGCGAGCGAGGCGGAGTTCATGCAGTAGCGCAGGCCGGTGGGGGCCGGGCCGTCGGGAAAGACATGGCCCAGGTGGGCCCCGCATTGTGCACATACCGTCTCGACGCGCCGCATGCCGTGGCTCCTGTCCTCGATTTCCTGGATGGCGCCGGGCAGGGCCAGCGAAAAGCTGGGCCAGCCGCAACCCGCGTCGAACTTGGTGCCGGAGTCAAACAGCCTGGCGCCGCAGCAGATGCAGTGGTAGCTGCCGTCGGCCCAATGCCGCTCGTACTTGCCGGTGAATGGGCGCTCGGTGGCGGCATGGCGCGTGACCTGGAAGGCCGCGGGCTCGGCGCCCTTGTCACGCAGCAGGGCCTGCCATTCCGCGTCGGTTTTCTGTATTGCGTAGGTCATGAAGAGCAACTGATGGAAAGGGAGGAGGCCCAGTCGGGCGGGAAGTCGGCATAGGCCTCGAACCCCGGGTGTTCGTCAAAGGGGCGGGCCAGCAGCCGCTGAAGGGTTTGGAGTACTGAAAGGTCGCCAAGTTTCGCAGCGCGTATGGCCTGTTCGGCCAGGTGGTTGCGCAGCACGAAGCAGGGGTTGGTTTTCAGCATCAAATCGGCCGCAATGGCTTTATCATCAAGCGCCAATAGCTCTTTATATTGTAGCAACCAGGCATCGAATGCGGCGCGATCGGCAAACAGGTCGCGCACGGGCTCGTCCTTGCCGTCGGCCACGGCGCGTGACAGGCGGCGCCAGAAGATGGTGTAGTCCACGCGGTTCTTGGCCAGCAGCTGCTGCAGGCTATCGACCAGGGTTTCGTCGCTTGCGCGTGCCTGCCGCAGGCCGAGCTTGGCGCGCATGCGCGCCATGAACTGCTCGACGAACAAGGGCTCGTAGCTGTCCAGGGCCGCCTGCGCCTGCTCCACGTCGCGGATCAGCGGCAGCAGGGCCTTGGCCAGGCACAGCAGGTTCCAATAGGCCACGCCGGGCTGGCGGTTGAAGGCGTAGCGGCCCAGATGGTCGCTGTGGTTGCAGATATGGCCGGGGTCGAAGGCATCCAGGAACTGGAACGGGCCATAGTCGATGGTCAGGCCCAGGATGCTCATGTTGTCGGTGTTCATCACGCCATGGCAAAAACCCACGGCTTGCCAATGCGCCAGCAGCGCGGCCGTGCGTTCGCTCACCGCCTGCAGCAGCTGCGCATAGGGGTTGCTCGTGCCGCTGCACTGCGGGTAGTAGCGCGCGATGACGTAGTCGGCCAGCTGGCGCAGCTCGGCCTCTTGGCCGCGCGCGGCGAAATGCTCGAAATGGCCGAATCGGATGAAGCTGGGCGCCACGCGCGTGACCACGGCGGCGGTTTCCAGCTCCTCGCGCGCGACGCTTTGGGGTGAGCCCGTGATGCACAGGGCGCGCGTGGTGGCGACGCCCAGCGCCGCCATGGCCTCGCTGCACAAGAACTCGCGGATGGAAGAGCGCAGCACGGCGCGGCCGTCGCCCATGCGCGAGTAGGGCGTGCGCCCGCAGCCCTTGAGCTGCACCTCCTGGCCGCCCGCCGTCTCGCCCAGCAGGATGGCGCGCCCGTCGCCGAGCTGGCCGGCCCAGACGCCGAACTGGTGGCCGCTGTATACGCTGGCCAGCGGCCGGCTGCCGGGCAGAAGGACATTGCCGGTGAAGACCTGCAGGGCATCGTCGCGCTGCGGCCAGCCGACGGGCAGACCCAGCAGCGTGCCCACGTCGGCGCTGGTGCCCACCCAGTACGGGGCGGGCAGGGGCGTGGGACGCAGCTCGGTATGAAAGGCCGGGCCCAGCGCGGCAAAGCCGTCGTGCCAGCCGGCCAGCAGGGGCTGGGCAGGTGTTGTTGCGGGAGGGGGGCAAACCGTGGATGCAGGCATGCGGGGATTGTCCTTGCAGGCCGATGTCCCGCAGTGGACAAAGGCCTTGCGTCTGGCGTGCCCACGCGGGGTTTTTCCTGATGGCCGGGAGGATGACGGCACCGGGTTCGCCGCTAGGATGGTGCGGCTTTCCATCCACCTTCTCCGAGGAGTATCCATGCTGGGCCTGATGCAGAACCAACCTCTCCTGATCTCGTTGCTGATCACCTTTGCCGAGCGCAACCATGGCGATGGCGAGATCGTCTCGCGCCGGGTGGAGGGTGATATTCACCGCTGCACCTACCGCGACTTGGCACGGCGCGCGCGCCAGCTGGCGAATACCCTCGATGGCATGGGCCTGCAGTTCAGCGACCGCGTGGCCACCCTGGCCTGGAATGGCTACCGCCACATGGAGATGTACTTTGGCGTCTCGGGCTCGGGTCGTGTGCTGCACACCATCAACCCGCGCCTGCACCCGGAGCAGATCGCCTGGATCATGAACCATGCCGAGGATCAGGTGCTGTGCTTCGACATGAGCTTCCTGCCCATCGTGCAGGCCGTGCATGCCAAGTGCCCCATGGTCAGGCAATGGGTGGCCCTGTGCGACGCCGACAGGCTGCCGGCCGATTCCGGCATACCCGGCCTGGTGAGCTACGAGGCCTGGATAGGTGGCGCCTCCAGCGACTATCGCTGGCCCACGTTCGACGAAAACTCGGCATCCAGCATGTGCTACACCAGCGGCACCACGGGCAACCCCAAGGCCGCCCTGTACAGCCACCGCTCCACCACGCTGCACGCCTATGCGGCAGCCCTGCCCGATGTGATGTGCCTGTCGGCGCGCGACAGCGTGCTGCCCGTGGTGCCCATGTTCCACGTCAACGCCTGGGGCATCCCATACTCGGCGGCGCTCACCGGCTGCAAGCTGGTGTTCCCCGGCCCGGCGCTCGATGGCAAGTCGGTGTATGAGCTGATGGAGGCCGAGGGCGTGACCTTTGCTGCCGGCGTGCCCACGGTGTGGCAGATGCTGCTGAACCATGTGAAGACCAACGGGCTGAAGTTCAGCAGCCTGAACCGCACGGTGATCGGCGGCTCGGCCTGCCCGCCGGCCATGATCACGGCCTTCCAGGAAGGCTACGGCGTGTCGGTGATGCATGCCTGGGGCATGACCGAGATGAGCCCGCTGGGCACGCTGTGCTCGCTCAAGAACAAGCACCTGCACCTGCCCCATGACGAGCAGATGCACATACTTGAAAAGCAGGGTCGGGCGGTCTATGGCGTGGAGATGAAGATCGTCGGCGCCGACGGCAGCGAGCAGCCGTGGGACGGCAAGACCTATGGCGACCTGCTGGTGCGCGGCCCCTGGATTCTGGACAGCTACTACAAGGGCGAATGCCCGCTGGTCAAGGACGCGGACGGCGTGGGCTGGTTCCCCACCGGCGACGTGGCCACCATAGACGCCGACGGCTACATGCAAATCACCGACCGCAGCAAGGACGTGATCAAGTCGGGCGGCGAGTGGATCAGCTCCATCGACATCGAAAACATCGCCATGGCCCACCCGGCCGTGGCCATGGCCGCCTGCGTGGGCATGCCGCACCCCAAGTGGGACGAGCGCCCCATCGTCGTCGTGGTCAGGCGCCCGGGGCAGGAGCTCACGCGCGAGGAGCTGCTTGCCTTCTACGAGGGCAAGACGGCCAAGTGGCAGATACCCGATGACGTGGTGTTCGTCGATGCCATCCCGCTGGGCGCCACCGGCAAGATGCTCAAGACCCGCCTGCGCGAGCAATTGGCCGACTACAAACTGCCCGGGCTGTGAGCCTGCCCGCCGGTGCGCCGCACGCCGGGCGGCGCACCGGTCACATTGGCGATAGCTGCTACGGGCTATCCCTGAAGAAGCCATTTGTTGCAGCCTGTACGCTGTCGCCCATTCATGCAAAGGAAGGAGACAACGATGAGGTTTGCAGTAAAAACAATAGCCGCTTGCGCAATGCTGGCAAGCGCTGGGGCCGTATTTGCCCAAAAGGGTGAAACCGTCAAGATCGCCTGGCTGGATCCGCTGTCGGGCCTGATGGCGGCGCTGGGCACGAACCAGATGAAGAGTTGGCAGTACCTGGCCGAGGAGTTCAGCAAGAACAACGCCGCCGGCGTGAAGTTCGAGATCGTCCCCATAGACAACAAGCTCAGCCCGCAGGAAACCACCAGCGCGCTGCGCTCGGCCATGGACCAGGGCGTGCGCTACGTGGTGCAGGGCAATGGCTCGGGCCCGGCGCTGGCCATCATCGATGCGCTGGACAAGCACAACGCGCGCAACAAGGGCAAGGAGGTGGTCTACCTCAACTACGCCGCCGTCGATCCCGACCTGACCAACAGCAAGTGCAGCTACTGGCATTTCCGCCTGGATGCCGACACCTCCATGAAGATGGAGGCGCTGACCACCTACATGAAGGACCTGCCCGAAGTCAAAAAGGTCTACCTGATCAACCAGAACTACTCGCACGGTCAGCAGGTCAGCAAGTACGCCAAGGAGATGCTCAAACGCAAGCGCGCCGATGTGGAGATCGTCGGCGACGACCTGGCGCCGCTGGCCCAGGTGCGCGACTTTGCACCCTACATCGCCAAGATCAAGCAGTCGGGCGCCGACAGCGTGATCACCGGCAACTGGGGCTCCGATCTGGCCCTGCTGATCAAGGCGGCGAACGACGCGGGTTTGAACAACGTCAAGTTCTACACCTACTACGCCGTGGCCACGGGCGCGCCCACGGCCTTGGGTGCGGCGGCTGCCGGCAAGGTCTATATGGTGGGCTACAGCCACCCGAACCACGAGGGGCCGATCAACGCCATCGTCCGCGGCTTCAAGGCCAGGTTCAATGACGACATGTACACCGGCTCTGTCTATCACGGTTTTTCCATGCTGACCGAGGCCTTCCAGCGCGCCAAAAGCACCGACCCGGTGAAGGTGGCGGCCGCCATGGAGGGCATGAAGTTCAAGAGCTTCAACGGCGAGGTCGAGATGCGCAAGGCCGACCACCAGCTGCAGCAGGGCCTGTACATCACGCGCTGGGAAAAGGCCGATGCCAAGCACCCGCTGGACGCGGAGAACACCGGCCACACCTTTGTGCCGGTGAAGTATTACGAACCCTATGTGGCCAGCACGCCGACCTCCTGCCAGATGAAGCGGCCCAGCTGACCCTGACCGTGGCATTGCTCCAGGCGGGGCAACCCTTGGGGCCCGAGTGAGCTCGGGCCCTTTTTTCGGCAGCCACCGGGCGCTTTAGATGAATCTTGAGTTTTTCGTGATCTCGCTGCTCAACGGCGTCAGCTATGGGCTGCTGCTGTTCATGCTGAGTTCCGGGCTGACGCTGATCTTCAGCATGATGGGCGTGCTCAACTTCGCCCACACCAGCTTCTACATGCTGGGCGCGTATTTCGCCTACACCTTGTCCGGCACCATCGGCTTCTGGCCGGCGCTTATCGTGGCGCCGCTGGCCGTGGGCTTGCTGGGTGCCGCGTTCGAGCGCTACTGCCTGCGCCGGGTGCACAAGTTCGGCCATGTGCCCGAGTTGCTCGTCACCTTCGGCCTGTCCTACCTGGTGCTCGAGCTGGTGCAGCTGGTCTGGGGCCGCTCCACCGTGCCCTATGGCCTGCCGCCGCTGCTACAGGGGCCGCTGTTCACCCTGTACGGCACGCAGTTCCCCCGGTCGCGCTCCTTCATCATGCTGGTGGCCCTGCTGATGCTGCTGGCCGTGTGGCTGCTGCTGACGCGCACGCGCATCGGCCTGGTGATACAGGCGGCGCTCAAGCACCCGCAGATGGTCGAGGCCCTGGGCCACAACGTGCCGCGCGTGTTCATGCTGGTGTTCGGCGGCGGCTGCGCGCTCGCCGGCCTGGCCGGGGTGATAGGCGGCAACACCTATATCACCGAGCCGGCCATGGCCGCGTCGGTGGGCTCCATCATCTTCGTGGTGGTGGTGGTGGGCGGCATGGGCTCGCTGGCCGGGGCATTCCTGGCCTCGCTCTTGATCGGCATCCTGCAGACCTTTGCCGTGGCGCTGGACTATTCGCTGGCCGGGCTGCTGGCGCATTTCGGCATGCCGGTGGGGGAGGGCAGCCTGGGCTGGCCGGTTTTGAAGCTAACCGTCTCGCAGGTGGCTCCCATATTGCCCTACCTGCTATTGGTTTTGATACTCATCCTGCGCCCCAAGGGCCTGCTGGGAACGCGCGAGGATTGACCCCCATGGCCGCCACCCATTACCGCTTCAAGCCCTGGAACGTGGGGCGCTTCATCGTCTGGACGCTGTTTGCGCTGCTGCTGATTGCCGCGCCGCAGCTGTTTGCCAGCAGCCTGGCGCTGACCATGCTGTCGCAGATGGGCTATCTGATTATCATCTGCCTGTCCTACAACATGCTGCTGGGCCAGGGCGGCATGCTCAGCTTTGGCCATGCGGTCTATACCGGGCTGGGGTCGTTCATCGCCATCCACGCCATCAACCTGGCCGGGGCCGGACAGCTGCCGATACCGCTGCCCTTCATGCCCCTGGTGGGCGGGCTGGCGGGGCTGTTCTTTGCCGTGCTGCTGGGCTATGTCACGACGAAGAAGTCCGGCACCACCTTTGCCATGATCACGCTGGGCATTGGCGAGCTGATCGCCGCCATGGCGCTGATGTTTCCCGAGTTCTTCGGCGGCGAGGGCGGCGTGACCACCAACCGCGTCTACGGCCAGGCTCTGTGGGGCATCAGCTTCGGCCCGGCCATCGAGGTGTACTACCTGATCGCCGTGTACTGCTTTGCCTGCACCGCCGCCATGTTCGCCTTCACCGGCACGCCGCTGGGGCGCATCCTGAACGCCGTGCGCGACAACCCCGAGCGCGTCGAGTTCATAGGCTACGACACGCAGCGCGTGCGCTATCTGGCGTTTTGCATCGCAGGCTTCTTTGCCGGCGTGGGTGGGGCGCTGGCAGCTATCAATTTTGAGATCGTCACGGGGGCCGACAGCGTCAGCATGGTGCGCTCGGGCGGCTATTTGCTGTTCACCTTCCTGGGCGGGGCGACGTTTTTCTTTGGGCCCATCATCGGCGCGGTGCTGTTGGTGCTCGCCTCGGTGCTGCTGTCCGAACTGACCAAGGCCTGGCTGCTCTACCTGGGCCTGGTGTTCCTGTTCATGGTGATGTACGCGCCCGGCGGCGTGGCCAGCCTGATCATGATGAACCTGCGCCTGGCCAAATACGGCAAGCTGGGGCGGCTGTGGCCGTCCTACCTGGCGCTGGCGGGCACGGGGCTTACGGCTCTGCTGGGCGCGGCGGCCATGGTGGAGATGGGCTACCACCTGCAGCTCAATGCCGCGCTCGGGCCGGAGCTGCCATTCCTGGGGGCCAGCCTGAATGCGCGCGGGCTGACGAGCTGGTTTGGCGCGGGCTTTGCGCTCGTCACCGGCGTGGGGCTGTTCGAACTGTGTCGACGCCAGTTCCTCCAGCAGTGGGGCGAGAGCCAGGAAGAGATAGAGCGCGAATCGAAGCGCACGGAGGCCATGTGATGGCAGACCTGGCCGCAACCCATGCGCTGGAGCTGCGCGATCTGCGCAAGAGCTTTGGCAAGACCGAGATCATCCGCGGCGCCAACCTGGCGGTGCGCGCGGGCGAGCGCGTGGCCATCATCGGCCCCAACGGCGCGGGCAAGAGCACGCTGTTCAACCTGATCAGCGGGCGCTTTGCGCCGACCAGCGGCCAGGTGCTGCTGCATGGCCAGCGTATCGACGGTAAAAAGCCCTTTGAGATCAACCGCCTGGGCCTCTCGCGCAGCTTCCAGATCAGCAACATCTTTCCCAAGTTGAGCGTGTTCGAGAACCTGCGCTGCGCCGTGCTCTGGAGCCTGGGCTACCGCTACGCGTTCTGGCGTTTTCTGTCCCGGCTGCAGGACGCCAACGAGCGCGCCGAGCAGCTCATGGAGATGATTGCCCTGCACCGAAAGCGCGACACCCTGGCGATCAACCTGACCTATGCCGAGCAGCGCGCGCTGGAAATCGGCATCACCATCGCCGGCGGCGCCAGCGTGATCCTGCTGGACGAGCCCACGGCCGGCATGAGCAAGAGCGAGACCGGGCGCTTCATCGGGCTCATCCGCCAGGTGACCGAGGGACGCACCCTGCTCACCGTGGAGCACGACATGGGCGTGGTCTTTGGCCTGGCGGACCGCATCGCCGTGGTGGTGTATGGCGAGGTGATCGCCTTTGACACCCCTGAGGCCGTGCGCGCCAACCCGCGCGTGCAGGAGGCCTACCTCGGCTCCGTGATCGCGGCGCAACAGGCGGGAGGGCACTGATGCTGAGCGTGGACAAGCTGCATGCCTTCTACGGCAAGAGCCATGTGCTGCACGGCGTGGGCTTTGACGTGCGGCCCGGCGAGATCGTCGCCCTGCTGGGGCGCAACGGTTCGGGCCGCTCCACCGCCGCCAAGGCCATCATGGGGCTGGTGGACTGGCAGGGCAGCATCCAGTGGAAGGGCCAAAGTCTGGCGGGCAAGAAGGCGTACGAGATCGCGCACTTGGGCGTAGGCTACGTGCCCGAGAGCCGCGACGTTTTTCCCCACCTGACGGTGCAACAAAACCTGCTGCTCGGGCAGAAAGGCAATGGCAAGGGCAGCCGCTGGAGCTTTGCCGACATGTACGCCATGTTCCCGCGCCTTGCAGAGCGGCGCGACATCGAGGCCGGCGTGCTGTCCGGCGGCGAGCAGCAGATGCTGACCCTGTGCCGCACGCTGATGGGCGACCCGGATCTCATCATCATCGACGAGCCCACCGAGGGCCTAGCGCCAAAAATAGTCGAGCTGGTCGCTGAGTACCTGACCACACTCAAGGAGCGCGGCGTGTCCGTGCTGCTGATCGAGCAAAAGCTGACCATCGCCATGACTATCTCCGACCGCGCGCTGGTGATGGGCCACGGCAGCATCGTGTTCCAGGGCACGCCGGACGAACTGCGCGCCAACAACTATGTGCGCAAGGAGTGGCTGGAGGTTTGATGGATATAGGTCAAAATGGCCTGCAGCGCTTATAAATAAAGCGCATAAAGCTATTGTTTATATAGCTATTCTGACGGGGCCCAGCCCACCTTGTCCCGGCTGGGACAAGGCACCCGCGTCACAACCCCTAGACTCCCGCAAAAAACGCACGAGCGTACTTTTATCTTGCCATTCACCACAGGAGCGACAGCATGACTGCTGAGTACAAAGTCCACGGCGACGTGGCCGTGATCACCTTGAACAACCCGCCGGTCAACGGCCTGGGCCTGGCCACGCGCCGGGCGCTGGTGGCGGGGCTGACGCAGGCCCAGGCGGATGCCGCTGTCAAGGCGATCGTCATCACCGGCGCCGGCAAGGCGTTCTCGGGCGGTGCCGACATCACCGAGTTCGGCACCGACAAGGCCCTGGCCGAGCCCAGCCTGCATACCGCCATTGCCGCCGTCGAGCAGTGCGCCAAGCCCGTCATCGCCGCCATCCACAGCGTCTGCATGGGCGGCGGCCTGGAGCTGGCCCTGGGCTGCCATTACCGCGTCGCCGCGCCCGGTTGCAGCGTGGCCTTGCCCGAGGTCAAGCTGGGCCTGTTGCCCGGCGCCGGAGGCACGCAGCGCCTGCCGCGCGTCATCGGCGTGGAGGCGGCACTCAACATGATCGTCAGCGGCGAGCCGGTGAAGAGCGAGTTCATTGCCGGCGTACCCGGACAGAAGCTGTTCGACAGGCTGGCCGCCTCGCCCGAGTCGCTGGCCGAGGAGGCCCTGGCCTTCGCGCGCAGCGTGGCCGAAGACCATGCCAAGGGTGGCCCGCTGCCCCTGGTGCGCAACCTGCCGTGCAAACACCCGCAGGGCGACGCCTACTTCCAGTTCGCGCGCAACATGGTCAAAGGCATGGCCAAGAACTTCCCCGCGCCGGCCAAATGTGTCGATGCGGTGGAGGCCGCCACCAAGGGCAAGTTTGCCGACGGCCTGGCCGCCGAGCGCGACCTGTTCATCCAGCTGATGTGGAGCAGCGAGTCGCGCGCCCTGCGCCACCTGTTCTTTGCCGAGCGCGCCGCGAGCAAGATTCCCGATGTGCCAGCCGATACCCCGCTGCGCGCCATCAACGCCGTGGCCGTGATCGGCGCCGGCACCATGGGCGGCGGCATTGCCATGAACTTCCTGAACGCCGGCATCCCCGTGAAGATGCTGGAGATGAAGCCCGAGGCGCTGGAGCGTGGCGTCGCTACCATCCGCAAGAACTACGAAGCCCAGGTCGCCAAGAAGAAGCTCAAGCAAGACAAGTACGAACAGCGCATGGCGCTGCTGTCCACCACGCTGGACTACGCCGATCTGAAGGATGCCGACCTGGTCATCGAGGCGGTGTTCGAGGACATTGGCGTGAAGGAGGCGGTGTTCAAGCAGCTCGATGCGGTGTGCAAACCCGGCGCCATCCTGGCCAGCAACACCTCGACGCTGGACGTGAACAAGATCGCCAGCTTCACCGCCCGCCCGCAGGACGTGGTTGGCCTGCATTTCTTCAGCCCGGCCAATGTGATGAAGCTCTTGGAGGTGGTGCGCGGCGACAAGACCGCCAAGGACGTGATGGCCACGGTGATGGTCGTGGCCAAGAAGATCAAGAAGACGGCCGTGGTTTCGGGCGTGTGCGACGGCTTCATCGGCAACCGCATGATCGAGCAGTACGGCCGCCAGGGCGGCTTTCTGCTGGACGAAGGCTGCACGCCGGCGCAGGTGGATCGCGCCATCGAGAAGTTCGGCTTTGCCATGGGCCCATTCCGCATGGGCGACCTGGCAGGCAACGACATCGGCTGGGCCATCCGCAAGCGCCGTTACGTCGAGAAGCCCGACATGAAATACAGCAAGACGGCCGATCTGCTGTGCGAGCGTGGCCGCTTTGGCCAGAAAACCGGCGCCGGCTGGTACGACTACCTGCCGGGCAAGCGCGACGCCATCCCGAACGCCGAGGTCGAGCAGATGATTGCCGAGCACCGCCAGGCGCTGGGCATCACGCCGCGCAAGATCAGCGACGAGGAGATCGTCCAGCGCCTGGTGTTCAGCCTGGTGAACGAGGCCGCGCACATCCTCGAAGAGGGCATTGCCAACAAGGCCAGCGATATTGACGTGGTTTATATCTTTGGCTACGGCTTCCCGGTGCACCGCGGCGGCCCGCTGAACTACGCCAACGAGGTGGGCCTGTTCAACGTGGCTGCGGCCATGCAGCGCTTTGCGCAGAACCCGCTGGACGATGCCAACTTCTGGCAACCTGCGCCGCTGCTGGCCCGCCTGGTGGCCGAAGGCAAGCAGTTCTGACTTTCAGGGTTGAGCGTTTGGCGTCGAGCGTCTTGCGCGCTCCATGCCACCGTCGCTCAACGCTCATCGCACAACGCACAACAGGAATCAGCACATGACATCCGCAGTAATCGTCTCTACCGCCCGCACACCCCTGGCCAAGAGCTGGAAGGGCGCCTTCAACATGACCCACGGCGCCACGCTTGGCGGCCACGCCGTGCAGCACGCGGTGCAACGCGCTGGCATCGACCCGGCCCTGGTGGATGACGTCATCATGGGTTGCGCCAACCCCGAGGGCGCGACCGGCATGAACATTGCGCGCCAGATCGCCCTGGCCGCCGGCTTGCCCGTTACCGCTTCGGGCATGACTATCAACCGCTTTTGTTCGTCAGGCCTGCAGGCCATTGCCACGGCGGCGCAACGCGTCATCGCCGGTGAAGGTGATGTGTATGTGGCCGGTGGCGTGGAGAGCATCTCTTGCGTGCAGCAGGAGATGAACAAGCACATGATCGTTGACCTGGCGCTGCAAGCGAAGAAGCCAGAGATCTACTGGAACATGCTGCAAACGGCCGAAAACGTGGCCAAGCGCTACGGCATTGGCCGCGACGTCATGGACGAATACGGCGCCGCCAGCCAGCAAAAGGCCTGCGCCGCCCAGGCCGCCGGCCTGTTCGACGCCGAGATCGCGCCGATTACCGTGACGGCCGGCGTGGCCGACAAGGGTCTGGGCCTGGTGACCCGCCAGGTCACGGTAGCCAAGGACGAGGGCACGCGCGAAGGCACGACGGTGGAGGCCATCCGTGGCCTGAAAAGCGCGCTGCCGGGCGGCCTGGTCAGCGCTGGCAACGCCAGCCAGTTCTCGGACGGCGCCGGCGCCTGCGTGGTCGTCAGCGAAGACTTTGCCAGCAAAAACAACCTCCAGCCCCTGGGTCGCTTCCTCGGCTTTGCCGTCGCCGGCTGCGAGCCCGACGAAATGGGCATTGGCCCGGTGTTCGCCATCCCCAAGGTATTGAAAAAGCTTGGCCTCTCCGTGCAGGACATCGACCTGTGGGAGTTGAACGAAGCCTTTGCCGTGCAGGTTCTCTACTGCCGCGACAAGCTGGGCATCCCGCACGATCGCCTGAACGTGAACGGCGGCGCCATCGCCCTGGGCCACCCCTATGGCGTATCGGGCCAGCGCCTGACGGGCCACGCCCTCATCGAAGGCAAGCGTCGCGGGGTCAAGAAAGTGTGCGTCACCATGTGCATAGGCGGCGGCATGGGTGCGGCCGGGGTGTTTGAGGTGCTATAAGCACCGGCGGCTGCCCCGGTCAACAGAACACCCCGCATGGGCCGCAAGGCTTGTGTGGGGTGTTTGCTTTTGTTTTGATAGCTTCTGGCGCTTTATGGGTGCGCGTAGCAGGCCGAAATACCGTTGTTTTTTGCGAACTTGCGTGGCCCCAGCAGAACGCGGGATTCGCTTGCACACTATGAGGTCGGATGATATTCTGGTCAGTATGACTAGAACTGCACAAGCTCCTGCCAATTCCAGCCGCGTAGCCTCGCCTCCGGGCCACTGGTTGCTGCAGGACGCCAAGGCCCGCTTCAGCGAGCTGGTGCGGCGCGTGCGCAGCGAAGGGCCGCAGCATGTGACGGTGCACGGGCGCGATGAGGTCGTGGTCATCGCGGCCGAGGAATACCGGCGCTTGCAGGGGCTGCAAACGGGCCGAGCGCTGGTAGAGGTATTGCAGGCCACGCCATACCCCGAAATCGACCTGGCCATCGCGCCGCCCACCTACGCACCGGTGCGAGACGTGTCGCTGTGAAGGGCTACCTGCTCGACACCAACATCCTTTCCGAGCTGCGCCGCCCGCGCCCCGAGGCCAGGGTGGTTGACTTCGTGAGTGCGCAGCCGCTCGAAAGCCTGTTTGTCAGCGCAGTCACGTTCGCCGAAATCCGTTTTGGCATCGAGCTGGTCGCCGAGGTTCACAAGCGCGCCGCCCTGCACGACTGGCTCCAGCAGCAACTGCGGCCCATGTTTGAGAGCCGGGTGCTGCCGGTCAGCGAAGATGTGATGTTCAAGTGGCGCCTACTGGTGGAAACCGGCCGCAAGGCCGGGCGCACATTTCCCCAGCCCGACCTGATCATTGCGGCCACGGCGCTGCACCATGGCCTGACGGTCGTCACCCGCGATGTGGGTGGCTTCGATGGCACCGATGTGCCGCTGCTCAACCCGTGGCAGCAGCCAGCATGAGCCGACAAGTATCAAGGCCAGATTGCCCGTGTCATGCACGACATTGGCGACGCCCAATTGGATACGTCATAGCCCTGGGGTCTATGCTTGCCCCATGGACACCCGCAAAACTCTGTTGATCGTCTACCACTCCCTGACCGGCGGCACGCGCCAGATGGCCGAGGCGGCGCGCGACGGTGCCGGGGCCGAGCCGGCGGTGGCGGTGCGCCTGCTGCATGCCGCGCAGGCCGGGCCCGAGGACATGCTGGCGGCCGATGGCTACCTGTTTGCCACGCCCGAGAATCTGGCCGCCATCAGCGGGCAGATGAAGGATTTTTTTGACCGCTGCTACTACCCGGTGCTCGATCGCATCAATGGCCGTCCCTATGCCAGCCTGATCTGCGCCGGCAGCGACGGCCAGAACGCGGCGCGCCAGATGGCGCGCATTGCCACGGGCTGGCGCCTGAAGATGGTGGCCGAGCCGCTGATCGTTTGCACCCATGCCCAGACGCCCGAGGTCATCCTGGCGCCCAAGCAGATTGGCGCGGGTGATCTGGAGCAATGCCGCGCCCTGGGTGAGGCGTTGGCCACGGGTTTGGCCTTGGGCGTGTTTTAGGCCCACTCCAGCCGGTCTGGCGCCGGGCTTGGCATGGAGGGGGTTTCGCCCACTAGGGTGGCGATCAATTGCGGCTTGTGGAACAAAAAGCCCTGGCCCATGGTGATGGCCGTGTTGGCCAGCAGGAAGTCGCGCTCCTGCTCGGTTTCTATGCCTTCGGCGACGATGGACAGCCCCAGCGCCGTGCCCAGCGACTCTATGGCGCGCAGGATCAGCTGATTGCGTGGCAGTTGTTGGATGGTCTGCACCAGCGAACGGTCGATCTTGAGCTCGTCCACCGTCAGGCTCGCCAGTTTCGATAGCGATGAGTAGCCGGTGCCGAAGTCGTCAATGGAAACATGCACCCCGGCCTGGCGCAGCATGGGCAGCACATGGGCCTCCAGCAGGCCGGTGTCGGCCAGTGACTCCTCGGTGAGCTCGACGATGAAGCGCTGGGCCTGCCCGGAGGGGAGGCGCTGCGTCAGCCGCCGCATGAAGTCGGTATCGATGGCCTGTGCGGGCGAGACGTTGATGCTGTATTTGATCGCTGTGCCAAACATGGCGTCGAGCTGCGGCAGGTTCCGGGTCAGGTCGTCCACGACCTGCAGCGCTATGTCGTCCAGGAGCTGCAGCCTGGAGGCCAGCGGCAGGAACTGGCCCGGCATGCGCATGACGCCTTCTGCATCCACCCAGCGCGCCAGGGCCTCGAAGCCGGTAGTGGCACCGCTGCGGATGTCCACCTTGCGCTGCAGGGCGCAGCAAAACTCACCGGCGCTGACTGCGTCGCGCAGGCGCTGCTCCAGCGACAGGCGCTCCTGGGCCTCCCGGCCCAGGTCGGGCGTGAAGAAGTCCAGGCCGCCCTTGCCGGCCGCCTTGGCGCGGTTCATGGCCAGGTCGGCGTTGCGCCGCAAGGTTTCGTAGTCCCCGCCGTGGGCCGGAAACATGGCCACGCCGATCGATGCCGAGGGTTGGATCTGCGTGCCATGCAGGGTCAGCGGTTGCTGCAGCCGGGCGCGTATGCGCTCTATCACCTGCGCCACGTCCGAGCTCTGTCCCACGGGGTCGAGGGCGATGACGAATTCGTCGCCATTGATGCGCCCGAAGACATCGGCCTGCCGGATCTGCGACTGCACGCGTGCGGTCACCTCGCGCAGCAGTGCGTCTCCGGCGGCATGGCCGTGCAGGTCGTTGACGCGCTTGAAATCATCCAGGTTGATGAAGGCCAGGGCCAGCTTTCCGCCAGGCGGCTTGCGCGCAATCAACGCGGTGACCAGCTCCTGCACATGGGCGCGGTTAGGCAGGCCGGTGAGCTGGTCGTGGTTGGCGCGAAAGCGCAGTGCGTCGCGGCTTGTCTGCAACTTGTCCTGCAACTCCCGAAGCCGGCGGCTCTCGGCCTCCTTCAGGGTGGCTCTTTGGGCCGCCATCACATGCGTGCCGAGCAGGGAAAACTTGCGCGCCAGGGCGACATGGCTGCGGTCGAAGCCGCTTTGATGGGGTTCGCGCACCAGCACCATCAGGCTGCGCCGTCCCTGTATGAGCAGCGGCAAATACAAGGCCGGCTGCTGCGCTGACAGGGTGCCGCTCGGGCCCTGCGGCCAGGCGTCAAGGAGGGGGTCGGCAACGCCGCTGACCGTGCGCCCGGCAAGCACTTTGTGCAGAAAAGGGCCCACCGGCCAGCTGTGGTGCATCAGCTCCGGACGGCTGGTCGCCACGCATTGCACTGCATCGCTGCCTGGGTGCAGCTCCAGCAGCACCAGGGCAAGGGAACATTCGAACACCGGCTTGACGGCCGCAAAGACACCGGAAAACAGGTCGCCTTCGCTGCTGGTGCACAGCACGGCATCCAGGGCAGAGAGCAGCAGCTGCGAATGGAGGTTCTCGGTGCGCAGGGAGTCGATCTCGCGGCGCATGCAGATGATGGTCTCGCGTAGCTTCTCGGTGTCTTCCATGCGCCTGTGCCTATTTGCCAAAAGCGATTGCGGAAATCATCAGGTTGCCGTGCATGTTTCGCCCTTGCATGGCGCCCTGTTCACCAAAAGTGAAGCAGCCGACGAAGGGCGCGCCGGCGAGGCGTTGCGCCACCGCCTGGGCTACCTGGGGCATGTCCTCGCCCACGGCAAACATGCAGCCCGCGCAATACACCACCAGGGCGCCCGCCAGCGTGTTGGCGCCACCCGGCAGACTGGCGGCGGCCGCTGCGGCAACCAGGCCGGCGCGCTCCACCAGATGTGATTTGTGGCCGCGCATGGCGTACAGGCGCATCCCTTCCTCGACCTGGGCAAAGGTGGACAGCGCGCCGCCGGGCAGGATGCGTTCAGGGTGTATCAGTCGATGGCAGCGCACCTCGCCAATCCTGCCCGCAGCGAGCTGCGGCTCGAGTGCTCCGCCAAGCCAGCGGTTGTAGACCTCGGTGGCAGGCTGTTCGTCGATGGCGATGATGTGGCGTGCCGCCCCGCCCGCGGCGGCGGTGGCGCCGACGCGGGTGATGGTGCCGCTGTGACCGCTGGGTTCATAGCCACCCTGGAAGACGTGGCTGATGCCCCCGGAGGGGAACAGCACGCCGACCACCAGCCCGTCGCACAGCGGCCCATCCGGGCCGAGCTGACGCCAACGGCCGCCGATATCGTCGTCCGCCGAGCTGCCGCCAATGATGGGGCAGCGGTCGCTGACGATGCGGCGCAGGCCCTCGATGACGGCCTCTTCCTGCCCCGGGGCCTGGTAGATCCAGACCAGTTCGGGCAGCTCGCCGGGGCAACCGGCATCGTGCAGTGCTGCCTGGAGTGCGCGCTCTGCGCAGTCGGCGGCATTGCCCTGCAGACGGATGGCGGCCGTTCCGTAGTCACCGTCGGGGTCTTGCACCAGCAGCAGCCCTATGGAGCCGCCGCCGGCCAGGAAAAGCGTGATCGCCTGGTCGTCATGCAGCGCGTCGTAGAACACGCACAGAAAGTCCGCCGTGAACGGCTGCGCCTCGGCCAGGGTCTGGGCCAACGTGGCCAGGACCTGTGCCGTGCAGCTGCCGCTGGCGGTGTAGGACTTCATTGCGACCATGGCGATGTCGGTTTTCTTGGCCCTTGACGGGCGTTTGATTGGTGTTCAGCTGGTCGTGCTGCAAAGTTACCAGATGTACAAAGAATGACAAAACATATTGTGGCAAATTTGCAATTGTTTTACATCGTGGTAATGGGGCATGGCGGGGCGAGGCAACGCGCAGGCCATGGCGCGTTGCTGCCCGCGGCGCGCCGGGGCGGATTGGTCAGGCGGTCGAAGCGCGTGCCGGTGCCGGCGCGGCCTTGCCTGGCAGCAGCAGGGCCACGCCGGAGGCCAGCATGAGCAGCGCGCCCGCCAGGCCAAAGGCAAGCCAGTGCGTGCCCAGATGCTCGAAGCCCCAGCCGCCCAGCCAGGAGCTGATGGCCGCGCCGACCTGGTGCCCCAGGTAGGCCCAGCCGTAGAGCACGCCTACCAGGCGCACGCCATAGATGTCGGCCAGGATGGCCGAGGACAGCGCGATGCTGCCGGCCCAGGCAATGCCGCCTATGACCGAGGTGCCGTAGAGCTCCAGCGTGCTGCCGGCCAGCAGCAGCGAGAAGAAACCGAAGCCGCGCACGCAATAGATGGCGGCGAGCAGCTTGCGCCGGGGCATGCGGTCGGCCAGCCGGCCCAGCACCACGGTGCTGGGAATGGCCACCACGCCAATCAGGCCGATCCCCAGGGCACTGGTGGTAGCGTCAAAGCCATGATCCATCAGCATGGGCATGCCATGCGTGCCCAGCAGGTTCATGCTGAAGCCGCAGGCAAACAGGCCCAGCGTGATCTTCAGAAAGGTGGCCGTGCGCATGGCCTGCAGCACCGTGTAATGCTGGCCCACGGGCGCTACCGGATTGGCGGCATGGGCGGCACTGCCGGGCAGGGGCGCATCGCCGTCGGGTGGAGCCTGGTCGCGCATCACCAACAGAGCGGAGGGCACGGTGATGGCGCTGAACAGGACCGCGAAACCCAGCAAGGTGGCCTGCCAGCTCAGGTGCTGCAGGGCCAGGCCCAGGGCGGGCGTCATGATGGCGATGCCGGCCATGGAGCCGGTGGACAGGAAGAACAGTGCCATGCCACGGCGCCGGTTGAACCAGCGGCTGATGATGGGGGTCAGCGCGATGGGGCTGGTAAAGCCCGCGCCTAAGGACATCAGCACGCCAAAGCTCAGCATCAGGCCCAGCGGCGTGCGCGTGTTCACCGCCCACAGCGTCGCCAACACCAGCATGGCCGTGCCGCACAGCAGCACATGGCGTGTGCCGCGGCGCGCCACCAGCCAGCCCGCCAGTGGCATGGCCGCGCCATAGCACAGCATGCCCACGGCAACGATGGTCGAGAGCAGGCTGCGCGAGAAACCCAGATCCTCGGCCATGGGCAGGAACAGCGGGCCCAGGCCCAGGCGCATGCCCACCGTCAGGGCGGTGAGCACGGTGGCCGCGGCCACGATGTTCCAGCCGAAGTACCAGCGTTGGGGGTCTGCAGAAGGCATAGGGGGGAAGGAGCTGCGGGACGCAAACCGCTACTTGTACGCCATTCGGCGCCGCTGCGCCACGCCAGGGGCATCTTCATCGGCGCCGGCTGCCTTCGCGCCGCGCATCACGCTGGCGACAGGCAGGCAGTCACAGGGCCGCCACAATAGCCGCTGACTTTCACTCACGGAGACGGACTCATGGCGCGCACGGTGCAACAGCTTTTTGATCTTTCGGGCAAGACAGCCCTGGTGACCGGCGGATCGCGCGGCCTGGGGCTGCAGATGGCGCAGGCCCTGGGCGAGGCGGGCGCGCGCATCATGCTCAGCTCGCGCAAGGCCGACGACCTGGAGCAGGCCACGGCCCAGCTGCAGGCCGCCGGCATCAACGCGCGCTGGATCGCCGCCGACTGCGCGCGCGAGGACGACATCCAGCGCCTGGCCAGCGAGACCCTGCAGCGCATGGGCGACGTGGACATTCTGGTGAACAACGCCGGCGCCACCTGGGGCGCGCCGGCCGAGGATCACCCGCTGGCCGCCTGGGATAAGGTCATGAACCTGAACGTGCGCGGCTACTTCCTGCTGTCGCAGGCCATTGCCAGGCACAGCATGATCCCGCGGCGCGGCGGGCGCATCATCAACGTGGCGTCCATTGCCGGCCTGGCGGGCAACCCGTTTGCCATGAAGACCATTGCCTACAACACCTCCAAGGGTGCGGTGCTCAACTTCACGCGCGCGCTGGCCGGAGAATGGGGCGCCCATGGCATCAACGTGAACGCCATCTGCCCGGGTTTCTTCAAGACCAGGATGACCACCGTGCTCATCGAAACCTTGAACGAGGAGCGGATGACGGCCCAGGCGCCCCTGCGCCGCCTGGGCGACGACGAGGATCTGAAGGGCATCACGCTGCTGTATGCCAGCGATGCCGGCAAGCACATCACGGGCCAGTGGCTGGCCGTCGATGGCGGGGTGAGCGCCATCCTGGGCGGGTGATTGGCCAGCGGCCAAGCGCAAAGCGCCGCCTGGGGCTATTCTTGCCGTCTCAATTTTTCTAGGAGCCGCCCGTGCTGGATTTTGGAGCCGACATTCCCTTCGTCAAAGAACTGGGCTTTAGCCTGCAGCGCATGCATGGCGGCGAGTCGGAGCTGCACTATGAGGCGCGAGCCCAGCACACCAATTCCTACGGCGTGATGCATGGCGGCGCCGTGATGACCCTGCTGGACGTGGCCATGGCCACGGCCGCGCGCAGCGACACGCCGGACATGGGCGTGGTCACCATCGAGATGAAGAGCAGCTTCATACGCCCGGCGCGCGGCCCCATGGTGGCCAAGGGGCGCATGCTCGAGCGCACGCGCTCCATGGCCTTTGCCGAGGCCTGGGTGTATGACGCCGAGGGGCGCCTGTGCAGCCACTCCACCGGCACCTTCAAGTACGTGCCCAAGGCCCAGCCGGCGGCGGGGCAGGGCGCAGGCACCATCTCCACCGATGGGTGATATGAGCAAAATCGGCCGCTAACGCTTACCCCATAAGCGTGAACAGCTATCAAAACTGTAAAGGAGGCGCACAGCCATGCCACGCAATCAGCAAATCCTGCTCGACAACCGCCCGCAGGGCGAGGCCACGGCCGGCAACTTCCGCCTCGTCGCCAGTGACACCCCAGCGCTGCAGGACGGCCAGGTGCTGGTGCGGCATCACTACCTGAGCCTGGACCCCTACATGCGCGGGCGCATGAATGAGGGCAAGAGCTACGCAGCCTGCCAAAGCCTGGGCCAGGTGATGATTGGCGGCACCGTGGGCGAGGTGGCCGAGAGCCGCCACCCGGCCTGGGCCGTCGGCGACGCGGTGGTCGGCATGGGCGGCTGGCAGGAATACAGCGTGGTCGATGGCAACGCGCCTGGCCTGCTGCGCAAGGTCGATACCAGCCATGTCCCCTTGTCGTACTACCTGGGCGCGGTGGGCATGCCCGGCGTGACGGCCTGGTATGGGCTGGTGCAGATCATCGACCCCAAGCCCGGCGAGACCCTGGTGGTCAGCGCCGCCAGCGGCGCCGTGGGCAGCGCCTTTGGCGCCCTGGCCAAGGCACGCGGCTGCCGCGTGGTGGGCATTGCCGGCGGGCCGGACAAATGCCATTACGTGACCGACGAGCTGGGCTTTGACGCCTGCATAGACCATCGCGCGCATGGCGATCTGAAGAGCATGGCTGCAGCGCTGAAGGAGGCCTGCCCGGACGGCATAGACGGCCATTTCGAGAACGTGGGCGGCCATATCCTGGACGCCGTGCTGCTGCGCGCCAACGCCTTCGCCCGCGTGGCCCTGTGCGGCATGATCGCCGGCTACGACGGCCAGCCGCTGCCGCTGCACAACCCGGCGCTGATCCTCATCAACCGCATGAAGATAGAGGGCTTCATCGTCAGCGAGCAGATGCAGGTCTGGCCCCAGGCGCTGGCCGAGCTGGGCGCGCTGGTCGCCAGCGGCCGGCTGCGCCCGCGCGAGAGCATTGCCCAGGGCCTGGCGGCGGCGCCCGAGGCGTTTCTGGGCCTGCTCAAAGGCAAGAACTTTGGCAAGCAGCTGGTGAAGCTGATCTAAGCGCTTGGGCGGCCAGCCCCCATGCCGGGATGGCCCCGGCCGCCGCCCGCAGGAGTCGCACCATGACCGAACTCATACTGCACCACTACCCCGCATCGCCGTTCGCGCACAAGGCGCGCTGCGTGCTGGGCTTCAAGCAGCTGGCGTGGAGGTCGGTCACCGTGCCCAGCGTGATGCCCAAACCCGACGTGGTGGCCCTCACGGGTGGCTACCGGCGCACGCCCGTCCTGCAAATTGGCGCCGACATTTATTGCGACACGGCGCTGATCTGTGACGTGCTGGAGCATCTGCGGCCCGAGCCCACCTTGTACCCGCCGCACCTCAAGGGCGTCTCGCGCGTGTTCGCGCAATGGGCCGACGGCACGCTGTTTGCCGCCGCCATGGCCTACAACTTGCAGCCGCGCGCGGCCGAGGCGCTGTTTGCCGACTACCCCGCCGGCGCCGCCCAGGCTTTCAGCGCGGATCGGCGCGCCATGGGCATGGCGCACCTGGCTGTGCCGGACGCGGCAGCGGCCTACCGCTCCTACCTGCGGCGCATTGCCAACATGGTGGAAGAGCATGACTTCCTGTTTGGTGCCGAGCCCTGCGTGGCCGACTTTGCCGCCTATCACCCGCTGTGGTTCACGCGCCATTGCGTGCCCATGATGGCCGACATTCTGAGCGCCACGCCGGCCGTGCTGGAGTGGATGGACCGCCTGGCCGCCCTGGGCCAGGGACGGGCCGAGAAGTTCAGCGCCCAGGACGCCATCACGGTGGCCGCCGGCGCCTTGCCCCAGCCAATGCCGCCCCAGGTGTTCCAGGACGAGCATGGCATCGCCCTGGGCAGCCGCGTGAGCATTGCCGCCGAAAGCTTTGGCACCGAGCCTACCGAAGGCCTGCTGGTCGCCGCCACGCGCATGCACTACACCCTGGCGCGCAGCGACGCGCGCGCGGGCACGCTGCATGTGCACTTTCCGCGCATTGGCTATGTGCTGCGCGCGATCTGATCAAGAGGTTTGAGAAAAATCGGCCGCAAGCGCCCGCGCATCAAGCGCAAATAGCTATTGATTAAGTAGTAAAAAACTCAGGGTGCCGGCCGCACCAGCTGCACATGCAGCCGCGTGGCCCTGCCGACGTCGCCGCGCGCCTCGCCGCTGGCCATGTCCACGGCCCAGCTTTGCTGCACCGTCATGCTGCTCTCGCCCGCGCCGCCGCGCGCCACGTTGCCGTAGGCGTAGGGGTTGACGGTGTTGGTGTTGACGCTGGCCGTGCCCGTCCACAGCCAGTCGCGCGGCATGGCCGGGAACAGCTGCGTGTCCACCGATGGCGGCAGCGCCTTGCGGTTGACCAGGCGGCGCAGCTCGTTCACGCGCGGCAGGCGCCAGCGCACGCCCTCGGCCTGCCAGCGCTGGCGCGCCAGGGCCTGGGCCTGGCCGTAGCTCAGCAGCTGTGGCACGCCGGTGCAGCCGTTGCCACTCCAGCGCATGCCCTCCACGCAACGCGGCCAGGCCAGGCGCGCGCGGGTGTCTATCACCAGGCTGCCGTCGGGCGACAGGATCAGCGGCGGCTGCACCGCCTGCATGGGTGTGGCCGGCATGTCGTCAGCGCCGGCGTCTTCTGGCGTGGCGGCGCCCGCCGGCAGCACCAGCGCCATGGCCGAAAGCGTCAGGGCGGCGTGCAACAGGAGGGTGCGGGAGGGCAGGGGCATGGCGGATGGTGCGATGTGGGCTTGACAATGGGGGCTGTGGGCATTGTCCCGCCAGGGTTGGCCCTGCAATGCGGGCAATAGCGGCGGTTTCAGGGCCTTGTTGTGCGCGTTCGGCAGGCTTGGGCGAGTCTGGCGACAATCGGGCCGATGTTGATACCAGCCTCCCACCGCATGGCGCTGCGCCCCTCGCTTGCGGGGCGGCCATGAGCGCACGCCCGCCAGCCGCGGCCATCACGGCCGTCAGCGACGGCCTGCCGCAAACCGAGCGCCGCCAGGCGATGCGGGTCATCATCCTGGGCCTGACGCTGGCCGTGCTCGACACCAGCCTGGTGAACCTGGCCCTGCCCGACATTGCGCGCCTGCTGCAGTCCGATGCGGCGCATTCGGTTTGGGTGGTCAACGCCTACCAGCTGGCCACGCTGATCGTGCTGCTGCCGCTGTCCGCGCTGGGCGAGCGCTGGGGTTACCGGCGCGTGTACCTGGTGGGCATGGCGGTGTTTGCCGTGGCCTCGCTGGGCGCCATGCTGGCGCAGTCCATGGCGGCGCTGATTGCCGCGCGTGCCCTGCAGGGCCTGGGCGCGGCCGGCGTGATGGCCGTCAACGCCGCCCTGGTGCGCCTGATCTACCCGCGCGCCCAGCTGGGCCAGGGCATGGCCCTCAATTCGCTGGTCGTGGCCACGGCCTCGATGGCCGGGCCCACGGTGGCGGCGGCCATTTTGTCGGTGGCCTCCTGGCACTGGCTGTTTGCCATGAACCTGCCGCTGGGCCTCTACATATGGCGCCTGGGGCGGCGCGCATTGCCGGCCAACCCACCATCGGCGCACGATGCACCGCGCTTTTCGGCCATCGACCTGCTGCTCAACGGCGCCATGTTCACGCTGATCTTCCTGGGGGGATCGAGGCTGGGCGTGGGCGCTGCCGCGCAGACTGGGGGCGGCGCGGCAGGCGCCTGGCTGCTGCTCGCCGGCCTGGCCGTGGGGGCCTTGTTTCTGTGGCGCCAGCGTGGCCTGGCGGCGCCGTTGTTTCCGGTGGACCTGCTGCGCATTCCGGTGTTCGCCCTGTCCATGGGCTCGTCGGTGGGGGCTTTTTGTGCGCAGATGATGGGCTTTCTGGCCCTGCCTTTCCTGCTGCTGCAGGCCCATGGTCGCAGCCATCTGCAAGCCGGCCTGCTCATCACCGCCTGGCCCCTGGCCACGGCCCTGGTGGCGCCGCTGGCCGGGCGCCTGATCGGCCGCTATCCGGACGGCTTGCTGGGCGGCATAGGCATGGCGGTGTTCGCCGCCGGCCTGCTGTCGCTGGGCCTGATGCCCGCCCAGCCGGCCGACTGGGACATGGCCTGGCGCATGGCGCTGTGCGGCGCGGGCTTTGCGCTGTTCCAGTCGCCCAACAACCACACCATCGTCACCTCGGCCCCGCTGCACCGAAGCGGCGCGGCCAGCGGCATGCTGGGCACAGCGCGCCTGACCGGCCAGACGCTGGGCGCCGTGCTGCTGGCGGCCATCTTCGCGCTGCGCCCGGGGCATGACGGCAGCGCTGAGTCGCTGGCGCTGCTGCTTGCGGCGGGGTGGGCGGTGGCCGCAGGCGTGTGCAGCTCGCTGCGCGTGCGGCAGGGGCCAGTTTAATTGGGGTCAGATTCCAATTAATTTAGGCCGTTCAGGCTCTCTGGTAGGGCGTGAGCAGCTCTTGTTTTTGATGTGATTGACCAAGGCGCGCACCCGGCTACCCGCCAAACAGCCCACCCTCATCCAGCAGTTCAAAAACAATCCCCGACCGCGTCTCCATGCTTTTCTTGATGGCCGCGGGGATGGCCTGGCGCGTCTTGCGGCACAGGCCCGGCTGCTCGTGCACCAGGACGGTGATGCCGCGCAGGCTGCGCACCCCGTTGGGGCTGGTGCCTATCGTCAGGCGTACGCCAAGTTGCTCGAACAGGCGCCGCTCCATGTGGCGCAGGTCGGCCAGGCTGGTGATCTGCTCCAGGCGCTGCACCAGGCGCTTTTCCTCCTCGCGCGTGAGGCGCAGGATGCGCGTGTCGCCGCCACTGGCCTGCATCAATGCATCGCGCTGGCACACGCAGCTGCCGGGTGGGCATTCGGTGCGAATGGGAGGGGGCGGTGCGTTCATGGCGGCCCTTGATTATGGCGGGCACCTACAGCCTGTCACAGTGCCCGTGGCCCCTGTGGCAAACTCCCGCGCTTCGTTTTAGCGACTCGTTTCCAGGTACATGCAGCAAATCGTTCGGCAGTTGGCCGCAGAAATCAAAATCACCGAAGCCCAGGTGCGCGCCGCCGTGGATCTGCTCGATGGCGGCGCCACCGTGCCCTTCATCGCGCGCTACCGCAAGGAGGCCACGGGCGGGCTGGACGACGTGCAGCTGCGCGAGCTGGACGCGCGCCTGGCCTACATGCGCGAGCTGGACGATCGGCGCGCCGCGGTGCTCAAGGCGATTGACGAGCAGGGCAAGCTGACCGATGTTCTGCGCGGGTCCATAGCGGCCGCCGCCACCAAGCAGGAGCTGGAAGACATTTACCTGCCCTTCAAGCAAAAGCGCCGTACCAAGGGCCAGATCGCCAGGGAGTTCGGCATAGAGCCGCTGGCCGACAGACTGCTGGCCGACCCGACGCTGGACCCGCACGCCGAGGCCCAGGCCTTCTGCCAGCCCGCCACCCTGCTTGACGACGGCAAGCCGGGGCCAGACTTTTCGACGACGTTTGCCGTGCTCGACGGCGTGCGCGACATCCTGTCCGAGCGCTGGGCCGAGGATGCGGCACTGGTGCAAGGCCTGCGCGAGTGGCTGTGGGACGAGGGCCTGCTGCGCTCCAAGCTGGTCGATGGCAAGAACGCGAACGACCCCGAGGTCGCCAAGTTCCGCGACTACTTCGACTACGACGAGCCGATAGGCCGCGTGCCCAGCCACCGGGCGCTGGCGGTGTTCCGCGGCCGGGCGCTGGAGATTCTGGAGGCCAAGCTGGTGTTGCCTGAGCCGGAGGCGAACTCCACATCCCAGCCTGACCCGCGCCAGCCCAGCCTGGCCGAGGGCCGCATCGCCCTGCACCTGGGCTGGAGCCACGCCGGCCGCAAGAGCGACGACCTGCTGCGCAAATGCGTGGCCTGGACCTGGCGCGTCAAGCTGTCCCTGTCCACCGAGCGCGACCTGTTCTCGCGCCTGCGCGAAGACGCCGAAAAGGTGGCCATCAAGGTCTTTGCCGACAACCTGCGCGACCTGCTCCTGGCCGCGCCCGCCGGCCCCAAGGCGGTGATGGGGCTGGACCCGGGCATACGCACCGGCGTCAAGGTGGCCGTGGTGGATGCCACCGGCAAGCTGGTCGAGACCGCCACCGTCTACCCGCACGAGCCGCGCCGCGACTGGGACGGCAGCCTGGCGACGCTGGGGCGGCTGGTGCAAAAGCATGGCGTACAGCTGATCGCGATCGGCAACGGCACGGCCAGCCGCGAGACCGACAAACTCGCCGCCGAGCTCATCAAATTAATACAAAAATCGGCCTTAACCCAAGCAGGACAAGCGCAAACAGCTATTGAAAAAATAGTGGTGAGCGAGGCCGGCGCCTCGGTCTACAGCGCCAGCGAATATGCCAGCCAAGAGATGCCCGACGTGGACGTGAGCCTGCGCGGCGCCGCCAGCATCGCCCGGCGCCTGCAGGACCCGCTGGCGGAACTCGTCAAGATCGAGCCCAAGAGCATTGGCGTGGGCCAGTACCAGCACGACGTGAACCAGAGCGAGCTGGCGCGCACCCTGGGCGCGGTGGTCGAGGACTGCGTGAACTCGGTCGGCGTGGATCTGAACACGGCCAGCGTGCCGCTCTTGTCGCGCGTCTCCGGCCTGTCGGGCAGCGTGGCCAAGGCGGTGGTGCGCTGGCGCGAGGCCAACGGCGCGTTCAGGAGCCGCAAACAGCTGATGGAGGTCAGCGGCCTGGGCGCCAAGACCTTCGAGCAGGCGGCGGGCTTTTTGCGCATTCGCGGCGGCGAGAACCCGCTGGACATGACCGGCGTGCACCCCGAGACCTATCCGGTGGTCGAGCAGATCATCGTCAAGACCGGCAAGCCGGTGGCCGAGCTGATGGGTCGCACCGACACGCTCAAGGGGCTGAAGCCCGAGCTCTTTGCCACCGAGAAATTTGGCGCCATCACGGTCAAGGACATCCTGGCCGAGCTGGAAAAGCCCGGCCGCGACCCGCGCCCGGACTTCAAGGTGGCGCGCTTCAACGAGGGCGTGGAGGGCATTGCCGACCTGAAGGAAGGCATGGTGCTGGAGGGCACGGTGAGCAACGTGGCGCAGTTTGGCGCCTTCGTCGACCTGGGCGTGCACCAGGATGGCCTGGTGCATGTGAGCCAGCTGGCGCACAAGTTTGTCAATGACGCGCGCGAAGTGGTCAAGACCGGCCAGGTGGTCAAGGTCAAGGTGCTGGAGGTCGATGCGGCGCGCAAACGCATCAGCCTGACGATGAAACTGGACGCCGCGGCACCACGGCGCGACGGCCCGCGCGAGAACCGCTTCGAGGGCGCGGGCCGGGGCTACGCCCAGCCGCAGCGCCGCGCCGCAGACCCGGCGCCGCAAGGCGCCATGGCCTCGGCCTTTGCCAAGCTGCGGCGCTGACGGCGGTTGTGCAGCTTGGGCTCGGGCTTACTTGAGCCGGGGCTGAACGATGATCTTCACCGCCGATTCGTTGTTCTGGATCAGCGTTTCAAAACCCTGCGAGACCAGATCCTGCAACTGGATGCGCTGGGTGATGAAGGGGGTCAAGTCAATCTTGCCTTCCTCTACCAGCTTGATGGTTTCCTGGTGGTCGTTGCAGTAGGCGATGGTGCCGCGCACGTCCAGCTCCTTCATCACCACGGTGTGTACGTTGATGGTGGCCGGGTGGCTCCAGATCGAGACGATCACCACCACGCCGCCTGGCTTGGTGGCGGCCACCAGTTGGTCGAGCACCTTGTTGACGCTGGTGCACTCAAAAGCCACGTCGGCACCCTTGTCGCCGGTGATCTTCATCACCTCGGCCACCACGTCCACCTGGGACGGGTCGAGGATGTGATCGGCCACGCCGGACTCGCGCGCCTTCTCCTTCCGCTTGGCGCTCAGCTCGGTGATGATGACCTTCAGGCCCTTGGCTTTCAGCACGGCCGCCAGCAACAGCCCGATGGGGCCGCCGCCGCCCACCAGCGCCACGTCGCCGGCCTTGGCGCCGCTGCGCACATAGGCGTGGTGGCCTACTGACAGGGGCTCGATCAGGGCCGCCTGGTCCAGGGGAATGGCGTTGGAGATCGGGTGCACCCAGCGGCGCTTGACGGCAATCTTTTCAGACAGGCCGCCGCCGCGACCGCCCAGGCCGATGAAGTTCATGTTCTTGGACAGGTGGTAGCGCTCGCCCGGCCCGGTGGGCACGTCGTCGGCAATGATGTAGGGCTCGACCACCACATGCTGGCCCACCTGGATGTCGGTCACGCCTTCGCCGACGGCATAGACCACGCCCGAGAACTCATGGCCCATGGTGACGGGCGCGGACTCGCCCGATATGGGGTGCGGGTGGCCGCAGGGCGGAATGAAGATCGGCCCCTCCATGAACTCGTGCAGGTCGGTGCCGCAGATGCCGCACCAGGCGACGTCGATGCCGACGGTGCCGGGGGCCACGGTAGGCTCTGGAATGTCTTCGATGCGGATGTCGCCGCGGGCGTGGAAGCGTGCTGCTTTCATGGTTCAAGCTCCTGTGCTGGGTGGAAGATTGGGGGGCTCGGCGGCTTGCGCCACGATGCACTGCCTGGGCGCTGCCGAGTGAGAGAGGCCAGGCGCATGGCCCGAGAGTTCACGGGCCGCGTGGGCGCGCCAAGCGATGGGACATTGTCACGCCGCAGGGCTCTTCTGTCCATGCATGGCGATGGGCCGGTCACCGCCGTGGTGTGTCGTCCTCTGCAACTGTTTTGATAGCTGGATGCGCATGCACTGCAAGCGTGCCGAGCGAATTCGTCAAGTATCTGCAATGCACCTGCGTGCATAGAATGCACGCATCATTCACCTCGCCGCGCGGCGCCGCCATGCTTGCCAACCTGACTCCATTCCTGATCCATTGGGCCACGCTGGCGCTGGGCCTGTGGGTCTGTAGCCATGTGTTCAAAGGCATACGCTTTGATGGCGTTGGCGCGTTGGTCATCTCGGCGCTGCTGCTCGGCCTGGCCAACGCGGTCGTGCGGCCGCTGCTGGTGTTCTTGACGCTGCCGCTGACGCTGATCACCTTCGGCCTCTTCCTGCTGGTGATCAACGCGCTGGTGCTGATGCTGGTGGCAAAGCTGGTGAACGGCTTTTATCTGAGCGGCTTCTGGACGGCCTTCTGGGCCAGCATCTTCATGTCGCTGCTCAGCCTGGTGCTGGGCGCCTTCGTGCTGGGCGGCACGCCAGAGTTCATCATCGAAACCGGCCCCAGGGCCGGATCGACCTGGTTGTGAGGAATCAGTGGTGCCTGCTGCCGCCATAATGGCCGTTTCTTTTTGCGTCCCACCTGAGAGGCTGAGAGGAAATTCCCCGTGCCCGCTTTACACGCCAAAACACCCCCACTCTTTGTTGCAAATACTCGCCATAGCCCGAGCTATGGCTGCGTTTTGCGTCTCGATTGGCGGCGTTTTGACGCGTCCTTCGGGCACGGCCAATTTACTCTCAGCCTCTGACCTGTCATGGAGCTTCAAGCCTTGCTGGCGCAGCCCATCGCGCTGCCCAGCCTGCCACGCGCGGTGGCGCTGTTGATGAGCGAGCTGGCCCAGGCCGAGCCCAGCCTGCGGCGCCTAAACCAGTTCTTCGGCACTGATCCGGCCCTGGCCGCACGCCTGCTGCAAGAGGCCAACGCGAGCGCCTTTGGCGCGCAGCAGCAGATCAGCGGCATTCCCGAGGCGCTGGCCCTGCTGGGCGTGGCGCAGCTGCGCACGCTGGTGCGCGCGGCGCCGCTGGGCGCCTCCTCGCGCTCGGTGCCGGGCGTCAACCTGCAGCTGTTCTGGCGCTACAGCCTGAATACCGCCAAGCTGGCGCGATCCTTTGCCGGCCTGGTGCAGCAAAGCCAGATCGTGGCCTATACCGCCGGGCTGCTGCATGGCGTGGGCGAGCTGGCGCTGCACCTGGCAGACCCGGAGCGCATGCAGTCCATCAACAGCCTGATGCCGCCGCTGGATCCGCGCCGCGCCAAGCTGGAACAGCGCCTGCTGGGCTACTGCTACGCCCAGGTGAGTGCCGAGCTGGCCCGCCGCTGGCAGCTGCCCCTGGTGGTGGTGGACGCCCTGCGCCACCACCACGCACCGTTTGACAACAACGACTACGAACCCCTGGCCGGCGTGTTGCATCTGGCCGCCTGGCGCGCCCGGGCGCGCGAGGCGGGCCTGAGCGAGCGCGAGCTGGCGGTGTCCTTTCCCGGCAAGGTCGGCCTGACCCTGGGCCTGGACATCGACATGGTGCTGCAGCAGGATCCCATCGACTGGAAGGCTCGCCCGGACGCCGGCGACTAGATCTGCCACCATCGGCCGCATACCCACAAACAGGAGACTGGCATGAGCATGAAGCAGACCCTCGTCGCGCTGGCGGCGGGCATCACCTGGGCTTTGGGCGCGCAGGCGCAATGTCTGAGCGATGGTGACGTGGGCGTCATGGCCTCGCACTATGCGTCCAAGACACCGGCGCCCAACTTTCCCGCCTTGTCGGATGCCGACGGCGCCTGCACGCGCGCCAAGTTCAATGCGCTGCTGGCGTCCAGCTTTGGCAAGGTGGTGGGCTACAAGGCGGGCCTGACCAACCCGGCGGTGCAAAAGCGTTTCAACACCGACAAGCCGGTGTGGGGCAAGCTCTACGAGGGCATGATCGAGCAAAGCGGCGCCAGCGTGCCGGCCGCCTTTGGCGCGCGCCCTTTGTTCGAGGCCGACATGCTGGTGCGCGTGAAGGACGCGGCCATCAACCAGGCCAGCACGCCGTACGAGGTGCTGCAGCATATCGACCAGGTGATCCCCTTCATCGAGCTGCCCGACCTGGTGGTGCAGGCGCCGGCGCAGCTCAACGGCCCGGGCGTGGCCGCCATCAACGTGGGCGCGCGTCTGGGCGTGGCGGGCCAGCCGATTGCCGTGCCCGCGACGCGCGGCGAGCGCTATGCGCTGCTCGATGCGCTGGAGCGCATGCAGGTGCAGCTCACCAACAACCAGGGCCAGCTGCTGGCCAGCGGCAAGGGCAGCGACATCCTGGGCCAGCCGCTCAATGCCGTGGTCTGGATCGCGCAGGCGCTGCAAAAGGACGGCATCACGCTGCAGCCGGGCGACCTGATCAGCCTGGGCAGCTTCTCGCCGCTGCTGCCGCCACGCCCGGGCCTGAGCGTCACGGCCAGCTATGTCGGCCTGCCCGGCGCACAGCCCGTGCAGGTGCATTTCAAGCAATGACGAACACCGACCTCGCCGCGCAGACCCATGCGCGACTGACGCCGCAGATGCGCAGCGTGGTAGACCGCCTGGCACGCGCCGGTCGGCCTGCACTGCATACCTTGAGCCCGGCCCAGGCGCGCATCGCCTACGAGGCTGGTGCCGGCGTGCTGGAGGTGCCCAGGGCCGAGCTGCCGCGGGTCGAGGATCTGCATGTCCCCAGCCGTGATGGCGTGCAGCTGCCCGCGCGCCTGTATGCGCCCGGCACCGCGGCCGCGCTGCCGGCGCTGCTGTACCTGCATGGTGGCGGCTTCACCATTGGCAGCGTGGCCACGCATGATGTGCTGTGCCGCGAGCTGGCGCGCCTGGGCCGCTGCATGGTGCTGTCGCTCGATTACCGCCTGGCGCCCGAGCACGCCTTTCCCACCGCCAGCAACGACGCCTGGGACGCGCTCGCCTGGCTGGCCGCCAACGCCGCCCGGCTGGGTGCAGACCCCGGCCGCCTGGCCGTGGGCGGTGACAGCGCGGGCGGCACGTTGGCGGCCGTGAACGCCATCCTGGCGCGCGACGCGGGCCTGCCGCTGGCGCTGCAGCTGCTCATCTACCCAGGCACCACGGCGCACCAGGACACGCTGTCGCATACCGAGTTCGCGCACGGCCCGATACTCGACCGCGCCGCCATAGGCTGGTTCTTCGACCAGTACATTCCCAGCCGCGCCGAGCGCGAGGACTGGCGCTTTGCCCCGCTGCTGGCGCCCGATGTGGACGGCGTGGCACCGGCCTGGATAGGCCTGGCCGAATGCGACCCGCTGGTGGACGAGGGCGTCGAATATGGCGACAAGCTGCGCGCCGCCGGCGTGGCCGTGGATCTCGAGATCTACCGCGGCGTGACGCACGAATTCATCAAGATGGGCCGCGCCATTGCCGAGGCACGGCGCGCCCACCAGGACGCGGCGCGCGCACTGCGCGCCGCCTTTGGCATCGACGGAGGCTAAGCCCATGCAACGCCAGGACTTCCGCTGTTTTCACCGCCTGCGCGTGCGCTGGGCCGAGGTGGACATCCAGAAAATCGTCTTCAACGCCCATTACCTGACCTATGCCGACTGCGCCATGACCGATTACTGGCGCGCCCTGGCCCTGCCTTACGAGACCGGCATGCAGGCCCTGGGCGGCGAGGTGTATCTGAAGCAGGCCACGGTGCAATACCACGCCTCGGCGCGCCTGGACGACCTGCTGGACGTGGGCATGCGCTGCGCGCGCGTGGGCCATACCTCGCTGCTGTTCGAATGCGCCATGTTCGCCGGCGACCGGCTGCTGGCCACGGTGGAGCTGGTCTACGTGTTTGCCGACCCGGCCACGCAGACCAAGCGCCCCGTACCGCCCGCGCTGCGCACCATGATCGAGCACTATGAGGCCGGTGGCGAGATGGTGGAACTGCGCGTGGGCGACTGGGCCACGCTGGGCGCCGATGCCACGGCACTGCGCATGGCGGTGTTCGTGCAGGAGCAGGGCATAGACCCCGCCATAGAGCTGGACGCGCACGACCCCACGGCCGTGCACGCCGTGGCCTATAACCGCCTGGCCCAGCCCGTGGCCACCGGCCGCCTGTTGTACGAGGCACCGGGCGACGCGCGCATAGGCCGCATGGCCGTCGATCGCGTGGTGCGCGGCCAGCGCTGGGGCCGCGCGGTGCTCGATGCTCTGGTGCGGGCCGCACAGGCGCGCGGTGACGCCCAGGTGACGCTGCACGCGCAGTGCAGCGCCGAAGGCTTTTACCGCCGCGCCGGCTTTGTGCCCGTGGGTGCGGTGTTCGAGGAAGCGGGCATCGCCCACATCACCATGCGGCGCATGCTTTCTTAACTATTCTATTGATAGCTGCTTGCGCTTATCTGGCAAGCGCCAAAGCTTTTTTTGGCTTGAAGCCTGCTGGATGGGCTAGCGGATTTACTTGAGCAGCTCCTGCACCTGGTCGAGCGCCGCCTTGGCGCATTGCTCGTCCAGATGGCCGCCAGGGGCGCCGCCGATGCCCACGGCGCCTATCACCTCATTGCCCGCCTTGACCGGCAGGCCGCCGCCCAGCAGCAGATAGCCTGGAATCTGGCCCAGGTTGGCCGCGCCAGGGTTCTTTTGCGAGGTTTCCATGATGGCGCTGGTGGCGTTCTTGGCCGATGCCGAGGTGTAGGCCTTCAGGCGGCTGGCCTCCAGGGTGTGCGGGCCGGCGTTGTCGGCGCGCAGCTGCGCGCGCACCTGGCCGGCGTTCGCCCACGGGCGTGGTGTCCATCGCCTGCAGCGCGTTGGTCAGCAGGTTGTGCAGGATTTGTTGCAACGCCACCGCATCGGCACGGGCCGCAGGCAGGCCGGGGGCGAACTGCGGGTGCAGATGTACCTTGTGGGCGGACAGCTGCGGTTCGAGCAGGTGCAGCGCATCGATGACGGCCTGGGGCAGGTCGATGGCGCTGCTCTGCATGGCTGCGTCGGGGCGCTCGACCAGGCGGCGCAGCCTGGTCACCACATCCGATGCGCGCCGCGCCTGCGCCACCACCTGCGCCAGGGCCTGGCGCAGCAGCGGCATGTCGGGCGCGTCCTCGGCCAGCAGGCGCTGCGCGGCCTGGCTGCTGGCAAGCACCGCCGTGAGTGGCTGGTTGAGCTCGTGCGCCATGCCGGCGGCAAGCTCGCCCAGGGTGTTCAAGCGCGCCACCTGGCCCAGCTGCAGCAGCTGCTCGGCGCGCCGGCGCGCCACGCGCTGGCGCAGCAGCTGGCGCAGCGCCGTGAGCAGGGCGGCGCTGCCCGCCAACCAGCCCAGCATGCTGCCCCACGGCAGCATGGCCGCGCGCACCGCCTGCTGCATGTGCAGCACAAGGGGCTGGCTTGTGGCGGCCAGCGTTTTGGCGGCCTGCCACTGCCAGCGTGCAGCGTTTTCCGCGGCGCCCTGGATGGTGTAGCGTTGACCATCGAGCGCGAGCCAGGCGTGCACCGGGCTGCCGGGCGACAGCGGCCAGTCGTCGGCCAGGGCCGTGGTGCGCAGATCCAGGCGCAGGGCAAAGCTGGCTGGTGTTCCGGCCTGCACCAGGTAGAGCTGGCCACCGGTCAGATTGCTCGGAGCCAGCACGGCGTGGCCGCTGGCGCGGGATTGTGCGAGTGCCGCATCCATGCCCGGCGGCCAGCCAGCAGGCCAGGCGGGCGCGCCATGGTCATGGCGCAGCACTTCGCGCACCTGTGGGTAGGGGCGGGTGAGGGCGCTCCAGGGGGCCGGCTCGGTGGCGCGGCTTTCAGGTTGCAGCAAAACCAGCGTGGCCAGGATGGCCTCGTGCTGCACCATGCGCTGGCTGAGCACGCGGTGGGCAATGCGCGCGCCGGTGTCAAAACTGTCATGCAGTTGCTGCAGGCGCTGTTGCGCCAGCCAGACGCAGCCGGCTGCGCCCAGCACCAGCCAGGCCAGCCACCAGGGCGCCATGCGTCGCAATCCGTTCATGGGTAAATTCTGGCACGCGGCTTCACGGCACCGGCGGCTGCATCACGCGCTCGTACTGCGTGGGTGCCAGGCGCGCCACCAGCACGGCCACCAGCAGCGCCATGGCGCACTGCAGCCACCAGCCACCGGAGAACCCGCCGCCGCCCTGGTGCAGCCGCGCCATCAGCCAGGGCGGCAGGGCCGAGAGCAGAAAGCCGCCGCCCTGCATGAGCGCGTTCAGCGCGCCGGCCTGCAGCGGCGCGCGCAAATGGTCCAGTGCCACCAGCATGAAGAAGGTGAAGCAGCCGCCCAGGCCCACGCCCAGCACGATGGCCGTGGCCAGTGGCGCGGCAAGAGGTGCCATGGCCAGCAGCGCAAAGCCCAGCGCCTGGCAGCCCAGGGTGAACCATAGCCAGGGCCGGCGGTCTGGCCCGCCGCGCGCGGCCAGCACCGGCAGCAGCAGGGCCGCTGCCGCCTGAGCGATCGACAGCAGGGCGACCAGCGTGCCGCTCTGCGCGGCGCTCCAGCCCAGCTCCTGGTAGTGGGGCGCCAGCCACGCAATCATGCTGGCGTAGCCGCCGTTCATCAGGCCAAAGGCCAGCATCAGATACCAGGTGCGCGGGCGGCGCAGCAGCCAGGCGCTGGCGCCACGCTGCGTGGCGCCGGCCGCGGGCGTCGCCATGCGGCCCAGCTGCCACCAGGCCAGCGCCAGCGCCGCCAGCACCGGCAGCGTCCACAGCGCCAGGGCGCCGCTCCAGCCCAGGCCCCACTGCAGCGCCAGTGGTGACAGCTGCGCGCCTAAAGCGCCGCCGCCCATGAGGGAGGCCGAGTACACGCCCATCATCGGTGCCACGTGGCGTGGCGTGTGCAGCTTGATCAGGCCCGGCAGCGTGCCCTGTACCAGCGCCACGCCCACGCCGCACAGCGCGGCGGTGGCCAGCAGCCAGGCGGGCACCAGGCGCAGCGCGCAACCCAGGGCCAGCAGCGTGAGCGCCAGCGCCAGTGTGGGTCGTGCGCCCAGGCGGGGCAGTAGCGCAGGCGCCAGCCAGGTGCCCGCGCCCATCAGGGCCATGGGCAGCAGCGTGAGCCAGGCCAGCGTCTGCAGTCCCAGCCCGGTGTGCGCCTGTATGGTCGGCGTGAGCGGCCCGATGGCGGTGAGAAAGGGCCGCAGGTTCAGCGTGACCAGCACCACCGTGGCCAGCCAGGCCAGCGCGATGCGAGGGCGCTCAGCCACGGCGGCGTTGCAGCCTGAACGCGCTCAAATGTCTTCCAGCAGCGCGTAGGGCAGGGGCAGCAGCGTCAGCGGCACGCCCTGCGCGGCGCCCACCTGCAGCGCCCCGGCAGTGGCGGCAATCTGCAGCGACACCAGCGCATCCACGCCGCCACCGGGCGCAGCGGCAGCCTGCACCACCAGGCCCACGGGCTGCTCGGCGTCATCCTGTGCAAACACCTCGGCACCGACGGCGACCGGGGCCGGCGCATGGGCCAGGTAGGCGCGGCGCTTGAGCGTGCCGCGGAACTGGCTGCGCGCCACCACCTCCTGGCCGGGGTAGCAGCCCTTCTTGAAGTTCACGCCACCCACCGATTCGTAGTTCAGCATCTGCGGCACGAAGGCCTCGACCACCGGGGCGGTCAGCGTGGCGACGCCGCTCCTCACCTCGCTCCACAGCCACAGTGCCTCGCTGGTCGGCGCGCCGGCGGGTGCGGGGCTGGCGGCGGGCGCCAGCCACAGCGCGCGCGGCTGGCCGTCGGCGGGGTACAGGCGCACCACGCTGGCGTCGCCCAGGTCGGCCTTGGCCCAGGGCTCGTCGCCCTCGGGCAGCGCGGCGCGCGCGGCGTCACCCAGCAGGCCGTAGAGGGCGTAGTCGCCGCTGGCATCGCTCAGGCGCGCCTTGGCGCGCAGCACGAACATGGACAGGCGCTTGAGCGTGGGCGCCAGCAGGTCGCGTGCGCAGACCAGCAGCACCTCGGCATCGCTGCGCTTGAAGGCGATGCAGCTGGCGAGCATGCGGCCCTTGGCCGTCAGCAGGGCGGCCAACCGTGCGTGCTGCTCGTCCAGCAGGGCAAAGTCCTGGGTCAGCTGGCCGTGGAGGAATTTGGCGGCGTCTTCACCGGCTACGCGGATCACGCCAAGATGGTTCAGGGGGGACACGCCGTCCCGGGGCAGGGTGGACGGCGCTGGCTGCTTGTCGTTCATGCGCTGAATTATGATGCCCGGTTGTCTCTCTTACGGGCTGCAGGGTTGTGCGTCGTTTTCTCGTTTTGCTGGTGCTCATTGCCGTGATCGTTGGCGCCGCGGCCGCGTGGTGGCTGCAGGCGCCCCTGACACTGGCCGCGAACCAGTCGCTGGAGCTGGAGATAGAGCCCGGCACCACGCCGCGCGCCGTGGCCCGCGCCGTGGTTCAGGCCGGGGTGCAGACCGATGCCCGCCTGCTGTATTGGTGGTTTCGCCTGTCGGGCAAGGATCGCGGCATCAAGGCCGGCAATTACGAAATCCCCCAGGGCACCAGCCCCTATGAGTTGCTGCAGAAACTGGTGCGAGGCGAGGAGGCGCTGCGCGCCGTGACCCTGGTGGAGGGCTGGAACTTCCGCCAGCTGCGCCAGGCCCTGGCACGCGCCGAGCAGCTCAAACCCGAGACCGCGGATTGGAGCGATGCCGACATCATGGCCCGCCTTGGGCATGCTGGCTTGGCCGCAGAGGGCCGTTTCTTTCCCGATACCTACACCTACGCCAAGGGCAGCAGCGATCTGGCCGTGCTCCGCCGCGCCCTGCATGCCATGGACAGACGTCTGGAAGCCGCCTGGGCGCAGCGCGCGCCGGATACGCCGCTCAAGTCCGCCGACCAGGCGCTGATCCTGGCCAGCATTGTCGAGAAGGAAACTGGCCGTGCCGAGGACCGCGCCCAGATCGCCGGCGTGTTCACCAACCGCCTGCGTATGGGCATGCTGCTGCAGACCGACCCCACGGTGATCTACGGCCTGGGCGAAAAATTTGACGGCAACCTGCGCCGGCGCGACCTGCAGGCCGACACACCCTACAACACCTACACCCGCGCCGGCCTGCCGCCCACCCCGATCGCCATGCCGGGCCGCGCCGCGCTGCTGGCCGCCGTGCAGCCGGCGCAAACCAGGGCGCTGTACTTTGTGGCGCGCGGCGACGGTTCCAGTCACTTCAGCGAATCGCTGGACGAGCACAACCGCGCCGTCAATCGCTACCAACGCGGGCAGAAATAAATGCAAGGCCTGTTCATCACCTTCGAGGGCATAGACGGCGCGGGCAAGTCCTCGCATATCGACACCCTGGCACAGGCCCTGCGCGCCGCCGGGCGCCAAGTGACGCTCACGCGTGAACCGGGTGGCACGCCGCTGGCCGAGAAGCTGCGCGCCATGCTGCTGCACGATGCCATGGACGCGTTGACCGAGACGCTGCTGGTGTTTGCCGCGCGGCGCGACCATCTGCGCGTGGTGATAGAGCCGGCGCTGGCGCGCGGCGACGTGGTGCTGTGCGACCGCTTCACCGACGCCACCTTTGCCTACCAGGGGGTAGGGCGCGGCTTTGATCTGCAGGTGCTCTCTTATATGGAGCGCCTTGCGCAGACGGGTATTGCCCTAGAGCCCGATTTGATGCGAAACCCGGATCTGACCCTGTGGTTCGACGTACCGCCCGAGGTGGCGGCCGAGCGCCTGGCCGCCGCGCGCACCCCCGATCGCTTCGAGGCCGAGGGCGTGGAGTTTTTCACCCGCGTGGCGCGCGGCTATGCCGATCGTGCCGCCGGCGCCACGCAGCGCTTTGCCCGCCTGGACGGCGCCCAGCCGCGCGCGCAGGTCGCCGCCCAGATGCTGGCCGCCGTGGCCGCGCGTGGTTGGCTGCAGGGGGCCACGCCATGACGGCGGTCGCGCCCTGGATTGCCGCGCAGCGCACACAGCTCTTGGCCCAGCGCGGCCATGCCTGGCTGCTGCAGGGGCCCTCGGGCCTGGGCCAGTACCAGCTCGCGCTGGAGCTGGTGCGCGCCTGGCTGTGCGAGGCGCCCACCGAGCAGGGCGCCTGTGGCCAGTGCGCCAGCTGCCACGGCATAGCGGTGCACACCCATGCCGACCTGTGCGTGCTCATGCCCGAGACGCAGATGCTGGCCCTGGGCTGGCCCCTGCCCGAGAAGGCCCAGGCCGAGATCGAGGACAAGAAGCGCAAGCCCAGCCGCGAGATCCGTGTCGAGGCCATGCGCGACGCCGTCGAGTTTGCCCAGCGCACCTGCGGGCGCGGGCGCGGCAAGGCGGTGCTGGTGTTTCCGGCCGAGCAGATGAACCATGTCACGGCCAACGCGCTGCTGAAGACGCTGGAGGAGCCGCCCGGTGACGTGCGCTTTGTGCTCGCCACCGAGGCCGCGCACGAGCTGCTGCCCACCATACGCAGCCGCTGCCTGGGCCACACCATGCTCTGGCCCCGGGCCGACGTGGCGCAGGCCTGGCTGGTGGAGCAGGGCGTGACGCCGGATGCGGCTCAGGCACTGCTGCGCGCCGCCGGTGGCCGGCCCGACGACGTGCTGGCCCTGCACCGCGCCGGCCGCAGCCCCCAGGCCTGGGCGCTGATCCCCAGGGCCATGGCGCGCGGTGAGGTGGCGGCCCTGGCCGACCTGGAACCGGCCCAGGCCGTGGATGCGCTGCAAAAGCTCTGCCACGACCTGCTGGCCAGCCGCGTGGGCGCACAGCCGCGCTACTTTGCCGCAGCCGACCTGCCGCAGGCGCCGGGCGTGGGCCCACTCACGCGCTGGTCGCGCGCCCTGATGCAGGAGGCGCGCACGGCCGATCACCCCTTCAACGCCGGCCTGATGCTGGAGTCGCTTGTAGCGCAGGCGAAGAGCACACTAAACTCTCGCCGTTGAACGACCAAAGCCACCCATGAGCAGTCCCTCCACAGCGCCGCGCCCCAGCGTCATGCAGCTGAACATCAAGGAAAAGGCCGCGCTGTACGCGGCCTACATCCCGTTCTTCGAGGAAGGCGGCATCTTCGTGCCCACGCCGCGCGAGTACAAGCTGGGCGACGATGTCTACGTGCTGCTGACGCTACCCGATGACCCGCAGCGCTACCCCGTGGCCGGCCGTGTGGCCTGGGTGACCCCCGCACGCGCGGCCGGCAACCGCACGCAGGGCGTGGGCATCCAGTTCCCCAAGGACGAAAAATCGCGCCAGCTCAAGCACAAGATCGAGGAAATCCTGGGCACCGCCCTGGCCTCGGACAAGCCCACGCAGACCATTTGAGCTTTACCCGCTCAACCGCCGACCGCGCGCCGGTCGGCGTTTTTGTTTCTTTACCACCATGTTTGTCGATTCTCACTGTCACCTGAACTTTCCCGAGCTGATCGACCAGCTGCCGCAGATCCGCCAGGCCATGGCTGCGGCCCAGGTTGATCGCGCGCTGTGCATTTGCACCACGATGGAGGAATTTGCCGCCGTGCATGGCCTGGCCACCCGCTACGACAATTTCTGGGCCACCGTGGGCGTGCATCCCGACACCGAGCACATGACGGAGCCGTCCGTGCAAGACCTGGTCGAGCGCGCCGCGCTGCCGCGCGTGGTGGCCGTTGGCGAGACCGGGCTGGACTACTACGGTATGGAGGACCGCAAGGGCGGACGCAGCATTGCCGACCTGGATTGGCAGCGCGAGCGTTTTCGCACCCATATCCGCGCGGCGCGGTTGACGGGCAAGCCCTTGGTGATCCACACCCGCAGCGCATCCGAGGACACGTTGGCCATCCTGCGCGAGGAAGGCGAGGACGGCGGCGCGGGCAGCGCCGGCGGGGTATTCCACTGCTTCACCGAGACCGCCCAGGTGGCGCGCGCGGCGCTGGACATGGGCTTCCATGTCTCCTTCTCGGGCATCATCACCTTCAAGAGCGCGCAGGATCTGCGCGATGTGGCGGCCTTCGTGCCCATGGACAGGCTGCTGATCGAAACCGACAGCCCCTACCTGGCGCCCGTGCCCTACCGCGGCAAGACCAACAACCCGTCCTACGTGCCCTTCGTGGCCCGGCAGATCGCGGCCGTGAAGGGGCTGGCCGTGGAGCAGGTGGCCGAGGCCACCAGCCGCAATTTTGAACAGCTGTTCTTGCAAGGAGCCGCAGCATGACGCGCCGCCGCACCACCCTGGCCTGGCTGACCCTGGCGGTCATGGGCCCCGTCGCAGGCTGCGCCCATGCCGGCGCCTACGAGGATTTCTTCAAGGCCATAGAGCTGGACAACGGCGCCGCCATCAGCGATCTGCTCAAACGCGGCTTCGACCCGAATGCGCGTGACCCCAAGGGCCAGCCGGCGCTGGTCGTGGCGCTGCGCGAGGATTCACGCAAGGCCGCCGCGGCCCTGATCGGCGCCAGGGGCCTGAAGGTGGAGGAGCGCAACGCCAAGGACGAAAGCGCCCTGATGCTGGCCGCGCTGCGCGGCAACCTGCCGGCGGCGCGCGCCCTGATCAAACTCGACGCCGACGTCAACAAGACCGGCTGGACGCCGCTGCACTACGCCGCCTCGGGCACCACGCAGGACGCCAAGGCCATGGTGGCGCTGCTGCTGGAAGAAAACGCCTACATTGACGCCGCCTCGCCCAACGGCACCACGCCGTTGATGATGGCCGTGCGCTACGGCCCGGGCGATGTGGCGCGGCTCTTGGTGCAGGAGGGCGCCGACCCGACGCTGAAGAACGAACTGGGCCTGACGGCGCTGGACTTTGCCCGCCAGGCCGACCGCGCCGACATGGTGGAGCTGATCGCCCAGGCCGTGCGCCGGCGCCAGCCCAGTGCAGGCAAATGGTAATGCTATAAAAATAATTGCTATCTGCGCTTGATACACAAGCGTTAAGGCGGTATTTTGCTGTTGAATTGGTGATGGAGAACTCCTGCGAAAGCGGCTGGCATGGGGTTCACGAAGATTCTTTTAAATGCGAACGATTTGCATTTAGAATGAATTCTCCAACCACACACCGGAGGATCGCATGGAGTACTCGCCTTCTTCATCCAGCTGCCAGCATGCCTTGCTGGCGCGCAGCCCGCTCGGTCATGTGACCGTCTGCCCGGATTGCGCCGTGGTGCATCTGTCGCTCAACTGCGTCTCCGTGCGGCTGGAGGTGGAAGCCTTCGCCGCCCTGGCCGAGATGTTGAATCGGGCCCAGGAATGCCTGCATGGCAACCGCCCAGCGCAGGGTCTCGGCCATGGCGGCCAGGCGTGCGCGGTGCACTGAAGAGCGGGTCTGCGCACCATGGACAGGCTGCAGCAACAGGCCGGGTCGGCGCTGCGGGCCGACGTTGCCCATGTCGATGGTCTGGCCGGCGAGCATGGGGTCTTGTCCCGCGAGCTGGGCAGGGTGCAGGAGCGCTGCTCCCGGGTCATCGCCGAGCAGTCGGCCGAGATCGAACGGCTCAAGGCCCAGCTGCTGCGCCAGCGCGCCGTGGCGATAGCCAAGGACACGCGGATTGCCTTCCTGGCGCAGGATCTGGAGCGGCTCAAGGCGTCGCTGCCGGAGTATGCAAACACCATGAAACTGCGCGAGAAGCTGGAGCAGCTCGGCGCCCGGCAGGCCGATCTGGACGCGCAGAATGCAAGGCTGCGCCGGCAGCTGGCTGAAGCGCAGCATATGCTGGGCCAGCATGCGACCGGGGGTAGGCCCGATCCGGTCGCGCAGCATCACGGCGACGCGCCCAGGGCCATCCCGGTGACCGTTCACTCAAGGAAAAAAACCATCCTGTGCGTGGGTGGCCGCAACGGCCATATGTCCAGCTACCGGGATGCCGTGGAGAAGGCAGGCGGCCATTTTGCGCACCACGACGGCGCTCTGGAGGATAGGCAAGGGACGCTGGACGCGGTGCTTGCCGCGGCCGATCTGGTGATCTGCCAAACCGCCTGCATCAGCCACAACGCCTATTGGCGCGTCAAGGATTTTTGCCAGCGCACCGGCAAGCAATGCGTGTTCGTGGAGAACCCCAGCACCTCTTTGTTGACCCGCAAGCTGCAACAAATCGCCGCCGATGAGGTTGCTGCAAAGCCGGTTGCCAGCTCCCGCTGGTGACCGGCCTGAGGGCCTCACCTGCCCGCGCCGCTGCCTGCAATGCGCCGCGCATAGGCCGCCAGCACGATGCGCTCGGAGTGCACCAGGTAGTCGCCCAGCGCGGCCGCAGCCTCTTGGGGGTGGCCGGCTTCGAACAGGTCGATGATCTTCACGTTGCTGTCCACATAGGGTGCGTGCAGAAACTCCGGGTCGTCCAGCAGCCCGAAGGCCAGGCGCAGCTCGGCCAGCAGGTGGGTGAACATGTCGTTCAGCCGCTCGCTGTCGGCCAGCGCCACGATGGCCTTGTGGAACTCCATGTTGGCCGTGCCCACGCCGCGCCAGTCGCCGGCCTCGCGCCAGCGCAGGGCCGCGTCCACGGCCTGGCGCATCTGCTTGCGGGCGGGGTGGCGCGGGTAGGCCTGGGCCAGGGCCTGGCATTCGATGAGCCGGCGCACACGGTAGATGTCGATGATGGCCGCAATGCTGGGCACGGCCACCGACACGCCACGGTTGGGCTCGTGTTTCAGCAGTCCTTCCTTGGTCAGCATGCGGAAGGCCTCGCGCAGCGTGTTGCGCGAGATTTCCAGGCTCTCGCTCAGTGCCGCTTCGGACAGGCGCTGGCCCGGGGCGAACTCACCATGCACGATTTTCTCGCGCACCTGCTCCGCAATGCGGTCGGAGAGGTTTTGTTGCGGGTCGGCGGCACTCGTCATGGGCTGGGCGGGCTGGTGTTGAGGCAGCAAGTGTAGCCAGCACCCGCATGCCCGTTTGCCGCATGGCGGCAGCGCTGCTGGGGTGATCCCAGGGTTTTTCAGGATGCAAATTGCCACTCATTTGATAAATCATTGTTGAACAATTTAAGTTGAATGGTTCTGCGATCCTGCGATCCTGCGGTGCTTGTGGGCTGTAGGACAGGTTCCGCAGCGTCGGGGCGCTGCTTGCTTTTTGCCCGCGGAAGTTTGTAAATGCGATCTGCGCATGGGCGCCGCAGCGCAGCCCCGTGGGACTTGCCTTCACTTGTTTGTTTTCAACTGTCAATCCAAGGAGTCACCTCATGAAACGCATTCTTCTGTCGGTTGTCTGCCTGGCGGCGGCGGCTTCCCAGGCCCAGGTGAAGTGGGATCTGCCCACGGGCTACGCGGCCAACACCTTCCAGACGCAGAACAACCAGCAGTTCGCCAAGGAGGTGGACGAGCTCACCGGCGGCAAGCTCAAGATCACGCTGCACCCGGGCGGCTCGCTGTACAAGGCCAATGAGATCAAGCGCGCGGTGCAGACCGGCCAGGTGCCGGCGGCCGAGTTCATCCTCTCCGGTGCAGCGAATGAGAACCCCTTGTACGGCGTTGACTCCGTGCCCTTCCTGGCCAGCTCGTACGCCGGTGCCTGGCGCCTGTACCAGGCGGCCAAGCCGGCGCAGGAGAAGCTGCTGGCCTCGCAGGGCATGCAGCTGCTCTACAGCGTGCCATGGCCGGGCCAGTCGCTGTACTCCAACAAGCCGGTGCAGTCGCCTGCCGACCTGGTGGGCACCAAGATGCGCGCCTACAACCCGACCTCCACACGCATCGCCCAGCTGCTCAAGGCGCAGCCGGTCACCATCCAGCTGTCCGAGCTCGGGCAGGCGCTGGCCACGAACACGGTGAACAACTTCCTTACCTCCAGCGCCAGCGGCGTGGAGAGCAAGCTGTATGAGCAGATCAAGTACTTCTACCCGGTGAACGCCTGGCTGCCGCGCAATGCCACGGTGGTCAACAAGAAGGCCTTCGACAGCCTGGACAAGGGCCTGCAGGACGCCGTGCTGAAGGCTGCCGCCACGGCCGAGAAGCGCGGCTGGGAGAGCAGCGAGCGTCTGGACAAGGAGTTCCTGAAGGAGCTGGCCGCCAAGGGCATGACCGTCTCCGAGCCGTCGGACGCGCTGAAGAAGGAGTTCGCCCGCATCGGCACCGTCATGACCGAGGAATGGGTGAAGGCGGCGGGCGCCGAGGGCAAGGCCATCGTCGACGCGTACAACAAGCGCTGACCTGTCTCATCGGGACGCGGGCCGCATAGGCACTGCGTCCCTTTCCATCCACTTTCAGAGCCCGCCCGGAGCCCGCCATGGATCAGCTCTTCCGACCTTTGTACCGCCTGCTCATAGCGCTCGCCTGCCTTTCCATGGTGGCTGCGTTCGTGATCGTCATGCTCGGCATCCTGGCGCGCCAGGTGACGTTCATCGACATCCAGGGGCTGGATGCCTATGCCGGCTACGCCATTGCCGCCACGCTGTTCTTTGCCTTGCCCACGGCGCTGATGCATGGCGACCATATCCGCGTCACGCTGCTGCTTGACCGTATGGGCAGCCGTACCCGTGCGGCTTTTGAGTGGGCCATGCTGATTGCGGGCCTGGGCCTGGCGCTCTATCTGGCCTGGTTTGCCGCGCGCGCCGTGTGGCTGTCCTACATCACGCACGACGTCTCACCCGCGGCCGACGCCACGCCGCTGTGGATTCCGCAGCTGTGCATGGCGATTGGCTGTGCGGCCTTTGCGCTGGCGTTTCTGGATGCCATCGTGGCGCGCTGGCGCGGGCGTGAATGGTTCATTGCCGGCCCGGGCTCGGTGGCCGAATAAAGGAGAACAACATGGACATGATGGCTGCACTGGTGCTGATCATTGCGCTGTTCGCGGTGCTCGGCGCGGGCATGTGGATCGGCCTGGGCCTGCTGGCCGTGGGACTCATCGGCATGGGGCTGTTCACCAGCCGCCCGGTGGGCGACAGCATGATGCTGACGATCTGGGGCGCCAGCTCGGCCTGGACGCTGACGGCGCTGCCGCTGTTTCTGTGGATGGGCGAGATTCTGTTTCGCAGCAAGCTATCGGACAGCATGTTCCGCGGCCTGGCGCCGTGGATGGACAAACTGCCAGGGCGCCTGCTGCACACCAACGTGGTCGGCTGCACCATCTTTGCCGCCATCTCCGGCTCTTCGGCCGCCACCTGCGCCACCATCGGCAAGATGACCCTGCCCGAGCTTAAAAAGCGCGGCTACCCCGACGCCATGGCCGTGGGCACGCTGGCGGGCTCGGCCACGCTGGGGCTGCTGATTCCGCCCTCCATCATCATGATCGTCTATGGCGTGGCGGCGAACGTGTCGATTGCCAAGCTGTTCCTGGCCGGCGTGTTCCCGGGGCTGCTGCTGGCCGGGCTGTTCATGGCCTATATCGCTACCTGGGCGCTGTTCAACCGGGACAAGGTGCCGGCGTCGGACATGTCCATGGGCTTCATGCAGAAGATCTACGAATCCCGCTTTCTCATACCGGCGGTGATCCTGATCGGCCTGGTGCTCGGCGGCATCTATAGCGGCGTGGCAACCGCCACCGAGGCCGCTGCCCTGGGCGTGGCCGGCGCGCTGGGCCTGGCAGCCATTGAGGGGTCGCTGACCTGGCAGAAGTTCACCGAGGGCCTGGTCGCCGCCTGCCGCGTGTACTGCATGATCGGCCTGATCCTGGCCGGGGCGGCCTTCCTCACGCTGGCCATGGGCTTCATCGGCCTGCCGCGCCACCTGGCCGAATGGATAGGTTCGCTGCACCTGTCGCCGTTTGCCCTCTTGATGATGCTGACGGTGTTCTTCATCGTGCTGGGCTGCTTTCTGGACGGCATCTCCATGGTGGTGCTGACGATTGCCGTGCTGCTGCCCACGGTCGAGGCGGCGGGCTATGACCTGATCTGGTTCGGCATCTTCATCGTGCTGGTGGTGGAGATGGCGCAGATCACGCCGCCCGTGGGGCTGAACCTGTTCGTCATCCAGGGCCTGACCAAGCGTGACATAGGCTGGATCGCCCGCGTGGCCGCGCCCATGTTCTTCGTCATGCTGGCCGCCGTGATCATGCTCTATGTCTGGCCGCAGATCGTGCTCTGGCTGCCTTCGCACATGTAAGGGAGTGCGCCATGTCCGTGATCGACCTGAACAGCGACCTGGGCGAGAGCCTGGGCGCCTGGAGCATGGGCGACGACGCCGCCATGCTCGACATCGTCAGCAGCGCCAACGTGGCCTGCGGCTTTCATGCGGGCGACCCGGCCGGCATCCTGGCCACGCTCCGGGCCGCAAAGGCGCGCGGCGTGGCCGTGGGCGCGCATGTGGCCTATCCGGATCTGATCGGCTTTGGCCGGCGCAACATGGATGTGGCCAGCCCCGACCTGGTGGCCGACGTGATCTACCAGATCGGCGCCCTGCAGGGCCTGGCGCAGGCGGCCGGCACGCGCATCGCCTACGTCAAGCCCCATGGCGCGCTGTACAACACCATTGCGCACGACGAGCGCCAGGCGCGCGACGTGATTGCCGCCATCCGCGCCGTCGATGCCGGCCTGGCACTGGTGGTGCTGGCGGCCTCGCCGCTGGTGCAATGGGCGCGGGACGCCGGCCTGCGCGTGATCGCCGAGGCCTTTGCCGATCGTGGCTACACGCCCCAGGGCACGCTGGTGTCGCGCCGCGACAAGGGCGCCGTGCTGCACGACAGCGCCCTGGTGGCCCGGCGCATGCTGCGCCTGGTGAAAGACGGCGTGGTCGAGGCCATCGATGGCAGCCTGGTTCGCCTGGACGCCCAGTCCATCTGCGTGCACGGCGACAGCCCTGGCGCCGTGGAGATGGCGCGCGCCGTGCGCAAGGCGCTGGAGGCGGACGGCGTTGCCGTGCGGCCATTTGTTTGACGGCTGATTGACGGGAGCCAGCACCATGACGAACAACCCATTGCAACAGGTCCACACCCCTGCTCAGGCCGCCGCTCGCCAGGCGCGCGCGGCCTACCGCGCCGGCCTGAAGCAGCCCACGGCAGGCGTGGCGCCCGGCATGACCCAGGCCAACATGATTGCGCTGCCGCGCGACTGGGCCTGGGACTTTCTGCTCTACGCCCAGCGTAACCCCAAGCCCTGCCCGGTGCTGGACGTGATCGAGGCCGGTGCGCACCACACGGTGCTGGCCGAAGGCGCCGACATCCGCACCGACATTCCGCTGTACCGCGTCTGGCGCCATGGCAAGCTGGCCGAGGAGGTGCAGGACGCCACGGCCCTGTGGGCCGAGCACCCGGACCTGGTCACCTTTCTGATCGGCTGCAGCTTCACGTTTGAAACCCCGCTGCAGGAGGCCGGCATCGAGGTGCGCCACATTGCCGACGGCGGCAACGTGCCCATGTACCGCACCAGTCGCCAATGCCGCCCGGCAGGGCGTCTGCATGGCGAGATGGTGGTGTCCATGCGGCCCATTCCCGCGCACCGCGTGGCCGATGCGGTCAGCATCTCGGCGCGCTTTCCCGCCGTGCATGGCGCACCCGTGCATGTGGGCGACCCGGCCGCGCTGGGCATTGCCGATCTGGCCAGGCCCGACTTTGGCGACCCGGTGCGTATCGAGCCCGGCGAGATCCCCGTGTTCTGGGCCTGCGGCGTCACGCCCCAGGCGGCGGTGATGGCCTCGGGCGTGCCGTTCGCGGTCACGCATGCGCCGGGCTATATGTTTATCACTGATGTGCCCGACAGCAGCTACCACGTCTGATATGCGCTTCCTGCCCGTCTCATTGAACGCGCTGCTGGTGGAGCTGGCCGATCTGGATCAGACCCTGGCGCTGCTGGCTTCGCTGCAGCGCGAGCCCCTTCCGGGCGTGCAGGAGTTGGTGCCTGCGGCGCGCACCATCCTCGTGCAGTTCCGCCCTTCGGCCACCAGCGTGGCCGCGTTGGTGCAGGCTATTGCCGCGCGCGACCTGTCGCAGCAGGTGCGGCGCGACGCCACCCTGGTGGAAATCCCCGTGCACTACGACGGCGAGGATCTGGCCGAGGTGGCGCAAATCCTGGGCATCACGCCCGAGGAGCTGGTGCGCCGCCACACAGGTAGCGACTACAGCGTGGCCTTCGTCGGCTTTGCGCCGGGCTTTGCCTACCTGTCGGGCGGGCATGAGAGCCTGGATGTGCCGCGCCGCGCCACGCCGCGCACGCGCATTCCGGCGGGCGCCGTGGCGCTGGCCGGGCGCTTCAGCGGCGTCTATCCGCAGGCCAGCCCCGGGGGCTGGCAGATCCTGGGCACCACGCCGCTGGCCATGTGGGACATAGAGCGCGAGCAGCCGGCGCTGCTGCAGCCGGGTTTTCGCGTGCGTTTTGTCGATATTGCTACTCTGTCTGTAGCTGTTCGCGCACAACTGGAGCGCGCTGCAGACCAAAAACACTTGAAGCCCGCAGCGCCCGCACCAGCGCGGGGGCAGGCGCTGGAGGTGCGCTCGCCCGGCCTGCTCACGCTGCTGCAAGACATGGGCCGGCCCGGTTTGGCGGGGCAGGGCGTGTCGGCCTCCGGTGCGCTGGACCAGGGCGCCTGCCGCACGGCGAATCGGCTGGTGGGCAACCCACCCGACATGGCCTGCCTGGAGACCGTGAACGGCGGCCTGCGGCTGATGAGCCATGGCGACACCGTGGTCGCCGTGACCGGCGCCGATGCGCCCCTGACGCTTACCAGCGCCGGTGGCCTGCGCACCAGCGTGCCGCGCTACCAGCCCCTGGCCCTGGCGCATGGCGATCTGCTGGCCATTGGCGAGCCCGTTGCCGGCACGCGCTGCTATGTGGCGGCGCGCGGCGGCTATGACGTGGCCCCCATCCTCGGCAGCCTGAGCACCGACACCCTGGCCCATGTCGGCCCGCCGGCGCTGGCGGCGGGCGACCGGCTTGCCTTGCGCCCCGTGGCGCGGGGCTCGATAGTCGGCGGCGCCGAGCTGCCGCCCGATGATCTGCCCGGCCCCGATGGGGAGGTGGTGCTGGACGTGATCATGGGCCCGCGCACCGACTGGTTCACGCCCCAGGCCGTGCAGCTGCTCGCCAGTCAGCGCTGGCGCGTCACGCCCCAGTCCAACCGCGTGGGCCTGCGCCTGGCGGGCGAGCAGCCGCTGACCCGCTCCATCACCCAGGAGCTGCCCAGCGAGGGCACGCCCACCGGCGCCATCCAGGTGCCGGCCAGCGGCCAGCCGGTGCTGTTCCTGGCCGACCACCCGCTGACCGGCGGCTACCCCGTGATCGCCTGCATCGCGCCGCACCACCTCGATCGCGCGGGCCAGATCCCCGTGAACGCCTGGGTGCGCTTCAACCCCATCCGGCCCTTCGAGGCCATCAACCGTCCTTGAATGCCATGAAAAAAGTCCTCATTGCCAATCGCGGAGAAAACGACCGCGCAGCGGGCGTTTCATCACATTGCGGTGCCTGCGCAGCAGGCGACGGCGTTCTCGCCATCCAGCATTTACTGAAGGCGAAAGGTTTGAAGTCATGAAGAAGGTTCTGATTGCCAATCGGGGCGAGATCGCCGTCCGTGTGGTGCGCGCCTGCCGCGACTACGGCGTGCAGTCCGTCGCCGTGTATGCCAATGCCGACATCGACGCCCTGCACGCACGCATGGCCGACGAGGCCTGGGGGCTTGACGGTGACCGCCCGGCAGACACCTATCTGCACATAGAAAAACTGCTGGACATCGCCCGCAAGAGCGGCGCCGACGCCGTGCACCCCGGCTACGGCTTCCTGTCCGAGAGCGCAGCGTTTGCCCAGGCCGTGCTTGATGCGGGCCTGGCCTGGATTGGCCCCACGCCCCAGGCCATTGCGCGTCTGGGTGACAAGCTGGAGGCGCGCAAGATCGCGCTCAAGGTGGGCGCGCCGCTGGTGCAGGGCACGTCGGAGCCGGCAAAAGACGCCGCCGAGGTGCTGGCCTTTGCCGAGCAGCATGGCCTGCCCATCATCATCAAGGCGGCTTTTGGCGGCGGCGGGCGCGGCATGAAGATCGCGTGGCGCATGGATGAGGTGGCCGAGCTGTACGCGTCTGCCGTGCGCGAGGCCACGGCGGCCTTTGGCCGCGGCGAATGCTTTGTCGAGCAGTTTCTGGACAAGCCGCGCCATATCGAGGCCCAGGTGATGGGCGACAAGCATGGCAAGGTGGTGGTGCTGGGCACGCGCGACTGCTCGTTGCAGCGGCGCAACCAGAAGCTGGTGGAAGAAGCACCCGCACCGTTTTTGACCGACGCCCAGCGCCAGCGCATCCACCAGGCCGCGCACGACATCTGCGCCGAGGTCGGCTACGAGAGCGCGGGCACGGTGGAATTTTTGCTCTCGGGCAGCGGCGCCCTATCGTTTTTGGAGGTGAACACGCGCCTGCAGGTCGAGCACCCGGTGACCGAGCAGACCACCGGCCTGGATCTGGTGCTGGAGCAGCTGCGCGTGGCCGACGGTCTGCCCCTGTCCATCACCGAGACGCCCGCGCCACTGGGCCATGCGTTTGAATTCCGCATCAACGCCGAGGACGTGGGCCGCGGCTTTCTGCCCACGCCCGGGCCCGTGCAGCGCTTTGATGCGCCCAGCGGCCCCGGCGTGCGCGTGGACTCGGGCGTGCAGGCGGGCTCCATCGTGCCCGGCACTTTCGACTCGCTGATGGCCAAGCTCATCGTCACCGGCAGCACGCGCGAGCAGGCGCTGGCACGTGCGCGCCGCGCGCTGGCCGAGTTTCAGATCGATGGCGTGGCCAGCGTGCTGCCGTTTCACCGGGCGGTCATGGAGCAGGCGGACTTCATAGCCGCCGATGGCTTCAAGGTGCATACGCGCTGGATAGAAACCGCCTTTGCCAACGACCTCGCGGCGGCGGTACGTGCCGCGCCCCAGGCCGACGCCAGCCTGGTGCGCTGCGCCATCGAGATCGATGGCCGGCGCCTGCAACTGGGCCTGCCGGCCGTGCTGCTGCAGGGGCTGGCCGCCGCCGGCGGCGCATCGGCCACTGCGGCCGTCGCCCAGGAGTCGGTGGACGAGGCCGCCGTCGCCGCCCCCATCGCCGGCAACCTGCACGCCTGGAAGGTAGGGGAGGGCGATGCCGTTCAGGCCGGCGACGTCATTGCCGTCATGGAGGCCATGAAGATGGAAATGCAGGTCACTGCGCACCGCTCCGGCCGCATCACGCTGCAGGCGGCGGCCGGCAGCTACCAGGCGGCAGGCTCTTGCATCGCGCGCATTACTTGATGGTTTGAAGGTTTTTTGGCCTCTGGCCCTCATAGGGTAAGCGCGAGTAGCTATCTTTTTTGCGTCAAGAGGTGTGTGCCTGCAGGCGCGCAAACAGCCCGCCGGCGGCCACCAGCTCGGCATGCGTGCCCTGCTCGGCAATGCGCCCGCGCTCCATCACCACCACGCGGTCGGCATGCTCGATGGTGGACAGGCGGTGGGCGATGACCAGGGTGGTGCGCCCGCGCATCAGGCGCTGCAGGGCGTCTTGCACCAGGCGTTCGGACTCGGTATCGAGCGCCGAGGTGGCCTCGTCCAGGATCAGGATGGGCGCGTCCTTGTACAGCGCGCGTGCGATTGCCAGGCGCTGGCGCTGCCCACCCGACAGCTGCGTGGCGTTGTGCCCCACGATGGTGTGCACGCCCTGGGGCAGGGCGGCCACATGCTCGGCCAGATTGGCGGCCGCCAGGCAGTGGTGCACGCGCTCTTCGTCAATGGCGGCACCCAGGGCCACATTGGCGGCAATGCTGTCGTTGAACATCACCACGTCCTGGCTCACCATGGCGAATTGCGCGCGCAGCGACTCTAGGCGCCAGTCCTGCGCGGCCACGCCGTCGATCAGCACCTGGCCGCTGCTGGCTGCCACAAAGCGCGGCAGCAGGTTCACCAGCGTGGTCTTGCCGGCGCCCGACGGCCCGACCAGGGCCACGATCTCGCCGGGGCGGATGTCCAGGCTCACGCCGCTGAGCGCGGGCGCATGCTCGCTGTCAAACGACACGTTCACATCGCGCAGGCTGATGGCGCCCTGGGCATGCTGCACGGCATGCGTGCCGCCGGTTTCGGCCGGTGCGTCGCTGAGCAGCAGCAGGCCGCGCTCCAGCGCCGCCACGCCGCGCGTGATCGGGTTGGCCACATCGGCCATGCGGCGTATCGGCGCAATCAGCATCAGCATGGCCGCGATGAACGAGGCAAAGCCGCCCACCGACACATCCTTGGCACCATGGCCATGGCTTTGCCACAGGGCGATGCAGATCACGGCCGACAGGGCGCCGGCGGCCAGCAGCTGCGTGGTGGGCGTCATGGCCGCCGAGGCGATGGTGGATTTGATGGCCAGGTGGCGCAGGCGCTGGCTCAGGCTGTTGAAGCGCGCGGCCTGACCGGCTTGTGCGCCATGCAGGCGCACCATGCGGTGGGCGAGCACGTTCTCTTCCACCACATAGGCCAGGTCGTCGGTGGCCTGCTGGCTGCTCTTGGTGATCTTGTACAGACGGCGCGACAAGGCCTTCATGATCCAGCCCACGCCGGGCACCATGACGGCCACGATGAGCGTGAGCTGCCAGTTCAAATAAATCAGGTAACCCAGTAACGCCACCAGGGTGAAGCCGTCGCGCGACACGCCAATCAGCGCCTGCACCAGCGAGGTGAAGCCGGTCTGCACCTCATACACCACGGTGTTCGACAGGGTGCTTGCCGACTGCTGTCGAAACAGCGCCATGTCGGCCGCCAGCAGTCGCTCGAACAGGGCCGTGCGCAGGCGCAGCATGCCTTCGTTGGCGATGCGCGAGAGCGCATACTGGCCAGTGAACTGGGCCAGTCCGCGCACCAGGAACACACCGATGATGGCCGTGGGAACCATCCACAGATTCAGTGATCCCTCCGTGAAGCCCTGATCGAGCAAGGGTTTGAGCAGCGCGGGTATCAGCGGCTCGGTGATGGCGGCCACCACGGTGGCCAGCAAGGCCATGGCCCAGGCCAGACGCTGGTAACCAAAGTACGCATGCAGGCGCCGCAGCCGGGCTAACAGCGATGGTGTTGGCGGCTGGGGGGGCTTGGGCGCGCTATGATTCAAGTCTTGCATGAGGGGCGGATTCTACGCAGCAGCACAGTTTGTGACATGGCGCGCTACGCTATGTGTAACATCGCAGGTTCTGTTGACCGGCACTAAACGGTTATTTGACGGTTATTCAACGGTTGCCAATGACTATCGAGCGCACCTTCCCATCCTCACCCCTTCGCGCGGCCATGCCGCACATCTCGCGCCGCCATGCTGTCGCAGCACTGGCCGCCGCCTCCAGCCTGCCAGCACTTGCCCAGTTCCGTGTCGAGATCACGGGCGTGGGCCTGACGCAACTGCCGATCGCCATCGCGCCGCTGCGCGGTGAGGCGCAGTCGCCGCAGAAGATCTCCGCCATCGTGCAGGCCGACCTGGAGCGCAGCGGCCGCTTTGTCGGCGTTGACGCCTCGGGCGTGCCGCTCGATGAAACCTCACGCCCGGACCTGTCGCAGTGGCGCCAGCGCAAGGCCGACGCCCTGAACACCGGCAGCGTGACGCGTCTGGCCGACGGGCGCTTTGACGTGCGCTTCAGGCTATGGGATGTGGTCAAGGGCCAGGATCTGGGCGGACAGAGCTTTGTCGTGACGCAGGCCGACCTGCGCCTGGTGGCGCACCGCATCGCAGATTTCATCTACGAGAAGCTCACCGGCGAACGCGGTGTGTTCTCCACGCGCATCGCCTATGTCACCAAGGTGGGCGCGCGCTACAGCCTGTGGGTGGCCGATGCCGATGGCGAAAATGCCCAGTCGGCACTGTCAAGCCCCGAGCCCATCATCTCCCCGGCCTGGTCGCCCACGGGTACGCAATTGGCCTATGTGTCGTTCGAGTCGCGCAAGCCGGTGGTCTATGTGCACGATGTGGCCACGGGCAAGCGCCGGCTGATCGCCAACTTCCGCGGCTCCAACAGCGCTCCCGCCTGGTCGCCCGACGGGCGCACCCTGGCCGTCACACTGAGCCGCGACGGTGGCTCGCAGCTCTACACCATCGACGCGGGCGGCGGCGAGCCGCGCCGCCTGATGCAAAGCGCCGGCATTGATACCGAGCCGGCCTTCTCCAGCGACGGCCGCAGCATTTACTTCGTGAGCGACCGCGGCGGCTCACCGCAGATTTATCGCGTGGGTAGCGGTGGCGGCAATGCCGAGCGCGTGACCTTCAATGGCTCCTACAACATCTCGCCGGCCATCAGCCCCGACGGGCAGTGGCTGGCCTATATCTCGCGCATCGGCGGCGCCTTCAAGCTGCAGGTCATGGATCTGAAGTCGGGCACGGTCAGCTCGCTTACCGATACCTCTGCCGACGAAAGCCCGAGCTTTGCACCCAATAGCCGCCTCATCCTGTACGGCACCCAGCAGCAGGGGCGCGAGGCGCTCATGACGACCACCCTGGACGGCAAGATCAAGGCCAGGCTGGCCGGGCAGGGAGGCGACATCCGCGAGCCCGATTGGGGCCCGTTTCAGAAGTAAGTCTTCCCAGCTTTCCAAACACCTGTTTTTCTCAGCACGACATCATGAAATCAACTCCATTCAAACGTCTTTCGATCGCCTTCACCATTGCCGCCCTCATGGCCGGCTGCAGCTCCGGCGTCAAGCTTGACGATGTTCCGGTCGAGGACAAGGGCGCCACCTCCACCACCGGCGGTGGCGCTGGCGCCGGTGGCGCAGGACAGAGCGGCGTGGCGCCGGTGGATCTGAGCCAGTCCAGCCGCGACGTCGGCGGCCCCGTCGGTGTGGCGCGCATCATCTACTTCGACTTTGACAGCTACACCGTCAAGCCCGAGTTCCAGTCGCTTCTCGAAGCCCACGCGCGTTACCTGAAGGCATCCTCCGCACGCAAGGTCATGCTCGAAGGCCACACCGACGATCGCGGTGGCCGCGAATACAACCTGGCCCTGGGTCAGAAGCGTGCCGAGGCCGTGCGCCGTTCGCTCGGTCTGCTGGGCGTGTCCGATGCGCAGGTCGAAGCCGTGAGCTACGGCAAGGAAAAGCCAGCCGTGCAGGGCAACAACGAAAGCGCATTCGCACAGAACCGCCGCGTTGAGCTGTCGTACCGCTGATGGTCGCGCGCATGTCTTTTCCCCAACGCTCGCGCGCCCTGACGGTGGCAGTATTTGCCGCCGTGGCGACCTGGGCCGTGCCCAGCCATGCGTTGTTCGAGGATGACGAGGCGCGCCGCGCCATCCTGGAGCTGCGTCAGCGCTTCGATGCCTTGCAGCAGTCCAACCAGCGCTCTGGCGAGCGCTCGGGTGAAGAAGTCTCGCAATTGCGCCGCAGCCTGCTCGACCTGCAAACGCAGATCGAGGCATTGCGTACCGAGCAAGCCAGCCTGCGCGGACAAAACGAGCAGCTGCAGCGTGAGGTGGCGGAGCTGCAGCGTCGGCAAAAGGACATCGCCCAAGGCGTGGATGAGCGGCTGCGCAAGTTCGAGCCGTTGGCAGTGACGGTGGATGGGCGCGAGTTTCGTGCCGACCCGGCAGAAAAGCGCGAGTTCGAGGCGGCTCTGGCCGTGTTCCGCTCGGGCAAATTTCCTGAGGCGGCAACGGCGTTCGGCAGCTTTATGCGCCAGTACCCGCAGTCCGGCTACCTGCCATCGGCACGCTTCTGGCTGGGCAATGCGCAATACGCCACGCGAGACTACAAAGAGGCTATCAACAACTTCAAGAGCCTGCTGGCAGCCGCGCCCGACCATGCGCGCGCGCCCGAGGCAGCATTGTCAATTGCCAACTGCCAGATCGAGCTGAAGGACACGCGCGCAGCGCGCAAGACGCTGGAAGACCTGATGCGCGTATATCCGCAATCCGAAGCCGCAGCCGCTGCCAAGGAACGTCTGGCGCGCCTGAAGTGAGCGTGCCGGCGCAAGAGTCGGCCGATCTGCAGCGCCGCTTTGGCGGTCTGCAGCGGCTGTATGGCGTGGCCGGCGCCCAGCGCATCCGCGCCGCGCATGTCGCCGTCATCGGTATCGGCGGCGTCGGTTCCTGGGCCGCGGAAGCCCTGGCCCGCTCCGGCGTGGGGCGCCTCACCCTGATCGACATGGATCATGTGGCCGAATCCAACGTCAACCGTCAGATACACGCCCTGAGCACCACCCTCGGACAAGCCAAGGTGCGCGCCATGGCCGAGCGCATTGCGCTCATCAACCCAGAGTGTCGGGTCGATTGCATAGAAGAGTTCGTGGATCCGGCCAACTGGCCAACCATCGTGCCCGCCCCGGTGGATGCCGTCATCGATGCTTGCGATCAGGTTCGCGCCAAGGCCGCCATGGCTGCCTGGGCCATGCAAACGCGTACCGCTTTCATCACCGTGGGCGCGGCCGGCGGAAAGCGACTGGCGCACAAGGTCGATGTGGATGACCTGGCACACACCACACATGACCCGTTGCTGGCTCAGCTGCGCTACCGCCTGCGCCGCGAACATGGCGCCGCCCGCGAAGGGAAGCGCATCGGCGTGGCCTGCGTCTTCAGCCGCGAAGCCGTGGCCCCGCCGCATGCCTCCTGCGCCATCGATGAAGGCGATGGTTCATTGAACTGCCATGGCTACGGCTCCAGCGTGGCCGTCACCGCCACCTTCGGGCATTGCGCGGCCGGCTGGTTGCTGGACAAACTGTCGGCGGACGTTCCAAAAAACACGCTATAATTTACAACTTTGCTGTAGACATGCAGCAAAGCTTGGGACGTTAGCTCAGTTGGTAGAGCAGCGGACTTTTAATCCGTTGGTCACAAGTTCGAATCTTGTACGTCCTACCAAGCTATATAAGGAAAGCGCACTATCTAAACAATAGTGCGTTTTTTTTGGGTTTGGCTTGTAGCTTGTAGGTGACCTGTAGACAGTTTGCCCAAAAATGGCATGTCCCAGCGCCTGGTCCAAGCTATAGCAGCTTGCGCAACTCGGGCCAGACGTTGTCCAGCATACGCGGCTGGGCCTCGGATCGCGGGTGGATGCGGTCGGGCTGGAACAGCGCCGTGGGGTTGGGTGCATCGGCCACGCCCTTGAGCAAGAAGGGCACCAGGGCCGCCTTGCGCTCCTTGGCTACGGCCTCAAACAGGCTGGCAAAGCGGCGCCCATAGTCGGCACCATAGTTGGGTGGCATCTGCATGCCCACCAGCAGCACGCGCGCGCCTGCCGCCTGCGCCTGCTCGGTCATCCAGTCCAGGTTGTCCTGGGTATTCGCCAACGGCAGGCCGCGCAATGCGTCATTGCTTCCCAGCTCCAGTACGACATGCGTGGGCTGATGCAGTTTGAGCAGCGCGGCCAGGCGTGCGCGGCCACCGGCTGTGGTGTCGCCGCTGACGCTGGCGTTGACGACCGTGGCCGGGATTTTTTCCTGTGCCAGGCGCTGTTCCAGCAGCGTGACCCAACCCGTTCCGCGTGCCAGACCATACTCGGCGCTGAGCGAGTCGCCAACCACCAGGATGACGGAACCCTTGGCGGAGCCGTTCTTGCCTGGCTGGGTGCCAGCGTATGCCATGCCCACAATGGCCAGGGTGGCCAGGGTGGCCAGCACGATAAAGTCACGCCTCATCATAGAAATCAACTTCGAGAACCTTTCATGTCCGAAACCATTGCCGTCCCTGCCCAAAGCCTGGCAGCGACCGCGTCGCAGGCACCCATCATTGACGTAGCGCATGTGCACAAATCCGTTACCGACTCCACGGGCACACTGGAGATTTTGCGCGATATCGATTTCACCCTGGCCGAGCGGGAAACCGTGGCCATCGTCGGTGCCTCGGGTTCGGGCAAGAGTACCTTGCTTTCCATCATTGCCGGGCTGGATACACCCACCCGTGGCACGGTGCGCCTGGCGGGGGAGGACTTGTTTGCATTGAACGAAGACGAGCGTGCCGCGCTGCGTGCGCGCAAACTGGGGTTTGTTTTCCAGAGCTTCCAGCTGCTGGCCAATCTCACGGCGCTGGAGAACGTGATGCTGCCGCTGGAGCTGGCGGGTCACCGTGACGCGCGCCGGCGCGCCGCCGACATGCTGGGCCGTGTGGGGCTTGCGCAGCGGCTGTCGCATTACCCCAAGGTGCTCTCCGGCGGCGAGCAGCAGCGTGTGGCCCTGGCGCGCGCCTTTGTGGTGCAGCCAGCCGTGCTGCTGGCGGACGAACCCACGGGCAGCCTGGACTTTGCGACCGGCGAGACCATCATGGAACTGATGTTCGCCCTGAACCGCGAACAGGGCACGACCCTGGTGCTGGTGACGCACGATCGCGCCATCGCCGAGCGCTGCGACCGGCGCATCACCATCGAGGCCGGGCGGCTGGTGTAGCCAAGCTGTGTCGGTGCGCGACCGTCACTCGGCCAGAGGTGTGTCGCATTCGACGCGGTTGCGCCCGCTGTGCTTGGCCCGGTACAGCGCCGCGTCTGCCCGTCCAAGCAGCGTGGATTGGGTGTCGCCAGACCGGTAGACGGTTCCACCTATCGATATGGTGATGTTGTGCCTACCCAATTCAGGAATGCGTAGGCGCTCTACCTGCACGCGCAGGCGCTCGCTCGCAACTTTGGATTCAGCAAGGTCGTTGGCCGCAATTAGCAGTACGAACTCCTCGCCTCCGTAGCGGGCCATGTAGTCGCCTTTTCGCAGCGCCTCACGCATGGCGTGGGCCACCCTCTTCAAGACCAGGTCGCCCACCAGATGCCCAAAACTGTCGTTAATGTGCTTGAAGTGATCGATGTCCGCGATCAACAGTACAAAGGCTGGGGCACCGCGTTCGCAGCGGCTGACCTCACGATCAAGCATTTCTCCCATGTGATGGCGATTGAACGCGCCGGTCAGCGCGTCACGTTCGGCCATGTCTTTGATCGTGCGCAGTGATTCTGACAGCCTGCGCCGCACGTGGCTCATGTAACCCACCAGCGGGCCCATCACAGCCAGGGTGGCGGTGAGCGTGGCCCATTGCGTCCACTCGACCGATGGTTCGATTTGCTGCGGCTTACGCGTCGTGAGCAAAACGATGACCAGCGCATAGGCGGCCGACGATAGTGCCCCCATGGCTAGCAGTTCCACGGTTGTTAGCCGCAGCACACCGAACAGAAGAATCACCAGCAGCAGCATCAACATGCCGCCACGAATGGCGTCGGCGTGATAGAGGATCACGGCCACTGCGGCAATGGCCACGGTCATTTGCGCCATGGTCATGCTGGGATCATTGAGGCGCAGGTTCAACCCGCTTTTGATCAGCGCGTAGAAGACGGTGTTCGTCACCGTGAAAATCGCCAGCCAAAGCGGAGTGAACCAGCGCGGCAAAAAACCCAGCCACGTCACCATCAGCAGCATCAACGCGCAGGGCAGGTACACGGCCACGGAAAGCAACAGGCGCCGCAGGCGTAGCCTTTGCTTATCATCGATGCGGTGGTCGGACTGCGCCGCCGAAGCGGGGGTGGCATGGGGTTTCGGTACCGATGATTCCTGATGTGTGTAATTTTGTATCTTGCCGGCAAATTTGCAGTTTGGCTACGGCATATCGGCGTGAGTAGTATTCAGGCCACAGGGGCTGGCGGCTATATCGGGACGTCTCAGCCGCGTTCCTGCGCCATGCAGGCCGTGGCGGTGAACAGTACGTCGGTGGAAGAGTTCAGCGCCGTCTCGGCAGAATCCTGCAGCACGCCGATGATGAAACCCACGCCCACCACCTGCATGGCCACGTCGTTGCTGATGCCAAACAGGCTGCAGGCCAGCGGAATCAACAGCAGCGAGCCCCCGGCCACGCCCGAGGCGCCGCAGGCGCAGACCGAGGCCACCACGCACAGCAACAGTGCCGTCGGCATGTCCACCGAGATGCCCAGTGTGTGGGCTGCGGCCAGCGACAGCACGCTGATGGTGATGGCCGCGCCCGCCATGTTGATCGTCGCACCCAGGGGAATGGCGATGCTGTAGGTTTCTTCGTTCAGGTTCAGGCGCTTGGCCAGCGCCAGGTTGATGGGGATGTTGGCCGCCGAGCTGCGCGTGAAGAAGGCGGTTACGCCGCTCTCGCGCAGGCAGGTGAAGACCAGCGGATAGGGATTGCGGCGAATGACCAAGAATACGATCAGCGGGTTCACCACCAGCGCCACGAACAGCATGCAGCCGATCAGCACCGCCAGCAGGTGAGCGTAGCCCCACAGCGCCTGGGTGCCGGCCTCGGCAAAGGTGGCGGCTACCAGGCCCATGATGCCGACCGGCGCGCAGCGTATCACCCACTGGATGACCAGGGTGACGGCCTGCGCGCCGTCCTGCAGCGCGGTGCGTGTGCTGGCGCTGGCGTGGCGCAGGGCAATGCCCAGCGCCACGGCCCAAGCGAGGATGCCGATGTAGTTGGCCTCCAGCAGCGCCTTGACCGGGTTGCTGACGATGCTTTGCACCACGTTCAGCAATACCTGAGACACCGCACCCGGCGCCGCTTGATCCTGCGCCGCCGATTGCAGCACCAGCGTGCTCGGGAACCACAGGCTGGCGGTCACGCCGACGATGGCAGCGGCCAGGGTGCCAACGAGGTATAGCAGCAGCACGGGGCGCATGTGCGTGCTCTCTCCCGGGCGGTGGTTGCCGATCGCGGCCATCACCAGCACGAACACCAGTATTGGCGCAATGGCTTTCAGGGCGGAGATGAACAAGGTGCCCAGAAAGGCCACCGAGGGCGTGGCCGCTGGTACCAGCATGGCCAGGGCCAGGCCGACCAGCAGGCCGATGATGATCTGGGTGACCAGGCTGGTGCGCTGCACCCAGCGCAGCAAGGCGGAAAACAACATGATGGGATACACGTGCAAAGCGCGCGCCAGGCGCACGGATCGGTGCAGCGGGCATTTCCACCAAGGCGGGTTGCCTTGGCGTGCGCGGGGTTGTATGGAGGGCAACCCGGTATTTTAAAAGCTGCACCGGCGCATCGCTGGATAATCCCCTCCATGTCGTCCCCCAAAGTCCTGTTCGGCTTTCATGCCGTGGGCGTGCGCCTGAAGACGGCGCCGCAATCCATCATCGAGGTGTATTACGAGGCCACGCGCCGTGATGCGCGCATGCGCCAGTTCCTCGCGCGTGCCAAGGAGGCCGGCGTGCGCCTGATCGAGGCCGACGGCCTGCGCCTGGCGAAGCTGGCCGGCAGCCATGGCCACCAGGGCGTGGCCGCGCGCGTGGAGGCCGTGGCCCAGCTGCAGTCGCTGGACGATCTGCTTGACCAGCTTGAGGCCGATGGCGTGACGAATCCGCTGCTGCTGGTGCTCGACGGCGTGACCGACCCGCACAACCTGGGCGCCTGCCTGCGCGTGGCCGATGGCGCCGGCGCGCATGCGGTGATCGCGCCCAAGGATCACGCGGTGGGCATCAACGCCACAGTGGCCAAGGTGGCTAGCGGCGCGGCCGAGACCGTGCCCTACTTCATGGTGACCAACCTGGCGCGCACCCTCGGCGAGCTCAAGGAGCGCAATATCTGGGTGATAGGCACCAGTGGCGACGCCGACAAGAACCTCTACCAAGTGGACTTGAAGGGCCCCGTGGCCCTGGTGCTGGGCGCCGAGGGCCCCGGCATGCGCCAGCTCACGCGCAAGACCTGCGACGAGCTGGTGTGCATCCCCATGCAGGGCGCCGTGGAGAGCCTGAACGTCTCTGTGGCCAGCGCTGTCTGCCTGTACGAAGCGCTGCGCCAGCGCGGCCTGGCGTAGCGGCTGGCTCGAATCCGCGGTGCCATCAGGGGTGACGCATGTGCGTCGGCAACCCCGCACAATCGCAGCGTATGCTTGCGGCGTCAGCTGTATCCATCACTGATTGGAGACGTCATGATCCGCATGTCAGCCATCACGGTTTTTGTTGCCTTGGTGCCGGGGGCATTCCTTTTGGCACCTGTCTGCGCCTCGGCCGAGGGCTCGGTCACGATCGAGTCTCCCAAGGACGGTGCGCGACTCGACGCGATGAAGCAAACCAGTCTCGTTTACGAGGTGCTGCCCGGGCCCGACGGCAACCATGTGCATGTCTACTTGGACGACAAGGAGGTCGGCATCCTGCGTCAGCTCAAGGGTAGTTATGCCCTCCCGACGCTGGCCGCCGGAAAGCACGACATCTGCATCAAGGTCGTCAACAAGGGGCATACGCCGATCGGCTTGCAGCGCTGCGTCGGCGTCACCGTCGAGTAATCGATGTGGATCTGCAGAACCTTGCGTATGCGCTGACCCAGGTCGCCCATAACTTCGGGGCCGTGGCGGTCGTTGCAGTTCCTCTGTATGCGCTTTGTTCCATGCACCCCGCGGGCTCGCGCGGCCTGCTGTGGCTGGCGTTGTCGGGCTGGGCGCTGCAGCTCGCCAGCGGTGCTGTGTTTGGCGCGGTGAGCTGGCATTTCTACGGGCAATTTCCAGACATCCACGGCATTGCGATTGCTGCCCTGGTGCTCAAGGTGTTGTGCGCGCTGGTGGCGCTGGTACTGATCGCGCTGTCGCTGTACGCACGTCCTTTGCACGATGGCCGTCGCAGCACCGTGACCTGGCGCCTGCTGGCCACGCTGGGCGGTACGGCACTGACGGGCGCGGCGTTTTTGCGCTGGTTTTCGTGATCGCAATGCGACGGTGTGGCCGGGTGTTCAACGCCCAGGGTTTCTTGCCGCTTGGGCTAGTACTGCAACTCGGAAGTAGAGGAACACAATGAAATCGATGCATTCGCGCGCAAGGCAAGGCGCAAACCGCAGCAATAGCCGTAGCCATTGCGAGGATTTGCAACGCCGCCATGCGGGCGAAGGCGCGATTTCACGTTCCGATACTTTCGGGTTGCAGTACTAGTACTGAGGCCAATCGATCCAGGTTCTGCTCGTTGCTGGGAGCGCACAGCGGGGCCATGCGCGCGCAGGCCTCGGGGCTGTCGAAGCGCTGCTGCCAGCCGATGCGGGTGCCGCCGTCCTGTGGTGCCAGGCTGAGCGTCAGCTCGAACCAGTGCATGTTCAGGTGTTCGATCACCACCCGCTGGTCGGCCACGATCTCAATAAAGCGGCAGACGTTGGGGTAGTCGGTGCCATCGGGGCCGTGCAGCGTGAAGACCCAGTCGCCACCGGGGCGGAAGTCAAAGGTCTGGAAGCTGCTGCTAAAGCCATTGGGGCCCCACCAGCGTGTCAGTAGCGCCGGGTCGGCGATGGCGCTAAAAACGGCCTCGGGCCGGGCGGGCAGGATACGCGCCGTGGTCAGCGTGAAGACATCGTTGGATGAAAATTCGCTCATGGCTTGGCTCACTCGTTTGGGCCGCCGGCGCGCTCTTGGCGCCGCAGGACGGCATGCATGGCTTTCTGCGATGCGACAAATTCAACGCATTCGTATCCCAGGGTTCGCAGGTCAAGCCCCTGAAACAGCGACTCGCCCCGGCCCAGCAGGACGGGCGCGATGGCAAGATGCAACTCGTTGATGAGGCCCTCGCGTAGATACTGCCAGATGGTGCTCGGCCCGCCGCCTATGCGCACGTCCATTCCCGCCGCGGCCTCGCGCGCACGGTCGAGCGCCTCGCGGATGCCTCCGGTGATGAAGTGAAAGCTCGTGCCGTCTTCCATCGCTATGGAGGAACGCGCATGATGGGTCAGGATGAAGACCGGAACGTGGTACGGCGGATTGTTGCCCCACCAGCCTTTCCAGCCTGCGTCCGGCCATGCGCCGCGAATCGGGCCGAACATGTTTCTGCCAAGAATCCAGGCGCCCACATTCCGAAAACCACGGGCGGCGAACTCATCGTCCACTCCGGCCGTGCCGCCGTCCTTGCCGAACAAGGCCCGTTGGAGGGTACGCGTTGGCAGTAGCCACTGGTGCAGTTCCGTCCCGCCCACGCCGAGCGGATGGTCGATGTCCTGATCCGGGCCCGCTGCGTATCCGTCAAGAGATATGGTGAAGGCCTGAACGCGAACTCTTGTCATTGATTGCCTCCGCTGGACGCCCGAACGGTTGCTGCGCCTTCGCCGGCTTACTGCATCGAATGCAGGCCGATGGTGTTGCCCTCGGTGTCGATCACCAGCGCGCAGTGGCCGTATGGGCCGATGGCGAACTTTGGTTTGAACACCTTACCACCTGCCGCCTCGACGCGGCCCTGCTCGACGGCGCAGTCCGTGCATGCGAAGTACACCAGGGTGCCTGGCCCACCTGCGGGCCGCGGGCAGTCGGCCATCTGCACCAGCATGCCGCCGGCGCCGGGCGCCTCCATGGTCATGGGAAAGCCGAGCATCTGCAGGCCGCTGGCTTCGCCCTCGGGGGCGGCCATGGGCTCCAGTTGGCAGCGGAACACGGTTTCGTAGAACTTGCGTGCGCGCTCCATGTCTTGCACGTAGATCTCGAACCAGACGACAGGATTGGGTTTCATGCTGTTCACCTTGTTGAAGGGGGGCGCAACCACTGGGCCACGGGCCGGCCATCGCGCCACCACCAGGCTCCGGCCTCGCCCTGTGGCCAGCCGGCGGGGGAGTCTTCCCAGGCTTCCTGCCGCCCGTAGGCCGTGAGGTCGAGCAGTTGCAGCGTGGGTAGCATGGCCTCGACCCCGCGTGCGGTGGTCTCGTAGGTCTGGAACACATCATCGCCGTCGCGCAGGTAGCAGCGCAGGTCGCCGCCGTCGCGGGTCGCCGGCAGCGCGGTGCCGGTGTCTTGTGTCGAATACCAGGGACCGGTCCAGCCCATGAATTCGCGATAGGCGGCGATCTCGGGCCAAGGGCCGGCGCTGAAGACCGCGTAACTCACGTCGCGTTCGGCCAGGTAGGCGCGCACGGCCTCGTTCAGCGCCACCTGGGTGTGCGTGCAGCCGGGGCATTGCTTGTCATGTGACGCGCCGCGTTTCCACATGAAGTGGTAGACGAGCAGCATGTGCCGGTCCTCGAACACCTCGCGCAGCGGCGTAGGCCCGTTGGCGCCGGTGACCGTGACGGGCCCCATGCGCGTCATCGGCAGGCGCCGGCGTGCTGCGGCCAGTTGGTCGCCGGCGCGGGTATGCGCCTTCTCGCGGGCCAGCAACTCCGATCGTGCGCCTTCCCACGCGCCACGTTCGACGACGGGAGGCCTGCTGGGGTATTCCATGGTCATGCTCCTTTTCAACCGCGCCGCGCCGCCTCGATGGCCGCAACGTCGATCTTGCGCATCTGCATCATGGCGTCGAACACGCGCCTGGCGGCGGCGCGGTCTGGGTCGGTGTATCCCTGGATCAGAGCCATCGGCGTGATCTGCCAGGAGATGCCCCACCTGTCCTTGCACCAGCCGCACTCGCTCTCCTGGCCGCCGTTGCCGACGATGGCGTTCCAGTAGCGGTCGGTCTCGGCCTGGTCTGCCGTCGCCACCTGGAACGAGAAGGCCTCGCAGTGCCTGAAGGCCGGCCCACCGTTGAGCCCCAGGCAGGGGATGCCCATGACCGTGAACTCCACGGTCAGCACGTCCCCCTGCTTGCCCGAGGGGTAGTCGGCCGGCGCGCGGTGCAGCGCGGTGACGCACGAGTCGGGAAAGGTGCTGGCGTAAAAGCGCGCCGCTTCTTCGGCGGCGCCGTCGTACCAAAGGCAGATGGTGTTCTTTGCGGGCTTCATCATGTTTGCGTCCATGCCCCTTGGGGCCAGCCTGTTCTAGCCTGGAATCTCCGGCTCGGCGAGCGCCGCCAGCTGTGCCAGCGACTCCTGCCAGCTCAGGTAGCACATCTCCAGCGGGATGGCCTCAGGGATGCCGGCCTGGGTGATGCGCAGATCCGTGCCGCATGGCACGGGTTGGAGCCGCACCGTCACCTCCAGCAAGCCGGGCAGGCTGGGATCGTCAAACTGGTCGGTGTAGCGGATGAGTTCACCCGGCACCAGCTCCAGGTATTCGCCGTGAAAGGCGTGTGCGCCGCCGCTGCCGAAGTTGTGGAACGACATGCGGAAGCTCCCGCCCACGCGCGCCTCCAGGTGATGCACCTGGCAGGTAAAGCCGTGTGGCGGCAGCCACTTGGCCATGGCGCCGGCCTCGGTGAAGGCGCGGTACAGCCTTTGCGGCGGGCAACGCAGTACGCGATGCAGATGGATGGTTCGCTCGGACATGTGAGCCTCCGGGGTAGAAACAGCGGGATCAGGTCTGCGGGACATTCACCATCCACGGCGTGCCGAAGCGATCCTTGACCATGCCAAAGCCCGGCGACCAGAAGGTGGCGGCAAACGGCATCGCCGCCTGGCCGCCCTGGGCTAGCGCGTCGAACAGGCGCCGGCCCTCGGCCACGTCGGCGGCCTGAATCGACACCCACAGGCCCTGCGCCGGCTGGTAGCCGCCGCAGCTGGCGTCGGCGCCGGGCATGGTGTCGGAGCCCATCAGCGCCTGATCCTTGACCTGCAGGCGGACATGCATGATGCGGCTCCTGGCCGACTCGGGGATGGGCGGCATGCCCTCGCCAGGCGGCATCTCGCCGAAGCTGCTCTGGTGCACGATGGTGCCGCCAAACAGCCGGGCGTAGAAGGCAAACGCCTCGGCGCAGTTGCCGTCGAAATTCAGGTAGGGATTGAATTGCATGGATGCCTCCTGTGGTTGAAACCCGGGCGCGGCGACGCTATGCGCTCAGCAGCACGCGTAAGCCGCCGTAGATCAGGCGCTTGCCGTCGAACGGCATGTCCTTGGGGCAGCGCGGGTCTTCCATGAAGGCCTTCATGCCCGTGTCGCGCACCTGGCGCGAGGGCCAGGTGATCCACGAGAACACCACGGTCTCGCCCGGCTTCAGCCTGACGGCCATCGGCATCGAGGTCAGCTTGCCATCGGGCACGTCGTCGCCCCAGCATTCGACGACCCCCAGGGCGCCATGCTCCTTGAACAGCCGCGCCGCTTTGCTGGCGACCTGCAGATAGCGCTCCTTCTGCGCGCCGGGAACGGCAAGCAGAAAGCCATCGACATAGTGGTCGGATTGCATGGCGCGCCTCCTTTGTGGACGGCGTACACTTATACGCCTGTCCAAGCTGAAATTGACCGAGGTCTAGGTAAGCCTGAGTAAAAATGTCGGATAAAAAACCAAGCCCCACGCGCAGCACCTTTCGCCATGGCGACCTGCGCCGTGCCCTGTTGGACGCGGGCGTGGCGCTGGCGCGTGAGGGCGGGCCTGGCGCCATCGTGCTGCGCGAGGCCACGCGCCGCGCCGGCGTGGTGCCCAATGCCGCATATCGGCATTTCGAGAGCCGCCAGGCCCTGCTGGAGGCCGTGCGCGCCGCCGCGCTGGCCGCACTGGCGCGCGCCATCGAGGCCGAGATCGACGCCGTCCAGCAGCTGCCCGAGCCGCGCCGGCGCGCGCGCGCCGCCTTCCGTGGCGTGGGCCTGGGTTATCTGCGCTTTGCGCGGCAGGAGCCGGGGCTGTTTCGCACCGCCTTCGCGGCGCGGCCCTTTGACGTGCATGAGCGCGCGGCGCAGGACGACGCGGCGCGCGGCGCCAGCGGCATGGATCCGTTCGAGCTGCTGTGCCACGCGCTGGACGGCCTGGTGCAGGGCGGCGTGCTGCCGGCCGCGCGGCGCCAGGGCGCCGAGTTCATGGCCTGGTCGGCCGTGCACGGCATGGCGATGCTGCTGCTCGACGGCCCCTTGCGCGGCCTGGGCGAGGCTCCCAGCCAGGCGCTGGCGGAGCGCCTGGTGGCGATGGTGGAGCAGGGCTTGCTGGCCGAGGCCGCGCCGCAATGAGGCACCGCGCGGGGTCAGACCCAGCCCAGCGCGCCCAGTAGCGCCCCCGCGCCCAGCAGCCACAGCAGGTGGATGCGCGTGCGCCACACCAGCAGCGTGGTGGCGGCCGACAGTAGCCACAGCGGCCAGTCGCGCGCCGCATCGCCCTGGGCGCGGGCCAGCACCCAGGCGGTGGCCAGTATCAGCCCGATCACCAGCGGCGCCATGCCTTGCTTGAAGGCACGCACCGAGCGGCGCTCGCGGTTGCGGTGCGCCCAGCGCGTGGCGGCCCAGGTCAGCACGCAGCTGGGCAGCAGCACGCCCAGCATGCACAGCGCCACGCCCAGCGCGCCAAAGGCCCAGGCCAGCGGCGTGGCGCCGCCCGCGTTCAGTCCCAGGTTCCAGCCCAGCAGGGCGATGAACAGCACGTTCGGGCCGGGGGCGGCCTGGGCCAGCACGATGGAGGTGTTGAACTGCAGCTCGGTGAGCCAGCCCTGGCGCTCCACCAGAAAGCGGTGCATGTCGGGCGCAGTGGCAATGGCGCCGCCCACGGCCAGCAGCGAGATCGACAGGAAGTACAGAAACAGGTTCAGCCAGTCCAGCGGCTGCAGGTTCAGCGTCAGTGCGGTGGTCATGCGGTCACGCGGGGAGCTTGCGCCAGGTGAGGGCGCAGGCCACGCCGCCGACCACGGGCAGCACCCAGGCCAGAGGCAGGCGCAGCACGCTCATGGCGATGAAGGTGGCGGCGGTGATCAGCGCGCAGGGCAGGGGCCCCAGGGGGTGCCGGGCCAGCGATGCCGCCAGCTTGCAGCCCATGCCTGCCACCAGCCCGGCGGCCACGGCGCCCATGCCGCGCAGCGCGCCGGCCATCATGGGGTGGCTGGCAAAGGCCGCGTACAGCGTGGCCACGGCCAGCAGCAGCAGCATGGGCAGCAGCAACATGCCGGCCACGGCCACCAGGGCGCCGCGCAGGCCGAAGTAGCGGTCGCCCACCATGATGGACAGGTTCACCACGTTCGGGCCGGGCAGGATCTGGGCGGCGGCCCAGTCCTCGATAAATTCGTCGTTCGTGATCCAGCGTCGGCGCTCCACCAGTTCGCGCTGCACCACGGCCAGCACGCCACCAAAGCCCTGCAGCGCCAGCCAGGTGAAGGCCCAGAACAGCTGGCCCAGGCTGTGCGGGCGCGGACGTTGATCGGGTGTAATGGTGGGGGCGGTCATGGTTACGGGCATGGCGCTGGCTGCGAAGCCGGCCATGGTAAGCCGGCCGCGCCATGCCTGTCGTACATGAGTCAAAATAACTTGTAACGCCCAATAGATAAGCGCTGGGAGCTATCATTTTCATGTTTTCACCATGGGTGGCGAGGCAACTGTTCCATCAATGCACCCCTATATCCTGCTCGCCATCTCCATAGCGGCCGAGGTCGTCGCGACCTCGGCCCTCAAATCCTCCCAGGGTCTTACCCGCCTGTGGCCCAGCGTGCTGGCCGTGCTGGGCTATTGCGCGGCCTTCTATCTGGTGTCCAAGGTCATGAACCATATGGCCACCGGCGTGGTGTACGCCATCTGGTCGGGGCTGGGCATCGTGCTGATCTCGCTCGTGGGCTGGTGGCTGTATGGCCAGAAACTGGACTTGCCGGCCGTCGTCGGCATGCTCATGATCGTGGGCGGTGTGGTGGTGATACAGGTGTTGTCCAAGACGGCTGGAAATTAGGCATTGAACAGGCATCTGGCGCTTATCCAGCAAGCGTCAAAAGCTATAAATTTGAAAGCAATTATGGCCATGCCGTCCGAGAATCACACCCTGTCCGCCACGGATGCGGCCCTCGCGACCTTGCTGCGCCGGGCCGAACCCTGTTTGTGGCTCAACCCCCGGCGGCAGGCGGTGCTTCCCCGGGCGCAGCCGGTGGCCGGCAGCTCCATCGGCCTGGACGATACGCGCGCCGCCGCGGCGCGGTTTGCGCGTTTCGCGCCGCTGCTGGCGCGCCTGTTCCCCGAGCTGCAGGCCACGGCGGGCGTGATCGAGTCGCCGCTGTTGCCGGCGTCCGGCCTGCATGTCGGGCAGGGGCGTTTGTGGCTCAAGGCCGACCATTTGCTGCCCGTGGCCGGCTCCATCAAGGCGCGCGGCGGCATGCATGAGGTGCTGGAGTTTGCCGAGCGCCTGGCCCTGCGGCATGGACTGATAGGCGCGCAGGCCGGGCCTGACGACTATCTGGCCCTGGCCAGTCCTGCGGCGCGCGCCCTGTTTGCGCGCCATACGGTGGCCGTGGGCTCCACCGGCAACCTGGGCCTGTCCATAGGCGTGGCCGCGTCGGCCCTGGGCTTCTCGGCCGTGGTGCATATGTCGCTGGAGGCCAAGGAATGGAAGAAGGAGCGCCTGCGCCAGCGCGGCGTACAGGTGGTGGAGCATGCCGGCGACTACGAGGCGGCGGTGGCGGCCGGCCGCGCCCAGGCTGCGCAAGACCCGTTCAGTCATTTCGTCGATGACGAGCGTTCGCTGTCCCTGCTGCTGGGCTACAGCGCCGCGGCGCTGCACCTGCAGGGGCAGCTGCGGGACGCGGGCATTGCCGTGGATGCTGAGCACCCGCTGTTCGTCTATCTGCCCTGCGGCGTGGGCGGCGCGCCGGCGGGCATCACCTTTGGCCTGCGCCAGGTGCTGGGGCCGCATGTGCATTGCTTCTTTGCCGAGCCGGTGCAGTCGCCCTGCTTCATGCTGCAGATGATGGCCGGGCAGGGCGCGCATCCCTCGGTGTACGACTGGGGCCTCTCCAACCAGACCGAGGCCGACGGCCTGGCCGTTCCGCGTGCGTCGCTGCCGGCGGCCGAGCTGATGGAGTCGTTGCTCTCGGGCTGCTTCACGGTGCATGACGACACGCTGTTTCGTCAGCTGGTGCAGGTGCTGGACGCCACGGGCGAGCGCATCGAGCCCTCGGCCGCTGCCGGCTTTGGCGGGCCGGCCATGCTGACGGGCAGCGACTCGGGTCGCGCCTGGCTGGCTGAGCAGGGCCTGCAGCAGCATCTGGCCCGGGCCACGCACCTGGTGTGGACGACCGGCGGGCTGTTCGTGCCGCCGGACGAATATGAGCGCTTCGTCCAGCGGGGACGGGCGCTGTCCTGAACAACTGCCCATGGCCACAGCCAACGCTTCGTTACTGAACCCTGAACCCATGCACCACTACGACTTCGTCATCATCGGCGCGGGCATTGCCGGCGCCTCCATGGGCTGGGAACTGGCCGGGCAGCGCCGCGTGCTGCTGCTGGAGCGCGAATCCCAGCCCGGCTACCACACCACGGGGCGCTCGGCGGCGCTGTACTCGGCTACCTATGGCACGGCCAATATCCGGGCGCTGACGCGCGCCAGCCGCGCCTTCTATGACGCGCCGCCGCCCGAGTTTGGCACCTCACCCATCCTCACGCCGCGCGGCGTGGTCTATCTGGCGGGGCCGGATCAGCTCGATTTGCTGGACGCGGCCTATGCCGAGATCCTGCCGCTCAACCCCGGCGTGCGCCGCCTGACGCACGATGAGCTGCTGGCCGAGCTGCCCTGCCTGCGCCCCGAGGCCGTGGCCGCCGGCATGAGCGAGCCCGGCGCCGCCGACATCGACGTGCACGCGCTGCACCAGGGCTATCTGCGCGGCCTGCGCCAGCGCGGCGGCGCCATCCGCTGCCATGCCGAGGTGACGGGGCTGCAGCGCCTGGATGACGGCTGGCGCGTGACGCTGGCCGGTGGCGAGGCCATCACCGCCGGCGCCGTGGTGAATGCCGCCGGTGCCTGGGCCGACGTGGTCGCAGCACTGGCCGGCGTGCCGCCGATTGGCCTGGAGCCGCGCCGGCGCACGGCCTTCACCTTCCCCGTGCCCGCAGGCATGGACGCCAGCGGCTGGCCGGCCGTGATCGGAATCGACGAGAGCTATTACTTCAAGCCCGACGCGGGCCAGCTGCTGGGCTCGCCGGCCAACGCCGACCCGGTGGCGCCGCACGACGTGGTACCCGAGGAGCTGGACGTGGCGCTGGGCATACACCGCATTGAGCAGGTCACCAGCTTTCAGATCCGGCGCCCGTCGCACAGCTGGGCCGGGCTGCGCTCCTTCGTGGCCGATGGCGACCTGGTGCTCGGCTGGGACAACCATGTGCCGCGCTTCTTCTGGCTCGCCGCCCAGGGCGGCTACGGCATACAGAGCGCGGCCGGCGCGGCGTTGCTGGCGCGGCAGCTTGCGCTGGACGAGCCGCTTTCGGCCAGCCTGGTGGAGGAGGGCGTGACGCGCGATGCGCTGTCGCCCGCGCGCCTGCGCTGACGGGGGAGGTCAGGCGTAGGTATTGAGCTGCGTGCCCAGGGTGCCGCTGGTGGCCAGCTCCGGGGCGGCGGGCTGCACGCCGCCCAGCAGCGTGGCGACGGTCGTTTCGTTGGCGTCCATGGCCTTTTTCAGCACGGACACCTGCACGGCCTGCGCGGTCTGCTGGTTGGACATCAAGGTGGCCGTATTGACGATGGCGGAGCTAAGGGCGATATGCATGGTAGGCATGCAGAATAAAACGATGCCTTGCCTATCGGCCGAATGGCCCGACTCTTGAGCCCTATTGCGCGTCCAGCCAGCCGGCGCGCCCCTGGCACAGGTCGTTGATGCGCGCCACAAAGGCTTCGGCCTCGGGCTCGGGCAGGCTCCATTGCAGCGTGACCAGGGCCGCATGGGCCACGTCCAGCAGAGGCGCGCCGGCGGCCGCTATCTCGCGGCGCAGCAGGCCCTCGAGCGCATAGGGCACGCTGCAGCGCAGGCTGCGGGTGCGCACCAGGGGCACTTTCTCGGCCTGCAGCAGGGCCTGGGCCACGCTGTCGGTATAGGCGCGCACCAGGCCGCCCGCGCCCAGCTTCACGCCGCCAAAGTAGCGCACCACGGTGGCCAGCACGCCCTCCAGATCCTGGTGGCGCAGCACGTCCAGCATGGGCCGGCCGGCCGTGCCGCCGGGCTCGCCGTCGTCCACCGCGGCCGACTGGCCGCCGGCCAGCAGCGCCCAGCAGACATGGGCCGCGCCCGGGTGCTGGCGCCACAGCGCGTCCACCACCGCCTGGGCGCCGGCCCGGTCCGCCATGGGCTGCACGCAGCCTATGAAGCGGCTCTTCTTGATGATGAGCTCGCTGTGGACCGGGGCGTGCAGGGTATAGGGCATGGGGCGGCGAGCTTACTCCATGGCCCTGATCGCCAAAGGCCCACGCTGGGCGCCGCTATCGGCAAACTTTTAAAATATCGGCCCCCACCCCGCAGGCCCGCCGATGAACGCCCTTGTTGATGTCTCCTTTTTTCCGCGCCATGCCAAGCCCCTGACGAGCTACCGCCCGTTCTGGGCCAAGCGCTTTGGCCCGGCGCCGTTTTTGCCCATGAGCCGCGAAGAAATGGCGCAGCTGGGCTGGGACAGCTGCGACATCGTGCTGGTGACGGGCGACGCCTATGTCGATCACCCGAGCTTTGGCATGGCGGTGATCGGCCGCACGCTGGAGGCCCAGGGCTTTCGCGTGGGCATCATCTCCCAGCCCGACTGGCAGAGCGCCGAACCCTTCAAGGCCCTGGGCAAGCCCAATCTGTTCTGGGGCGTGACGGCGGGCAACATGGATTCCATGATCAACCGCTACACGGCGGACCGCAAGATCCGCACCGACGACGCCTACACCCCCGGCGCCGAGGGCAACCGCCGCCCGGACCGCGCCGCCATCGTCTACAGCCAGCGCTGCCGCGAGGCGTACAAGGACGTGCCCATCGTGCTCGGCGGCATGGAAGGCAGCCTGCGCCGCATCGCCCACTACGACTACTGGAGCGACAAGGTGCGCCGCTCGGTGGTGGTGGACAGCAAATGCGACCTGCTGCTCTACGGCAACGCCGAGCGCGCCCTGGTGGACATTGCCCACCGCCTGGCGCGGCGCGAGCCGGTGGAGAAGATTACCGACGTGCGCGGCACGGCCTTCATCCGCCGCCCGGGCGACGAAACGGCCGAGGGCTGGATGGAGATTGACTCGACCGAGGTGGATCAGCCCGGCAAGGTGGAGGAGCACATCAACCCCTACCAGACCACCAGCGAGCAGGCTGCCAGCCAGGGCGCGAGCTGCGCCAAGGAAGATGCTGCAAAAATAGAAGCTGCTGGCGCTTGCTCCACGGGCGACGCAGGCCAAAATGCATCTGAAAAACCGCTGCAGTTCATGCCCAATCCGGCGCTGGTGAGCAAAAAGGCCCTGCAGCGCGAGAAGACCGTCATCCGCCTGCCCAGCTACGAGCAGGTGAAAAGCGACCCCGTGCTCTACGCCCACGCCAGCCGCGTGTTCCACCTGGAGACCAACCCCGGCAACGCCCGCGCCCTGGTGCAGGCGCATGGCGAGGGTGCGACGGCGCGCGATGTGTGGCTGAACCCCCCACCCATTCCGCTGACCACGGCCGAGATGGACCACATCTTCGATCTGCCCTACGCCCGCAGCCCGCACCCGCGCTACGCCGACGAACATGGCCGCCACGACGGCGCGACCAAGATCCCGGCCTGGGAGGTGATCCGCTTTTCCATCAACATCATGCGCGGCTGCTTTGGCGGCTGCACCTTCTGCTCCATCACCGAGCACGAGGGGCGCATCATCCAGAGCCGCTCCGAGGACTCCATCCTGCGCGAGATCGAGGACGTGCGCGACAAGGTGCAGGGCTTTACCGGCACCATCTCCGACTTAGGGGGCCCCACGGCCAATATGTATCGCCTGGGCTGCCGCACGCCCGAGATCGAGGCCGCCTGCCGCAAGCCCAGCTGCGTCTACCCCGGCATCTGCCAGAACCTGACGACCGACCACGACCCTTTGATTTCGATCTACAAAAAGGGCCGGGGCATCAAGGGCATCAAGAAGATTTTGATCGGCTCGGGCCTGCGCTACGACCTGGCGATTCAGTCGCCCGAATACGTGAAGGAGCTGGTGCAGCACCATGTGGGCGGCTACCTGAAGATCGCCCCGGAGCACACCGAGGCCGGGCCGCTGACCAAGATGATGAAGCCTGGCATTGGCAACTACGACAAGTTCAAGGTCTTGTTCGAGAAGTACACCGCCGAGGCCGGCAAGAAGCAGTTCCTGATCCCGTACTTCATCGCCGCCCACCCCGGCACCAGCGACGAAGACATGATGAACCTGGCCGTGTGGCTGAAGAAGAACGGTTTTCGCGCCGACCAGGTACAGACCTTCTACCCCAGCACCATGGCCACGGCCACGGCCATGTACCACACGGGCATCAACACCCTGAAGGGCGTGCACCGGGATGAACGCGGCGAGAAGGTGGACGTGGTGCGCGGCGAGAAGCGCCGGCGCCTGCACAAGGCCTTTTTGCGCTACCACGACCCGGTCAACTGGCCGCTCTTGCGCGACGCCTTGAAGGCCATGGGCCGGGCCGATCTGATAGGCAATGGCAAGCACCATCTCATCCCCACCTACCAGCCCATGGGCAAGCAGTGCGCCAGCAAGGACAAGGGCAAGTACCTGGTGATACCGACTATGGTGCTGGACCAGGCCCGCGCCGACGCCGCCAAGAAGCCCCAGGCCGGGGGGCAGCAGGGAACGGGCGGCCGCGCCGCGGCCAAGCCAGCGGCCAAAGGCCGTGCCACGCCCCAGCCCAGGCCGGGCCAGATCCTCAGCCAGCACACGGGCCTGCCGCCGCGCATGCAGCGTTGAGGTTGTGGTGAAATGGGTCTGTAGCGCGCTATGGCTGCGCGCTACAAGCTATTAAATCGGTAGTAAATCGGGTCGTACTACCAGCACGCCCAGGCCCGCGCAATGCAGCAGCACGGTGGCCCAGTAGACGACGCGAAACTCCTGCTTGCTCGACTTGTGGCGCAGCCACTGCTGGGCCCACCAGGCGGCGGGCCAGCCGCCCAGCAGGGCCAGCAGGTGCAGCTGCTTTTCGCTGGTGCGCCAGCCGCCGCTTTGAGCAGCGCTCTTGTCCAGCTTGTAGCTGACATACGTGACCAGGTTCAGCCCCGCCATGGCGCCCAGCAGCCAGAGCGGAAAACGCTGCGCCCAGCTGCCCCAGGCCAGCAGGGCCAGCCAGGCGAGCATCAGCCCCATGGCCAGGCTTGCGCCGGCCGGTGTGTTGTCACGGGCCTGGGGCGCGGTGCGGCGCCGGGTTGCCGGCTGGGCAGGGGCAGGGCGCCCAGCCCGGGCGGGTGCGGGCGCTGCCGCCCGGGCGCCAAGCGGGCGCACTGCCATGGCGCGCGGACCCTTGCCGCCAACCTGGATCTCCTCGAACTCCACCCTCATGCCCTCGGCGGGCGGCGTGGCGCCGCGATAGTCGCGGACGTGAAAGAACACGTTGGAGCTGTGCGCCCCCTGGATGAAGCCAAAGCCCTTGGCGGAGTCCCATCGGCGGATGGTGCCTTGTGTGTGCATGTCAAAGCCGTAAAAAAGCCGCCCGCAGGCGGCTCGAGTTGGAGTAGGGGCGCTCAGATCACCTTGGCAATCGCCTGGCAGACATAGTCAATGTTCTTGCTGTTGAGCGCGGCCACGCAGATGCGGCCGGTGTCGGTGCCATAGACACCGAACTCGCTGCGCAGGCGCAGCATCTGCTCCTTGGACAGGCCAGAGTAGCTGAACATGCCGATCTGCTCGGTCATGAACGACATGTCCTGCTTGACGCCGGCGGCCTTCAGGCCGTCCACCAGCTTGCTGCGCATGGCCTTGATGCGCACGCGCATTTCGCCCAGTTCCTTTTCCCACAGCGCGCGCAGCTCGGGGGTATTGAGCACCGCAGCCACCACGGCGCCGCCGTGGATGGGCGGGTTGCTGTAGTTGGTGCGGATGGCGATCTTGAGTTGCGACAGCACGCGGTCGGCTTCTTCCTTGCTCTGGCACAGCACCGACAGGGCGCCCACGCGCTCGCCGTAGAGCGAAAAGCTCTTGGAGAACGATGTCGAGACGAAGAAGGCCAGGCCGGCGGCGACAAACTTCTGGATCACCGCGCCGTCCTCGGCAATGCCGTTGCCAAAGCCCTGGTAGGCCATGTCCAGGAAGGGCGTCAGGCCGCGTGCCTTGACCACGGCAATCACCTGATCCCACTGCGCCGGCGTGATGTCATAGCCCGTGGGGTTGTGGCAGCAGGCATGCAGCACGACGATGGTGCCGGACTCGGCGGCATTCAGGCTGGCCAGCATGCCGTCGAAGTTCACGCCGCGCTTTGCCGCGTCGTAGTAGGCATAGCTTTCGACCGTGAAGCCGGCGTTGGTGAACAGCGCGCGGTGGTTCTCCCAGCTGGGGTCGGAGATCAGCACCTTGGCCGCCGGGCTGATCTTCTTCAAAAAGTCAGCGCCAATCTTCAGCCCACCCGTGCCACCGATGGCCTGCACGGTGGCCACGCGGCCGGTCTTGACGGGTTCGGAGTCGGCGCCAAACACCAGGCCCTTGACGGCAGCGTCGTAGGCGGCGATGCCGTCGATCGGCAGGTAGCCGCGCGCGGCGGGCTTGTCCATCATGGCCTTTTCGGCGGCCTGCACGCAGGCAAGCAGCGGCAGCTTGCCGTTGTCGTCGAAGTACACGCCCACGCCCAGGTTGACCTTGGCGGGGTTGGTGTCGGCGTTGAATTGTTCGTTCAGACCCAGGATGGGGTCGCGGGGGGCCATTTCGACGGCGGTGAACAGAGACATGGAGAGTCCTTGAGGGGAAATCGGGAGATATGTGCCTGGCGGCATGGCCCCATGCATGTTTCGCATTCGGGGCAGCCCGCCATTTTAACGGCCGATACCTTGCGCCGTTGACCGTGCCGACAGGTCATCAGCCCTGTGCCAGCAGCCTGGTCGCCTGCGAGGCGGCGATCCACTCCTCGTTGGTGGGCTCCACGCCCACGAGCACGCGGCTGGCGCTGGTGGAGATCACGGCCGCGTGGCTGGCGTTGGCGTCCTGGTCCAGGTTCAGGCCCAGCCAGCCGAGCTGCACGCAGACGCGCCGGCGCAGCTCGGCGTTGTTCTCGCCAATGCCGGCAGTAAAGACCAGCATGTCCAGGCCGCCGAGCACGGCGGCGAGCGCGCCGATCTCGCGCACGATGCGGCGCACATACAGCGCCAGCGCGGTGCGCACGCGCTCGTTCTCATGCTCCAGCGGTAGCAGCACGCGCGGGTCGGGCGACACGCCCGACACACCCAGCAGGCCCGAGTCCTGGTACAGCATGCGTGCCACCTCGTCCAGCGACAGCTTCTCTATCTGCATCAGGTAGATCACGGCGCCCGGGTCCAGGGCGCCGCAGCGTGTGCCCATCATCAGGCCGTCCAGCGCCGAGAAACCCATGGTCGTGGCCACGCTCTTCAGGCCCTGCATGGCGCACAGGCTGGCGCCGCTGCCCAGGTGGGCGACGATGGTGCGCCCGCGCGCGGCGTCGCCATGGCGCTCGGGCAGGGCGTGGCCCATGTAGTCGTAGGACAGACCATGAAAGCCGTAGCGGCGCACGCCGCGCTCCCAGGCCGACCAGGGCAGGGCAAACATCTGCTCCACGGGCTCGGCCGTGCGGTGAAAGGCGGTGTCAAAAACGGCCACCTGGGGCACGTCGGGGTGCTGCTGCATCAGCAGGCTCATGGCCTTGAGCGGAAACGGCTGGTGCAACGGCGCCAGTGGTATGTAGCCGCGCAGCTCGTCGATCACCTGCTGCGTGACCAGGGTGGGCGCAAAGTAATGCTGGCCGCCATGTACCACGCGGTGCGCCACGGCGCACGGGCGCTGGCCCTGCAAGCGCTTGAGCACGCGCTCGCGTATCAGCGCCAGGGCTGCGGTGTTGGGGTGCTCGGTGTCCAGCGTGATCGGCTGGGGCGGCTGGCCGGCCTCGTCAAAGGTGGGGGTGGGCCCGCCTATGCCCTGCACCTTGCCGCTCCACAGCGGCTGGCGTGGCATGGGGATAGTGGCGGCGTCGAACAGCGCGAACTTGATGCTCGATGAGCCGCAGTTGAGAACGAGGATGACGTCACTGGCCATGGCTGTGTATTCCCTATTCAATGCAATCACGGTGGCGTGACGCGGTAGCGCTGCGCCAGCATCAGGGCGATGGCGCAGGAGGCCAGCCGCGTCTGGCGCGAGTCGGCCCGGCTGGTCAGCACCACCGGCACGCGCGCGCCCATGACGATGCCGGCGCTGTCGGCGCCGCCCAGGTATTCCAGCTGTTTGGCCAGCATGTTGCCGCTCTCCAGGTCGGGCACCACCAGCACGTCGGCGCGGCCTGCCACTTCGGACTGGATGCCCTTGACGCGCGCCGCCTCGGGCGAGACGGCGTTGTCGAAGGCCAGCGGGCCGTCCAGCAGGCCACCGGTGATCTGGCCGCGATCGGCCATCTTGCACAGCGCGGCTGCGTCCAGCGTAGCGGGCATGCGCGCGTTGACGGTCTCCACTGCGGCCAGTATGGCCACGCGGGGCTGGGCCACGCCGATGACATGCGCCAGGTCGATGGCGTTGCGCACGATGTCGGCCTTGTCGTCCAGCGTGGGGGCGATGTTGATGGCGGCGTCGGTGATGATGAAGGGGCGCGGGTAGCTGGCCGTCTCCATGATGAAGCAATGCGTCAGGCGCCGCTCGGTGCGCAGGCCCACGTTGGGCGCGAGGATGGCGCCCAGGTATTCGTCGCTGTGCAGGCTGCCCTTCATCAGCGCCTGCACCTCGCCCTTGCCGGCCATGCAGGCGGCGGCGGCAGCAGCGGCGTGGCTGTGCGGCGCGTCCACGATCTCACAGCCGGCAAGCGATATGCCGGCCTCTGCCGCCACGGCCTGCAGGCGCGCCTTTGGCCCGACCAGCACCGGGATGATGATGCCGGCGTCGCGCGCGTCCATGGCGCCGCCCAGGCTGAGCGCGTCGCAGGGGTGGACGACGGCCATGCGCACCGGCTCCAGGTTGCGCACATGGGCGATGAGGCGGTCGATGCCGCGCAGTTGCTGGCCGTTGGCGGGCGCAGGGTTGGTGGAGGTGATCATGTGCTCTGCCTGCCTTTTCTCTTGCTGGCCGCACGCTTCGGGGGCTGCACGGCCGGTGGGGTCTCGGGTGCGGGCAGCGCTGGCTGGCCGGCCTGCGCTGCCTGCTCGAACAACTGCCGCATGGTATGCCAGCGCGCGGCCTCTTCGCCCTCCAGCGCATTGCCCGCCTGTAGCAGGGCGCCCAGGTGCAGTGCGGCGGCCTGTATGCGCTCGGCGGGCGCGCGCGCCAGCAGCGTGGGCAGGGCTGCGATGGCCTCGGGGCCGGCAATGTGCATCAGCAATGCCTGGCGGCGCACCAGGTCGCGCGCGCCCTCGATGTCAAGGCGGCTCGCCAGCTCGGTCTGGCGCAACAGCAACGCGCGACGGTACTGGCGCTCGTCCGCTTCGCGCCGTGGTTGCAGCACGAATATCAACGCCCGTACCGTCGCTTCGGGCAGGCCGCCCTGCTCGATCGACACGCGCAACCCGCCCAGCCGTTGCGCCATCCACGCGCGGTGCTCGGGGGTGTCGCCAGGATGCGGCCGCAACGCCGCGGCCGGATCGGCCTGGCCCGCCAGCGCCTGCACCAGCGGATGGCTGTAGATCGCCTCGAAAGCCCTCTCCTCGGCCTCGTCGCGCGATTGGCTGAACACCTGCAGCAAGTGCGTGATCGCGTCCGAGCAGGCCTCTTGCCAACTCCACCACGGGTTGTCGGCGCCCACCGGCTTGCGATCGGCGCGCACGGATTCGGCCTGCTGTTCGACCACAGGCGCGAGCAGGTTGCGGTCGGACCACATCTCGTAGCCGATGCGCAGCGGATGCCAGGCGCGCAGCGCGTCGGCCAGCTGCGGGGTGACCGCGCCCCGAACCCAGGGCTGAAGGTAGCGACGGTACAGCGCCAAATTGACCTGCGAGACATGCGCTGCAGCGGCAAAGCGCCGGTCGCTTGCGGCCACCTGCACGGGATCGGGGGACACGATGGCGCGCACATCGTCCAGCGTGCGCTGGTGCACGGTCATCAGGTAGTCACCGGGCACGATCTCGGCGTGCGCCATGTCCGGCTCCTTGTCCTGCACGCTGAGCTCGAACAGACCGGCGGGCAGCATGTCGATCAGGTCGATGTTGCTGGTGAACTTGGCGTGCTCTTTGCGGCCGACCGCGCCCGAAACGAAGATGCCGAGGTGGCCGATGCTCTGGTGCGTCGCATAGACGATGGTCTGATCATGGCCCAGCAGCTCGTCGTCGCTGCGATAGAGGTCGGTGATCCAGCCTAGCGCCTGCGGTGGCGGAGTGATGTTGTCGCCGTAGGAGCAAAACACCACGATCGGCGAGGTGATGTTGCGCAGGTCGATGCGCACGCCGTCGCTGGTAACCAGCTCGGCCGAGCTCAGCTTGTTGCCGATGAACAGGTCGTCGACGATGGTCTGCATCTCCACGTCGTTGAGGCAGACGTGGCCGCCCCAGTATTTCTCGAAGGCAAGAAAGCGTGGTCCTTCGGTGTCGACGTTCGCATAGACATGGTGCTTCTTCTCCCACAGGGTGTTGGCCGGGTTGAGGTTCTCGAAGTTCTGCACCAGCCAGGCGCCGTCGAACTTGCCGGCGCCGATGTCGCTGGCCAGCGCGGTCAGCCAGCTGCCGCCGGTCAGCCCGCCGCCGTAGCGCATCGGATTCTTGCCGCGCCAGCCGGCCCAGTATGACAAGGGCGTGCCGGCCAGGATGATGGGGCCGAACAGCTCGGGCCAGACGGCCGCGGTCATCATGATCTGCCAGCCGGCCTGGCAATTGCCGATCACCGCAGGCTTGCCGTGCGCGTCGGGGTGCAGCTCGATCACCTTGCGCAGAAAAGCGGCTTCGGCGCGCATCACGTCCTCGACCGTCTGCCCCGGGATCGGGTTGGGTGTGAAGCCGACGTAGTAGCAGGGGTGTCCGGCAGCCAGCGCGGCACCGATTTCGCTGTCGGGCTTGAAGCCGCCGATGCCCGGGCCATGGCCGGCACGCGGATCGACGACGACAAACGGGCGCCTGGTCTCGTCGCTGGCCACGCCCGGCTGCGGCTGTATGCGAACCAGCCCGTAATTGACCGGGCGCGGCAGCGTGTCGCCGCGCATCACCAGCTCGGCCGCGAAGTTCAGCACGTTGGGCGCGGTTTCCTGCATGTGCGCGCGGTACTGGTTGCCGCGCGCTCGCATGATGTCGGCGTAAAGCACCGCGCGCTGCATGGCGTCGATGCCGTAGTCCAGGGTGTCGCGGGTGAAGGTCGATGGGTTGAACAGCAAGACGCAAATCCTTTCTTCAATACATGGGTGGGTCGCCGTTCATGGCGACGTTGCTTGCGGCCATGAAGCCGACCACGCTGCTGACATCCTGCCGGCATGAGGATGCGACAGGATGACGGCGCCAACTCTCCAAATTCGGATGAAAATCAGCTATAGCCCTTATCCATCAAGCGCAGCATGCTATAAAAAAAGCATACGCAAGCCCAAAGGAGGGCGAGCGGCCATCCGAAACGCGTTGCCACTCAGGCTCTCAGGCATGGCTTACTTCTGCATCACATAGGTGCCTGGGGCGGCGCCCAGCGTTTTTCCGCTGCCGCTCTTGCCGCCCATGGGCGGGGGCGCCACCTGGGCGCTGGCGTTGTGCGCCAGCCAGGCACTCCAGGCCGGCCACCACGAGCCCTCATGCACTGGCGTCTCGGCCTGCCACTGGTCGGGGTTGCGGTAGCGGGCACCTGCCTTGCGCGTGGCAATCTGGTAGCTGCGCCTGGGCCGCCCCGGCTCGCTGACGATGCCCGCGTTGTGGCCGCCGCTGGTGAGCACGAAGCTGATGTCGGAGTCATTGAGCAGGTGAATCTTGTAGACCGAGCGCCATGGCGCCACATGGTCGCGCAGCGTGCCGACGACGAACAGCGGCACGCGGATGTCGGCCACCGTCACCGGCTGGCCATCGACCTGCCAGCGGCCTTCGGCCAGGTCGTTGTTCATGTAGAGGTGGCGCAGGTATTCGCTGTGCATGCGATACGGCATGCGTGTGGTGTCGGCGTTCCAGGCCATCAGATCTACCAGCGAGCCGCGCTCGCCCAGCAGGTATTCACGCACACGCCGCGACCAGATCAGGTCGCGCGAGTTGAGCATCTGGAACGAGGCGGCCATTTGCCAGCCTTCCAGGTAGCCCTTGCGCCACATGCCAGCCTCCAGCCAGGCGAGCTGGCTGTCGTCGACAAACAGCTTGACCTCACCCGATTCGCGGTAGTCGATCTCGGATGCCAGCAGCGTCAGGCTGGCCAGGCGCTCGTCGCCGTCGCGCGCCATGGCCGCCGCCGCGGTGGCCAGCAGGGTGCCGCCCAGGCAGTAGCCCACGGCCTGCACCCGGTGTTTTGGAACGATGGTGCCCACGGCGTCCAGCGCCGCCATCACACCCAGCTGCCGGTAGTCGTCCAGGCCCAGGTCGCGGTCGTCCGCGTCGGGGTTTTTCCAGGAGATGATGAAGACGGTGTGGCCCTGAGCGACCAGGTAGCCGACCATGGAGTTGTGCGGCGACAGGTCGAGGATGTAGTACTTCATCACCCACGAGGGCACGATCAGCACTGGCTCGGCCCCCACCTTGCGCGTGGTTGGCGCGTACTGGATGAGTTCGATCAGGCGGTTGCGCAGCACCACCTTGCCGGGCGTGACCGCCACGTCCTTGCCGACTTCGAACCCCTCGGCGCCAGCCGGCCCCTTGCCGGTGAGCTGGCGCTGCGCGTCGTCCAGGAAATTCATCGCGCCCCGCCATAGATTGAGGCCGCCGCTGCTGGCGGTGGCGCGCAGCACTTCGGGGTTGGTGGCAATGGCGTTGGCGGGCGACATCATGTCCAGCCATTGGCGCGCGGCAAATTCGACCATTTTCTCGTGGTGCTCGGACACGCCGCGCACGTCGGTGGTGGCCTCTTTCCACCATTGCTGCTGCAGCAAAAAGCCCTGCTGGATCAGGTTGAACGGCCACTGCTGCCAGGCGGGATCGGCAAAGCGCCGGTCATGCTCCAGCGGCTCGACGCAGGCGGGGCAACTGGCCTGCAGGCCGGACTGCTGCGCGTAGCGCGCAAACTGCCATTGCTTGCGCCAGGCGTCCAGCCACAGGCTGCGCTGCTTGCCAGGCGACAGCGCCAGGTGCATGGACCAGTCGAACCAGGCCAGGGCACCTGCGGTGGGCGCAGCCCCGGCCGTCAGCCGCGCCCGCGCGGCGTAGGCCAGGTTGTCGATCATGTCCAGAAAGTCCCCCGGCGCCTGGGCTCGCGGCTCTGGCGCCTGGGGTTGCGAAGTGACAAGGTCGTTCATGTGTCGATTTCCTTGGGTATGGGGCCCTGCGAAAGCGGGGCAGGGCCCGCACGGATGCAGCGTCTCAGGCGTTCATGTCGAGCACGATGCGGCCCTCGATCTGGCCGGCATGCATGCGCGCGAAGATGTCGTTGATGTTCTCCAGCCGGTCGCTGGCAACGGTGGCGGCCACCTTGGCCTGCTCGGCAAACGCCAGCGACTCCTGCAGATCCAGTCGGCTGCCAACAATGGAGCCGCGCACGGTGATGCCGTTCAGCACCATGCCGAAGATGTCCAGCGGAAAGTCGCCTGGCGGCAGTCCGACCAGCGACATGGTGCCGCCGCGGCGCAGCATGCCGGTGGCCTGTGCGAAGGCCTTGGGCGATACCGCAGTCACCAGCGCACCATGGGCGCCGCCGATTTCCTTCTTCAGAAACGCCGCCGGATCGGTGTTCAAGGCGTTCACGGTCACCGTGGCGCCCAGGCGCTCGGCAAGCCTGAGCTTGGTGTCGTCCACATCCACCGCCGCCACGTTCAGGCCCATGGCCCGGGCGTATTGCACCGCCATATGGCCCAGGCCGCCGATGCCCGAGATCACCACCCAGTCGCCCGGCTTGGTGTCGGTCACCTTGAGCCCCTTGTAGACCGTGACGCCCGCGCACAGCACCGGCGCTATCTCGACAAAGCCAACGTTGGCCGGCAGGTGGCCCACGTAGTCGGCGTTGCCCAGCGCGTATTCGGCAAAGCCGCCGTTGACCGAGTAGCCGGTGTTCTGCTGGCTCTCGCACAGCGTCTCCCAGCCGCCCAGGCAGTGCGTGCAATGGCCGCAGGCCGAGTACAGCCATGGAATGCCGACGCGGTCGCCCTCCTTGACATGCTTGACACCGGCGCCCACCGCGGCGACGAAGCCCACGCCCTCGTGGCCGGGAATGAAGGGCGGGTTGGGCTTGACCGGCCAGTCGCCCTCGGCGGCGTGCAGGTCGGTGTGGCAGACGCCGCAGGCCTCGATCTTGACCAGCACGTCACCCGCACCTGGGCGCGGCACTGGCACTTCTTCGATGGCCAGCGGCTGGTCGAAGGCGCGTACGACGGCGGCTTTCATGGTCTTGTTCATCACGAAACTCCTTTTCGGGGGGTGGGTGGAAACTCAACAGGTGTTGCGGCGGGCGTATCAGGCCATTTGCGCGATGGTCTTGCGAAAGCGCGCCAGCGACAGCGCAAACAGCACGGCGCCGATCAGCGCCATCCACAGAAAGGGCTGCCACACGACGTCGATGCCAGCGCCGCGGTAGAGGATGGCCTGGCCGATCTCGACGAAATGCGTGGTCGGCGCCGCCAGCATGATGGTCTGCACCATCTCGGGCATGCTTTCGCGCGGCGTGGTTCCGCCCGAAAGCATCTGCAGCGGCATGATGGTGAGCACCAGCAACATGCCGAACTGGGCCATGTTGCGCGCCAGCGTCGCCAGAAAAATGCCCATCGACGTGGTGGCAAACAGGCACAGCGCCGCCCCGGTGAAGAACAGCGGCAGCGACCCCTGCACCGGCACCTGCAGCATGGCGCGCACCACCAGGTTGAGCGACAGGGCGGCGGCGGCCAGCACCACCAGCCCCATGGCCCAGATCTTGGACAACATGATCTCGGTGGGCGTCACCGGCATGACCAGCAGGTGCTCGATGGTGCCGTGCTCGCGCTCGCGCAGCAGCGCCGCTCCGGTCAGGATGATGGACAGCAGGGTGATCTGGTTGATGATCTGGTTCAGGCTGCCGAACCAGCTTTTCTCCAGCGCCGGGTTGAAGCGCGCGCGCACGGCCAGCTCCACCGGCGCGGCCGTGCCGACGCGCTGGCGCTGGACGAACTCGCCCACCTCGGCCAGCACGATCTGCTGCACATTGCCGCTGCCAGTGAAGGCCTGGCTCATGCGCGTGGCGTCGACGTTGAGCTGCAGCTGCGGTGCGCGCCCAGCCAGCACGTCGCGCTGCAAGCCCTGGGGCAGGTGCAGGGAGAAGGTGTACAGGCCGGCGTCCATGCCCCGGTCGGCCTCGGTCATGGAGACGAGCCGCGGCGCAATGAACTGCGGCGGGTAGAACGCGCTCACGATGCGCTGCGATAGTGCCGAGTCGTCCTCATCGATGATCGCGATGGGTACGTTGTGCAACGTCTCTGGCATGGCCGTGGCGGCGGTGTAGACCGAGCCGGTGAACACCCAGACGATGAGCACCAGCATCATTGGATCGCGCCACAGGCTCCACAGCTCCTTGACGCCCAGGCGATAGATGTTGACGAGGTGGCGGATGCTGGAGCGCGCGCGGTTCATCTCAACGCTCCTGCTTCTTGAGCAGCACGATGGCGGTGCCAATGATCACCGGCACCGACAGCAGCATGGGCCAGAAGGCGCCCGACAGGTCGGCAAAGTCCAGCGCCTTGCTGAACACTCCGCGGCTGATGGTGATCATGTGGGTGGCCGGGTAGACCTGGCCGATCAGCTTGCCGCTGCCTTCGAGCGAGGACACCGGATCGATCAGCCCGGAGAACTGGGTGGCCGGAATGATGGTGCCTATCATGGCCAGAAACATCGCCGCGATCTGGCTCTTGGTCACCGTGGAGGCCAGCAGGCCCATGCCGGTGGAGACAAAGCCAAACACCAGCGCGGCCAGCGTCAAGGTCACAAAGCTGCCCTTGACCGGCACACCGAACACGGTCACCGCCAGCAAGGCCATCAGCAGGAAGTTGACCATCGCCAGGCCGACGTAGGGTAGCTGCTTGCCGAGCAGAAACTCACTGCGGGTGACCGGTGTGACGTAGAGGTTGGTGATCGAGCCGGTTTCCTTCTCGCGCACCACGGCCAGCGCCGTCAGCATGGCTGGCAGCATCAGGAGCAGCATCGGAATCACTGCCGGCACCATGGCCGGCAGGCTTTTCACATCCGGGTTGTAGCGAAAGCGCGTCTCCACCTGGGCGGTGCCGGCCGTGCGCACGCCCATGGCCGCGGCCTGCGTGGCCAGCCAGCTCTGGTGCATGCCCTGCACATAGCCCCGCACGGTTTCGGCGCGCGTGGGCATGGCGCCATCGACCCAGGCGCCGATCTGCACGCCATGGCCGCGCAGCGCGTCGCGCATGAAGCCCTGGGGTATCTCGATGGCCAGCGACAGCTCGCCGCTTTGCATGCGCCGGTCGAGTTCGTCGTAGTCTGTGAGCGCGGGTCGCTCGACGAAGTAGCGCGATCCCGACAACTGCAGCGCATAGTCGCGGCTGAGCGTGGTGTTGTCGCGGTCGAGCACGGCGTAGCGCAGATCCTGCACGTCCATGCTGATGCCAAAGCCGATCACGAACATCAGCAAGATCGAGCCACCCAGCGCCAGCGTCAGGCGAATCGGGTCGCGCCGCAGCTCCAGCGCCTCGCGCCACAGGTAGCTGAGCAGACGCTGCAAGCTGAATGGGGTGCTGCGTGCGGGCGCCGTGGCAACTTCTTGGGTGCTTGCTGCCGGGGCCGAAACCGGCGGCGCATCCTGCGCCTCCTGCGCGCCGCCCTCGGCTTCGACCAGGTAGCCGATGAAGGCTTCTTCCAGCGTCTTCGCACCGCGCTTTTGCACCAGCTTGGCCGGCGCGTCGCTGTCGAGCACCTTGCCCGCGTGCATCATCGACATGCGGTCGCAGCGCTCGGCCTCGTTCATGAAGTGCGTCGAGATGAAGATCGTCACCTGGTCGCGCCGCGACAGCTCGATCAACAGCCGCCAGAACGCATCGCGCGCCACCGGGTCCACGCCCGAGGTGGGCTCGTCGAGGATCAAGAGCTCGGGCTGGTGCACCATGGCCACGGCCAGCGACAGGCGCTGGCGCATGCCCAGCGGCAGGCTAGCGGGCAGGCTGTCCATGGCGCCGGTGAGGTCAAAACGCTCGGCCATTTCCTGCACGCGCTGCGCGATATGGGCCTCGGGCACGTTGAACAGCTGCGCGTGCAGCACGAGGTTTTGCCGTACCGTGAGCTCGCCATAGAGCGAAAACGCCTGTGACATATAGCCCACGCGGCGGCGGGTGTCGATGTCCCTGGGGTCGACCTCATGGCCGAACAGCCAAGCCTGGCCTTCGCTGGCTGGCAGCAGGCCGGTGAGCATCTTCATGGTGGTGGACTTGCCGCAGCCGTTGGAGCCGAGAAAGCCAAAAATCTCGCCGCGGCGGATGCGAAACGACACCTGATCGACGGCGACGAAATCGCCAAAGCGCATGGTGAGATTCTTGGCCTCGATCGCGATGTCGCCGGCATCGGCCTCCAGAGGAGGAATCGTCACCGGCGCATGGCCGTGCTTCTTCTCCGGTGGCAACAGTGCGATGAAGGCCGCCTCCAGCGAGTCGGTCGCCGTGCGTGCGAACAACTCCTGCGGCGTACCGGTGGCCAGCACGCGGCCGTCGTCCATGGCCATCAGCCAGTCAAAGCGCTCGGCTTCGTCCATGTAGGCGGTGGCGACCAGCACGCTCATTTGCGGGCGCTGGCTGCGAATGCGATCGATCAGATCCCAGAACTGCGACCGTGCCAGCGGATCGACGCCGGTGGTTGGTTCGTCGAGGATCAACAGATCGGGGTCGTGGATCAGCGCGCAGCACAGCCCGAGCTTTTGCTTCATGCCGCCCGAGAGCTTGCCCGCCGGGCGGTCGAGAAACCGGTGCAGGCCGGTGGAGCGGGTGAGGTCATCGATGCGCCGGCGCCGCTCGGGCGCATCGTGGCCAAACAGTCGCGCGAAGAACTGCAGGTTCTCTTCGACCGACAAGGTGGGGTAGAGGTTTTTGCCCAGGCCCTGCGGCATGTAGGCGATGCGCGGGCAGACCCGGTTGCGGTGGCTGCGTTCGCGCATGTCGCCGCCGAGCACCCACACCGTGCCGTCCTGAATCTTGCGCGCGCCGGCGATCAGCGACAGCAGGCTCGACTTGCCCACGCCATCGGGCCCGATCAGGCCGACCATGCAGCCCGCTGGCAGGGCCTGGTCGATCCCGGCGAGAGCGCACCGCTTGCCGTAGTGCAGGCCAACGCCGCTGAGCCGGATGACCGGTTCGAGCTGTGCTGAGGTCACCATGAAATCAGCTCCCACCCACGGCCGTTGTACGCGGATCCAGCGCCAGTGAAGCCGGCCACTGGGCGTTGGAGTCCAGCTTGAGCCAGGCAACGCCCGGCACTCCGGTCTTGACCTGCTCGATGTAGCGCTGCAGCAGCTGCGGCGCGATCTGCGCGCGCACGCGGAACATCAACTTCTGGCGCTCGCTGGCCGTCTCCACCGTCTTGGGCGTGAACTGCGCCTGGCTGGCGACGAATGACACCTGGGCCGGGATCACCGTGCCAGGCATGGCGTCGAGCACGATCCGCACCTCGCTGCCCAGCGCGATGCGCCCGGCCACGGTTTCGGGCACGAAGAAGGTCATATAAACGTCGGATAGATCGAGCAGATTGAGCACGCGCCCGCCCGCGCCCAGCACCTCGCCCGGTTGCGCCACGCGCACCTGCACGCGGCCGTCGCGCGGGGCCGTCAACACGGCATCTTTCATGTCGGCGTCAATGCGCTCGATGCTGGCCTGCGCGGCGTCGACCTGCGCCTTGGCGCCGGTGACCTGGGTGCGGGCCGCTTCGGTGGCGGCGCGTGCGGCATCGACCTGGGCCTTGGCCGCCGTCACCGCCGCCTGCGCGCCGCGCACGCGGGTGCGGTCGTCGTCCAGCTCCTGCTGCGACGAGGCGCCGTCGCGCGACAGGTCGGTGGAGCGTGCCAGGCGTCGCTGGGCGGCATCCAGCTCGCTCTCGCGCAGCAGTACCTGGGCCTGCATGGCGCGCAGGTCGCTCTCGCGCAGCGCCACTTGGGCATGCGCCGTGGCCACGCCATGCTGGGCCTGTGCATGGCGCGCCACGGCCTCGCTGCGCTGGGCCTGCAGCGAGGCTATGTCCATGCGTGCCAGCACGTCACCGGCCTTGACGAAGGCGCCTTCGGCCGCCAGCACCTCGGCCAGGCGGCCCGGCAGCTTGGTGGCCACGTCGATCTCGGTGGCCTCGATGCGGCCGTTGCCGTGCACGAAGCCTTCGCCCGGGCCCTGGTCGCGCGTGGCATTCCAGGCCATGTAAGCGCCGCCAGCGAGCAGCGCGATGGCGGCAGGGACAAGCCATTTTTTCAATGTTGCGTTCATGGTGTCATTCCTCGGATTTCTGGAGCGGCAAGGGAAGCGGGGCGAGTGTGCGCGAGCCGCCGCCCAGCGCCGCGTACAGGCGCAGCCGCGCAGTCAGCAAGGCATGCTCGGCCTGTACCACCTGCTGCTGCGTGGCGAGCAGGTCGCGTTCGGCATCCAGCACCTCGAAGTAGCGCGCCGCGCCGGCCTCGTAGCGCCGGCCGGCCAGGCGCGCACGCTCGGTCAGCGTGTCCTCGGTGGCGCGCAGGGTCTGCAATTGCTCTTGCAAGGACTGGCCTGCGGCAAGCGCATCGGCCACGTCGCGGAACGCGGATTCGATGGCCTGCTGGTATTCGTTCAGCGCCTGTTCGCGCTGCACCTGGGCGAGCTCCAGGTTGGCCTGGCGGCGCCCGCCATCGAAGATGGGCAGCGACACGCTGGGCGCGAACGTCCAGGCGCGGCTGCCGGAGGCAAACAGGCCATCGAGATCAGCACTGGCCGTGCCTGCCATGGTGGTGAGGGCGATGCGCGGGAAGAACATAGCGCGCGCTGCGCCAACGCGGGCGTTGGCGGCCTGCAGCTGACGCTCGGCAGCGACGATGTCGGGGCGGTTTTCCAGCAACTGAGAGGGCAGGCCGGGTGCCAGTGGCGGCAGCGGTGCCAGGGCGGACAGCGGCTGCGTCGCCGGCGCCAGGCTCAGGCTCGGATCACCCACCAGCAGGCCCAGCGCATGCAGCTGCGTGCTGCGCTGCAGCTGCAACTGCGTCACCAGGGCGCTGGCCTGTTGCCACAGCAGCTCCACCTGCACGAAGTCCAGTTTGGATGACGACCCCACCTCGACTCGGCGCGCGAAGCGTCGGCGCGCCTCGGTGCGCGTGGCCAGCGCCTGATCGGCCAGCTGAATGCGGTGGTCGAGCTCGCGCACCGAGAGCCAGCCGTCCGCCACCTGGGCGACAAGCATCAGGGTCGTGGCGCGTTGGCCGTCGGCGCTTGCCAGGTAGGTTTGCAGTGCGGCTTCGTTCATGTTGCGCACGCGACCCCACAGGTCTATCTCCCAGCTGGTCAAGCCCACGCCCAGCTGGTGTTGGCTGGAAACGATGGGCCGGCCCGTGAAGTTCAGGTCGCCTGGCACGCGTGTGCGCTGCGAATCCAGGCCCAGGCCCACTGCCGGCACGCGGTCGGCGCGCGAAATGCCGTAGGCGGCACGCGCCTGCTCCACGCGCAGCATGGCGGCGCGCAGGTCACGGTTGTTGGCCAGGGCCTTGGTGATCAGCGCTTGCAGTTCGGGTTCGGTGAAGTAGTCGCGCCAGGCCAGCTCGCCGACCTGGCTCGCGTCGGCCGGGCTTGCGCTTGAGAACTGGGCTGGAATCTGCGCTGCAGGAGTCTGGTATCCGGGGGCCAGCGTGGTGCAGCCGGCCAGGGCCCACAGTGTGCCGGCAACCAGGGCACCGGCCGGCAGGCGCTGCGCCCAGGCGCCGCGACCGGCAGCAGCCGGGCGCCGGCGGGCAATGGAAAACGGGAAGTCGTTCATAGGCTTTGATCTTTATAACAACCGACCAGTCGGTAATTAATATACCATCGACACCGCTGCAGCACCAGCCCTGAAAGATCACAATGCCCCACATGAGCGATAGCGAAATCAACCTGCCCAAACGCAGGCTGCGCCTGGCCCCCGAGGCGCGCGTGCCCCAGATACTGGATGCGGCGCTGCAGGAGTTTTCCCGCCGCGGCTTCAGCGCCGCGCGCATAGACGACATAGCGCAACGCTGCGGGCTGTCCAAGGGCGGGCTTTACGCGCATTTCGATAGCAAGGACGCGATCTTCAAGGCGCTGCTCGATCGCACCCTGCACCGCACGGATTGGGCGCGGATGCCGCAGCTGGCGGCCGGCGCGGGCACGCGCGCCGTCGCCGAGTGGATCGTTGACCACCTGCGGGCCGCGCTGCTGGCGCCGGACGTGATCACGCTGCTGCGGCTATTGATTCCGGAGCGCGAGCGCGTGCCGCTGCGCGTGGATGAATGGAAAAACCTGACCCAGCTGAACACGCAGCACGTGACGGCGGTGATCAGCGAGAACCTGAAGGCCAGCGGCAGGAAGGACAGCGTGCTGGCGCGCCACCCCTGGCTGGCGCTGTCGCCCATGGTGCATGTGCTGCTGTGGCATGCGGTGTTTGGCGAGGGCAGCGATCCCGATCCAGATTTTCACCAGGCGCATGTGGACATGCTGTGCGAGCTGTTGGCGTGATGCCGATGCGGCATGGGGGTGGAAGTCCTGCACGGCGCCCCCAGCTGCAGTAGGCTTACCTGTTCACCCTTCTATCGCCATGCATGAAGTCACCGCAGAGCCCGCCGCCGTGGACGGGCAGTTCGTCCAGTTTCCCGGCTCGCCGTTCCAGCTGTTCCAGCCCTATCCGCCCGCCGGCGACCAGCCCGAGGCGATTGCCAGGCTGGTGGAGGGCGTGCAGGACGGCGAGGTGTTCCAGACCCTGCTGGGCGTGACCGGCTCGGGCAAGACCTTCACCATGGCCAATGTGATCGCCCAGATGGGCCGGCCGGCCATCGTGTTCGCGCCTAACAAGACGCTGGCGGCGCAGCTGTACTCGGAGTTTCGCGAGTTCTTTCCGAAAAACGCGGTGGAGTATTTCGTCAGCTATTACGACTACTACCAGCCCGAGGCCTATGTGCCGCAGCGCGACCTGTTCATAGAGAAGGACAGCGCCATCAACGAGCATATCGAGCAGATGCGTCTGTCGTGCACCAAGAGCCTGCTGGAGCGGCGTGATGTGGTCATCGTCGCCACGGTGTCGGCCATCTATGGCATTGGCAACCCCGAGAGCTACCACCGCATGATCATGACGCTGCGCGCGGGTGACAGGTTGAGCCAGCGCGATGCCATAGGCCAGCTGATACGCATGCAGTACCAGCGCAATGAACAGGACTTTTCGCGTGGCAAGTTTCGTGTGCGCGGAGACACCATCGACGTTTTTCCGGCCGAGCATTCGGAGTTGGCCGTGCGCATCGAGCTGTTTGACGACGAGGTGGAGAGTCTGCAGCTTTTCGATCCGCTCACCGGGCGCGTGCAGCAGAAGATTCCGCGCTTCACGGTCTACCCCAGCAGCCACTACGTGACGCCGCGCGACGTGGTGCTGGGCGCGGTGGAGACCATCAAGGAGGAGCTGCGCGAGCGCCTGGAATTTTTTGCCAAGGAGGGCAAGCTGGTCGAGGCCCAGCGGCTAGAGCAGCGCACGCGCTTTGACCTGGAGATGCTCAGCGAGGTGGGGCATTGCAAGGGCATCGAGAATTATTCGCGCCATCTGTCGGGCGCGCAGCCGGGCGAGCCGCCGAGCACGCTCACCGACTACCTGCCGCCGGATGCGCTGATGTTCCTCGACGAGAGCCACCAGATGATCGGCCAGCTCAACGCCATGTACAACGGCGACCGCTCGCGCAAGACCACGCTGGTCGAATATGGCTTTCGCCTGCCCTCGGCGCTGGACAACCGGCCGCTCAAATTCGAGGAATTCGAAGGCCGCATGCGCCAGGTGATTTTTGTCTCGGCCACGCCGGCTGACTACGAGAAGCAGCATTCCGGCCAGGTGGTGGATCAGGTGGTGCGGCCCACGGGGCTGGTCGATCCCGAGGTGGAGGTACGCCCGGCCACCCATCAGGTGGATGACGTATTGCAGGAGATTCGCCTGTGCGTGCAGCAGCGCCAGCGCGTGCTCATCACCACCCTGACCAAGCGCATGGCCGAGCAGCTGACCGACTATCTGTCCGACAACGGTGTCAAGGTGCGCTACCTGCATTCTGACGTGGACACGGTGGAGCGCGTGGAGATCATTCGCGACCTGCGCCTGGGGGCGTTCGACGTGCTGGTGGGCATCAACCTGCTGCGCGAAGGCCTGGATATCCCCGAGGTGTCGCTGGTGGCGATTCTGGATGCCGACAAGGAAGGCTTTTTGCGCGCCGAGCGCAGCCTGATCCAGACCATAGGCCGGGCGGCGCGCAATTTGCACGGAAGGGCCATCCTGTATGCAGACCGCGTGACCGACTCCATGAAGAAGGCCATTGGCGAGACCGAGCGTCGGCGTGCGCGGCAACTGGCCTACAACCAGGCGCATGGCATCACGCCGCGTGGCATCGTCAAGCAGGTGCGCGACCTGATCGACGGCGTTTACAGCGACAAGGCCGGTCAGGAGGCGCTGCGCCTGGAACAGGAGGCTCAGCGCCACGCCGAGCTCGACGAGATGTCCGAAAAGGACATTGCGCGCGAGATCAAGCGGCTGGAAAAACGCATGTTGGAGCATGCGCGCAACCTGGAGTTCGAGCAGGCGGCGCGCGTGCGCGACGAGCTGGCGCATCTGAAGGACAGGGTGTTCGGCGCCCATGGCGGCGACCAGGTGCCGGCGTAGTGACCTGGCGGGTGATTACGCGACTTTCCAGTCTATTTACCCGACAGAATTACTTGGGTTTGTGGTATACTCCCACAAACTACTCAACTAATCAGCCCATTACGCACGGGGGCCTCGGGGTGGCGGTTTCGGCCGCATGCCTCTGGAGGAGGGCGCGGAGGGTGCCCAGGCGTGGCCTCATGGCGCGCCTTGTGCGTTTCTCTAAAACGAACACGCCTAGACCCTAGGCAAGGAGCTTGGAATGCGACTCACCACGAAAGGCCGTTTTGCGGTCACCGCCATGATTGATTTGGCCCTGCGCCAGAACAACGGCCCCGTCACGCTGGCTGCCATCAGCCAGCGTCAGCAGATCTCGCTGTCGTACCTGGAGCAGCTGTTTGGCAAGCTGCGCCGCCACGAGCTGGTGGAGTCCACGCGCGGTCCCGGTGGCGGATATACGCTGGCGCGCAAGGCTGGCGACATCACCGTGGCCGACATCATCGTCTCGGTGGACGAGCCGATTGATGCCACCCAGTGCGGCGGCAAGGAAAACTGCCTGGGCGAGGCCGGCCGCTGCATGACGCACGACCTGTGGGCCACGCTGAACCAGCGCATGGTCGAGTTTCTGGATTCGGTCACGCTGCAAAAGCTGGTGGACGACCAACTCGCCAAGGGCATCCAGATCGAGGACAGGCCCGTTACGCGCCGCGCGATTTCCACCACGCCGGTGGTCAAGCCGATCCGCGTGAATGCGCCCAACTCGGTGTTTGCCCTGGGCAACGCATTCGCCAAGTCTTGAGAGCCTGAGCCGGCCGTTGGCAGGCCCAGGCCTGCGCCGGGCCGTGACCCGTATTACCTTGTTTGACTTCTGACTCGCGCCAGCCAGAGCCCTGTACTTGAGCCAGCCATGGATATGACACCGCATTTCCCCATTTACCTAGACTACGGCGCCACCACGCCCGTCGATCCTCGCGTCGTGGACGCCATGGTTCCCTGGCTGCGTGAACATTTTGGCAACGCCGCTTCGCGCAGCCACGCCTGGGGCTGGGAGGCCGAGGAGGCCATCGAGAAGGCGCGCGGCCAGGTGGCCGACCTGATAGGCGCTGACCCGCGCGAGATCGTCTGGACCAGCGGCGCCACCGAGTCCATCAACCTGGCCTTGAAGGGTGCCGCCCAGTTCTACAAGACCAAGGGCAAGCACCTGATCACCCTGAAGACCGAGCACAAGGCCGTGCTCGACACCATGCGTGAGCTCGAGCGCCAGGGCTTCGAGGTGACTTACCTGGATGTCAAGGAAGACGGCCTGCTGGATCTGGATGCCCTCAGGGCCGCGATCCGTCCTGACACCATCCTGATCAGCGTGCTGTTCGTGAACAACGAGATCGGCGTGATCCAGGACATTCCCGCCATCGGCGCCCTGTGCCGCGAAAGGGGCATCCTGCTGCATGTGGATGCGGCCCAGGCCACCGGCCGGGTCGAGATCGACATGGCCAGCCTGCCCGTCGACCTGATGAGCATGACGGCGCACAAGACCTACGGCCCCAAGGGCGTGGGTGCGCTGTATGTGCGCCGCAAGCCCCGCGTGCGCCTGGAAGCGCAGATCCACGGCGGCGGCCATGAGCGCGGCATGCGTTCGGGCACCCTGCCCACGCACCAGATCGTGGGCATGGGTGAGGCCTTTCGCATCATCAAACAAGAGATGCACGAGGTGAACGCCAAGGCGCGCGTGCTGCAGCAGCGCCTGCTCGACGGCCTGAAGGACATCGAACAGGTATTCATCAACGGCAGCCTGGAGCAGCGCGTGCCGCAGAACCTGAACATGAGCTTCAACTACGTCGAGGGTGAGTCGCTGATCATGGGCATCAAGGGCCTGGCGGTGTCCAGCGGCTCGGCCTGCACCTCGGCCAGCCTGGAGCCCAGCTACGTGCTGCGCGCCCTGGGCCGCAGCGACGAACTGGCGCACAGCAGCCTGCGCATGACCATAGGCCGCTTCACCACCGAGGAAGAAATCGACTACGCGATCAGCACCATTCGCCACAACGTGGCCAAGCTGCGCGAGCTGAGCCCTCTGTGGGAGATGTACCAGGATGGCGTGGACTTGAGCACCATCCAATGGGCGGCGCATTGAGCGCGCCAGAGCAGATTTGAATCAGGAGAAATACACCATGGCTTACTCGGACAAAGTGATTGACCATTACGAGAACCCGCGCAACGTGGGCTCGTTCGACAAGGGCGACGACAGCGTGGGCACCGGCATGGTGGGCGCGCCCGCCTGCGGCGACGTGATGAAGCTGCAGATCAAGGTGAACGCCGAGACCGGCGTGATCGAGGACGCGCGTTTCAAGACCTATGGCTGCGGCTCAGCCATTGCCTCCTCGTCGCTGGTCACCGAATGGGTCAAGGGCAAGACGCTGGACGAGGCTGCGCAGCTCAAGAACAGCCAGATCGCCGAGGAGCTGGCGCTGCCACCCGTGAAGATCCACTGCTCCATCCTGGCCGAAGACGCAATCAAGGCCGCCGTCAAAGACTACAAGGCCAAGCACGACGCCGTCGTGGAGGCCGCCTGATACCGCCATGGCCATTACGCTGACCGAAGCCGCCGCCCGGCATGTGATCCGCTACCTGGCCCGCAGGGGCAAGGGGTTTGGCGTGCGCCTGGGCGTCAAGACCACGGGTTGCTCGGGCCTGGCCTACAAGCTCGAATACGTGGATGAGCAGGCACCCGAGGACATCGTGTTTGAACAACATGGCGTGAAGGTGCTGATCGACCCCAAGAGCTTGGCGTATATCGACGGCACCGAGCTGGATTTTGTGCGCGAGGGCCTCAACGAGGGGTTCAAGTTCGTCAACCCCAACGAGCGTGACCGCTGCGGCTGTGGGGAGAGTTTCCGCGTCTGACCATGTCGTGACCGCGTTGACGACCGCAACCGCCATCGCCCGCCGCGCTGGCGGTTTTTTATTGCCATGAATCTTCAATCCGACGATTTCGAACTCTTTGGCCTGCAGCCACGTTTTGCGCAGGATCGCGCCATGCTGGATGCCCGCTGGAAGGACCTGCAGCGCGAGGCCCACCCCGACCGCTTTGCCGCGCAAGGGCCGGCCGCGCAGCGCGTGGCCATGCAGTGGTCGGTGCGCATCAACGAGGCCTACCAGCGCCTGAGGGATCCGCTCAAGCGTGCCGCCTACCTGTGCGAGCTGCATGGCGCGCCGATTCGCGCCGAGGACAACACGGCCATGCCGGCGGCCTTTCTGATGCAGCAGATGCAGTGGCGCGAGGCGCTGGACGAGGCCACCGGCGTGGCCGACCTCGACGCGCTGGAGGACGAGACCCAGGCCGCGCGCGGCGCCGCCCTGGCGCGCTGCGGGCAACTCATCGACGTCCGCCAGGATTACGCGGGCGCCGCGCGCGAGGTCAGATCCCTCATGTTCATTGCGCGATTTGCACGGGACATCGATTTGCGCCGTGAGCAACTGGGACAATAGGGCATCTCCCGATTGATCTTCCAGAGGTTCACCTTGTGGCCTGCTGGGACTCTTCATGACAAACATCCATGGCGCTTTTGCAGATTTCCGAACCCGGCCAGTCGCCTGACCCACACCAGCGCCGGATTGCCGTAGGCATAGACCTGGGCACCACGCATTCGCTGGTAGCCGCGGTAAAGAGCGGCGTGGCCGAATGCCTGCCAGACGCCCAGGGCCGGGTGCTGCTGCCCTCGGTCGTGCGTTATCTCCAGGACGGCGGACGCCATGTTGGCCATGAGGCCGCCGCGGCGCAGACGCAGGACCCGGTCAACACCGTGGCCTCGGCCAAGCGCTTCATGGGCCGGGGCCTGGCCGACATCGCCGGGCGCGAGAAGCTGCCCTACGACTTTGTCGCTGCACAGGCCGCCGGCGGCATGCTGAGCCTGTCCACCGTGGCCGGCGTGAAGTCGCCCGTGGAGGTCAGCGCCGAGATCCTGGCCACGCTGCGCTACCGTGCGGAAGACAGCTTCGACAGCGACATCTACGGCGCCGTGATCACCGTTCCGGCCTATTTTGACGACGCCCAGCGCCAGGCCACCAAGGATGCGGCGCGCCTGGCCGGCCTGAACCTGCTGCGCCTGATCAACGAACCCACGGCCGCGGCCATTGCCTACGGCCTGGACAACGCCGCCGAGGGTGTCTACGCCGTGTACGACCTGGGCGGTGGCACCTTCGATATTTCCATACTGCGCCTGACCCAGGGCGTGTTCGAGGTCATCGCCACGGGCGGTGACTCGGCTCTGGGCGGTGACGACTACGACGCGGCTCTTGCCGACTGGGTGCTGCAGCAGCTGGGCCTGCAGGCGCATACGCCCGCCGACAAGGCTGCCGTGCGCCTGGCGGCACGCGCCTGCAAGCAAGGGTTGACGACTACTGAAACTGTAGCGTTCAGCGCTTATTTGGCGGGCGTTGAGGCCAAATTTGATGTTAAAAGCTCCGATTTTGCGGCCGTCACGGCAGCGCTCACCCAGCGCTCGCTGGCCGCCGTGCGCCGCGCGCTGCGCGACGCGCAGATCACACGCGACGAAGTGCGGGGCGTGGTGCTGGTGGGTGGCTCCACGCGCATGCCGCAGGTGCGCGAGGCGGTGGCCGACTTTTTTGGCCGCGAGCCCCTGACCAATCTGAATCCCGACGAGGTCGTGGCCCTGGGCGCGGCCATACAGGCCAACCAGCTGGCCGGCAACAGCACCAGCGGCGACCTTCTGTTGCTCGACGTGATCCCGCTGTCCCTGGGGCTGGAGACCATGGGCGGCCTGGTCGAGCGCATCGTGGCGCGCAACGAAACCATTCCCACCGCCAAGGCCCAGGACTTCACTACCTACAAGGACGGGCAGACGGCCTTGGCCATCCATGTGGTGCAGGGCGAACGCGACCTGGTGCAGGACTGCCGCAGCCTGGCGCGCTTTGAGCTGCGCGGCATACCGCCCATGGCGGCGGGCGCGGCGCGCATCCGCGTGACCTTTACCGTGGACGCCGACGGCCTGCTGAGCGTGAGCGCGCGCGAGCAGGGCAGCGGCGTGGAGGCCAGCATCGACGTCAAGCCATCCTATGGCTTGAGTGATGAAGAGATCGCCCGCATGCTGCAGGACGGCTTTGCCACGGCCGAGCAGGACATGCAGGCGCGCGCCCTGGTGGAGGCACGCGTCGACGCCGACCGCCTGCTGATCGCCACGCAAAGCGCGCTCGACGCCGATGGCGATGTGCTCGCCACCGATGAGCGCACGGCCATAGACGCCCTGATGCGGGCGCTGCGCGCAGTGCTCGACGCGGGGGAGGGCGCGGCCAGCGTCGAGGCCGCCACGGCCGCCCTGGCCAAGGGCACCGAGGCCTTCGCCGCTCAGCGCATGAACCGCGGCATCCGCCAAGCCCTTTCCGGCAAAAACGTCAGCGCGCTTTAACCCATTTCTTTTCCCATGCCCGTCATCAAAATTCTGCCCCACCACGAATACTGCCCCGAGGGCGCCGAGATCAGCGCGAGCGCCGGCACCTCCATCTGCGAGGCCTTGCTGGAGCATGACATCAAGATCGAGCACGCCTGCGACATGAGCTGCGCCTGCACCACCTGCCATGTCATCGTGCGTCAGGGATATGAAACACTCAACGAGGCCGAGGAAGAGGAAGAAGATCTGCTCGATCGTGCCTGGGGCCTGGAGCCGCAGTCGCGCCTGTCCTGCCAGGCCATCCTGGCGCAGCAGGACGTGACCATAGAAATCCCCAAATACACGATCAATCACGCCAGGGAGAACCATTGATGACCCGGCAGATCGTTCTGGACACCGAAACCACCGGCCTGTCCGCGCAGACGGGCGACCGCATCATCGAGCTCGGTTGCGTGGAGCTGGTGAACCGCAAGCTCACCGGCAACAACCTGCACCTGTACCTGAACCCCGAGCGCGACAGCCACGAGGACGCGCTCAAGGTGCACGGCATCAGCAACGAGTTTCTGCGCGACAAGCCCAAGTTTGCCGACTGCGTGCAGGACATCCTGCAGTACCTGCAGGGGGCCGAGCTGATCATCCACAACGCCGGCTTCGACGTCGGCTTTCTGGACAAGGAGCTGGAGCTCGTCGGTCTGCCGCCGCTGGCCACGCATGTGGACAGCATCACCGACACCCTGGCCATGGCCAAGGAGCTGTTCCCAGGCAAGCGCAACTCGCTCGATGCGCTGTGCGACCGCCTGGAGGTGGACAACTCGGGCCGCACGCTGCACGGCGCGCTGCTCGACGCCGAGCTGTTGGCCGACGTGTACATCAACATGACCCGGGGGCAGGACGCGCTCCTGATCATGGACGAAGCGCCTGCCGGCGACGACGGCATCAGGGTCGCCGCCATGGACCTGAGCCGCATCGCGCTGCCCGTGCTGCCCGCCAATGAACAGGAGCTGGCCGAGCACGAAGACCTGCTCACGCAGATCGACAAATCCAGCGGTGGGAAAACAATTTGGCGGACTTTTGCTGGTGGCGAAAAAGCTATGCCATAATCGCAGGCTGTCGCAACAACGACAAACGGGTGATTAGCTCAGCGGTAGAGCACTGCCTTCACACGGCAGGGGTCACATGTTCGATCCATGTATCACCCACCAATTTTCCAGCTTTTGGCCTGTCGGCCATAGGCCCGGGGCGATTAGCTCAGCGGTAGAGCACTGCCTTCACACGGCAGGGGTCACATGTTCGATCCATGTATCGCCCACCAACACAACCCCTTGCAAGGCTTGCCTGCAAGGGGTTTTTTGTTGCCTGATCGCACTGTCTAACATTGTTTGAACGGAGATAACCATGAGTGACTTGGTGGATTGCATCGTCGTGGGCGCCGGCGTGGTGGGTCTGGCAGTAGCACGGGCACTGGCCCTGGATGGGCGCGAGGTCTTGGTGCTGGAGGCGGCGAACGCCATCGGAACCGAAACCAGCTCGCGCAACAGCGAGGTGATACACGCCGGCATCTACTACCCCCAGGGCTCGCTCAAGGCGCGGCTGTGCGTGCAGGGTAAGACCATGCTGTACGACTATTGCGCCGAGCGCGGCGTGCCCTACCAGCGCAGCGGCAAGCTCATCGTGGCCACCGCGCCCGGGCAACTGGCGCAGCTCGACGGCATCCGGCAGCGCGCCGCAGCCAACGGGGTGGATGACCTGCGTTGGCTCACGCGCGAAGAGGCGCGTGCGCTGGAGCCCGCGCTGGAATGCGTGGCCGCGCTGCTGTCGCCCAGCACTGGCATCGTGGACAGCCATGCGCTGATGCTGGCGCTGCTCGGTGATCTGGAGAATGCCGGTGGTCTTTTGGCATTGAATTCGCCCCTGGCGCAGGCGCAGTGTGCGCAAAACGCTATACATATTGAAGCTAAAGACGGCACCCGTATCAGCGCCCGCACGGTGGTGAATGCGGCCGGCCTGCATGCGCCCGGTCTGGCGCGCTGCTTTGCGGGGCTCGATCCTGCCCTGGTGCCGCAGGCGGCCTACGCCAAGGGCAATTACTTCACGCTGTCGGGCCGCGCGCCGTTCAGCCATTTGATCTACCCCGTGCCCGAGGCTGCCGGCCTGGGCGTGCACTTGACGCTGGATCTGGGCGGCCAGGCCAAGTTCGGGCCCGACGTGCAATGGGTAGATGGCCCCGATGACCTGGTGGTGGACGCCAGCCGCGGCCAGGCCTTTTATGCCGAGGTGCGCAAATACTGGCCTGGCCTGCGGGATGGTGCGCTGGCAGCCGGCTATGCCGGCATACGCCCGAAGATCCACGGTCCGCAGGAGCCGGCGGCGGATTTTCTGATCCAGGGGCCGCGCCAGCATGGCGTGGCCGGACTGGTGAATCTGTTTGGCATCGAATCTCCGGGTTTGACCAGCGCCTTGGCGATTGGTGCGCATGTGGCCGACATGCTGCGCTAAGATGTCGCATCCGCCCTCGTGCCTGCCATGTATGGCGTCTTCCCGTTGTTTCCTGCTATGAAAGGCTTGTTCATGTCCTCCGTATCCGAAACCGTTTCCACATCCCAGGGTGAACTCGAAAAGCTGGTCGGCGACCTGCGCGGCCTGCTGGCCAGCCGCGATCTGGACGGCATTCCCGAGATCAAGCAACTGCGCCAGCGCCTGGACGACGGTATCCAGACCGTGCGCGATGCCACGGTGCGTGCGGCGCAGCAGGCGGCCGGCCAGGCCAGGGACGCCGCCCGTGCCGCCGACCGGTACGCCCATGACGAACCCTGGCGCGTGGCCAGCGCCGCGCTGGCCGTAGGGGCCTTGGTGGGTTTTTTGCTGGCGCGCCGCTGATCCGTCGATGGCGCGTGTCAACTGGGCTGCGTTGCTGAACCTGCAGGGCCTGGCCGGGCGCTGGCGCTCGGCCATGGGCGAGGGCGCAACCGCTGTCGAAGACCGCATGGAGCTGGCGCGGCTGGAGTGGGCGGACCACAAACGCCGTCTGGCTCTGCTGGCGTTGCTGCTGGTCGTCTTTGGCGTGCTGGCCGTGGTGGCCTTGTTGCTGCTGTCCGCGGCGGTGCTGGTGCAGTTCTGGGACACGTCGCAGCGCGCCCTGGCGGCCTGGTTGCTGGCGGGCCTGTGGTTAGTCGCCTGTGGCGCGGTGTTGGCCGTCTTGCTGTCGATGGCACGCAAGACGCGCAGCGCGTTTGCGCTCACGCGCCGCGAGCTGGCGCAGGACTGGCGCGTGATCAAGGAGCAGCTGTGATGCCCGGCACAACCCCCACACCGACCCCCGCGCAGCAACAGGTGCTCGACCGCATCCATGCGCAGCGCGAGCGCCTGGTCAAGCGCCGCCAGGCCATGCGCCAGGCGCGTGCGGCTGCGGCCACGCAGGGGCGGGTGGATCCCAATGATCCCCTGCTGACGCGCTTGCTGACGTTTGCACGGCTGCACCCTCTGGCGCTGGGCGCGGTTGCGGGCATTGCCGCATTGGCCGGGCCGAATCGCGTGCTGCGCTGGGTGGGCGTGGTGCTTCCGGCCATTGCGCGCATGCGGCGCGGCTGATTGCCGGCGTTTCAATCCAAGGGCTGCAGACGCGGCCCTTTGCTATTTCAGCGCATGGCCTGGTCAGCGCATGGCCTGGATGGCGCGTGCGGCGCGGCCGATCAGGGTCGGGCCCTCGTAGATCAGGCCGGTGTAGATCTGCACGAGGTCGGCACCCGCGCGGATTTTGCTCACCGCGTCCTCGGCGCTCATGACGCCGCCCACGCCGATGATGGGGAAGGCCGGCCCCAGCGCGGCGCGCAGCTGCGCGATGACGGCGTTGCTCGCCGCCAGCACCGGTGCGCCGCTCAGGCCGCCGGTTTCTGCGGCATGGGGCAGCCCCTGCACCGCGTCGCGGCTGATGGTGGTGTTGGTGGCGATCACGCCGTCCATGCCGTGGCGTTGCAGCGTGGCGGCAATCACGCTCACTTGCTCCTCGCTCAAGTCCGGGGCGATCTTCACAAAGATGGGTACGCGCCGGCCCTGGGCGGCAGCGAGCTTTTCACGGTGCCCGGCCACGGCGCCAAGCAGGCCGTCCAGCGCCTCGTCGCTTTGCAGCGCGCGCAGGTTCTGCGTGTTGGGCGAGCTGATGTTCACCGTCACATAGTCGGCATGCGGGTACACGCCCTCCAGGCAGGTCAGGTAGTCGCGCGTGGCGTCCTCGATGGGCGTGCTGGCGTTCTTGCCGATGTTCAGGCCCAGCAGCAGCGGCTTGCCCTGCCGGCGCACCTGGGACTGTTGCACGTTGGCGATGAAGGCGTCCAGCCCCTCGTTGTTGAAGCCCAGGCGGTTGATCAGGGCGCGCGCCTGGGGCAGGCGGAACATGCGCGGCTTGGGGTTGCCCGGCTGGCCCTTGGGCGTGACGGTGCCCACCTCGACGAAGCCAAAACCCATGGCGGCCAGGCCGTCAATGCAGCGCGCGTTCTTGTCCAGGCCGGCGGCCAGACCCACGCGGTTGGGAAAACGCAGGCCGGCTAGCGTGACGGGGTCGCTCACGGTGTCGTTGCACCAGGCCCATTGCAGTGGCGTGCGCTGGCCGCGGGCCAGCATGTCCATGGTCAGCTCGTGGGCGGCTTCGGCATCCATGCCAAAGAGAAAAGGGCGGGCGAGGGCGTAGGGAAGTAGGGACATGGAGATAATTCAAGGTTCACTCCCGATTTTCCCCCATGACTGCACCCACCACGCTTTCCCAAGACGAACTCAAGACCCTGGTCGGCCAGGCCGCGCTGCACTATGTGGTGCCCGGCGAGATCGTGGGCGTGGGTACGGGCTCCACTGTCAACAAGTTCATAGACGCGCTGGCGACGATCAAGGACAGCATTCGCGGCGCGGTGTCCAGTTCCGAGGCCAGCACCGCGCGCCTGCAGGCGCTGGGCATACCGGTGTTCGATGCCAACGAGGTCGAGCGCCTGTCGGTGTACATCGACGGCGCCGATGAGATCGACGGCGCCGGCTACATGGTCAAGGGCGGCGGCGCGGCGCTGACGCGCGAGAAGATTGTGGCGGCGCTGGCCGAGCGTTTTGTCTGCATCGCCGACGAGTCCAAGCTGGTGCCGGCGCTGGGCGCCTTTCCGCTGCCGGTGGAGGTGATCCCCATGGCGGCGGCGCAGATCGTGCGGCGTTTTGCCGCCATGGGCGGCCAGGCCACGCTGCGCTGCAAGGATGGCCAGCCGTTGGTGACCGACAACGGCCAGCATATCCTGGACGTGCGCGGCCTATCGATTGCCGAGCCGCTGGCCTTCGAGAGCCAGGTCAACCAATGGCCTGGCGTGGTCACCGTGGGCGTTTTCGCGCACCAGAAGGCCCATGTCTGCCTGCTGGGCACGGCGCAGGGCGTGCGCACGCTGCAGTTCTGAACGGTTCTAAAAGATGATGCCGGCCGGGTTGGACGGCGACTTGCCTGTCGCGGGTGCCGGCGCCGGGCGTGCCGCCGGTGTCGCGGCGGCAGGTGCTGCGGCTTCCGTGGCCGGTGCCGCCGGTTTGGCTGCCACCAGCGGCGTCGGCGCCGGGCGGCGGTAGCTGGGCGGCAGCTGCGACTGCGCGGGGTAGCCGGCGGCGTCCAGGTACTGGCTCCACTCGCTGTCGGAAAAACCCTTGAGCTGCTGGCCGCCTATGGTGCCGAACGGCAGGCTGGCCACGCCGCTCAATTGCTTGAGCGCGTCTATGTCTTCGTTGCTGGTGATGGTGCGCTCGGTGAAGGGCACGCCACGGTTGATGAGCAGGTTGCGCGCGCTGTTGCAGGGCTGGCAGTCGTTGCCGGTGTAGAGCGTGACGGGAAAGCGCGCCGCCACCTGGCGCAGCTGATAGGGCAGGGCGTCATTGGCATTGCCGCCGCGCTGGCCGCTGCCCGCCTGTGCCGCTTCGGCGCCGCCACTGGGTGCGCGGTCGGAGAACGTGACCTTGCCGTCGGGCCCGACGATGCGGTAGACCTGCTGGGCCTGCGCGGCCGTGGCCAGGGCGACGAGGGTGGCGCAGGTGGCGACAAAGCGGAGGATGGTCATGCGGCGAATCCTGTGCGGTTCTCAAAAACAATAGCTGCTTGCGCTGATATCTGGCTGGTTTAACGCTGAAAATAGTTTAAATACCTTGGTAGACAAGCGCAAGCAGCTCACTTTTTATCAGGCCATGCCCTGGTGGCGCAGCAAGGCGTCCAGCGTGGGCTCCCGGCCGCGGAAGGCCTTGAAGGATTCCATGGCCGGGCGGCTGCCGCCGGCCTCCAGAATGGCCTGGCGGTAGCGCCGGCCGGTCTCCAGGCTGGGCACGCCGTCGGCGCCGGTGGTTTCCTCGAAGGCGGCGTAGGCGTCGGCGCTCAGCACCTCGGCCCATTTGTAGCTGTAGTAGCCGGCCGCGTAGCCGCCGGCGAAGATATGGCTGAAGGTGTGGGCCGTGCGGCTGAAGGCCGGGGGCTTGAGCACCGCCACCTCGGCGCGCACGCGCGCCAGCAATGCCAGCAGGTCGCCCTGCGGCTCATGCTCGGTGTGCAGCAGCATGTCGAACAGCGCAAACTCGATCTGGCGCAGGGTCTGCATGCCGGCCTGGTAGTTCTTGGCGGCGATCATCTTGTCGTAGAGGGCGCGCGGCAGCGGCGCGCCGCTGTCCACATGGGCCGTCAGGTGCTTGAGCACCTCCCATTCCCAGCAGAAGTTTTCCATGAACTGGCTGGGCAACTCCACCGCATCCCACTCCACGCCGCTGATGCCCGAGACATCGCGCTCGTTCACATGGGTCAGCATGTGGTGCAGGCCATGGCCGAACTCGTGGAACAGGGTGATCACGTCGTCGTGGGTCAACAGGGGCGGCTTGCCGTCAACTCCTTGCGCGAAGTTGCACACCAGATAGGCCACGGGCGTCTGCAGCCGGCCGGTGTCGGGGCGCAGCCAGCGCGCGCGCGCGTCGTCCATCCAGGCGCCACCGCGCTTGCCGGCACGCGCGGGCTGGTCCAGGTAGAACTGGCCCACCAGCTTGCCGTCACGCTCGATCCGGTAGAACTCCACGGCCTCATTCCACACCGGCGCCTGGTCGCGGCGTATCGCCACCTCGAACAGGGTCTCGACGATTTTGAACAGGCCGGCCAGCACCTTGGGCGCCGTGAAATATTGTTTCAGCTCTTGCTCGCTGAAGGCATAGCGCGCTTCCTTGAGCTGCTCGGAGATATAGGGCCAGTCCCAGGCCTGCGGATCCTGCAGGCCCAGCTGCTCGGCCGCAAAGGCGCGCAGGTCGGCCACGTCTTTCTCGGCAAAGGGCCGGGCGCGCTGGGCCAGGTCGCGCAGGAAGTGGGTGACCTGCTCCGGCGTGTGCGCCATCTTGGGCACCAGCGATACCTGGCCGAAATTCTCGTAGCCCAGTAGCTGCGCCTCTTCCCTGCGCAGCGCCAGGATCTCGGTCATGACGGCGCTGTTGTCAAAGCGTTTCGCATCGCCCTCGGCCTGATCCGAGGCGCGGGTGACATAGGCGCGGTAGAGCTTTTCGCGCAAAGTGTTGCTCTTGGCGAACTGCATCACCGGCAGGTAGCAGGGCATCTTCAGCGTGAGCTTGTAACCCTGTTTTCCTTCCCCCTCGGCCGCCGCGCGCGCGGCCTGCATCACGTCGGCGGGCAGGCCTTCGATCTCCTCGGCGCTGGCGTAGTAGGCGTAGGCGTCGGTGGCGTCCAGCGCGTTTTCGCTGAATTTTTGCTGCAGCTCGGCCTGGCGCTCCTGGATGGCGGCGAAGCGCTCCTTGGCCGCGCCTTGCAGCTCGGCGCCCGAGAGCACGAAGTTGCGCATGGCGTTGCTGCGCGCCTGGCGCTGCTCGGCGTTGAGCGTCGCCGGGTCTATGGCCTTGTACTTGGCGTACAGGCGCTCGTCGGCGCCCAGGCGGGTCCAGAACTCTGTGACGCGCGGCAGGGCGGCGTTGTAGGCGGCGCGCAGCTCGGGGGTGTCGGCCACGCTGTTCAAGTGGCTCACCGCGCCCCAGGCGCGGCCCAGCTCCTCGGTGGCCACGTCCAGCACGCGGGCGATTGAGCCCCACTGCGCGGGAAAGTCGGGCGCGGTGACGCTGGCCAAGGCCGCGTCGGCGCGTGCCAGCAGCTGATCCACGGCGGGCGCCACGTCGGCGGGGGTGATGCGGTCGAACGGGATCTGGGCCGAGAAGTCGAGGAGGGGATTGCTCATGCGGGTTTAGATGGCGGCAGTGGGAGCGGGTTCAAGCAGCGATCGATCAACTACAGGCGCTCGGCCGCTTCAAGGGTGTTGACCAGCAACATGGTGATGGTCATGGGGCCGACGCCGCCGGGAACGGGGGTGATCCAGCCCGCGACCTGCTTGACGCCGTCAAAATCCACGTCGCCGCAGAGTTTGCCCGCGTCGTTGCGGTTCATGCCCACGTCGATGACCACGGCGCCGGGCTTGACCATGTCGGCCGTGAGCACATTGCGCTTGCCCACGGCGGCGACCACGATGTCGGCCTGGCGCGTCATGGCGGCAAGATCTGCCGTGCCGCTGTGGCAGACGGTGACGGTGGCGTTGGCGGCCAGCAGCATCATGGCCATGGGCTTGCCGACTATGTTGCTGCGGCCAATCACCACGGCATGCTTGCCACGCAGGTCTTGCATGCCGATCGATTCAAGCATCTTCATGCAGCCGTAGGGCGTGCAGGCCTTGAAGCCGACCTCGCCCACCATCAGCGCGCCGGCGCTGGCGACGTGAAAGCCGTCCACATCCTTCAGGGGCGAGATGGCCTCGATGACCTTGTGGTCGTCAATATGCTTGGGCAGCGGCAGCTGCACCAGGATGCCCTGGATGGCGGGGTCGTTGTTCAGCGCCGCCACGCGCGCCAGGAGCTGTTCTTCGGTCAGCGTGGCGTCGTACTTTTCGAGTACCGAGTGAAAGCCCACGTCTTCGCAGGCCTTGACCTTGTTGCGCACATAGACTTGGGATGCCGGGTTGTCGCCCACCAGCACCACGGCCAGGCCTGGTGTGATGCCACGCGCCTTCAGGGCTTGCGTGCGCTGGGCGACTTGCGCGCGCAGTTGGCGCGAGAGGGCGTTGCCGTCTATCAGTTGGGCGGTCATTGTTGAACTAATCCGGAATACAAATGAAAAAGCCGCCTGGCGCTTTTGTGGCGGGCGCAGGCAGCTATGAATAAAGGAGTAATCAAGCCTTGGCGGTGGTCTGCCCCAGGGCAATTTTCAGCAGGTCGGCCACGGTGTTGGCGTTGAGCTTTTCCATGATGTTGGCGCGGTGCGCCTCGACGGTCTTGATGCTGATGCCCAGATCGTCGGCGATCTGCTTGTTCAAGCGGCCGGCGACGATGCGCTCGAGCACCTGGGCCTCGCGGCCGGTGAGCTTGGACAGAAGCGCATCGCGGCTGGCGGCCTGCTGGTGGTCGGTGAAGGCCTCGCGGGCATGATCGAGCATGCGCTCCACCAGGCCCAGCAACTCCTGCTCGTCAAACGGCTTCTGGATGAAATCCAGGGCGCCCTTCTTCATGGTGTTGACGGCCATGGGCACGTCGCCATGGCCGGTGATAAAGACGATGGGCAGGGGCGACTTGCGTTCCAGCAGCCTATCTTGCAGCTCCAGCCCGGTCATGCCGCCCATGCGGATGTCCACGATCAGGCAGGCCACTTCACGCGGGTCGTAGCGGGTCAGGAAAGACTCTGCCGAATCGAAGCACCGAACGCGGTAATCCTTGCCCTCCAGCAGCCACTGAAGTGAATCGCGGACGGCTTCATCGTCATCGACGACATAGACGGTACCTTTTTTCGGAATCAAGCTCATGCAGTAGTCCTTGGATATGTCGTTGCTGCTGAAGTAATAGCACTATCGCCCGTATTGGCGAGTGGTAACCAGAAAGAAAACCGACAACCGGTAACCTCTGTTGCATTGTAGAGGTTCTCCGCGGCCATCCTTCCCTGGTGCGATTCGACAATGCTGCGGCACAAATTTAAGCCTATCCCCATACCCTCGCTCTTGGTGGAGAAAAAGGCCTCGAACAAATGCGCCAGCACTTCCGGCGCCAGGCCCCTGCCGGTGTCCTGTACCGAGAATTCGATGACCTCGGCGCCATCCACCTGGCGTGGTACCACGCGCAGCTCCACGCTGCGTAGCGCCGGCGGGCGCTGCGCCTGGGCGATGGCCTCGGCGCCATTCTTCATCAGGTTGATGAGCACCTGTTCAATCAATATGGAGTCCGCCATGACCGGTGGCAGGCGGGCCGCGACATGGTGTGTCAGGCGCACGTTGTGGCGGCGCAGCTCTATTTCGGCCAACTCCAACGCTTCGCCCACCATGTCGTGCACGTTGGCCAGCGTGCGATTGGGCTCGCTTTTCTTCACGAAGGCGCGAATGCGCTGGATGATCTGGCCGGCGCGCTGGGCCTGGTGCGCGGTCTTTTGCAGCGCGGTCAGCAGAGCCTCCTCGCTGAGGGTGCCGTTCTGGATGCGCGAGACCATGCCACTGCAGTAGTTGTTTATCGCGGTGAGCGGCTGATTGAGCTCGTGCGCCACGCTCGATGCCATCTCGCCCATGGTGATCAGCCGGCTGACCGACTGGGCGCGCTCGGCCTGGCGTGCAGCCTGTTCCTCGGCCACGCGCCGCGGGGTGATGTCGGTGGCGATGACCATCTGCGCCAGCCGGCCATCGACCCAGTTCAGGTAGCGCGAGCGCACTTCCAGCCATTTGCCCAGGTCGCTGCGGTAGATCTCGGCGTTTTCCGCGCGGGCCCTGGCCAGCGGATCCACCGGCAGGCCCAACAGGTCGTCCTCTGCCCCCACGTCGTCACCACTTGGCGCAGACGGAGAGAGCGGAACACCCGCCTGCGCCACCATCTCCAGGTGCCCTCCGGTCTGCGAGCCAAACCACTGGCGGTACAGGCGGTTGGCAAACAGCAGCTCCTGGCTGCCCAGCGGGGCGACCGACACCGATGCATCCAGCGCCTCCAGCACGATGGTGAAGCGCTCGTGTGAGGCGGTGAGCTGCTCGCGCACGCGGTTGGGCTCGGTGATGTCCGTCATCGATGTCATCCAGCCGGTCTGCTGGCCGCGCGCGTCAATCAGCGGTGAGACGTACAGGCGCGCATCGAACAGGGTTCCGCTCTTGCGTCGCACGCGCACCTGAAAGCCGCCGGGCACGGTCTTGCCCGAGAGCTCGTCGCGCAGGTTGGCGTGCAGCTTGTCGTATTCGCCCTCGGGCCAGTAGCTGTAGGGCGGTGTCTGGCCCACCAGCTCGGCCTCGGTCCAGCCCGTCATCTGGCAGAAGGCGGAGTTCACGTAGGTGATGCGCCCTTGCAGATCCAGGGCGCGCATGCCGGTCAGGATGGAGTTTTCCATTGCCCGGCGGAAATTGGTCTCGACGATCAAGGCCTCTTGCGCGCGCATGCGCCGGCGCGTGTGGCGCCAGGTGGCGATCAACAGCCATGACGTCATGACGCTCAAGCTGCCCACCAGCCAGAACAGGCCACTGCCCACCACGCCCAGCGAGGTGCGGTAGGCCTGGGCGCGCAGTACCAGGCCATTGCCTACCGGCGAGACGGGGATGGCATAGGCGTTGGCCTTGGTCGTCCAGGGCAGCAGGGCGTTGTGCCTGGGCGCCAGAGGCGTTCCGGCCAGAACCTGGCCACGGCCGTCGAGCAGGGTCACGGCGTAGCGCGCCAGAACCTCCGTGGGCGTGCCGTAGCGCAGCAGGCTGTCGATGGAGTACTCGGCCAGCACCACGCCGCCAAACTGGTCATGCGGCGATAGCGGCACCTGCAATTGCAGCAGTGGGGCGGTGTCGCCTGCTCCTGCCGTTGGCAGTGAATACACGGGTTGCCGCAACTGGCGCGCCTGCTTGAACAAATCAGCTGCCTCGCCCGTCTTCAGCACCTCGCCGGTCACGCGCAACTGGCTGCTGGTCACGGTGGGGGCGGCCTGGCTGGCACGGATACGGCGGCGCTCGTCGATCCAGGTGATGGACTGCAGCTCGGGGTACTGGCTGATCAGGGCCTCGGCGCGGCTCACGAAGTCGGCGCGTTCCAGTTCTTCGTTGGACAGATCGCGCGCGATGCGCATGATCTGCTCCTGGCGCTCCAGCAGGCGCAGTCGTACGCGCTGCTGGGCGTATTCCACGTCGCGTTTGAGGGCCTCCTTTTCACGGGCGATCTCTTCGGAGCGCAAATACCAGAAAGAAGCCACGATCGCCGCCAGGAACATCAGCACCGCCGCCAGCGGGGCCAGCGTGGCAAAGCGATCCTGGCGCATCGGCGACAGGCTGCGCCACCATGCGCGCCACCAGCGCGCCGGCGTTTTTATCGCAGACACGGGTGAGCTGGGCGAGGGGCAGGGGGTGGCCATGCAGTGGAGTTTAAGGCCGCGCAGGAGCTGTTTTCATTGTGAAAAATGATGTGCATCTGCAGCAAAATTTCATAATAAGAAATCAACAGCCGCTATTTGATATTTTGTCGAACTATGCGAAACTTGCGCCCGTAATTCGTTCACCATAGTCACTCACTTCAAAGGAGACAGGGCATGTCCGATCCGACCAAAGCCAAGACTGCTGCCGATATAGACCAAGAGGAAACCCGCGAATGGCTGGAGGCGCTGTCCGCGGTCATTGAGAAAGAGGGCCCGGAGCGGGCGCACTTTCTGCTGGAGCAGCTGCTCGAACATGGTCGGCAAAGCAGCATCGACCTGCCGTTCTCGGCCAACACCGGCTATGTGAACACCATCGAGCCCGAGCAGGAGGCGCGCTGTCCCGGCAACATCGCCATCGAAAAACGCCTGCGCGCCTATATGCGCTGGAACGCCATGGCCATGGTGGTGCGTGCCAACCGCCTGCACCCGGCCGATGGTGGCGACCTGGGCGGGCACATCGGCTCGTTTGCCTCGCTGGCTTCCATGTGGGGCGCGGGCTTCAACCATTTCTGGCATGCCGAGAGCGAAACCCACGGCGGCGACTGCATTTACTTTCAGGGCCATAGCGCGCCCGGCATCTATGCCCGCGCCTTTCTGGAGGGCCGTATCAGCGAAGACCAGCTGGAGAACTTCCGCCAGGAAGTGGACGGTAAAGGCCTGTCAAGCTACCCCCACCCCAAGCTGATGCCGGGCTTCTGGCAGTTCCCCACCGTGTCCATGGGCCTGGGCCCGATGATGGCCATCTACCAGGCACGCTTTTTGAAATACCTGCACGCCCGCGGCATTGCCGACACGGCCAAGCGCCGCGTCTGGGTGTTCCTGGGTGACGGCGAGATGGACGAGCCCGAGAGCAAGGGCGCGATCAGCCTGGCGGCGCGCGAGAACCTGGACAACCTGATCTTCGTCATCAACTGCAACCTGCAGCGCCTCGATGGCCCGGTGCGCGGCAATGGAAAGATCGTGCAGGAGCTCGAAGGCGACTTCCGCGGCGCCGGCTGGCATGTCATCAAGCTCTTGTGGGGCAAGGGCTGGGACGAGCTGCTGCGCCGCGACAAGAGCGGCAAGTTGAAGCAGGTGATGATGGAGACGCTGGACGGCGACTACCAGACCTACCGCGCCATGGACGGCGCCTACATCCGCAAGCATTTCTTCGGCAAGTACCCCGAGACGCTGAAGCTGGTCGAACACCTGACCGATGACGAGATCTGGGAGCTGCGCCGCGGTGGCCACGAGCCCGAGAAGGTCTACGCCGCCTTCCATGCGGCCAATGAGCACCATGGCGAACCCACGGTGCTGCTGGTGAAGACCGTCAAGGGTTACGGCATGGGCAAGGCCGGTGAGGCCAAGAACACCGTGCACCAGACCAAGAAGCTCGACGACGAGGACATCAAGTACATCCGCGACCGCTTCAACATTCCGATCCCGGACAGCGAGCTGGAAAAGCTGCCCTATTACAAGCCGGCCGACGACACGCCCGAGATGCAGTACCTGCACGAGCGCCGCAAGGCCCTGGGCGGTTACCTGCCCAAGCGCCGCGAGCAGGCCGACGAGCATTTCACCGTGCCCGCGCTGGATACCTTCAAGGCCGTCATTGAGCCCACGGCCGAGGGCCGCGAGATCAGCACCACCCAGGCCTATGTGCGCTTCTTGACGCAACTGCTGCGCGACAAGGCACTGGGCCCGCGCGTCGTGCCCATCCTGGTCGATGAGGCGCGCACCTTCGGCATGGAGGGGCTGTTCCGCCAGATCGGCATCTACAACCCTCTGGGCCAGCTCTACACCCCGGTCGACCGCGACCAGGTGATGTATTACAAGGAAGACAAGGCCGGGCAGATCCTGCAAGAGGGCATCAACGAGGCGGGCGGCATCTGCTCGTGGATTGCGGCGGCGACGTCGTACTCGACGAACAACCGCATCATGATTCCGTTCTTCGTCTACTACTCGATGTTCGGCTTCCAGCGCTTTGGCGACTTCGCCTGGGCTGCCGGCGACATGCAGGCGCGCGGCTTCATCCTGGGCGGCACGTCCGGGCGCACCACGCTCAATGGCGAGGGCCTGCAGCACGAGGACGGCCACAGCCATATCCTGGCGGGCACCATTCCCAACTGCATCAGCTACGACCCGACGTTTGCGCATGAGGTCGGCGTGATCCTGCACGCAGGCCTGAAGCGCATGGTGGAAAAGCAGGAGAACGTGTACTACTACATCACCCTGCTGAACGAAAACTACGCCATGCCGGGCCTCACCGCCGGCACAGAGGAGCAAATCCTCAAGGGCATGTATTTGTGCAAGCAGGGCGCCGAAGGTGCGTTGCGCGTGCAGCTGCTGGGTTCGGGCTCCATCCTGCGCGAATCCATCGAGGCGCAGAAGATCCTGGCCGCCGACTGGGGCGTGCAGTCCGACGTCTGGAGCTGCACCAGCTTCAATGAGCTCACCCGTGAGGGCCAGGACGCCGAGCGCCACAACCTGCTGCACCCCACGGCCACGCCGCGCGTGCCCTTCGTCACGCAACAGCTCACCGGTCACGCCGGCCCGGTGGTGGCTTCGACCGACTACATGAAGAACTACGCCGAGCAGATCCGCGCCTTCATCCCGGCCGGGCGCAGCTACAAGGTGCTGGGTACCGACGGCTTTGGCCGCAGCGACTTCCGCAGCAAACTGCGTGAGCATTTCGAGGTCAACCGCCACTTCATCACCGTGGCCGCCCTGAAGGCGCTGGCCGACGATGGCAAGCTGCCGCTGGCCAAGGTGGCCGAGGCGATTGCCAGGTACGGCATCAAGACCGACAAGATCAACCCCCTGCACGCCTGAAGACGAGGGAGACAACCATGGCATTGATTCAAATCCAGGTACCCGATATCGGGGACTTTGACGAAGTCGGCGTGATCGAATTGCTGGTCAAGCCCGGCGATACGGTGGCGCTGGAGCAGTCGCTGATCACGGTCGAGTCGGACAAGGCATCGATGGAGATTCCGTCGAGCCACGCCGGCGTGGTCAAGGCGCTGACCGTGAAGGTGGGCGACAAGGTCAAGCAGGGCAGCGTGATCGTTGAGCTGGAGGCCGCCGATGGCGGTGCCGCCGCTGCTCCCGCGCCCGCAGCGGCGCCCACTGCCGCCGCGCCGGCCCCGGTGGCTGCCCCCGCTGCGGCCCCCGTTGCAGCAGCAGCTGCTGGCCCCATCAACGTGCATGTACCCGACATCGGCGACTTCAAGGACGTGGCCGTGATCGAGCTGCTGGTCCAGGTGGGTGATGCCATCAAGGTCGAGCAGTCGCTGTTCACCGTCGAGTCCGACAAGGCGTCGATGGAGATTCCCTCGCCCGTGGCCGGCACGCTCAAGGAGCTGAAGATCAAGGTGGGCGACAAGGTCAACATCGGTGACCTGGTGGCCGTCATCGAAGGCGCCGCGGCCGGCGCTGCGCCAGCACCAGCCAGCGCAGCTCCAAGCCCGGCACCGGTTGCAGCACCTGCATCCGCGCCGGCACCTGTGGCCGCTGCCGCCACCGCTATTGCCATGCCCGCGCACCAGCCCGGCAGCCCCACGCCGGGCCTGCCCCACGCATCGCCGTCGGTGCGCAAGTTCGCCCGCGAACTCGGCGTGCCGCTGGCCGAGCTCAAGGGCACGGGCCTCAAGGGCCGCATCACGGCCGAGGATGTGCAAGCCTTCACCCGCTCCGTCATGGCAGGCGCCGTGCAAACCCAGGCCCAGGCCGCCAGGGCCCCGGCCGGAGGTGGCTCGGGTGTGGGTCTGGATCTGCTGCCCTGGCCCAAGGTGGACTTCGCCAAGTTCGGCCCCATCGAGCGCAAGGAGCTGTCCCGCATCAAGAAGATCAGCGGCGCCAACCTGCTGCGCAATGCCATCGTGATTCCGGCCGTCACCAACCATGACGATGCCGACATCACCGACCTGGAAGCCTTCCGCGTCTCCACCAACAAGGAGAACGAGAAGGGCGGCGTCAAGGTCACCATGCTCGCCTTCCTGATCAAGGCCTGCGTCGCGGCGCTGAAAAAATTCCCCGAGTTCAACAGCAGCCTGGACGGCGATGCGCTGATCTACAAGCAGTACTACCACATCGGTTTTGCCGCCGATACGCCCAATGGCCTGGTCGTGCCCGTGATCAAGGACGCCGACAAGAAGGGCGTGCTGCAGATCAGCCAGGAAATGGGGGATCTCGCCAAGAAGGCCAGGGATGGCAAGCTGGGCCCGGCCGACATGAGCGGCGCCACCTTCACCATCTCCAGTCTGGGCGGCATTGGCGGGCGTTATTTCACGCCCATCATCAACGCGCCCGAGGTGGCCATCCTGGGCGTGTGCCGCTCGACCATGGAGCCGGTGTGGGACGGCAAGGCCTTCCATCCGCGCCTGATGCTGCCGCTGTCGCTCACCTGGGATCACCGCGTGATCGATGGTGCCGCAGCCGCGCGCTTCAACGTCTACCTGGGCCAGATCCTGGCGGACTTCCGCCGCGTGCTGCTCTGAAAGGAATACTGACATGGCAGTCATCGACATCAAGGTGCCCAATATTGGCGACTTCGCCGAGGTTGGCGTGATCGAAGTGCTGGTGCAACCCGGCGACAGCGTGGCCGTCGAGCAATCGCTCATCACCGTGGAGAGTGACAAAGCCTCCATGGAAATCCCCAGCAGCCATGCCGGGGTGGTGAAAGAGCTCAAGGTCAAGGTGGGCGACAAGGTGGCGGAAGGCACGGTGGTGCTGACGCTGGAGGCAGCCGCTGCTTCTCCCTCTCCCGCCGGGGCGGGAGAGGGCAGGGGTGAGGGTGGGGTCAGCAAGGCCACGCCGCCTGCACCCTCACCCCAACCCTCTCCCGCGAGCGGGAGAGGGGGCGAACAACCAGCGGCCGCCAGCTACGCCGGCAACGCCGACCTCGACTGCGACGTGCTCGTGCTGGGCGGCGGTCCCGGCGGCTATTCGGCGGCGTTCCGCGCCGCCGACCTGGGCCTGAAGGTGGTGCTGGTCGAGCGCTACGCCACGCTGGGCGGCGTGTGCCTGAACGTGGGTTGCATCCCATCCAAGGCCTTGCTGCATGTGGCTGCGGTGATGGATGAGGTCAGCCACCTGAAGGCCGCGGGCATCGACTTCGGCGCGCCCAGCGTCAACGTCGATACCCTGCGCGGCCACAAGGAAAAGGTGATCTCCAAGCTCACCGGCGGCCTGGGCCAGATGGCCAAGATGCGCAAGGTCACGATCGTGCGCGGCTATGGGCATTTCGTCGGCAGCCACCACCTGGAGGTGGAGGAAACGACAGGCAGCGGCCAGGACAAGACCGGCGCCAAGAAGGTCGTGCAGTTCAAGAACGCCATCATCGCCGCCGGCAGCCAGGCCGTGCGTCTGCCCTTCATGCCCAACGACCCGCGCGTGGTGGACAGCACCGGCGCGCTGGCGCTCGCTGGCGTGCCAAAACGCATGCTGATCCTGGGCGGCGGCATCATCGGCCTGGAGATGGGCACGGTGTACTCCACGCTGGGCGCGCGCCTGGACGTGGTCGAGATGATGGACGGCCTGATGCAGGGCGCCGACCGTGATCTGGTCAAGGTCTGGCAGAAGATGAACGCGCCGCGCTTCGACAACATCATGGTCAACACCAAGACCGTGGCGGCCGAGGCCACGCCGGAAGGCATCAAGGTCACGTTCGCTCCTGCCAAGGACGGCGTCACGGTGCCCGAGCCGCAGACCTACGACCTGGTGCTGCAGGCGGTGGGGCGCTCGCCCAACGGGAAGAAGATCGCCGCCGACAAGGCGGGGGTGGCGGTGACGGATCGCGGCTTCATCGACGTGGACATTCAGATGCGCACCAACGTGCCGCATATCTTTGCCATCGGCGACATCGTCGGCCAGCCCATGCTGGCGCACAAGGCGGTGCACGAGGCCCATGTGGCGGCCGAGGTCATCGCCGGCGAACTGCAGGGCAACAAGGAGCTGGCGGCAGCCGCCTTCAACGCCCGCGTCATCCCCAGCGTGGCCTACACCGACCCCGAGGTCGCCTGGGTCGGCCTGACCGAGGACCAGGCCAAGGCGCAGGGCATCAAGGTCAAGAAGGGCCTGTTCCCATGGGCGGCCTCCGGCCGGGCGATTGCCAACGGCCGCGACGAGGGCTTCACCAAGCTGCTGTTCGACGATTCACCCGAGGCCCACGGCCACGGCAAGATCCTGGGCGGCGGCATCGTCGGCACGCACGCCGGCGACATGATCGGCGAGATTGCCCTGGCCATCGAAATGGGCGCAGACACGGTGGACATCGGCAAGACCATCCATCCGCACCCCACGCTGGGCGAGAGCATAGGCATGGCGGCCGAGGTGGCGCATGGCAGCTGCACCGACGTGCCGCCGGCGCGCAAGTAGGCACACCGCCCCCCCGAGAAAGGCAGCTTTGGCTGCCTTTTTCTATGGTTTTTATAGCTTTTGGCGCTTGCTGTATAAGCTCTGGGCCTTCTTTTTATCTCAAATCACGCCATGCAAGCCCTGCTAGCCGCCATTGCCGCTATGCCTGTTGCCACGGATGCCTGCCGCCTCTTCCACGGCCGGGGCGGGCGCTTTGCCGGGTGCGAGCAGTGGGCGCTGGACGCCTATCCGCCGGTCTTGGTGCTGACCAGCTTTGCGCCGGCCACGGAGGAGCAACTGGCCATCATCGGCAGCGCGCTGCAGGCCCGTTGGCAGCAGATCGCGCCGGGTCAGGGCTTGAACTGGGTGTTCCAGCACCGTGGCGAGGCGCTGCGCATGGCGGGTCGCAGCGAAACGCGGCTGATGGCCGGCGCCGTACCTGATCCGCATGTGGTCACCGAGGACGGCGCGCGCTATCGCGTGCATGTGCTGCGCGGGCAGAACCACGGCCTGTTCCTGGACATGGCGGCGGGCCGGCGCTGGGTGCGCGCGCATGCCGCCGCGCATCGGGCGCGCACAGGGCAGGGCGCCAGGGTGCTGAACCTTTTCGCCTACACCTGCGCCTTCTCGGTCGCGGCGCTGCAGGCCGGCGCGGCCCAGGTGGTCAACGTGGACATGGGCCGGGGTTCGATAGCCACCGGGCAGCACAACCACCAGCTCAATGGCCTGGCCGGCGGCGCCAGCTTTCTGGCGCATGACATCTTCAGCTCCTGGGGCAAGATCGCGCGCGGCGGGCCGTACGACCTGGTGATCGCCGACCCGCCCAGCTATCAGAAGGGCAGCTTTGTCGCCACCAAAGACTACGCGCGCATCATGCGCCGCCTGCCCGATCTGCTGGCGCCCGGCGGCCATGCGCTGCTGTGCCTGAATGCGCCGGAGCTGGGCCTGGCCTTTCTGCGCGAGCAGATGCAGGCATGCGCGCCTGCGCTGGATTTTGTCGCGCGCGTGGACAATCCGCCGGTGTTTGCCGACGTCGATGAGCAGAGATCCTTGAAGGTGCTGGTTTTCAAGCGCGACTGAAGCCGCTGGCTACAACCCATTACGCATAAGGGCCATCCATGAACACCTTACCTGTCGGCCTGGTCGGCGTCGGCCTGATGGGCCATGGCATTGCGCTGAACATCGCGCGCAGGGGCTACGCCCTGACGGTGCTGGAGCACCCCGGCAACCAGCCGCTGGATGAGCTGCGTGCCCTGGGTGTGGACACGGCAGAGTCGGTGCAGGCGCTGGTGCGGCGGGTCAAGGTGCTGATCCTGTGCGTGACCGGCTCGCCCGAGGTCGAGGCCGTGCTGCTGGGCGAGCAGGGCGCGCTGGCCGCGTTGCGGCCCGGCACGGTGGTGATCGACTGCTCGACGGCCATTCCCGTGTCTACCGAAGCGGTAGCGCGCGCCGTGGCCCAGGCGGGCGGGCGCTTTCTGGATGCGCCCATGACGCGCACGCCACGCGAGGCCGCCGAGGGGCGCCTGAACCTGCTGGTCGGCGGCGATGCCGATCTGCTGCAGGAATGCCTGCCGCTGCTGCAATGCTTTGCCGAGCACATCACCCACACCGGCGCCGCGGGCAGCGGCCACCGCATGAAGCTGCTGCACAACTATGTGTCGCTGGGTAGCGTGGCCCTGATCGCCGAGGCCGCCGCCTGCGCGCTGGCGGCCGGCGTGGCGCCAGAGGTGTTCGTCGACGTGCTGGCCAAGGGCGGCGGTGGCGGCGTGGCGCTGGAGCGGCTGCGGCCCTATCTGTTGGCGCAGGATCCGGGTGGCCTGCGTTTTTCCATGTCCAACGCGCTCAAGGACATGGGCTACTACAGCGCCATGGCACGGGACGGTGAGGCGGCACACGGCATAGCCCAGGCCGTGCATGACAGCTTTGCCCTGGCCGTGGCCGATGGCGGGCCGCAAAGACTGGTGTCAGAGCTGGTTGAAATTTTTAAGAAAAAAAGCCGCTAACGCCCGTACATAAAGCGCGGACAGCTATCCTTTTGTTGTGCTGATACCCAGGCAGTCGGTCAGGATGGCGGTCCATTCCCGTGCCGCTACCGGCGTGATCGACAGCCGGTTGCCGCGCTGCAGCACGCGCATGTCGGCCAGCGCCGGGTGCGCGCGCAGTTCGGCCAGGCCGACGAGGCGCGTCTTGCGCAGGGCCTGCACGTCCAGCAGCAGCCAGCGCGGCTTGCCTGGGGCGGCCTTGGGGTCGTAATAGGGCGATTGCGGGTCGAACTGCGTGGGGTCGGCGCGCACGCCCGAGGCCACGCGCGCAATGCCGACAATGCCGGGCTTGGGGCAGCTGGAGTGGTAGAACAGTACGCCGTCGCCCACTTGCATCGCGTCGCGCATGAAGTTGCGCGCCTGGTAGTTGCGCACGCCAGTCCAGGGGACGGTGGCGCCGGCAGCCGCCAGGGCGTCGTCGATGGAGCATTCGTCAGGCTCCGACTTCATCAACCAGTAGCGGGGGGGCTTGGTGGTTTCGGTAGTCATTCAGGCAGGCCGCAATGCAAACCGGCCGCGCTGGGGCGGCCGGTGGTAGGGCAGGGTGTGTTCAACGGGCCGAGGCAGCGAGGTTCGCCGTCTCCCGGTCGTTTGCCGCAACGCGACGCGCACCGTTGAAGCGGCGCGCCCAGTAGGCCACTCCCATGTCTTCGACGCGCACCTGCGCGCCCGAGCGCGGGGCATGGATGAATTTGCCATCGCCCACGTAGATGCCGACATGGCTGAAGGCCCGGCGCATGGTGTTGAAGAACACCAAGTCGCCCGGTTGCAGGTCTTTCTTGTCGATGACTTCGGTGGCTGCGGCCTGCTCGCTGGCCTTGCGTGGCAGCACCATGCCCTTGGCCTGGTCAAAGATGACACGCACGAAGCCGCTGCAGTCAAAACCGGTTTCGGCGCTGTTGCCGCCGCGGCGGTAGGGCACGCCTATGAAGCCCATGGCGGTGGAGATCAGATCGGAGGTGCGATCGGCGACATCGTGGCGCAACTCCTGCAGCTGCCCGATCAGGCCACGCTCCGCCAGCATGCGCTCCACCTCGTCGGGAGGAGACGCGTAAGCATTCGCGCTCACAAGTAACAAAACGATAAGCCAACGAGACATGGAGGGGGAGGGTAACACGGCAGTGGGCAAATTCCGCCACAAAAATGTTGGAATTTGTTGATCCTGCTGAAATTCCATGCATCGAGGTCAAGGCCGATGCTGGCCTGTCGCTGCCTGCCTACCCAGATTTTCTGTTTTCGTCTGGGCTGTTGAAGTTTTGATTTATTCTTGCGTGCTTTTTCTTTTTTTCTTCCAGTTCCGGTGTTTGCTTGCTGCTTTGGCGTGAATGCCGCAAGAAAAGCCATCGCTTGCCTGCCGAACTCTGCGATGGATTTTGTTTGACTTTTGCGCCCGCTGCGACCGGGCTTGATTCCCATGACTTTCAAGGACGCCGCCTCGGGGCAGGGGGAGCAGGGTCAGCATGACCTGCAGCGCCATCTCACCAACCGCCACATCCAGCTCATCGCCATTGGCGGCGCCATAGGCACGGGCCTGTTCATGGGCTCGGGCAAGACCATCAGCCTGGCCGGGCCCTCCATCGTGCTGGTCTACGCCATCATCGGCGCGATGGTGTTCTTTGTGATGCGCGCCATGGGCGAGCTGCTCCTGTCCAACCTGCGCTACAAGTCGTTCATAGACTTTGCCTCCGACCTGCTCGGCCCCTGGGCGGGGTTCTTCACCGGCTGGACCTATTGGTTCTGCTGGATCGTGACCGGCATTGCCGATGTGATCGCGATATCGGCCTATGCGCAGTTCTGGTTTCCTGACCTGCCGCAATGGGCGCCGGCGCTGGCCTGCGTGGGCCTGCTGCTGGGCCTGAACCTGCTCACGGTGCGGCTCTTTGGCGAGATCGAGTTCTGGTTCGCCATGATCAAGATCGTGGCCATTGTCACGCTGGTGGGCACGGGCGTGGCCATGGTCGCCGGCGGCTTCGTCTCACCCGCAGGCCGCGCAGCCAGCCTGTCCAACCTGTGGAATGACGGCGGCTTGTTTCCGCATGGGGCCATGGGCTTTTTTGCCGGTTTCCAGATCGCGGTGTTCGCCTTCGTGGGCATAGAGCTGGTGGGCACCACGGCGGCCGAGGCGCAGGATCCCGAGCGCACGCTGCCGCGCGCCATCAACTCGATACCGGTGCGCATCATCATCTTCTACGTCTGCGCGCTGATTGCCATCATGGCCGTGACACCCTGGCGCGACGTGGTGCCGGGCAAGAGCCCGTTTGTCGAGCTGTTCGTGCTGGCCGGCCTGCCGGCCGCCGCCGGGGTGATCAACTTCGTGGTGCTGACCTCGGCCGCTTCGTCGGCCAACGGCGGGGTGTTTTCCACCAGCCGCATGCTGTACGGGCTGGCGCTCAAGGGCGATGCGCCGCGCGCGTTCTACCAGCTCTCGCGCGCCAGCGTGCCCTCGCGCGGCCTGCTGTTTTCCTGCGGCTGCCTGCTGTTGGGGGCGTTCTTGATGTGGGTCGTTCCCGATCTGGTCCAGGCCTTCACGCTGGTCACCACGGTGTCGGCCATTTTGTTCATGTTCGTGTGGTCGCTGATCCTGCTGTCCTATATCGCCTACCGGCGCCAGCGCCCCGCGCTGCATGCCGCGTCCAAATACAAGATGCCCGGCGGTGTGGCCATGTGCTGGGCCTGCCTGGCGTTCTTTGCCGGCATCCTGGTGCTGCTGTCCCTGGAGACGGATACGCGCCAGGCGCTGGTGGTCACGCCGCTGTGGTTTGTGCTGCTGGGCGTCGCCTACCGGTTCATGCTGCGGCGCCAGCCAGAGGGTGCGACCGTGGTGTCGGTGCCGTCCTGAGGGCAAGACCTGTCTGCACGGGAGTGGTGACACCGATGGTCTGATCGGCCAGTTGGCTTGCTACGGTTTGTAAGGCGACGCTGCAATTGCCGCTATTCTGTGCGGCACAGGTGCAACCCTGTACCGCCATTGTTGTCCCACCCACCATGTTCATACTCGCCGCGCGACGCCGACTGCTCGGGCACTGGCTGCCAGGCCTGGCGCTGGCGCTGGCAGGCTGCGCGGCCAGCTATGCGTTGTGGTTGCAGCAGACCGCGTCCATGCAGTCCATCGCGCAGGCGCGCTTTGCCCAGGAGACACGGTTGTTTGCCGATGCGCTGCAGCGGCGCATGGAATCGCATGCCGAATTGCTGCAGGGCATGCGCGGCCTGCTGACCGTCAACCCGGAGCTGCGGCGCAGCGAGTTCGAGCGCGTGGCCAGTGACCTTGCGTTGGCCAGCAGCCACCCTGGGGTGAAGAACATCAACTTCACCCGCCATGTTGCCGGGGATGAGCGCCGCGCCTTCGAGACGCGGGCCCGAGGCGACGCCCATCTGGACGGCAGCCTGCCGACGGACTTTGCGATTCGGCCGGCGCAGGAGCGTCCGGAGTATTACGTGGTGGAGTTTCTCTGGCCACGGGCTGGCAACGCAGGCATTCTGGGGCTGGAAATCCATTCCGTGCCGGAGGCACTGGAGGCCTTGCTGCGCGCCCGCGACAGCGCTGGATTGACCGCGTCGGCGCCATTTCAATTGGCAGGTTCCGACGGAGACCGAACCGGCATCATGCTCCGCCTGCCGGTGTTTGCCGGTCCAGCGCCGGGTGATGGCCAGGCTCGGCGTATTCTGGGGGCCGTCGGTGTCAGCGTGCATATCGAGACTGCCATCCACGCAATGCGCAATCAGGGGCAGATGCACAACCTGTCGGTGACCCTGTCCGACATCGGCCTGGCCGGTGGCGTGTCGCCGGCGGCCGCCGAGCGGCTGTACCAATCCCCATCCATGGACGCGTCCGCTGTTGACGGCATGCAGCGCACCGAGGAGGTGCTGGTGGGCGGGCGGCGCTGGTTGCTGCAGCTACAGCCGACGGCGAGCTTTCTGTCGAGCCAGGAGCAGCGGCTGCCGGGCCTGCTGGCCCTGGGGGGGCTGCTGGTCACGGCGTTGCTCACAGTCTCCGTCAGCATGCTGGTGCTGCGCCGCGCGCGCGCGCTCAGCGATGTGCGGCAGGCCGGCACCGCTTTAAGCGAGAGCGAGGCACGCTTCAGCGCCGTGTTCCATCAGGCCGCCGTGGGCTTTGTGCAGGTGGATCTGGACAGCGACAGGCTGGTGCGCATGAACCAGAAGTTTTGCGACCTGCTGGGCTATACCGAGCAGGAGCTGCAGCAGCTGCGCTTCCAGGACATCACCGTGGCCGAGGATCTGCAGGACGATCTGGCGCAAATGGCGCGCCTGCGCGCCGGCGAGCTGCGCGACTTCCGGATGGAGAAGCGCTACCGGCGCAAGGATGGTGGCGTCGTATGGGCCGAGCTGTCGGTGTCACGCCTGCGCCTGGCCGATGGCACTGGCTACCACCTGGCCGTGGTGCAGGACATCAGCGAGCGCAAGCGCATGGAGCAGGCCCTGCGCGGCAGCGAGCAGCGCTTGCTCGGCATCCTGAACCACATGCCCGTGGGCGTGAACCTGGTGCAGGACGAGCGCATCGTGTTCCGCAATGCCAGCCATGTGCAGATCTGCGGCTATGGCGCCGACGAAGCGCCCGATGTGGACAGTCTGTGGAGCCTGACCATCCCCGACGCCGCGCAGCGCGAGCAGGTGCGGCGCTCCTGGCAGGCCGCCTGCGCAGCGGCGCGCCGGGCCGCAGTGGATGGCGGCGCCGCCATCGCGCCGCTGGAATGCGTGATCACCGCCAAGTCCGGCGTGCAGCACATCGTCGAGCTGTCCGGCATGATGCTGGAGGACAGCCACATCGTCACCATGGTGGATTTGAGCCAGCGCCGCCGGGCCGAGCAGGAGGTGCGCTATCTGGCCTACAACGACCCGCTGACCGGCCTGCCCAACCGGCGCCTGCTGCTTGACCGCCTGCAGCAGGCGCTGGCCATCAGCGCGCGGCACCAATGGTGCGGCGCGCTGTTGATGCTGGACCTGGACAACTTCAAGCAGATCAACGAGACCCTGGGCCACGACATGGGCGACCGACTGCTGCAGGCCGTGGCCGAGCGCCTGCGCGCCTGTGTGCCGGACGACGACACGCTGGCGCGCCATGGCGGCGACGAGTTCGTGGTGGTGCTCAAGGATCTGGGCGCCACGCCGGCGGAGGCCGCAGCCAGGGCCGAGGAGGCCGCGCAGAAGATGCTGCAGGCCATGCGCGCGCCTTTCGTGATCGATGGCGGCGAGCCGCGCCACTCCACGCTGAGCGTGGGCATCGCCGTCTTCCAGGGCCAGCGCGAGTCGGCCGATGAACTGCTCAAGCGCAGCGACATGGCCATGTACGAGGCCAAGGCGGCCGGGCGCGACGCACTGCGCTTCTTCGACCCGCAGATGCAGGCCCAGATGGCCGAGCGCGTGGCGCTGGAGGCCGACATGCGCGCCGGGCTGGACAGTGGCCAGTTCGAACTGTTCTACCAGCCGAAGATGGTGCGCGGCCAGATCACGGGCGCCGAGGCGCTGCTGCGCTGGCGCCACCCTGTCAAGGGCTACGTGTCCCCGGCCGAATTCATTCCGCTGGCCGAGCAATGCGGCCTGATCCTGCGCCTGGGCCAATGGGTGTTGCGCACGGCCTGCGAGCGGCTGGCGCACTGGCAGGAGCACCCAGTGCTGGGCCAGCTGACGGTGGCGGTGAACGTCAGCCCGCGCCAGTTCTACGAGGCCGGCTTCGTACCCCAGGTGCTGGAGGCATTGGCCGGCGCCGGCGCCGATGCGCGGCGCCTGCGCCTGGAGCTCACCGAGGGCCTGCTGCTGCAGGACGTGGAGGACACCATTGCCAAGATGGTGCAGCTGCGCGGCTATGGCGTGGGCTTTTCGCTGGACGACTTTGGCACCGGCTATTCATCGCTGGCCTACCTGAAGCGCCTGCCGCTGCACGAGCTGAAGATCGACCAGAGCTTTGTGCGCGACGTGCTCACCGACCCCAACGACGCAGCCATCGCCCGCACCATCGTCGCCCTGGGCACCAGCCTGGGCCTGCAGGTGACGGCCGAAGGGGTGGAGACCGAGGCGCAGCGCCTGTTCCTGGAGCGCGCAGGCTGTCATGCCTGGCAGGGTTACTTGCTCAGCCGCCCGGTGCCGGGTCTGGCATTCGAGGACCTGGTGCTGGCACATGCAGCCGCCGTCGGCCCCCATGTCCCATAGTGCCGCCAGCGCAGAAGCCTGCGCAGTCCCGTCATGCAGGTAGTCACCACCCTGGCCCTGTTCCTGGCCACGGCGCTGGCCGAGATCCTCGGCTGCTATCTGCCCTGGCTGTGGCTGCGCCAGGGGCGCAGCGCCTGGCTGCTGCTGCCGGCCGCCGCCAGCCTGGCCCTGTTTGCCTGGCTGCTGACGTTGCACCCGGCCGCCGCCGGGCGTGTGTATGCGGCCTACGGCGGCGTCTATGTGGCCGTGGCATTGGCCTGGCTGTGGGCGGTGGATGGCATACGCCCCGGCCCCTGGGACTGGCTGGGCGTGGCCGTCACGCTGTGCGGCATGGCCATCATTGCCTTTGCGCCGCGCGGCTGACGGCAGTCACGGATGCATAATTGATAGCTGCATGCCATTGTTGTACAGGCGTTTCAGGACATTTTTGCTAAAAAAACAAAAGCGCTCGATGAGCGCTTTTTGAGGACGACAGAACTGCTTAGAGTTCTGGGTGCTCAAACCGGCTTGCGACGGCGGGCCAGCGCGGCGCCGAGCAGGCCCAGGCCCACCAGGGTGATCGAGGCAGGTTCTGGCACCTGCTTCGTCGTGCCTCCGCAGTTGAGTGTGCCCGAAATGCAGCCCGCGAATTCATGCGAGCCGCCGCCGTTGCCAACGCTTTGAAACTTCGCGTCAAAAGGGTTTTCGAATGTGATGCCATTTGTCAGAAAGTTGCCGGCGGTCGTCAGGGTCAGGACAAAGTCGGCGGCTTTCAATTGACCGAGACCCGCGTTGCCGCCGCCGGAACAGTTGTTGCCGGCATAAAGGCACAGATCCACGTTCTGGAAACCGGGGAGCGTCGTGTTGAGCTTGGTGCCCTTCCAATCACCGGTGGCCGTAGCCTTCGTGATTGAGGGGCTGACTATGTCGATGCCGATCGAAGTAAGCGTGTTTTTGCCCGGACCAGACGAGTCGTTCGCGACATGCACAGCAAAGGTGGCGCTGGTAGCCGTCCACGCAGTGAGGGTGAAGTCCACCGTGACAGACAACGTGGCGCCATCTTGGGTCGTGGAAAACAGGATCGAATTCTTTTCGTTCACATGATCGAACAACATTGCCGCGGCATGGCTGCTGGCCATGCCCGCCAAGCCACAGCACAAGACCAAGGCGCGCAGGACTGTCTTGAGTTTCATGGGGAATTCCTCCGAAGGGGGATGTTTAGTGATATGCGCAGAAAAAGCACGCATTTTTTATGCCAAGTAGGGATGTCGCTGCAATTGGAATTAGTGGGTATTAACTCGGCACAAAAACGTCGGTGATATGTAAAAAAAATCGACAGTCATGGAGAGTGAGCGCCGCAGCGGATAGACGATGCCCACCCGCGCCTGCACTGGACAGGGCCTGCCAGCTGCCTCAGGTAACATTCATGCTTTAAACCGCCGGGCCCGCCAGCGGCGCGGTGTTACAGGTAATTCGTGCGTCTCAATTCCATCAAACTCGCTGGCTTCAAGTCGTTTGCCGAGCCCACCCACTTCCAGTTGCCGGGCCAGCTCGTGGGCGTGGTGGGCCCCAACGGCTGCGGCAAGTCCAACATCATGGACGCGGTGCGCTGGGTACTGGGCGAGTCCAAGGCCAGCGAGCTGCGCGGCGAGTCCATGCAGGACGTGATCTTCAACGGCACCACGAGCCGCAAGCCCGCCAGCCGCTCCAGCGTGGAGCTGGTCTTCGACAACCACGACCACCGCGCCGGCGGGCAGTGGAACCAGTTCACCGAGATCGCCGTCAAGCGCGTGCTCACGCGCGACGGCACCAGCAGCTACTACATCAACAACCAGCCGGTGCGCCGGCGCGACGTGCAGGACGTGTTCCTGGGCACGGGCCTGGGGCCGCGCGCCTACGCCATCATCGGCCAGGGCACGATCAGCCGCATCATCGAAAGCCGGCCCGAGGAGCTGCGCCTGTTCCTCGAAGAGGCCGCGGGCGTGTCCAAGTACAAGGAACGCCGGCGCGAGACCGAGAACCGCCTGGCCGACACGCGCGAGAACCTGACACGCGTCGAAGACATCCTGCGCGAGCTGAACGCCAACCTCGAAAAGCTGGAGAAGCAGGCCGAGGTGGCGGCGCGCTACAACGCGCTGCAGGCCGACGTGACGCTCAAACAGCACCAGCTGTGGTTCCTGAAGCGCGCCGACGCTGAAGCCGAGATGGCGCGCGTGCGCACCGAGGGTCTGCAGGCCGTGAACGACCTCGAATCGCGCATGGCCGACCTGCGCCATGTGGAGGCCGACCTCGAATCCATACGCCAGGCGCATTACGAGGCCGGCGACCAGGTCAACCAGGCCCAGGGCCGGCTGTACGAGGCCACGGCCGAGGTCGGCAAGCTGGAGGCCGAGATCCGCTACGTGGTCGAGGGCCGCCAGCGCGTGGAGCAGCGCCTGCTGCAGTTGGCCGAGCAGATCCAGCAATGGTCGGCGCGCAAGGAAGAGGCCGAGGCCGAGGCCGAGCACCTGGCCGGCGCGGGCGAGAACGCCGAGGAACAGGCCGAGCTGCTGGCAGCCCAGGTCGAAGAACAGGCCATGCAGCTGCCGGATCTGGAAGACGCCCTGCGCCAGGCCCAGCAGCGCAGCGAACAGCAGCGCAGCGCCGTGGTGCAGATACAGCAGCAAATCCAGGTGCTGGCCGCCGAGCAGCGCAGCCTGGGCGAGCAAAGCCGCCAGTTGGACGTGCGCCATGAACGCCTGCGCAGCGACAGGAACGCCCTGGCCGCGCCCGACGAGGCGCGCCTGGCGAACCTGCGCCAGCAACTACAAGAGGCCGAGGAGGGCGCCGAACTGACCGCCGCGCGCCAGGAGGAGCTGCAGGACAGCGTGCCCCAGCTTGACGAAGAGCGGCGCCAGCGCCAGCAGACCGTGAACCACGAGGCCGCGCGCCAGGCCGACCTGTCGGCACGCCTGGAGGCTCTCAAGGCGCTGCAGGAAAAGCTGAAGGTCGATGGCAAGCTGCAGCCCTGGCTGGCCAGGCATGGGCTGGATGGCCTGCAGGGTCTGTGGAGCCGCATCCACATCGAGCCCGGCTGGGAGAACGCCCTGGAAGCCGCGCTGCGCGAGCGCCTGGCGGCCTTGCCCGTGGGGCGGCTGGACATGGTGCGCGGCTTTCTGGGTGCCGGCGGCGCTGATGCCCCGCCCGCGCGCCTGGCCTTCTACAGCGCCCCAGCCACCCCGCAACCCGAGCCCACCGCCACGCAGCCGCGCCTGTCCGACCTGCTGCGCGTGGACAACAGCGGCCTGCGTGCCGTGCTGGTGGACTGGCTGCATGGCTGCTTTACGGCGCAGACCCTGGACGAGGCGCTGGACCGCCGCGCGCAGCTGCAGCCGGGCCAGGCCATCTATGTGGCCGCGGGCCATGCTGTAGCGGCGCACAGCCTGAGCTTCTTTGCCCAGGACTCCGAACAGTCCGGCCTGCTGGCGCGCGCCCAGGAAATCGAGCACCTGGAAAAGGAGCTGCGCGCCCAGCAGCTGATTGCCGAAGAGGCGCGCACCGCCCTGGTGCGGGCCGAGGCCGCCTATGCCGACGCATCCCAGCGCCTGGTGGCCGCGCGCCGCGAGGCCAGCGAGGCCCAGGGCCGCGCGCACGAGCTGCAGGTGCAGACGCTGCAACTGACCCAGCTGGCCGAGCAGGCGCGCGCGCGCGGCGCGCAGATCAGCGCCGACCTGGCAGAGGTCGAGGCGCAGCTGTCCGATCTGCAGGAGCGCCGCGTGCAGTCCGAGGCGCGCTTCGAGGAGCTGGACATGCAGCTGGCCGACAGCCAGGAGCGCCATGCGCAGCTGGGCGACCGCGTGATCGAGGCCGAGCGCCGATTGAACGAATGCCGCGAGCAACAGCGCAGCCTGGAGCGGCGCGTGCAGGAGGCGCAGTTCTCCCACCGCAGCCTGCTGGCGCGGCGTGCCGAGCTGGCCCGCACCATGGACACGGCCGCCACGCAGGCGCGCACGCTGCACGACGAGCGCCAGCGCGCACAGGACGAGCTGGCACGCCTGTCCGACGCGGCGGCCCAGGGCGGGCTGCAGCAGGCGCTGGAGCTGAAGCTGGAGCGCGAGAGGCTGCTCGGTGCCCAGCGCAGCCAGTACGACGAGCTCACGGCCCGGCTGCGTGCCAGCGACGAGCGGCGCATGCAGCACGAGCGCCAGCTCGACCCGCTGCGCGCGCGCATCACCGAATTCCAGCTCAAGGAGCAGGCCGCGCGCCTGGGGCTGGAGCAGTACAGCAGCCTGCTGCAGGATGCCCAGGCCGACCTGCAGGCCGTGGCGCTGTCCATCGAGGAAGGCGGCGTGCGCGCCGCCGGCCTGCAGGGCGAGATCGACCGCCTGCAGCGCGAGATCACGGCCCTGGGCGCGGTCAACCTGGCGGCGCTGGAGGAGCTGACCCTGGCGCGCGAGCGCAAGGGCTTTCTGGACGCGCAGACCGAGGACCTGACGCTGGCCATGACCACGCTGGAGGATGCGATCAAGAAGATCGACGGCGAGACGCGCAGCCTGCTGCAGGGCACCTTCGACGCCGTCAACGGCCACTTTGGCCGCATGTTCCCCGAGCTGTTCGGCGGCGGCCAGGCGCGCCTCATCATGACCGGCGACGAGATCCTCGACTCGGGCGTGCAGGTCATGGCCCAGCCGCCGGGCAAGAAGAACCAGACCATCCACCTGCTGTCGGGCGGCGAGAAGGCGCTCACCGCGATTGCGCTGGTGTTCGCCATCTTCCAGCTCAACCCCGCACCGTTCTGCCTGCTTGACGAGGTGGACGCGCCGCTGGACGACGCCAACACCGAGCGCTATGCCAAGCTGGTCTCCGCCATGTCGCGCGGCACGCAGTTTTTGTTCATCAGCCACAACAAGATCGCCATGGAGATGGCCGAACAGTTGATCGGCGTGACCATGCAGGAGCAGGGCGTCTCGCGCATCGTGGCCGTGGACATGCAGTCCGCGCTGTCCATGGCCGAGGCTTAACTTCATACACCATGAGCAACTTCCAACTCAGCCTCATCATCATCGGCGCCCTGGTGCTGATCGTCGTCATTGCCTACAACGCCTGGACCACCCGGCGCAACACGCCCAAGCGTGCCAGCCCGCGCGAGGGCGACAAGGGGCAGGAGCCGGCCGTGCGCCAGGAGCCGGCGTTCGACGGTGCCGGGCTGGGGCAGGTCGATGCCGCCCAGGCCAGCGCCGCAGAGCCCCATTTCGAAGGCCATGCCGTGGATGCGCGCGACGCGCTGGATCTGCCCGTGCCACAGCCTGAGCGCCGCGGCGGGCTCGATCCGCTCATTGACGTGATCGCCCCCATCGTCGCCGAGCAGCAGGTCTCGGGCGACGCCGCCCTGGCGGCCCTGCCGCCCACGCGCCGCGCGGGCAGCAAGCCCTTTGCCATCGAGGGCCTGAATCTGGCCAGCAACCAGTGGGAGCAGCCCCAGCCCGGCCAGCGCTATGTGCAGTTCCAGGCCGGGGTGCAGCTGGCCAACCGCGTGGGCGCGCTCAACGAGATCGAGTTCTCGGAGTTCGTCATGAAGGCCCAGGCCTTTGCCGACGCCATCAACGCCACGCCCGACTTTCCCGACATGCTGCACGAGGTGGCGCGGGCGCGCGAGCTCGATCAGTTCGCCAGCGACCATGACGCCCAGCTGTCCTTCATGCTGCGCGCGCGCCAGGCCGCCTGGAGCCCCGGCTATGTGCAGCAGAATGCAGCGCGTTGCGGCTTCGTGGCCGGTGCGATTCCGGGGCGTCTGGTGCTGGCGGCCAGCGGCGTCGGCCTTCCACCCATGCTGACCCTGGGTTACGACAGCCAGGCCGCCATGTCCGACGACCCCGAGCAGTCCGCCGTGCGCGACATCATGCTCAGCCTGGACATTGCCCAGGTACACCGCAGCGAACAGCCCTTCGCCCGCCTGCGCGAGGTGGCCGCCCAGCTTGCCGAGGCCATGGACGGCGTGCTCTGCGACCAGAACGGCACACCGCTGCCTGCCATGACCATGGAACCCATCGCGGCCGACCTGGAGCAGCTCTACGACCAGCTGGACAGCCATGAGCTGTCGGCCGGCTCGGTGCTGGCGCGGCGGCTGTTCAGCTAACAACATGGCCGCCCTGAGTCGCCTTCGGCGCCTTCCCCCCAGGGGGACGCCACCAGCGCGGCGGGCCGGCCCTTGCGCGGTGGCCCCGGCCTGGGTTGCGCCAGTTGCATGCGCCGCGGGTGACGCGCAGCGCCGTGGAAAATCAAGATGACCGAGAGTTTGGATCTTTTTTCGGCTCCAGCGCCCGCTGCGTCAGCGTTGGTAGCTACAAAAATTGAGAATCTGCGGGCGCAGCTCAACCGCTGGGCGCACGAGTACTACGTGCAGGACGCACCCAGCGTGCCCGACGCCGAGTACGACCGCGTGTTCCAGCAGCTGCAGGCGCTGGAGGGCGCCTACCCAGGCCTGGTGACGCCCGACTCGCCCACGCAGCGCGTGATAGGCGCGGTGATGGATGGGCTGGCGAGCGTGCGCCACAGCGTGCCCATGCTCAGCATCCAGACCGAGACGGATACCGAGGCCAGCGGCGCCGAGGCCTTCGACGCCCGCGTACGCCGCGAGCTGGGCCTCGATGCATCAGCCCCGCCCGTGGAATACGTGGCCGAGCCCAAGTTCGACGGCCTGGCCATGAGCCTGCGCTACGAGCACGGCCGCCTCACGCAGGCCGCCACGCGCGGCGACGGCGAGGTGGGCGAGGACGTGACGCACAACATCCGCACCATCCGGCAGATCCCGCTGACGCTTCCGGCCGACGTGCCGCCGGTGCTGGAGGTGCGCGGCGAGGTCTATATGCGCCGCGCCGACTTCGGCGCGTTGAACGAACGCCAGCGCGAGCGGGGCGAGAAGACCTTCGTCAACCCGCGCAACGCCGCCGCCGGCGCGGTGCGCCAGCTCGACTCAGGGATAACCGCCAAGCGCCCGCTGTCCTTCTTTGCCTATGGCCTGGGCGAGATCACGCCGGCGGAGCAGGGCGGGCCCGACTTTGGCACGCATTACGCGCTGCTGCAGCAACTCAAAACCTGGGGGTTTCCGGTTGCACCCCAGGTTCAGATTGCGCTAGGCGCTTCTGAACTAATAGCATTCCACCGCCGCCTGGGCGCCGAGCGCGATGCGCTCCCCTACGACATCGACGGCGTGGTCTACAAGGTCAACAGCCTGGCGCTGCAGCGCCAGATGGGCTTCAAGACGCGCGAGCCGCGCTGGGCCGTGGCGCACAAGTACCCGGCGCAGGAGATGCTGACGCGCTGCGAAGGCATAGACGTGCAGGTCGGCCGCACCGGCAAGCTGACACCCGTGGCGCGGCTGGCGCCGGTGTTCGTGGGCGGCGTCACGGTGACGAATGCCACGCTGCACAACCTGTTCGAGATCCGCAAGAAGGGCGTGCGTGTGGGCGACCAGGTCATCGTGCGCCGCGCGGGCGACGTGATTCCAGAGGTGGTGGGCGTGGTCGCCGGCCAGCGCCCGGCCTACGTGCCCAACTTCCGCATGCCGCGCCAATGCCCGGTGTGCGGCAGTGCCGTGGTGCGCGAGGCCGGCGAGATGAACCACCGCTGCTCGGGCGGGCTGTTTTGCCCGGCCCAGCGCAAGCAGGCGCTGCTGCACTACGCGCAGCGCCGCGCCCTGGACATCGAGGGGCTGGGCGAAAAGCTGGTCGATCAGCTGGTCGATGGTGAGCTGGTGCGCAGCCTGGCAGACCTGTACCGCCTGGATCTGCCCACGCTGGCGCCCCTGGAGCGCATGGCCGAGAAGTCGGCGCAGAACCTGCTGGATGCGCTGCAAAAATCAAAGCGCACCACGCTACCGCGGTTTCTGTTCGGCCTGGGGGTGCGCCATGTGGGCGAGGCCACGGCCAAGGATCTGGCACGGCATTTCGGCAGCCTCGACGCCATCATGGACGCGGGAGCGGAGCAGCTCTTGCAGGTGAACGACGTGGGGCCCGTGGTGGCCGATTCCATCCATACCTTCTTCGCCCAGCCGCACAACCGCGAGGTGGTCGCTGCGTTGCGCGCGCATGGCGTGACCTGGGAGGAGGGTGCACCCGCCGAGCACACCGCTTTGCCCCTGGCCGGCAAGACCGTGGTGCTGACCGGCACTCTGCCGACCTTGAGTCGCGACGCGGCCAAGGATTTGCTGGAGGCCGCCGGCGCCAAGGTGGCAGGCTCGGTCAGCAAGAAGACGCACTACGTCGTCGCCGGTGCCGAGGCGGGCAGCAAGCTCGCCAGGGCCGAGGAGTTGGGCATCCCGGTGCTGGACGAGGACGGCCTGCGCGCGCTGCTGCGCGGGGCGCTGTAGCCATGGCCCTGGCACGGCGCGAACCCAAGGTAGGCCTGGCGCTGGGCAGCGGCTCGGCGCGCGGCTGGGCGCATATCGGCGTGCTGCAGGTGTTGCGCGACGAGGGCGTGCACCTTGACATGGTCTGCGGCTCGTCGATCGGCGCCCTGGTGGGCGCGGCCTATGCGGCGGGCGAGCTGGAGCGCTTTGCCGAATGGGTGCAGACCCTGGGGCTGCGCGAGGTGTTCGGCTTCATGGACTTCAATCTGGCGGGCGGCATGCTCAAGGGCGAAAAGCTGATCGCCTTCTGGCGCCGGCATTTTGCCGACTTCGACATCGATGCGTCTCCGCTGCCCTTCGCCTGTGTGGCGACCGATCTGCACTCGGGCGCCGAGGTCTGGCTGCGCGACGGCTCGATCGCCGACGCCGTGCGCGCATCGATTGCACTGCCCGGTCTGTTCACGCCGGTGGTGCATGCCGACGGGCGGCTGCTGGTCGATGGCGGCCTGGTGAATCCCGTGCCCACCTCGCTGGCGCGTGCCATGGGGGCCGACATCGTCATCGGCGTGGACTTGAACGCCGACATCGTGCAGCGCCATATGCACCCCCTGGCCGTGGTGCGCGAGAGCCAGCCGGGCGACGGCCCCGAGGCCCTGCCCGCGCCCGAACCCGCGCACAACGGCGACTGGATGCGGCGCCTGAAGTTCTGGGCCGGCAGCAATGGCAAGGCGCCGGCACCCAAGCAGCCGTCGATGCTGGACGTGATGATGACCAGCGTGAACATCATGCAGATGCGCATCACGCGAAGCCGCATGGCCGGCGACCCGCCCGAGGTGGTGATAGCGCCGCGCCTGTCGCACCTGGGCCAGCTGGACTTTCACCGCGCCCAGGAGGCCATCGACGAAGGCCGCCGCGCTGCCCAGGCCAGCCTGCCGCAGCTGCGTCAGTTCATGGGCTGAACGTTTGGAAAAACCTGTAAACCGTTGATTTCAAAGGATTGGCGGTATAAAGCACGCCTGTCGTCACCGCGGCGCCGGGCGCCGCACCATCGCCGGCCTTTCAGCGGCCCGCGCAGACGCTTTCAAATTTATAGCTGTTAGCGCTTTATCCATAAGCGCTACAGGCACTTTTTATCAACATTTATGGTGTTTTTCGATTCCTTGCGTGCGCGCACGGCCGGGCTGTGCGCGGCGCTGGTGCGCCGGCCCGACTCCTGGCTGTCCGCCCATGGCCTGCTGTGGCTGCTGGCGGTGCTGGCGCTGGCGGTTGTTCTGTACGTGCTGGCGCTGATCCCGTTCACGCCCGCCATCAGCGACATCCGCAAGGCCAAGAGCGATCAGCCGGCGCAGCTGGTCTCCAGCGACGGGCGCCTGCTGGCCGAATACCGCTGGGTGAACCGCGAATGGGTGCCGCTTTCCACCATCGCCAGGCCGGTGGTGGATGCGCTGATCGCCACCGAGGACCACCGCTTTTATGAGCACTTTGGCCTGGACTGGCGGCGCACTGCATCGGCCATGGTGCGCACCTTTGGGGGCGAGCGCCAGGGCGGCTCCACCATCACCCAGCAGCTGGCGCGCAACCTGTACCCTGAGGACATTGGCCGCGCCCCCACGCTCACACGCAAGATCAAGGAGGCCATCACGGCGCTGAAGATCGAGTGGTTGTACTCCAAGGACGAGATCCTGGAGACCTACCTGAACACCGTGCCCTTTCTCTACAACGCCTATGGCATAGAGATGGCTGCGCGTACCTATTTCGACAAATCGGCCGACAGGCTGACGGTGCTGGAGAGTGCCACGCTGGTCGGCATGCTCAAGGGCACGGCCTACTACAACCCGGTGCTCAACCCGGAGCGCGCGCAAGAGCGGCGCAACACCGTGCTGGCGCAGATGAAGAAGCGCGGCAAGCTCGCGAGCGCCGAGTACGACAAGCTCGCCAAGCGCCCGCTGCGCATACGCTTCGAGCGCCAGAGCGAGCTGTCCGGCCTGGCCCCGCACCTGGCGCAGCAGCTGCGCCGCCAGCTCATCGACTGGGCCGATCGCAATGGCTACAGCCTGTACAGCGACGGCCTGGTGATACGCACCACCATCGACGGCCGGCTGCAGGAAATGGCAAACCAGGCCGTGCAGCGCCAGGGCCGGCAGCTGCAGGGCGTGGCCGATGTCGCCTGGGCGCCACGCGCCGCCTGGAGCGCCAGGAGCCCGCTGGTGCAGCAGCTGGTGCGCGAGTCGCCCCAGTACGACAAGGCCGTGGCGGCCGGCGCCACGCCCGAGGAGGCGCTGCAGCAACTGCTGGCCGATGGCGATTTTTTGCGCCGGCTGCGCGCCGCCAAGACGCGCGTGCAGGCCGGCTTCCTGGCGCTCGATCCGAGGAGCGGGGCGGTGCTGGCCTGGGTGGGCAGCCGCGACTTCGAGCAGGACCCGTTCGACCATGTGCAGGCCGCCCGGCGCCAGCCCGGCTCCACCTTCAAGCCCTTCGTCTACGGCGCGGCCTTCGCCAAGGGCATGCTGCCCACCGACCAGCTGATGGATCAGGCCGTGGAGATACCACTGGGCGGCAAGCAGGTCTGGCGCCCCACGGACGGGCGCACGCCGCCCAGCAACGAGCCCATGCAGCTGCGCGACGGCCTGGCGTATTCCAAGAACACCATCACCGCCCAGCTGATGCAGCAGGTGGGGCCGCAGCAGGTGGCGCAGCTGGCACGCGCCATGGGCGTGCGCGAATCCAGGCTGGAGGCCGTGCCCGCGCTGGCTCTGGGCACCAGCGCGGTCACCTTGAAGGAAATGGTGGCCGCCTACGGCACCATCGCCAGCGGCGGGCTCTACCGGGCGCCCACGGTGATCACCCGCATCGAGGACAAGAACGGCAAGCTGCTCGAAGCCTTCCAGAGCGCTGCGCCCGAGCGCGCGCTGGGCCTGGCCGCCGCACAGCAGCTGCGCGACGCGCTGCGCGGCGCCGTGGACAAGGGTACGGGCGTGGCGATACGCGCGCGCTACGGCATCACCGCCGACGTGGCCGGCAAGACCGGCACCACGCAGGACAACACCGACGGCTGGTTCATCCTGATGCACCCGCAGCTGGTGGCCGGCGCCTGGGCCGGCTTCAACGACGGGCGCATCACGCTGCGCAGCGACTACTGGGGCCAGGGCGCGCACAGCGCACTGCCCATGGTGGGCGATGTGTTCCGCCAGGCGCTGCGCGGCAAGATCATCGATGCGCGCGAGCGCTTCATCGACGAGGAGGAAAGCAGCTGGATCGCCACGGCCACGGGCACGCTGCGCAACTGGGTCTATGACCTGTTTGGCCGCCCCACAGGCCAGCAGGCCAGCCCGGCTGCCGTGCCCGCGCCCGAGGCGCCCCGCGCCCCCGTGCCTGCGGCCAGCGCCCCGCCGCAGGACGAGCGTCCCGAGATTACCGAGGCACCGCTGGTGCCGCTGCAGGAAGTGGCACCGCGCGCCCCGGCGGCCGATCCGCCGGTATGGGTGGACCAGCCCGATGCGCAGCCGGTGCAACCGTACGCGCCGCCGCCGGCAATGGATTCGGCCGCCTTGCAGCCGGCGACTTTCAATCTCGATCGCTAAAGAATGTCGTAGGAGTGCACGCCGAACTGCCCACCGCGGCGGTCGGCAAAAAAGCATTCCAGCGTGCGCTTGACGGTCCGAAAGGCGATCTCGTCCCAGGGGATTTCGTCCTCGGCAAAGAGCCGCGCCTCCAGCGTCTCGTGGCCGGGGTCGAAGCGCTCGCTGAGCACCGTCGCCAGGTAGAAGATATGCACCTGCCCCACCTGGGGCACGCTGAGCAGGGAGAACAGCGGCCCCATCGTGATCAGGGCGCCGGCCTCTTCGTCGGTCTCGCGCGCGGCGCCTTGTTCGGCCGTTTCGCCCAGCTCCATGAAGCCGGCCGGCAGCGTCCACTTGCCCCAGCGCGGCTCGATGTTGCGCTTGCACAGCAGCACGCGCTCGCCCAGCACGGGCACCGTGCCCACCACCATCAACGGGTTCTCGTAATGGATGGTGTTGCAGGCCGGGCATATGGCGCGTGCGCGCGTGTCGCCATCGTCGGGCAGGCGGTAGGTCACGGCCGCGCCGCATTCGCGGCAATGCTTGATGGGGCGGCGAAAGATCATGCTATGTTATTAAAAATTGGCTCTAGCGCTCATGTATCAAGCGCGAACAGCTATATTTAATATAGTAAACTGGGTCAGGCCACGGCCACGCGCAGCGGGCACAGGCCGTCGATGCCGCCCTCCAGCACATCGCCGCGCGCCACCGCGTTCACGCCCTCGGGCGTGCCGGTGAAGATCAGGTCGCCGGGCCGCAGCTCCCAGGCTTGTGACAGATGTTCAATGGTCTCGGCGATGTTCCAGATCAGCTGGCTGACGTTGCTGCGCTGGCGGTCTGCGCCGTTGACCTGCAACCAGATCGCGGCCTGCTGCACATTGCCGGCCTGAGCCGCAGGAGTGATGGGGCCGATGGGCGCGCTGGCGTCAAAGCCCTTGGCGATGCACCAGGGGCGGCCCTGCTTCTTGGCCTCGGCCTGCAGGTCGCGGCGCGTCATGTCCAGGCCCACGGCGTAGCCCCAGACATGCTGCAGCGCATCCTGCGCGGCGATGTTGCTGCCGCCCTGGCCTATGGCCACGACGAGTTCGATCTCGTGGTGCAGATCCTGGGTCAGCGTGGGGTAGGGCAGGTGGCCGGTCTCGCCCTGGGCCACGGGCAGTACGGCGTCGGCCGGCTTCATGAAGAAGAACGGCGGCTCGCGCCCGGTAAAGCCCATCTCCCTGGCGTGCTCGGCGTAGTTGCGGCCCACGCAGTAGATGCGGTGCACGGCAAAACGCTCGGCGCGGCCGACAACGGGTACGCTGGCCGGGGCTGCGGGGGGGATGACATAGCTCATGGAGAAACCTCTGACGCTGGTGTTGCGGGCGAAATCGTCGCAGTGTGCCATGGGCCCGCGGCGCTTATGCTGCGGGGCATGAAGCTCTACAACTACTTTCGCTCCTCGGCCTCGTTTCGCGTGCGCATTGCGTTGGAGCTCAAGGGCCTGCCCTACGACTATGTGGCGGTGAACCTGCTCAAGGGCGAACAGCTGCTGCCCGCCTACGCCAGCCAGCTGGGCGACGCGCTGGTGCCGGCGCTTGAGTTGGACGACGGCCGGCTGTTGGCGCAGTCCATGGCCATCATCGAATACCTGGACGAAACCCATCCGGCGCCCGCATTGCTGCCGGGCGACCCCATCGCCCGCGCCCATGTGCGCGCCCTGGCGCAGCTCGTGGCCTGCGAGATCCACCCCTTGAACAATCTGCGTGTGCTCAAGTACCTCAAGCGCCAGCTGCAGCTGGACGACGCCGCCAAGGATGCCTGGTACAGCCACTGGGCACGCCAGGGCCTGCAGGCCTTCGAGCGCCAGCTGCTGCTGCTCGACGCCGAGCGCAAGGCCACCGGCCAGGCTCCCTCGCGCCTGTGCTGGGGCGACCAGCCCACGCTGGCCGACTGTTGCCTGGTGCCGCAAATCTTCAATGCCCAGCGTTTCCATGTCGAACTGCATGACCTGGCGCGCACCATGGCGGCTTTCCAGGCCTGCATGGCGTTGCCGGCTTTCCAGCGCGCCCAGCCGTCGGCCTGCCCGGACCATGGGGTTTGATGCCATGACGCACCGCATTCCCCACGACTGGCTGCAACCCGACTGGCCCGCCCCGGCCCATGTGCATGCGCTGTGCACCACGCGCAATGGCGGCGTGAGCGCGCCGCCCTGGGACAGCTTCAACCTGGGCCGCTACGTAGGCGACGCGCCCGAGGCCGTGGCCGCCAACTGGGCGGCATTGCAGGCGGCTGTCAGCGCGCGCGGCCAGCCGGTGCGCCCGGTGTATCTGCGCCAGGTGCATGGCACGGCGCTGGCGGCCCTGCAGGCCGACACGCCCGACGGCGGCGATGCCGATGCCTGCGCCACACGGGTGCCGGGCGTGGCCTGCACCGTCATGGCCGCGGACTGCCTGCCCGTGCTGTTCACCAACCGCGCCGGCACGCAGGTGGCCGCTGCCCATGCCGGCTGGCGCGGGCTGGCCGCCGGTGTGCTGGAGGCAGCCGTACAGTCATTTCAGGCTGAAAGCCTTGTTGATAAAGCGCATCAAGCTACAACAAATATAGCTCATCAGGCGCCACAGGAATTGCTGGCCTGGATGGGACCCTGCATAGGCCCGCAGGCCTTCGAGGTCGGCCCCGAGGTGCGCGAGGCCTTTTGCGCCCATGACCTGCGGGCCGCTGCCTGCTTCAAGCCCCATGGCCGGGCCGGCAAGCTGCTGGCCGACCTGGCAGGCCTGGCGCGCCAGCGCCTGCGCGCCATGGGCGTGGATGCGATCCATGGCAACGACAGCAGCCCGGCCTGGTGCACGGTGGCCAACCCGTCACGGTTCTTTTCGCACCGGCGCGACAGCCCCGTCCTGGGCACCAGCGGGCGCATGGCTGCCTGCATCTGGATCAGCGGCTGATGCGGCCAGGGCCTGCTCGCGCGCGCGAATGGCGCGTTTGCGCGCGGGCGTGCCCAGGATGTAGCCCACGATGGCGATAGGCAGCAGGCCATAGAGCACAAAGGTGATGCCCGCGCCCAGCAGCGTGCCCTGGGCCGACGTTGCCTCGGCCACCGCCATCATCACGGTTACATAAAGCCAGGCTATTAACACCAAATACATGATTGACTTCAAGCAAAATAGCCCCCTATTGTGAACTGCCACGTCGCTGCCACGCGCATGCAAAACCCTGTAGCACTGCTGAGGACTCTTGTGTGGCCGGGGACTGCTCGGCAACAATGACCACCTGTGCCTGCTTCCGGGCATATTCATGGAGACCGTATGAGCAACGACGCCGCATGGGCCGAAAGTGTCCAGCAATTTCAGCAAATGCTCAGCCAGAGCTGGGGCAACATGCTGCAGGCCATGCAGCCGGGGGAGCTGAACAAGGCCATGGCCATGCCACCGAGCACGCCGGTGAACTTTGCCGGCGACAAGTTGCTGGAGCTGCAGCAGCAGTACCTGCAGGACATGCGCGCGCTGTGGGGCCAGGGCATGCTGCCGCAAATGCCCAAGACCGGCGACAGGCGCTTTGCCGGTGAGAACTGGGCACAGAACCCGCTGTCGGTGTATTCGGTCACGGCCTACCAGATGCAGGCGCGCGCCCTGATGGGCATGGTGGATGCCGTGGAGGCCGACGAAAAGACCCGCGCACGCATCCGCTTCGGCGTCGAGCAATGGCTGGCCGCGATGTCGCCCAGCAACTTCCTGGCCTTCAATGCCGACGCGCAGAAGAAGGCGATAGAAACCCACGGCGAGAGCATCGCCAAGGGCGTGGCCAACCTGCTGCACGACATGCGCCAGGGCCATATCTCCATGACCGACGAGAGCCGCTTCGAGGTCGGCCGCAACGTGGCCACGACCGAAGGCGCCGTGGTGTTCGAGAACGAGCTGTTCCAGCTCCTCGAATACAAGCCGCTCACGGCCAAGGTGTACGAGCGCCCCTTCCTCATGGTGCCGCCCTGCATCAACAAGTACTACATCCTGGATCTGCAGCCCGAGAACTCGGTCATCCGCTACGCCGTATCGCAGGGCCACCGCACCTTTGTGATCAGCTGGCGCAACCCCGATGAGTCGCTGGGCCACAAGACCTGGGACGATTACATCGAGCAGGCGGTGCTCACCGCCATCGCCAAGACGCAGGAAATCTCCGGCGTCGAAAAGATCAACGCTCTGGGCTTTTGCGTGGGCGGCACCATGCTCACCAACGCCCTGGCAGTGCTGGCCGCGCGCGGCCAGGATGTGGTGGCCAGCGCCACCTTCCTCACCACGCTGATCAACTTTGCCGACACCGGCATCCTCGACGTTTTCATCGACGAAAACTTCGTGCGCATGCGCGAGATGCAAATGGGACAGGGCGGCCTCATGAAGGGGCAGGATCTGGCCTCCACCTTCAGCTTCCTGCGCCCCAACGAGCTGGTCTGGAACTACGTCGTCGGCAACTACCTCAAGGGCGAGACGCCGCCTCCGTTCGACCTGCTGTACTGGAACAGCGACAGCACCAACCTGCCCGGGCCGTACTACGCCTGGTATCTGCGCAACTTCTACCTGGAGAACAAGCTCATCGAGCCCGGCGCCCTCACGGTGTGCGGCGAACAGCTGGATCTGCGCCAGGTCAAGCTGCCGGTCTACATCTACGGCTCGCGTGAAGACCATATCGTGCCGGCCGATGCCGCCTACGCATCCACCCAGGTGCTGCCGGGCAAGAAGCGCTTCGTCATGGGCGCCTCGGGCCATATCGCCGGCGTGATCAACCCCCCGGCCAAGAACAAGCGCAGCCACTGGGTGCGCGAGGACGGCAAGCTGCCCGCCACGCTGCAAGGCTGGCTGGCCGGGGCCGATGAGCTGCCCGGCAGCTGGTGGGATGACTGGAGCGAATGGCTCAAGGGCCATGCCGGCAAGCAGATCGCCGCCCCCAAGGATTACGGCAGGGCGCCCGAATTCAAGGCCATCGAGCCCGCACCGGGGCGTTACGTCAAGCAAAAGGCCTGATAGGATTCATCCGCCCGGCGCAAGGCGCTGCCGGGCATTACTTCAGAGAGGACTCACATGGAAGACATCGTCATCGTTTCCGCCGTACGCACCCCCGTGGGCAAGTTTGGCGGCACACTCGCCAAGACCGCGGCCACGGATCTTGGCGCCATCGTCATCAAGGAGGCCCTGGCACGCGCCAAGGTGGGGCTGGATCAGGTGGGCGAGGTCATCATGGGCCAGGTGCTGGCGGCCGGCTGCGGCCAGAACCCGGCGCGCCAGGCGCTGATGAAGGCCGGCGTCGCCAAGGAAACCCCGGCCCTGACCATCAACGCCGTCTGCGGCTCGGGCCTGAAGGCCGTCATGTTGGCGGCCCAGGCCGTGGCCACGGGCGACAGCGAAATCGTCGTCGCCGGCGGCCAGGAGAACATGAGCCTGTCGCCCCATGTGCTGAATGGCTCGCGCGACGGCCAGCGCATGGGCGACTGGAAAATGGTGGACACCATGATCGTGGACGGCCTGTGGGACGTGTACAACCAGTACCACATGGGCATCACCGCCGAGAACGTGGCCAAGGCCTACGGCATCACGCGCGAGATGCAGGATGCGCTGGCCCTGGCCAGCCAGCAAAAGGCCGCCGCGGCCCAGGACGCCGGCCGCTTTGCCGACGAAATCGTCGGCGTCTCGCTGGCGCAGAAAAAGGGCGACCCAATTCTGTTCAATGCCGACGAATACCTGAACCGCAAGACCAATGCCGAAGCCCTGGCCGGTCTGCGCCCGGCGTTTGACAAGGCCGGGTCGGTGACGGCCGGCAATGCCTCGGGCATCAACGACGGCGCTGCCGCCGTGGTGGTGATGAGCGCCAAGAAGGCGGCGGCCCTGGGCCTCAAGCCCCTGGCGCGCATCGCCGCCTACGGCACCTCCGGCCTGGATCCGGCCACCATGGGCATGGGCCCGGTGCCGGCATCGCGCAAGGCACTGGCCCGCGCCGGCTGGAACGCCGCCGATGTCGACCTGTTCGAGCTCAACGAAGCCTTCGCCGCCCAGGCCTGCGCCGTCAACAAGGAGCTGGCCATCGACCCGGCGCGTGTCAACGTCAACGGCGGGGCGATTGCCATCGGTCACCCCATCGGCGCCTCGGGCTGCCGCGTGCTGGTGACGCTGCTGCACGAGATGCAGCGCCGCGACGCCAGGAAGGGCCTGGCTGCGCTGTGCATTGGCGGCGGCATGGGCGTGTCGCTGGCGCTGGAGCGCTAAGCCGTCAGAGATTCGGGCCTTCGCGTCATAGTCGAGTCAGTCGCCTGCGAGACAATGGCCAAGGCCCGTGTTTACCTTGATCGCACAGATCAGGATCTTGGGTAGAGTGTTTACGGATTTTTCCACCACACAAGGAGCACACAATGAGTCAGAAAGTCGCATACGTCACCGGAGGCATGGGTGGAATCGGCACGGCCATTTGCCAACGCCTGCACAAGGAAGGCTTGAAGGTCATCGCTGGCTGCGGCCCCACGCGCGACTACGCCAAGTGGCTGGCCGAGCAGAAGGCCCTGGGCTACACCTTCTACGCCTCTGCAGGCAATGTGGGTGACTGGGATTCCACGGTGGAGGCCTTCGCCAAGGCCAAGGCCGAGCATGGCAGCATCGATGTGCTGGTGAACAACGCCGGCATCACGCGCGACCGCATGTTCGTGAAGATGACGCGCGAGGACTGGGACGCCGTCATCGAAACCAACCTCAACAGCATGTTCAACGTGACCAAGCAGGTTGTTGCCGACATGGTGGAAAAGGGCTGGGGGCGCATCGTCAACATCAGCTCGGTCAATGGGGAAAAGGGCCAGGCCGGCCAGACCAACTACTCGGCCGCCAAGGCCGGCATGCACGGCTTCTCCATGGCGCTGGCGCAGGAACTGGCCTCCAAGGGCGTAACGGTGAATACCGTGGCGCCGGGCTATATCGGTACCGACATGGTCAAGGCGATTCGCCCCGATGTGCTGGAGAAGATTGTCGGCACCGTCCCCGTCAAGCGCCTGGGCGAGCCCAGCGAAATTGCCTCCATCGTCGCCTGGCTGGCCTCTGACGAGGGTGGCTACGCCACTGGCGCAGAGTTCTCCGTCAACGGTGGCCTACACATGCGCTGATACAGTGAAGAGCATTCCCGGCAACTGCTGCCGGGAATGGGCCATAAAAAAAAGGAACGTCACCAGACGTTCCTTTTTTTTCGGGCCACTGGTGCACTACCGCACTTCGACTTGAACCCGGTGGGCCGCGCCGCCCACGCAGGACTGGCGTACAGGGGGAGCCTGTCAACTCCCGAAATCAGGGCCTCGCAAGGCCGCAGGATGCCCTTACAGGCGGGTTGGCGCGCGCTTGCGATCGCGTTCGTCTTCGGGCCAGGCAGAGAGCATTGCAGTCATGGTCATGGGAAAAACTCCTTTGATGTAACCACAACGCGAACCCCGGGCGCAGCGTTGACAGCGAGTGGAAAGAAAGTGCAACCCCTGGATAGCACCTGTTTTTGCTCTCGATACAAGAGCTATAAATCCATGCTGCAAAAGCGCTAACGGGCAATTTCTTCCGTGTGTTATCCGGGCAGGCCGCCGCTATCGGCTCAATTCTTCAAGAGTCGTGGACATATCCAGCCACTTTTCTTCCAGTACTTCGATCTCGTCGGCGCAGGCTTTCAGGCGCCGCCCGCAGTCGGCAATCTCTGCCGCTGGCAGGGCTTGCATCAGGCGCTCTTCCAGCGCTGCCTTTTCCTGGCCCAGGGCTGCCAGGCGCTGGTCGATCTTGTCGAGCTCGCGCTTTAGCGGCCGAGTCTTCTCGGCCAGCAACTGGCGCGCCTGGGCGTCCAGGCGGCGCTGTTCGCGTGCGTCGCGCTGGGGTGGCGCAGCGGCCGCCGGCGCCGATACCGCGCTGCTGGCCGTGCGGGCCTGCTCGCGCAGACGCTTGGATTCTTCCAGCAGGTAGCGCTGGTAATCATCGAGGTCGCCATCAAAGGGGCCGACCTGGCCGCGGCCGACAAGCCAGAACTCGTCGCACACGGCGCGCAGCAGGGCCCGGTCATGGCTCACCAGCATCACCGTGCCCTCGAACTCGTTGAGCGCCATGGCCAGGGCCTCGCGCGTGGCCAGGTCCAGGTGGTTGGTGGGCTCGTCGAGCAGCAGCAGGTTGGGCCGCTGCCAGACGATCATGGCCAGTACCAGGCGGGCTTTTTCGCCGCCGCTCATGCTGCCCACGGCCTGCAGCACCATGTCGCCGCTGAAATTGAATGACCCGAGGAAGTTGCGCAAATCCTGTTCGCGCGCGTCCACGCCCAGCTCGCGCGCCAGGCGCACCATGTGCCCCAGCGGGTGATCATCCGGGTGCAGCACATCGAGTTCCTGCTGGGCGAAGTAGCCAATCGCCAGGCCCTTGCCCTCGGTGACCTTGCCCGAGAGCGGCGCCATGGTGCGGGCGATGGTTTTGACCAGCGTGGACTTGCCCTGGCCGTTGGCGCCCAGAATGCCTATGCGCTGGCCGGCCAGCACCGTTTTGCTGACGCCGGTGAGTATCGTGCTCTCGGCGCCGTCTTCACTGGGGTAGCCAAAGGCCGCATCGGTCAGCGCCAGCATGGGGTTGGGCAGGTTGGCCGGCTCCTGGAATTCAAAGGTGAATTCGGCGCTGGCTAGCACCGGGGCGATCTTTTCCATGCGCTCCAGCGCCTTGACGCGGCTTTGCGCCTGGCGTGCCTTGGTGGCCTTGGCCTTGAAGCGGTCGATGAACTTCTGCAGGTGGGCGATCTTTGCCTGCTGGCGCTCGAACGACGCCTGCTGCAGGGTCAGCTGCTGCGCCCGCAGCTCCTCGAACTGGCTGTAGTTGCCGCCGTAGCGCGTGAGCGTACCGTTGTCGATGTGCAGCGTGACGCCGGTCACGGCATCCAGAAACTCGCGGTCGTGGCTGATGACGATGAGCGTGCCCTCGTAGCGCTTGAGCCAGGCCTCCAGCCACACCAGCGCGTCCAGGTCCAAGTGATTGGTGGGCTCGTCCAGCAGCAGCAGGTCGGACGGGCACATCAGCGCGCGCGCCAGCTGCAGACGCATGCGCCAGCCGCCGGAGAAGCTGTTTACGGGGCGATCGAGTTCGGCCACCTGAAACCCCAGGCCCAGGATCAGCGCCTGCGCGCGTGCGGGCGCGTCATGCGCGCCGGCATCCTGCAGGTCGGCATGCGCCTGGGCGATGGCCATACCATCGCCGGTACGCTCTGCTTTTGATAGCTTATTGCGCAGACTGGACAAGCGTGTATCGCCATCCAGCACAAAATCCGTGGCCGGCTCGTCGGTCTCGGGCATATGCTGCGCGACTTGCGCCATGCGCCACTGCGGCGGCATGAAGAAATCGCCGCCGTCTTCGTGCAGCGTGCCGTTCAAGAGCGCAAACAGGGTGGACTTGCCCGCGCCGTTGCGGCCTACCAGGCCGACCTGTTCACCAGGGTTGATGGTGGCGCTGACGCCGTCTAGGAGCACCTTGCTGCCGCGGCGCAAGGTGACGTTTTTCAGAGTGATCATGCAGAAAAATGCGCCAGGGCGGCACGCGTGACGAGCAGCACCTGGTCTTCGCCGGCACTGGTGGGCAACCAGAACACGGGCAATTGGGGGAAGGCGGCCTCGAAGTGGGCGCGCTCGTTGCCGATCTCCAGCACCAGCACGGCATCCTGGCTCATGTGCGTGGGGGCGTCCTGCAGCAGGCGGCGGACGAAGTCCATGCCGTCTGCGCCGCCGGCCAGGGCCAGCGCGGGCTCGGCGCGGTACTCCTGCGGCAGGGCGGCCATGCTCTGGGCGTTGACATAGGGCGGGTTGCACAGGATCAGGTCCCAGGGGCCGGGGCAGGCGGCCAGGCCGTCGGACTCGATCAGGCGCACGCGCTGCTGCAGGCCATGTTTGTCGACGTTGATGCGCGCCACGGCCAGGGCGTCCGGCGAGATGTCGGCGCCGGTCACTGCTACCTCGGGCCAGGCCATGGCCGCCAGACAGGCCAGGCTGCCGTTGCCGGTACACAGGTCGAGCACGTTCCTGGTCTGGTCGCTGAGCCAGTCGTCGATGCCGCCGCCTGCCAGCAGCTCGGCGATGAAGCTGCGCGGCACGATGGCGCGCTCGTCCACGTAGAAGGGCACGCCCTGCAGCCAGGCCTCGCGCGTCAGGTAGGCGGCGGGCTTGCGCGTGGCGATGCGCTCTTCAAAAAGAGTAGCTACCAGCGCTTGATTGGCGGGCGTTACGGTTCGATTTTCAACTGAATCAGCCACACCTTCTTCGAGTACGCTGTCCAGCGGCAGGCCCAGGCGCCACAGCACCAGCCAGGCGGCCTCGTCCCAGGCGTTGGTCGTGCCATGGCCAAAGACCACGCCGGCCTGGGCCAGCTGTTCCGCACCGCTTTGGATCAGCGCGCCCACGGTGGCGCCTTGTACGGCCTGTGTCATGCCGCGGCCCGCGCGTTCAGGTTCTCCAGCGTGCGGCGGTAGATGTTCGTCAGGGGCTCTATGTCCACCAGGCGGATGTTCTCGTCGATCTTGTGGATGCTGTCGTTGGGCGGGCCGAGTTCGACCACCTCGGGGCAGATCTGGGCGATGAAGCGGCCGTCGCTGGTGCCGCCGGTGGTGGAGAGCTCGGTGGCCAGGCCGGTTTCGGCGGCAATGGCCTGCTGCACGGCATCGACCAGCTCGCCCGGCGTGGTCAGGAAGGGCTGGCCGCCCAGCGTCCAGGCCAGGTCGTAGTCCAGGCCGTGGCGATCGAGCAGCGCATGCACGCGGGCCTTCAGGCCATCGGCGGTGGATTCGGTACTGAAGCGGAAGTTGAAGTCGATCACCACCTGGCCGGGGATGACGTTGGTCGCGCCGGTGCCGGCGTGGATGTTGCTCATCTGCCAGCTGGTCGGCTGGAAGAAGGCGTTGCCCTGGTCCCACTCGGTGGCGGCCAGCTCGGCCAGCGCGGGCACCGCCTGGTGGATGGGGTTGCGCGCCAGCTGCGGGTAGGCGATATGGCCTTGCACGCCCTTCACGGCGAGCCGGCCCGAGAGCGTGCCGCGACGGCCGTTCTTGATCATGTCGCCGGTGCTCGTGACCGATGTCGGTTCGCCCACGATGCACCAGTCCAGGCGCTCGCCGCGTGCGCGCAGCCTCTCGACCACCACCTTCGTGCCGTCCACCGACGGGCCTTCCTCGTCGCTGGTGAGCAAAAAGGCGATGGCGATGGCCGGCTCGGGCGTGGCGGCCAGGAACTCCTCGACGGCGACGATGAAGGCGGCGATCGACGTCTTCATGTCGCTGGCACCGCGCCCGTACAGCCGGCCGTCGCGCTGCGTGGGCTGGAACGGCGGGCTGCCCCATTGCTCCACGGGGCCGGTGGGCACCACGTCGGTATGGCCGGCAAACACTATTGTTTTAATAGCTTCTTGCGCTTTATTGACGGACGCTGCAGGCCTTTTTGCCCATAGATTGCTGACGCGGAAGCTGGGCGGCCCGCTGTCCAGCCGCTCGCAGGCAAAGCCCAGCGGGGCCAGGCGTTCGGTCAGCAGATCCAGGCAGCCCGCGTCCTCGGGGGTGATGGAGGGGCGGGCGATGAGTTGTTCGGTCAGTTGCAGGGTGGGGGACATCGGGTGGGCGGTAGAGAGGCCGGCGCGCGAGCCGGCTGGGGCCGTCAGGCAGGCTTGACGTCCAGCACGATCTCGGTGAACGAAGGCTCTTCGTCCTCGGGCTGCTGGCTCGCCTCCTGCTGCGCCTTGGCGGCGCGGGCGGCGATGGTGAAGTCGTTTTGCAGGCGCCACATGAGGTTGGTGGGCGAGTCGGCGTAGGACAGGCCTTCCTTGCGGTCGATCTTGTCGCTCAGGATCATCTGCGCCAGGGCTTCCTCGAAAGTCTGCGAGCCTTCGGCCATGGATTTCTCCATGGCCTCGCGCACGCCGGAGAAGTCGCTCTGCTCGATCAGGTCGGCCACCAGCTTGGTGTTGAGCATGATCTCGGCCGCCGGCAGGCGCTCGCCCGTCTTGGTGCGCACCAGGCGCTGCGAGATGATGGCCTTGAGGGCCGAGCCCAGGTCGCCCAGCATGGTGGAGCGCACCTCGACTGGGTAGAACGACAAAATGCGGTTGAGCGCGTGGTAGCTGTTGTTGCCATGCAGCGTGGCCAGGCACAGGTGGCCCGACTGGGCATAGGCGATGGCCGCCGACATGGTCTCGCGGTCGCGGATCTCGCCAATCAGGATCACGTCCGGCGCCTGGCGCAGGGCGTTCTTCAACGCCGTCTGCAGCGACTGCGTGTCGCCGCCGATCTCGCGCTGGTTGACGATGGACTTCTTGTTCTTGAACTGGTATTCGACCGGGTCTTCGACGGTGAGGATATGGCCCGTCATGGCCTCGTTGCGCTCGTCGATCATGGCCGCCAGTGTCGTGCTCTTGCCTGAACCGGTGGCGCCGACGACCAGGATCAGGCCGCGCTTTTCCATGATCAGCTCGCTGAGCACGGGCGGCAGATTCAGGGTGGACAGCTTGGGTATCTCTTGGGCGATGAAACGGATCACCACCGCGTAGGTGCCGCGCTGGCGCATGGCGCTGACACGAAAGCGCCCCACGCCAGCGAGCGGGACACCCATGTTGAGCTCTCCCGTCTCCTCCAGCTCCTCGATGCGGTCGGGCGGCACGATCTCGGCCAGCAGGTTGCGCGGCGCATCGGGCGGCAGCAGCTGGTTGTTGATGGGCACGCATTCGCCGTTGATCTTGATCAGGGCCGGCGCATTCGCCGACAGGTAGACGTCGGAGGCCTTCTTCTCGCCCATCAGGCGCAATATGCGTTCCATCGTGCTCATGCTTGCTCCCTCTCTCGCGGTCGTGTGTATTGGTTATCCACTGCGGTTCGCGCGTCGCCCGCGACGCATGCAACTGGCGCGGCCCCACGCAGCGGACGCCGCGCAAGGGCCGCCCCGCCGCGCTGGCGTCGTCCCCCTGCCCGCGAAGCGAGAGCGGGGGTGAAGGCGCGAAGCGCCTCAGGGGGGTGTCGCATATCAATCGCGCAACAGGTCGTTCAGGCTGGTGGAGGCGCGCGTCTTGGCGTCCACCTTCTTGACGATGATGGCGGCGTACATGCTGTAGCGCCCGCCATCCTTGGGCAGGTTGCCACTGACCACGACCGAGCCCGCCGGCACTCGGCCGTAGGTGGTTTCGCCCGTGGCGCGGTCGTAGATCGGGGTGCTCTTGCCGATGTACACGCCCATGGAGATGACGGAGTTTTCCTCGACGATCACGCCCTCGACGATCTCGGAGCGCGCGCCGATGAAGCAGTTGTCCTCGATGATGGTGGGGCCGGCCTGCAGCGGCTCCAGCACACCGCCCAAGCCCACGCCGCCCGACAGGTGCACATGCTTGCCCACCTGGGCGCAGGAGCCCACGGTGGCCCAGGTATCGACCATGGTGCCCTCATCCACATAGGCGCCGATGTTCACGTAGCTGGGCATGAGGATGGCACCCTTGGCGATGAAGCTGCCGCGGCGCGCCACGGCCGGCGGCACCACGCGCACGCCGGTGGCGGCCATCTCGTCGGGCGTGAGATGGGAGAACTTTGGCGGCACCTTGTCGAAGAAGGCCAGGTCGCCGGCGCGCATGACGGCGTTGTCCTTCAGGCGGAAGGACAGCAGCACGGCCTTTTTGATCCACTGGTGCACCGTCCACTGGCCCACGCCTTCACGCGTGGCCACGCGCAACTGGCCGTTGTTGAGCTCGGCAATCACATGCTCGACGGCATCTTCGATCTCTTTGGGGGCGGCACCGGGCGCCAGGCTGGCGCGGTTGTCCCAGGCGTTGTCTATCAGGGTCTGCAGTTGTTGTGTCATGAAAGGAATCAGGTATGGGAGCGGATGAATTGCACGATGCGCTGGGCGGCCTGCAGGCACTCGTCGGCCTCGGCCACCAGGGCCATGCGCACGCGCTGGGCGCCAGGATTGATGCCATCCGTCTCGCGCGCCAGGTAGCTGCCCGGCAGCACCGTCACATTGTATTGAGCCAGCAGTTGGCGGGCGAAGTCGGTATCGCTCATGCCCAGCGCCTCGGGAACCTGGGCCCAGAGGTAGAAGCCGGCGTCGGGCAGGCTGACCTGCATGGCCTGGTCCAGCAGCGGCGTGACCTGGGCAAACTTGGCACGGTACAGGGCGCGGTTGTCCTCCACATGGGCCTCGTCGTTCCATGCGGCTATGCTGGCCGCCTGCACCGCCAGGCCCATGGCGCTGCCGTGGTAGGTGCGGTAGAGCAAAAAGGCCTTGATGAGCGTGGCGTCGCCGGCGACAAAGCCGCTGCGCAGGCCGGGCACGTTGCTGCGCTTGGACAGGCTGGTGAAGGCGATCAGGTTGCGGTAATCGTCGCGCCCCAGTTTGGCCGCAGCCTCCAGGCCACCCAAAGGGGGCTCGTCGCGAAAGTAAATTTCGCTGTAGCACTCATCAGAGGCAATCACGAAGCCATGGCGGTCGCTGAGCGCAAACAGCTTCTCCCACTCGGCCAAGGGCATCACGGCGCCCGTGGGGTTGCCGGGAGAGCACACGAACAGCAGCTGCGTTCGCTGCCACACGGCATCGGGCACGCTGTCCCAGTCAACGGCAAAGTTGCGCGCCGGGTCACTGGGGGCGAAATGCGGGTTGGCGCCGGCCAGCAGGGTGGCACCTTCGTAGATTTGATAGAACGGATTGGGGCAGACCACGGTGGCACCGGGCCGCGAGGCATCGACCACCGTTTGTGTGAACGCGAATAAGGCCTCACGCGAGCCGTTGACGGGCAGCAGCTGTGTAGCCGCATCCACGGCAATGCCATAGCGGCGTTGCATCCAGGCCGCGCAGGCCTCGCGCAAGCGCGGCTCGCCCAAGGTTGATGGGTAGCTGGCCAGGCCCGCCAGGTTGGCGGCAAGCGCTTCCTGGATGAAACGCGGTGTGGCGTGGCGCGGCTCGCCAATGCCCAGGCTGATGGCACTGTGCTGCGCAGACGGGGTAACCCCCGCGAAAAGCTGTCGCAGCCGCTCGAATGGGTAGGGCTGCAGTCGGGAGAGCAGGGGGTTCATGGTGCCGATTATCAAGGATGGCCAGCAATGTCTTGGAGCGTACTCGGGTGCCTTGACCGAGTCGGCCTTAGCCTCGATTTCTGCATTGATTGAATGTGTTTACATTGTTACCATCGGAATCATAATCATATGGCGCTCTGAATTGCGAGGGAGTTCGAGACGATGGCAGATTTGTTCATTCTGCGACCAGGCATCTGGCTGATGCGTCGTCTGCGCTTTAGCGCCAAATTGGCCCTGCTGGCTGGTGTCGCCGTGCTGGCGCAAATGCTTGTTGCAGGCGTGCAGGGGCTGGGTTCGCAGGTGCACTGGTGGGTGTCCGGCTTGGCTGTGTTGGCGGTCGTGTATCTGGCAGTCGCCTTGCGGATCAGCGTGATCCAGGACATGCGGCAGTTGAGCATGTCAATGCATCGGGCGGCACATGGCGATCTGTGCGCGCGCGTGCAGCTGAAGGGTGCGGATGAACTGGCGCACATGGGCTTGCAACTCGATCGCATGGTGCTCACGTTGTCCGCCATGGTGGCCGACATACGCAGCAACGCCGCCTTGGTCGCGCATGCGGGGCAGACCCTGGCGTCGGACAACCTGGAGCTCGCAGGCCGCACCGAGCAGCAGGCGGCAAGCCTGCAGCAGACGGTTGCCAGCGTGGCCCAGCTGTCCTCTGCAGTGAATGGCAACGCACAGACCGCGGGCGTGGCGGATCAACATGCCATTGAGCTGCGCACCATGGCCGAGGCCGGCACGCAGGCCATGGCGCGTGCCGTGGATTCGGTTCAGGGTATTCAGAATGATGCCCGTCGCATGGGCGAGATCATTCAGGTGATCGACAGCATTGCCTTTCAGACCAATATCCTGGCCCTCAATGCGGCCGTCGAAGCCGCCCGGGCAGGGGAACAGGGCCGAGGGTTTGCCGTCGTGGCGGCCGAGGTACGCATGCTTGCGCGTCGGTCCGCCGAGGCGGCACGCGAGATCCGCGGACTGATCAGCACCTCGGTACAACAGGTCGAGAGCAGTGCCGGCCTGATTCGCAGCTCCGGCGACGGTATTGCTTCCATGGCGAACGGCATTCGTGGCGTGGCGAGCCATGTGAGTGATATTTCGCATTCGGTGACCGAACAGCAGACCGGTCTGCAAGAAATCAGCGCGGCGGTGCAGCAGCTTGACCAAATCACCCAGCGCAACGCGTCCATGGCGGGCAATGCCCTGCATCAAGCCCAGGCACTGGAAAGTCGTGCCCACACCCTGTCACAGGCCGTGCGGAATTTCCGCCTGCAGCAGGGTACGGCCGATGAAGCAGTGGCCTTGGTCGAACGAGCGGCAGCGCTGCACGGTGGCTATTCGCGCGAGGCCTTTCTGCGCACCGTGAGCGATCCTGCGCAGCCCTACCATGACCGCGACATGTATGTGTTTGCCCTGGATGCCGCCGGAACCTACCGAGCATTTGGCGGTAACCCCGCTAAGGTTGGCAGCTGCGTACAGGACATCCCTGGGGTTGCGGGCGAACAGCTGCTGCACGCCATCGTGACTCAGGCCGAGCGGGCACCGGGTTGGGTGGAATACGACATCACGCACCCGACAACGGGCACGGTTCAAACCAAGATGTCCTTTGTGCGGCGCGCGGGGGATTTGTATCTTGGTTGCGGGGTCTACAAATCGCTCGCGGCTGCGGCGTAGCCCTGCTTCAGCGCCTGGCTCGCGCACGGGCCAATGCGGTAGCGATGGCGGCTTGCTTGGTGGCGGTTTCCACAGCAGCTGCCGCCTCAGGCGGATCGGCTGGTGACTGTCTGTCCGTGGACTCCGGCATGATCTGCGTCTGCTGCTCCCGCTGCAGGCGTTCTTGCCGGAACAGATAGCGGGTACGGGCCTGATCGGCTTGCAAGGCTGACCAGGCGGCCCAGCCTGTGGCCTCGCCGCTGATGTTTTCCATGCGAATGCAGTCCACGGGGCAGGCGGGAACGCACAGTTCGCAGCCCGTGCAATGCGGGGCAATGACGGTGTGCATGCGCTTGTTCAGGCCCAGGATCGCATCCGTGGGGCAGGCCTTGATGCACAGCGTGCAGCCTATGCACCAGTTTTCGTCGATGACGGCCACGGTGCGAGGTGCTTCCTGACCATGCTCGGCACTCAAGGGCTCAATCGGGCGGCCTGTGATGGTCGCCAGGCGCGCAATGCCCTGGGCGCCTCCGGGCGGGCATTGGTTGATGCCGGCCTCGCCACTGGCGACGGCCAGGGCGTATGCAGCGCAGTCGGGATAGCCGCAGCGCGTGCACTGGGTCTGGGGCAGGGCGGCGTTGATGCGTGCCGCCAGGGCCCGCAGCGCCTCTGTCGATGACAGCGACGGCAGCTCGGCCTCGACGGTGGACATGACGCGCTACTCAGGCGCTGCGCGCACGCTGCACGCGCGCGGCCGCAGCTGGCTGGCTGGGTTGGTTGGCGAGAATGAAGTCGCGCACCTGGGTGTACACATGCGTGCGCCAGCGCCGGCCGCTGAAGATGCCGTAGTGGCCCGCACCCTTGACTTCGTAGTGCGTGCGGCGTTCGGGGGGAATGCCGCTGCACAGGCCCTGTGCGGCCTCGGTCTGGCCGCAGCCGGAGATGTCGTCGAGTTCGCCCTCGACGGTCAGCAGCGCCGTGGTGGTGATGTCCTGCGGGCGCACGCGCTGGAGCTCACCGCTGGGCGCGCGCACATCCCAGGTGCCGTTGACCAGGCTGTAGTCCTGGAAAACGGTCTTGATGGTCTCCAGGTAATAGTGGGCGTCCATGTCGAGCACGGCGTTGTACTCGTCATAGAACTTGCGGTGGGCCTCGGCGCTGGCGCCGGCACCCTGGATCAAATCCCTGAAGTAGTCGTAGTGGCTGGTCGCGTGGCGATCGGGATTCATGGCCACGAAGCCCATGTGCTGCATGAAACCCGGATAGACGCGACGACCCGCTCCCGGGAAATTGCTCGGCACGCGGTAGATGACGTTGTTTTCAAACCATGAATAGCTACGTTTGGAGGCGAGGTTGTTCACCGCCGTGGGCGAGCGACGCGCGTCGATCGGGCCGCCCATCATGGTCATGGACAGCGGCGTGGTTTCGCCCCGGCTGGCCATCAGCGACACCGCGGCGAGCACCGGCACCGTTGGCTGGCAGACGCTCATCACATGGCAGTTGCCGTATTTTTCCTGCAGGTGACGAATGAACTCCTGTACGTAGTTCACATAGTCGTCGAGGTGGAAGTCGCCCTCGGACATGGGCACGGTGCGTGCGTTTTTCCAGTCGGTGATATAGACCTTGTGGCCCTGCAGCATGGAGCGCACCGTGTCGCGCAGCAGCGTGGCGTAATGCCCGGAAAGCGGCGCGACGATGAGCACCACGGGTTGTACCTTGAGCTTGAGCAAGGTGTCCGGATCGTCGGAGAAGCGCTTGAAACGGCGCAGCTCGCAGAACGGCTTGTCGATTTCGATGCGCTCGTGAATGGCGCAGCTGACACCGTCCACGTCCACGGTACGGATGCCAAACTCGGGCTTTTCATAGTCCTTGCCCAGGCGATGCATGAGATCGTAGCCGGCGGACAGGCGCTGGGCCAGTGGCGTCTCACTGAGGGGCGACAGCGGATTGCTGTAGAACTTGGCGGCCGCTTGTGCCAGATCGGCAAAGGGCTCCATCAGGGAGCGCTGGGATTCGTAGATGGTGTACAGCATATGAGCGATATTTTATGTTGCAGTGCACAATATGCAAGCAAATCGCTGTGTATGTGTGTAGGACTACCACGAATTTTACGTCTCGTAGGCGACAAAACAACCCAACTGTTGACTGGGGGGTTGATGGCAAATCGCGCTTTGTGGTAGGGGATTGATCCTTTTCTGGTGCCGGCTTGGGATCAGGTGGTTCCTTGCAGCCAGGCTTCGAAGGCCTCACGCGAAGTGTTGCGTAAAGCACGACGGAACAGCTGCTTGTCGCCCAGATACAGGCAGTGGCGCATCACCGTGAAGGGGTTGAAGCTGCTCTCGGGGTTGCGCTCTTCGTAATACTGCTTGTAGCGCTTGACGGTGGCCAGGGTTTCGCGCATCAGTGCATTGAAGCGGGCACGGGTGATGGCGGGTGACCAGGCGCGGATGTCGTCCACGAACTGATCGACCTTCTGGCCCTCGAATTCCACATCCTTGAAGAAGTGGTTGGCGATCTTCAAAAAGGTGAAAGCATTGAGCTCGCTGCCCGCTAGCGCGGGCCGGGCGCCGGGCGGGTCGGCCTCGGTGGTCTCGTCGGGCGCGCGTTGCAGCTCGGCCGCCGTCGCGTCGCGGATCTGAAGAAACTCGCGGTCGGCCAGCTCGAACAGCGCCGACAGCACGTTGATACGGCGCTTGAGCTGAGCCGGAATCGATTTTTTGTACTTGATCTTGTGATCCAGCACGCTCCACGCGTCCTGGATGATAGTGCGCACCTGTAACTCGAAGGGCTGATGGACATAAGCAGCATGCTGCGGCAAGGCGGCCTGGGCGGCGTTCAGGCGCAGATCCAGATGCAGGCCCTTGTAGCCGAAAGAGGCCTCGGTGCCCTCCATGGCGCTGACCTTGTCGGTTACGTCGATCACGTCGAAGTGCGATTGCACGATCTGCGCCACCTTCTCCAGCTCGTCCTCATACAGGCAGACCACGCGCACGCCTATCAGGTCGGTGATGTAGGGGCGGATTTCATAGGGAACGCCGCTTTCTTCCAGCGTCGTGCGGTACTTGCGCGAGAACTTGCGCAGACATTCGTCGCGGTCTTTCACGCGGCTTTCGATCTTGGCTATGTCGATGTGGCGCGCCTGCGCAAGAATGGTCTGCAGCAAATCCTTGAAAAAGACGCGGGCCTGCTCCAGGGCCGGGCGCTCCAGCGCATAGAAGGCGTGGAAGGCGGCTTCCTCGCGTGCAAGATGGGTGGAAGAAGACATGCGGTGGTAGGTGCCGTCGGGGGTGATGGCCGCCATCGTAGGGCAGCCGGTCGCTGCCTGCCAATGGTGGGCAGCAGTGCGTTCACGTCGTTGGTGGCCTGGTGCGCGCCAGGGTCATGACATCGCGCGCCGGCAGTGTCTTCAGGCGATGGTCGCTCCACACCTGGCGCCAGCGGCGCGCACCGGGCAGACCATGGCGCAGGCCCAGCATGTGGCGCGCAATCGCGTACCAATGCGTGCCGTGTTCTACGGCCTCGCGCTCCATGTAGGCCACCATGTCTTCCTCGACCTGCTCGCGTGTCAGCAGGCCCGGCGCCGCACCAAAGAACAGCTCGTCCCAGCGGGCCAACCACCAGGGGTTGTGATAGGCCTCGCGGCCCACCATCACGCCATCGACATGCGCCAGCTGTTCCTGGACGGCGGCATCGGTCTGAAAGCCGCCGTTGATGGCAATGGTCAGGTACGGGAAGTCGGCCTTCAGGCGTGCGGCGACGTCGTAGCGCAGGGGCGGAATCTCACGGTTTTCCTTCGGTGACAGGCCCTTGAGCCAGGCATTGCGCGCATGCACGATGAACACGGTGCAACCCGCGTCGGCCACGGTGCCGACAAAGTCGCGCACAAAACCATAGTCTTCCCCCTGGTCTATGCCTATGCGGTGCTTCACGGTGACGGGAATGTCCACCATGTCCCGCATGGCTTTCACGCAGTCGGCCACCAGGTGCGGCTCGTTCATCAGGCAGGCGCCAAAGGCGCCGCGCTGCACGCGCTCGCTGGGGCAGCCGCAGTTCAGGTTGATCTCGTCATAGCCCCATTGCGCGCCCAGGCGGGCGGCCTGCGCCAGGTCGGCGGGCTCGCTGCCGCCCAGCTGCAGCGCCACGGGGTGCTCGGCCTCGCCAAAGCGCAGGTGGCGCGGCACGTCGCCATGCAGCAGCGCGCCGGTGGTCACCATCTCGGTATAGAGCAGGGTGTGGCGCGACAGCAGGCGGTGCAGGTGGCGGCAATGCCTGTCGGTCCAGTCCATCATCGGCGCAACGGACATGCGCCAGGGGTTGTGTGGGGAGGAGGGAGGGGTGGGCTGCACGAAAGATCTTGGCGATGGGTGGCGCAGTATTGTCCCAGGTACCGCATCACGGATGCAGGCGGGCGGTTTTATGAGGTATTTTCGGCTTTCACGCCCGTAGTACAAGCGCCATAAGCTATTAAAATAATAGCAACCTCTGGTCACAGGGCGCAAGCCCGCCTACCATCAATGGCCATGCCCATGGCTTTGCAAGGAGGCGCACCATGCCGAACCATCAACCCCAGGGTGCGGCGCTGCGCACCGTGGTGATTCTGGGTGCGGGTCAGATCGGCCAGGCGATCGCACTCAAGTTGCTCGATGCCGGGGGCTATGCGCTGCTGGTGGCCGATCGCAATGCTGCCTCGCTGCAACGCTTGCATGCCTTGACGGGCATGCCCACGGCACATGTTCAGGACGCGGTGGCGCTTGAATCCGTGGTTGCCGGCGCCTATGCGGTGCTGAACGCCTTGCCATTTCACCAGGCAGCGCCGGTGGCCACCTTGTGCGCAAGGCATGGCGTGCATTATTTCGACCTGACCGAGGATGTGGCCAGCACGCAAGCCATACGCACCCTGGCGCGCGACGCGCGCAGCGTGCTGATGCCGCAGTGCGGTCTGGCGCCGGGTTTCATCGGGGTTGTGGGCAACGATCTGGCCGGGCGGCTGGATGTGGCGCGGTCGCTGCGCCTGCGCGTGGGGGCGCTGCCGCGCTATCCGCAGGGCAGCCTGCGCTACAGCCTGACCTGGAGCACCGAGGGCCTGATCAACGAATACTGCAAGCCCTGCGAGGTCATTGCCCAAGGCCGGCGCAGCACCGTACCGGCACTGGACGGCCTGGAGCCGCTGCTGATCGACGGCGTGGAGTACGAGGCCTTTCACACCTCGGGCGGCCTGGGCACGCTGACGCAGACCTGGGAGGGGCGTATCGAGCAGCTGGACTACAAGACCATCCGCTACCCAGGCCACCGCGCCGCCATGCAGCTGCTGCTGACCGAGTTGCGCCTGAGCGAGCGTCGCGAGCTGCTCAAGGAGCTGCTGGAAGGGGCGATTGCCGGCACCCAGCAGGATGTGATCGTCATCCTGGCCAGTGCCATGGGCCAGCGCGCAGGGCGCCTGGTGCAGGAGAGCTATGCCGCCCGCATCACCGGCACGCGGCTGCGCGGCACAACCCTGAGCGCCATACAGCACACCACGGCGGCCAGCATTTGCACGGCGCTCGACTTGGTATCTACCCAGCGACTGCCGCAGGCAGGCTTTGTCGGCCAAGAGCAGATGGCGTTGGCTGACTTTCTGGCAAACCGTTTTGGCTGCATTTACGACACCGGGCTCGGCCAGGCCTGATGCTCAGGCCGCCGCCTCCAGGCCCTGGGCGAAATGGTCGCGCATAGCGGCCATCGTGGCCTGCGCATCATGTGCGCGCAGTGCCGTCAATATGACCGCGTGCTCGGCCAGGGAGTCTTCTATGCGCCCCTGCTTGAGCAGGGAGTTGTGTCGGTTGAGCTTCATGACCTTGCGCAGATCCGCCACCATCTGGCTGCGCCAACGGTTGTCGGCCATCTCCAGCATGCGCATGTGGATGCGCTCGTTGATGGCAAAGAAGCGCTCGCGCTCGTCCAGGGCGGCGGCCAGGTCGGCGTGCAGCTGCTCCAGCTCGCGCAGCTGCTCGGGGGTCGCCCGCGCGGCCACCACGCCGGCGGCGTCGCTCTCCAGCAGCGCCAGCAGGTGGTACACGTCGCGCAAATCCTTGTCGCTCATTTCGGTGACGTAGGCGCCGCGCCGCACCTTCATGGTCACCAGGCCCTCGGCCGCCAGTACCTTCAGGGCCTCGCGCAGCGGCGTGCGGCTGATGCCGAATTCCTCGGCGATCTTCAGCTCGTCAATCCACCCGCCCGGCTCCAGCTCGCGCCGGAAGATGCGCTGGCGCAACTGCTCCGCCACCTGTTCGTAGAGCGCGCGCGGGGTCAGGGTGAGGGCGGACATGGGCAAATGGTAGCGCAAAAAGAGTTAAGAATTAATAATTACAGTTCGGGTAAACTCGGGAAAACCTGCGAAAAGCAGCGAGTGATCCTGCCCCTTTTTGCCATCTTTGCGAAAGCACCGCGCCACCATGAGCTCTGACAATCCCACTTTCCAGCCCGCCAGCCTTGACGCTTGGGTCCGCGCCGCCGCCAAGTCCGCTCCTGGCGGCGATGTGAACGCGCTCAACTGGGTGACGCCCGACGGCATCAGCGTCAAGCCGCTGTACACCGCCGCTGATACGCAGGATCTTCCCTACGCCAACACGCTGCCGGGGTTTGAGCCCTATCTGCGCGGCCCGCAGGCGACGATGTATTCCGTGCGGCCGTGGACGATTCGCCAATACGCCGGCTTTTCCACCGCTGAAGAGTCGAATGCGTTTTATCGCAAGGCGCTGGCCGCCGGCGGGCAGGGCGTGTCGGTGGCCTTCGACCTGGCCACGCACCGTGGCTACGACAGCGACCACCCGCGCGTCACGGGCGACGTGGGCAAGGCCGGGGTGGCGATCGACTCGGTCGAGGACATGAAGATTTTGTTCAACGAGATTCCGCTGGACAAGGTGAGCGTCTCCATGACCATGAACGGTGCGGTGCTGCCGGTGCTGGCGGGCTACGTGGTGGCGGCGGAAGAGCAGGGCGTGTCGCAGGAAAAGCTCTCGGGAACCATTCAGAACGACATTCTGAAAGAGTTCATGGTGCGCAACACCTACATCTACCCGCCCAAGCCGTCGATGCGCATCATCGGCGACATCATCGAGTACACGGCCAAGAATATGCCGAAGTTCAACTCGATCAGCATCAGCGGCTACCACATGCAGGAGGCCGGGGCGAACCAGGCGCTGGAACTGGCCTTTACCCTGGCCGACGGCAAGGAGTATGTGAAGACCGCCATCGCCAAAGGCATGGACGTGGACGAGTTCGCCGGACGCCTGTCCTTCTTCTGGGCGATTGGCATGAACTTCTACCTGGAGATCGCCAAGATGCGCGCCGCGCGCCTGCTGTGGTGCCGCATCATGAAGGGTTTTGACGCCAAAAACCCCAAGAGCCTGATGCTGCGCACGCATTGCCAGACATCGGGCTGGAGCCTGACCGAGCAGGACCCGTACAACAACGTGGTGAGGACGACGATCGAGGCCATGGCCGCCGTCTTTGGCGGCACGCAGTCCCTGCACACCAACGCGCTCGACGAGGCGATTGCCCTGCCGACCGAGTTTTCTGCTCGCATCGCCCGCAATACGCAGCTGATCATCCAGGAAGAGACACACATCACCAACGTCATCGACCCCTGGGCCGGCTCCTACATGATGGAGAAGCTGACGCAGGACATGGCGGATGCCGCCTGGAAGATCATCGAAGAGGTCGAAGGCATGGGCGGCATGACGGCCGCTGTCGATAGCGGCTGGGCCAAGCTCAAGATCGAGGCGGCGGCGGCGCAGAAGCAGGCGCTGATCGACTCTGGCAAGGAGGTCATCGTCGGCGTCAACAAGTACAAGCTGGCCAAAGAAGACCCGGTGGACATTCTGGAAGTGGACAACGTCAAGGTGCGGGACAGCCAGATTGCGCGCCTGAACAGCATCAAGCAAAAGCGAGATGCAGCCCAGGTGCAGCAAGCGCTGGCAGCTCTTACTTCTGCAGCAGAAAGCGGCACCGGCAACCTGCTCGACCTGGCGATCAAGGCCATCCGCCTGCGCGCCACCGTGGGCGAAGTCTCGGACGCCCTGGAAAAGTCTTTTGGCCGCCACCGCGCGGATACGCAAATGGTCACTGGTGTCTATGCCCAGGCCTACGAAGGCGCCGAGGGCTGGGAAAAGTTGAAGGGCGAGATCAACGCCTTTGCCGAACAACAAGGCCGCCGCCCGCGCGTGATGATCGCCAAACTGGGCCAGGACGGCCACGACCGCGGCGCCAAGGTGGTGTCCACGGCGTTTGCCGACCTGGGCTTTGACGTGGACATCGGCCCGCTGTTCCAGACCCCCGAGGAATGCGCGCGCCAGGCGATAGAGAACGACGTGCACGCGATCGGCGTCTCGACTCTGGCGGCTGGCCACAAGACCCTGGTGCCGGCCATCATCAACGCTTTGAGAGCGCAGGGCGCCGACGACATCATTGTTTTTGTCGGTGGCGTGATCCCGGCGCAGGACTACGATTTCCTGAACGCCGCGGGCGTCAAGGGCATCTTCGGCCCGGGCACGCCGATTCCGGCCAGCGCCAAGCAGGTGCTGGAGCAAATCAAGAGGAGTTTGACAGCTTGAAGATGTTGACATATACCTTTGGTATATATCAACACTAAAGGGATGAATCATGTCCGGCCTCGCCATTGCCAAGATCTTCATGAACGGTCGTAGCCAGGCGGTACGCTTGCCCAAGGAGTTCCGCTTCGACACCGACGAGGTGACGGTGGAGCGCCAGGAGGATGGCGCCGTCCTGTTGCGCCCCCGTCGCGCGACGCAGGACGAGTGGTGGGCGGCGCTGGAGGATCTCCTGGGGCGGTTCGAGGGCATGCCCGACGAAATCGAGCGTGACAAGACGCCGCCGCGCGACGTGCCAGGTTGGGATTAGAGCCATCCATGCCACGCTACTACCTGGATACCAATATCTGCATATATGCCTGGCAGCGCAGACATCCGCGCGTGCTGGAGCACATGCGCAAGGTGGATCACGAAGCCCTGGTCATTTCCGCGCTGGTGGCGGCGGAACTCGCCAGTGGCGTCATGCACAGCGCCCGTGCGGAACACAACCGGCTCCTGTTGGAAAAGGCATTGGCACTACACCGGGTTCAGCCCTGGGGGGCTGACGCCATCTGGCTCTATGGACAGCAATGGGCCCGGCTGCGCAAGGCGGGCACACCCATCGGCGCCGTGGATCTGCTGATTGGCTGCCAGGTGTTGGCCGACCCGGAGGGCGTCATGGTGACTCACAACGTAGGTGAATTCGAGCGCATCGAAGGCCTGCGCATAGAGGATTGGACTGGAGGTAAGTTGTAGTGGTCCGGACTGGTGAGAACAAGCAAAAAAAGGACCCGCATTTGTCCAGTGGCTGGGGCCATTGCTCGATGCATTGCGGGAGCTTGGAGGATCGGCAACTGCCAAGGAGGCAGTGGATGACGATGCTTTTTTCGCGCCCTTTCGTTGATTGAGAACACATGCAAGACGTCACTCAATTGATGAAATCCATTTGCGGGCACTCTGGGCCTATACAGCGCCGCGCCATGGCCAAGGCCATCACGCTGCTGGAATCGACCCGCGCCGATCACCGCACCCAGGGCGACGCCCTGCTGACGGCCCTGCTGCCGCACACCGGCCGCGCCCTGCGTTTAGGCATCAGCGGCGTGCCCGGCGTGGGCAAGTCCACCTTCATTGAGGCGCTGGGCCTGTACCTGGTGCGCCAGGGGCTCAAGGTGGCGGTGTTGGCCATAGACCCATCCTCGTCCGTCACCGGCGGCTCCATCCTGGGCGACAAGACGCGCATGGAGCAACTGTGCGCCGAAGAAGCCGCCTACATTCGCCCCAGCCCCAGCAGCGGCACGCTGGGCGGCGTCGCAGAGAAAACGCGCGAGGCCATGCTGGTGTGCGAGGCCGCAGGCTACGACGTGGTGATTGTTGAGACTGTGGGCGTGGGCCAGAGCGAGACGGCGGTGCACGGCATGACCGACATGTTCTGCGTGCTGCAGCTGCCCAATGCGGGCGACGACCTGCAGGCCATCAAAAAGGGCGTGATGGAGCTGGCCGACCTGGTGGTCATCAACAAGGCCGACATCGACCCGGCCGCCGCCACCCGCGCCCAGGCGCAGATCACGTCGAGCCTGCGCCTCTTGGGCTTTCACGGCAACCCCGAGCACGACCCGCACAACGCCCAGCAATGGACGCCCAAGGTATTGCAGATCAGCGCCTTGCAGCAGCAGGGCGTCGACGGCTTCTGGGCCGCCGTGCAGGACTACCGCCAGATGCAGAGCGCCAACGGCCGCCTGGCCGCGCGGCGCGAAAAGCAGGCCCTGGCCTGGATGTGGGAGCGCATCGACTTCGGCCTGAAGCAGGCTTTTCGTGCCCATCCGCAGGTGCAGGCGCTGCTGCCGCAGATGCAAGCCGATGTGGCCGCCGGCCGCATCGCCGCCAGTACTGCGGCAAGAAATCTGCTTGCAGCGCATATGGGATAAGCGCTACAAGCTATCAAGTTTATAGTTATCAGATTCCAACAAAGGACAGAACCGATGCAAACCATCCTCGACCAACTGGAGAAAAAGCGCGAACTCGCCCGCCTGGGCGGGGGCCAGAAACGCATTGACGCGCAGCACGCCAAGGGCAAGCTCACGGCGCGTGAGCGCATCGAGGTGCTGCTGGACGTCGGCTCATTCGAAGAGTGGGACATGTTCGTCGAGCACCGCTGTGCGGACTTCGGCATGGATGCCACGCATATTCCCGGCGACGGCGTGGTGACGGGCTACGGCACCATCAACGGGCGCCTGGTGTTCGTCTTCAGCCAGGACTTCACGGTGTTTGGCGGCGCGCTCTCCGAGGCGCATGCCGAGAAGATCTGCAAGGTGATGGATCAGGCCATGAAGGTCGGCGCTCCGGTCATCGGTCTGAACGACTCGGGCGGCGCGCGCATCCAGGAGGGTGTGGCCAGCCTGGGCGGCTATGCCGAGGTGTTTCAGCGCAACGTGATGGCCAGCGGCGTGATTCCGCAGATCAGCATGATCATGGGCCCCTGCGCCGGCGGCGCGGTGTATTCGCCCGCCATGACCGACTTCATCTTCATGGTCAAGGACACGAGCTACATGTTCGTCACCGGCCCCGAGGTGGTGAAGACCGTCACGCACGAGAGCGTCACGGCCGAGGAACTGGGCGGCGCGCTCACGCACAACACCAAGAGCGGCGTGGCCGACCTGGCTTTCGAGAACGACGTCGAGGCCCTCTTGATGCTGCGCCGCTTCTTCAACTACATCCCCGCCAGCAACCGCGAAAAGGCGCCGCACCGCCCCACGCAGGACCGCGTCGACCGCGCCGACCTGAGCCTGGACACCCTGGTGCCCGAGAACCCCAACCAGCCCTACGACATCAAGGAGGCCATCGTCAAGACGGTGGACGACGGCGAATTCTTCGAGCTGCAGCCCGACTACGCCGCCAACATCGTCATCGGCATGGCGCGCATGGACGGCCATGTGGTGGGCGTGGTGGCCAACCAGCCGCTGGTGCTGGCCGGCTGCCTGGACATCAAGAGCAGCATCAAGGCCGCGCGCTTCGTGCGCTTCTGCGACGCCTTCAACATCCCCGTCATCACCTTTGTCGACGTGCCCGGCTTCATGCCCGGCACTGCGCAAGAGTACGGCGGCATCATCAAGCATGGCGCCAAACTGCTCTACGCCTACGCCGAGTGCACGGTGCCCAAGATCACCGTCATCACCCGCAAGGCCTACGGCGGCGCCTACGACGTGATGAGCTCCAAGCACCTGCGTGGCGACGTGAATCTGGCCTGGCCGAATGCCGAGATCGCGGTGATGGGCGCCAAGGGCGCGGTGGAGATCATCTTCCGCGAGGAAAAGAAAGACCCCGCCAAGCTGGCCGCGCGCGAGGCCGAATACAAGGCCCGCTTTGCCAACCCCTTCGTCGCCGGCAGCCGCGGCTATATCGACGACGTAATCCAGCCGCACGAGACGCGCCAGCGCATCTGCCGCAGCCTGGCCATGCTCAAGGACAAGAAGCTGGACAACCCGTGGCGCAAGCACGGGAATATTCCGCTCTGATTTGAATAGCTGATCACGCAATGCCCAAGGCTGCCACCGCCCAACAGGCTGTCAAACTGACCGATATACCCAACATCGGCCCGTCGATTGCCGCCGATTTGAAGGGGCTTGGCGTGCATGCCCCAACCGACGTAGGACGCATGGACCCTTGGCATACCTACGACGCATTGCGTGGGCCCATGGGCCAGCGCCACGACCCCTGCGTGCTCGACGTGTTGTTGGCCGCGCACGAGTTCATGAATGGTGGCGCGGCCAAGCCCTGGTGGGTGTTCACGGCGCAGCGCAAAGCCCAGTGGGCGTCGCGGTTCAAGACCGCAGCGAAAGGCTTGAAGTGATGGTCTGGCTAGTGCAAGCCCAACACGGCGGCGAGCGCTTCGTCCAGCAGAAGCAGCGCATCGGCATCCAGGGTGTCGATGCGCTTGCGCAGTCGCGATTTATCCAGCACGCGCACCTGTTCAGGGCGAGCGCGGGTCTTGGAGCTGAAGCTGGGCAGGGCAATCAGCAAGGGCCAAACAGGCTCGGCCGTGGTGGTGGTGAGCGGCACGATGACAACGGTGCGCCGGATCGCGTTGAACTGCGTCGCCGAGACAACGACGCAGGGTCGAGTCTTGGCCATCTCGGAGCCGCGCACCGGGTCAAGGTCGGCCCAGTACACGTTGCCGCGTTCGATCTTCATCGCTTGGCCGGGAGAGCCGATTGGTTTCGGGTTTTCTGGGCTTCAGCCAGATCGCGCTCAAACATCTCGCGATCAAAGTCGGCGTCCCAGACATCGACCGAGTCGGTCAACTCGGCGGCTTCCCATTCACGGGCTTCCTGCAGCAACTCTGGATGCTTGGCTTCCAGTTCGTTCATGCGGTTGGCTGCATCGATCAACACCTGGTTTCGGGCCTCTTCTTGCTCGGCCAAGCCTTTGGCAAGCAGATCCACCAGAAACCGGTTGCGCTGGCGAGGTGCCACGGCGCGAGCCAGCTTTGCGGCCAGGTCTTCGGGCAGGCGCAGCAGCACCTGGCGGGGTGGGGCGTTCAACGTATGCATCATGATGTGATGATATCAAGTTATCAAAATTTAAGTTACTGAGAAAGAGATCACTATGTTCACCAAAATCCTGATAGCCAACCGCGGCGAGATCGCCTGCCGCATCATCACCACCGCCAAGCGCATGGGCATTGCCACCGTGGCGGTGTATTCCGACGCCGACAAGAACGCGCGCTTCGTGCAGCTGGCCGACGAGGCCGTGCGCCTGGGCCCGCCGCCGTCGCGCGAGTCCTACCTGCTGGCCGACAAGATCATCGAGGCCTGCAAGCAGACCGGCGCTCAGGCCGTGCATCCGGGCTATGGCTTTCTGTCCGAGAACGCCGAGTTCGCCAAGAAGGTGGAAGAGCAGGGCATCGCCTTCATCGGCCCCAAGCACGCTGCCATTGCCGCCATGGGTGACAAGATCGCCTCCAAGAAGCTGGCGGGCGAGGCCAGGGTCAGCACCATCCCCGGCTACAACGACGCGATAGAAACGCCCGAGAAGGCGGTGGAAATTGCCAAGGGCATTGGCTATCCGGTGATGATCAAGGCCAGCGCGGGCGGCGGCGGCAAGGGCCTGCGCGTGGCCTTCAATGACAAGGAGGCCTATGAAGGCTTTGCGTCCTGCAAGCACGAGGCGCTGAGCGCCTTTGGCGACGACCGCGTGTTCATCGAAAAATTCGTCGAGCAGCCGCGCCATATCGAGATCCAGGTGCTGGGCGACGCGCACGGCAACGTGGTCTATCTGAATGAGCGCGAATGCTCCATCCAGCGGCGCCATCAAAAGGTGATCGAGGAAGCGCCTTCGCCCTTCATCAGCGCCGCCACGCGCAAGGCCATGGGCGAGCAGGCGGTGCAGCTGGCCAAGGCCGTGGGCTACCAGAGCGCGGGCACGGTGGAGTTCGTGGTCGGCAAGGATCAGGATTTCTACTTCCTGGAGATGAACACCCGCCTGCAGGTCGAGCACCCGGTGACCGAGTTGATCACCGGCCTGGATCTGGTCGAGCAGATGATCCGCGTGGCGGCGGGCGAGAAGCTGGCCTTCACCCAAGCGGATGTCAAGTGCGAAGGCTGGGCCATGGAGTGCCGCATCAATGCCGAAGATCCGTTCCGCGGCTTCCTGCCCTCCACGGGGCGCCTGGTGCGCTTCGTACCGCCGGCGCAGGACCTGCACCAGGGCCTGCCTGCCACGGGGCTGGGCGTGCGCGTGGACACGGGCGTGCTGGACGGCGGCGAAATCCCGATGTACTACGACTCAATGATCGCCAAGCTGATCGTGCACGGCAAGGATCGTGCCGACGCCATTGCCCGCATGCGCGAGGCGCTCAACGGCTTCGTCATCAAGGGCGTGCAAAGCAACATCCCATTCCAGGCCGCGCTGCTGGCGCACCCGGATTTCGTCAGCGGCAACTTCAACACCGGCTTCATCGCCGAGCACTATGCACATGGCTTTCGGGCCGAGGATGTGCCGCATGAAGACCCGTCGTTCCTGCTGGCGCTGGCGGCGCATCTGCACATGTTCTACCGCAACCGCGCCAGCGGGCTGCAGGGCCAGTTCTGGGAGGGCTTCAAGCGCCTGCCGCGGCGCGAGTTCTCGGTATGCGTGCTGGGCGAGGGCGGGCACAACAGCTACACCCGGGCCACCGTGGCCGAAACCGAGCCCGGCCACGCCACGCCCGTGACCCTGCACCTGCCGGGTGGCGACAAGACCTACCACCTGAGCGTCGATCGCCACCTGGGCGAGGTGCGCATCACCGGCACGGTGGATGGCAAGGCCTTCACCGCGCAGGTCGAGCGCGGCAAGACGAGCAACCCGCTGGCCATCCGTGTGATCCACAACGGCACACGCCTGGACGCCATCGTCATGCACCCGCGCACCGCCGATCTGCACCGCCTGATGCCCTACAAGGCGCCGCCGGACTTGAGCAAGTTCGTGCTCTCGCCCATGCCCGGCCTGCTGGTGCAGGTGGCGGTGCAACCGGGGCAAGAGGTCAAGGCCGGCGAGCGCGTGGCCGTGATCGAGGCCATGAAGATGGAGAACGTGCTGCTGGCCAGCGCCGACGGCGTGGTCAAGGAAATCAAGGCGCAAAAGGGCGACAGCCTGGCGGTGGATCAGGCCATCGTCGAGTTCGAGTGAGCGTGGCGGGTTGAACGCCCGCGCAGAGGGTTTGGAGTGCGCTGTGCCACCTTGCTGGCCAACGACGGCGTGAATCCATGCCCCCGTCAACGCGGGCATGGCTGCACGTCTGATTTATGAAGAGAAAAATCGCTGTGACGCTTATGTGGCAAGCGCGGGCAGCTATTAAATCAATAGTTAAAGCGAAAAAGGAAGCCAATCCATGACACGCCCCTTCAAAGTCCTGGGCATCCAGCAGGTCGCCATCGGCGGCACCGACAAGGGCCGCATGAAAAAGCTCTGGGTGGACATGCTGGGTCTTGAGCAAACCGGCACGTTCCAGAGCGAGCGCGAGAACGTGGACGAGGACATCCTGGCCATGGGGCGCGGCGCGCACAAGGTCGAGGTGGACATCATGCAGCCGCTCGACATCGACAAGAAGCCGGCGGTGCACACCACGCCGCTGAACCATATCGGCCTGTGGATAGACGACCTGCCCAAGGCGGTGGAATGGCTCACGGCGCAAGGCGTGCGCTTTGCGCCCGGCGGCATCCGCAAGGGTGCGGCTGGCTACGACATCACCTTTTTGCACCCCAAGAGCAATGACGAGTTCCCCATAGCGGGCGAGGGCGTGCTCATCGAGCTGGTGCAGGCGCCGCCCGAGGTGATCGCCGCGCTGGGCTGAAACACGAGGCAGCGCCAGCGCGGCCGGCCGGGTTCTTACACTCGGCGCATGTCCACTGCCGCACCCCGACCATCCCCGGCCGCCCCGCGCGGCCAGCCGCGCGCGCTGGGCGCCTTGCTGCCCTTTCTGCGGCCCTATCGCTGGCCGATCGCCGCTGCGCTTGCCTTTCTGCTGCTGGCGGCACTGGCCACGCTGGCCTTTCCGCTGGCGCTGCGCCAGCTGATCGACCAGGGCGGCAGCAGCCAGGCGGCGGCGCTGCGCGATAACTTTGGCCTGCTGTTTGCCGTGGCCGTCGCCGTGGGCCTGTTCTCGGCCGCGCGCTACTACGCCATGAGCTGGCTGGGCGAACGCGTCACGGCCGACCTGCGCAGCCGCGTCTACGCCCATGTGCTCACGCAAAGCCCGGCCTTCTTCGAGACCACGCAGACCGGCGAGGTGCTCTCGCGCCTGACGGCCGACACCACCTTGGTGCAGACCGTCATCGGCTCGTCGTTCTCGCTGGGCCTGCGCAATGCCGTGCTGGGCCTGGGCGCGCTGGCCATGCTGGTGTGGACCAACCCCGTGGTGATGTCGGCGGCGCTGGCCGCCGTGTTGATGGTTGTGCTGCCCACCATGTGGATAGGCCGCAGCGTGCGCCGCCTGTCGCGCGCCAGCCAGGACCGCGTGGCCGATGCCAGCGCCATCGCCGCCGAGGTGCTGGGCGCCATTCCCATCGTGCAGGGCTTCACCGCCGAGCGGCGCGAGGCGGCGCGCTTTGCCGCCTCGGCCGAGGCCGCCTTCCAGACCGCCGTGCGCCGCAGCGGCGTACGTGCGCTGCTCGTGGCCTTCATCATCATCGCCAATGCCGCGCTGCTGCTGTGGGGTCTGTACCGCGGCAGCCAGGCGGTGCTGGCCGGGCAGATGAGCGCCGGCAGCCTGGGCCAGACCATCGTCTACGCGCTCTTCCTGGCCGGCGCCGTGGCCGTGCTGGGCGAGGTCTATGGCGACCTGCTGCGCGCGGCCGGCGCCATGGAGCGGCTGATGGAGCTGCTGGCCACGCGGCCCGCCATCCGCTCGCCCGAGGCCGGCACGCTGCAAGGGCTCGCCCCGGGCCAGCCGCTGGCCGTGGCCTTCGAGGCGGTGGATTTTCACTACCCCTCGCGCCCCGACCGGGCGGCGCTGGCGGGCTTCACGCTGCACCTGGCGCCCGGCGAGACGGTGGCGCTGGTGGGCGCCAGCGGCGCCGGCAAGTCCACCGTGTTCCAGCTGCTGCAGCGCTTCTACGACGTGCAGGCAGGGCGCATCCTGCTGGGCGGCCAGGACATCCGCGGCCTCGATCTGCACGCGCTGCGCGGGCGCATCGCCACCGTGCCGCAGGACGCGGTGATTTTTTCCAGCAGCGCGCTGGACAACATCCGCTACGCACGCCCCGAGGCGACGCGCGAAGAAGTCATCAACGCCGCACGTGCCGCCTTCGCGCACGACTTCATCGAGGCACTGCCGCAGGGCTACGACAGCTTCCTCGGCGAGCATGGCGTGCGCCTGTCGGGCGGCCAGCGCCAGCGCATCGCCATCGCCCGCGCACTGCTCAAGGATGCGCCGGTGCTGCTGCTGGACGAAGCCACCAGCGCCCTGGACGCGCACAGCGAGCGCGTGGTGCAGCAGGCGCTGGACGCGGCACTGCAAAGCCGCGCCGGCAGCCGCATCACCCTGGTCATCGCGCACCGCCTGGCCACGGTGCAGCATGCCGACCGCATCGTGGTGCTGGACCACGGCTGCATCGTCGAGCAGGGCAGCCATGCCGCCTTGATGGCCGCAGACGGCGCCTACGCGCGCCTGGCGGCGCTGCAGTTCACGGCGTGACGGCGGGCTCCTGCGATATTTCTGGCTTCATTTCGCCAGCGGTTTCGCCAGCATTCGCCGCAGTTGCCGCCTGATTGGCCGGCATTGGCGACGAATGGCGTTTGCGTCGTCATTTGCCTTCAAAAATGGCCAATTGGTCTGCTTCTGCCGCAAAAAATGAGCGCTTTTGGGCTGTTTTACAGGCAGAAATTAAGTGCCAACTATTTGCGGCGCGGGGGCTTCACAGCGCGCAACGGCATTCACACAATCGCAGCCGCCCTGCAGCCTGGCTGCGTTTTGGAGTGATGCATGACAACTGTTTTTCTGGCCGATGCGCCAACCCCCGCAAACCATGCCCGGCCCGCCCACGCGTCGCCTGCCGCGGCGCAGCGCTGGAGCGTACAGGCGGTGCAGGAGCTGCTGGATCGCCCCTTCATGGACTTGCTCTGGCAGGCCCAGGAGGTGCACCGCCAGCATTGGCCGGCGGGTGACATCGAACTGGCAACCCTGCTGTCAGTCAAGACCGGCGGCTGCGCCGAAAACTGCGGCTACTGCCCGCAGTCCAGTCATTTCGACACGGGGGTGCAGGCGCAAAAGCTGATGGCCGTGGACGAGGTGCGCAGCGCCGCCCAGGCGGCCAAAAATGCCGGCGCCACGCGCTTTTGCATGGGCGCGGCCTGGCGCGCGCCCAAGGAGCGCGACATTGAAAAGATGTCGGAGCTGATACGCACGGTGAAAGACCTGGGCCTGCAGACCTGCGCCACTCTGGGCATGCTGCAGCCGCAGCAGGCGCAGGCGTTGAAAGCCGCCGGGCTGGACTACTACAACCACAACCTGGATACCGCCCCCGAGTACTACCAGGACGTGGTCAGCACGCGCAGCTACCAGGATCGCCTGGACACCCTGCGGCATGTGCGCGCCGCGGGCATCCATGTGTGCTGCGGCGGCATCATCGGCATGGGCGAGGCGCCGGTGCACCGCGCCGGGCTGATCGCGCAGCTGGCCAACCTTGACCCGTACCCTGAATCCGTACCCATCAACAGCCTGGTGCCCGTGCCCGGCACGCCGCTGGCGGGCAGCGCGCCGGTTGATTCGCTGGATTTCGTGCGCGTGATTGCCGTAGCGCGCATCACCATGCCGCGCGCGCGCGTGCGCCTGTCGGCCGGGCGCGAGCAGCTGGGCGAGGCGGTGCAGGCGCTGTGCTTTCTGGCCGGGGCCAACTCCATCTTCTACGGCGAAAAGCTCTTGGTGACCGGCAACCCCGATGTCGCCGCTGATGAGCGGCTGTTGGCCAAGCTCGGCCTGCGCGCCCATGCCACCCATGGACAGGCGCAGCCGGCGGGGACTGACCGTGGTTGTGCATGCTCCTAAAATAGAAGCTGTTGGCGCTTATGGTGTATGAGATAAGGCCAAAAAAACCATAAACTTTTGATCCGCCTTCAAGCCGATCAGCAGCCCGGCTGTATGCCCAGCTTGCGCAGCATGGTCTCCAGCAGGCACCACTTGGTCAGCCCGCTTTGCAGCAGGTTGGCGCCCACGAAAGCCGTGAAGGCCAGCCACCATTGGCTGGCAAAAACCGGGCTGCCCGGAACGCCCAGCGCCAGCGACAGCAGGATGAAGAAGCCGGCAAAAATGCGGACGACGCGCCAAGAGGTCATGAGGGTTCTCCTAGAAAAAATTGATCAGCGGTACTGACCCAGATAGCGCGCCTCGAAACGGCGCTTGGCCCAGTGCATCAGGCGCAGCGGTGGCAGCACCAGGGTGCGCTGTGGGCTGCGCAGCACCAGGGTGCCGTGGCTGCCCGAGTCGATGATGCAGGCGAGCTGCGGCACAAAGCCGGCCTGCTCGGGCCTGCCCGCCAGGGCGTCCAGCAGGTTGGCCGCTGCCGCCTTGGCATGCAGTTCGGCCATGTGCGCCTGCTTGGGCGCCCATTCGGGGCCGGGAAAGCTGCCCGAGTCACCGACCACATAGCAGTGCTGCCAGCCCTCGATGCGGCATTGCGCGTCGGCGCGCAGCAGGCCACCGGGCGAGCGGGGCAGGGTGGTGGCATCGAACCAGGCATTGCCGGTCATACCGGGCATGAACAGGATCAGGTCGGCGGCGATCTCGCCGCCCTCGGTAACCACCTTGCCGGGCTCAAAGCGCAGCATCTTGTGGCCCAGGTGGGTGGCGATGCCGCGGCGCGCCATCTCGGCCAGCAGGCCCTGCACGGTCTTGGCGCCCAGGCGTGCGCCGGGCTCCTGGCTGGGGTTGAAGAACACCAGTTGGAAGCGCTCGCGCCGGCCTTCGCGGCGTAGCTGGGTATCGATGCCGAACAAAAATTCGAACATCGGCCCGCCGCGCACGGCCTGCGGCTCCTGCGGGTTGGCGGCAAAGCCGATGGCAATCGTGCCGCCCTGCATGGCGGCCAGGCGGTCGCGGATCAGCTCGGCCGCGGCAATGCCCTCGCAGGGCGTGATGGCGTTCTCAATGCCCGGCAGCTTCTTGAGGAAGCGCCCACCGGTGGCAATCACCAGCGCGTCGTTGTCGATGTCGCCGGCCGTGGTGTGCACGCTGCGGCCGTCATCCGTCAGCCCCGTGACCTCGGCCGCCACATGGCGCACGCCCATGCGCTCAAAGAACGGCCCCAGCGGCACGATCAGGTCCTCGCGCCGGCGCAGGCCGCTGGGTATCCAGATGATGCTGGGCAGGTAGTGCAGCTCAGGCCGCGGGGAGACGACGGTGATCTGCGCCCCCGCGTCGCGCCGGCGCAGCTCGCGCACCGTGGCCAGCGCGCCAAAGCCTGCGCCGAGGATGGTGATGCGGGCGGCCTGGGTCATGCGCGGCCTCCGAGGGCTTGCGCCAGGTAGCGCACGACCTGGGCCGGGCCCTGGTGGCCAGGGCCTTCGTCGAGCCATACTTCACCAGCCCAGGCCAGATGCTCGTGCAGGCCGGCGAAGTCCGTGCGCAGATCGTCCAGGGTGTAGCGCATGTCGGCATCCTTGGGCCCACCGCTGGTGTAGCGTAGTTGCTCGGGCGTGAAGGCCTCCAGAATCAGCCAGCCCCCGGGGCGCAGCGCCCGCACCAGGCGCTGGTGCACGTCTCGGCGCAGGGCCGAGGGCAGGTGGACAAAGGTCAGCACCACGCCGTCAAAGGCGCCCGGCGCGGGCTGCCAGCTGGTCAGGTCGGCCAGCTCGGTCTGCAGTGCCACGCCTTGCTCTGCGGCCCATTGCTGCGCCTTGCGCAGGCCGACGCCGGAGGCATCGACGGACAGCACCGCATGGCCTTGCGCCGCCAGCCAGACGCCGTTGCGCCCTTCGCCATCGCCGGGCACCAGCACACGGGCGGCAGGCCGCAGGCGATGGGCCTGCGCGCGCACGAAGGCATTGGGCGCAGTGCCGTATTTGAAGTGCGGCGTGTCGAAGGCTTGGTCCCAGAATGTCATGGTCAAATCACCGTGTAAGGCAATACAGATAAGCGCATGCAGCTATTGTTTTAGGGGTTGTATTGGCGCCAGGGCCTGATTCGCCTGGGCCAATGCAGCGGCATCGAGCTGACCGGCCAGCTGCGCCAGCTGCAGCCGGTGGATGACAAGCCGGCTGCGCGCCTGGGCCAGGGCCAGCGCGGTGGCGGCGCGGTCGTTGTCGGCGTGCAGCACGTCGAGCAGCGTGCGCTGGCCGACCTCGTAGCCGGTGCGCGTGGCGTCCTGCCGGGCGTCGCCGGCAATCAGGGCCTGCTGCAGCGCGCGCACCTGCTCGGTGCCCGCCTGCAGGCCCAGCCAGGCGGTATGCACCTGGCGCGCGACGGTTTCGCGCGTGGCGTCCAGCTGCGCCTGGGCTTCGTTCCATCGGGCCAGGCTTTCCTCCTCCTTGGCCGAGCGCCAGCCGCCGGTGTACAGAGGCACGGTGAGCTGCACGCCCAGCAGCGCGTTGGTCTGGCGGTTGCGCGCGCCGCTGCCGTAGTCGCCATGGCCTGACAGGCGCTGCTGCTCGGCCTGGGCCACCAGATCGAGCCTGGGCGCGGCGCTGGCGCGGTGCTTGTCCGCCTCGGCGCGTGCCAGGTCGGCGGCCAGCTGCTGCAGGCGTATGCCCAGATTGCCGGCGGCGGCCTGCTCCTGCCACAGCGCCAGGGCTTGCACCGGGGGCAAGACCGAGGAGGGCAGGCGCGCCTGCAGGCTGGCATCGGGCAGGCCGGTGGCATCGGCCAGCGCGCGGCGCTGGATGTCCAGCTCCGCCTGCGCGGCCAGGCGCCGTGCCTGCAGCTGGGCGCGCTGCGCGCTGGCCTCGTGCACGGCGGTGATCGGCGCGGCGCCTAGGTCGAAGCGGTCTTGCGCCTCGGTGGCGGCCTTGTCCACGGCGGTGAGCTGGCCGCCCAGCACGGCGAGCTGCTCTTGCGCCACGGCCAACGCCAGATAGCGCTCGCTGGTGCGCAGCATGGCGGCCTGCTGGGCTGCCTGCCATTGCAGCTCACCCATGTCGGCCTGCAGATTCAGTTGCTGCTGCTGGGCGCGGCGCTCGGGGTGGTAGAGCGGCTGGCTGGCCTGCAGGGCGACGCGCGTGGCCGCTCCGCTGGTGACCGAGGTGCCGAAGGCCACGCCGCTGCTCGTGCCCATGCCGGGGGCGGAGAACTGCGCGCCGCGCATCTCGCTCTCGCCATGGCCCCAGCCGGCGGCCGCCGTCACGCCCACGCCGGGACGCCACAGCGCGTCGGCCTGACGACGCAGCGGGTCGGCCGCGGCATGCGCGGCGCGCGCCACGGCCAGCTCGCGCTCATGCTGCTCGGCCGCCTGCCAGGCCTGCAGCAGATCGGTGGCTTTGGCATTGAATCCGGCCATGACGCCTACCAATAAAGCGCTGGCAGCTACATATTTCATAGTCATCATGCGCCTCCTTCTCCGCGCACCAGATCCACGCGCCGGCGGTAGGCCATGAAGTACAGAATGGGTATGACCACCAGCGTCAGCACGGTGGACACCGCGATGCCAAAGATCAGCGAGATCGCCAGGCCGTTGAAGATGGGGTCGTCGAGGATGAAGAAGGCGCCCAGCATGGCCGCCAGGCCGGTGAGCAAAATGGGCTGGGCGCGCGTGATGGCCGACTGCACGATGGCCTGCTTGAACTCCATGCCCGCCTGCACCTGCAGCCTGATGAAGTCCACCAGCAGGATGGAGTTGCGCACGATGATGCCGGCCAGCGCAATCATGCCGATCATGCTGGTGGCCGTGTACTGTGCGCCCAGGATGGCGTGGCCGGGCATGACGCCAATGATGGTGAGCGGTATCGGCGCCATGATGATCAGCGGCGTGAGGTAGGAGCCAAAGTGCGCGACGACCAGCAGGTAGATCAGGATCAGCCCCACGCCGTAGGCGGCGCCCATGTCGCGGAAGGTCTCGTAGGTGATTTGCCACTCGCCGTCCCACTTCAGGCTATAGCCGCGGTAGGGGTCGCTAGGCTGGCGGATGAAATATTCCTCGATCTGGCCGCCATCGGGCGCGGTGATCTGGTGAATAGCCGAACGCGCGTCAAACATGCCGTAGAGCGGGCTGTCCACCTTGCCCGCCATATCGGCCACGACCAGATTCACCGGCAGCAAATCCTTGTGGTAGATGGGCTGCTCCCTCAGCGTGTCGGTGATCGTCACCAGCTCGCGAATGGGCACGGTGCTGCCTGCGCTGGTGCGCACCGGCAGCTGCAAGAGCGCGTCCAGGCTGCCCTGCTGCTCGGCGGGCAGTTGCAGCAACACCGGCGTTGCGTATTTGCTCTGGCCATCGCGCAGCCAGGTGGCGTTCTCGCCGGCCAGGCCTGCGTGCAGGGCGCTGACGATGGCGCCCTGCGCCACGCCCATCAGCGCCGCCTTGCGCCGATCCACCAGCACCAGCTGGCGCGGTGCATCGGCAATCGAGGAATCATCCAGATCGACGATACCTGTCGTTTTTTGTAGCGCCTCGCGCACGGCCTGCGCGACCTGGCGCCTTCCCTGGGCATCAGGCCCGTAGATTTCGGCAACGATGGGGGAGAGCACGGGCGGGCCCGGCGGCACTTCAACCACCTTGACGTTCGCGCCCATTTTTTGGCCAATGGCTTGCAGGGCAGGGCGCACGCGCATGGCGATGGAGTGGCTTTGCTCCTTGCGCAGGTGCTTGTCCTGCAGGTTGACCTGAATGTCGCCCACGTTGCCGCCGGCGCGCAGGTCATATTGGCGCACCAGGCCGTTGAAGTTGATCGGCCCGGCCGTGCCGGCGTAGGCCTGGTAGTCGGTCACCTCGGGCACGGTGGCCAGATGCGCGCCCAGCGCGTGCAGCACGGCGGCCGTGGCCTCGGGCGGCGTGCCGGCGGGCATGTCGACGATGACCTGGAACTCGGATTTATTGTCGAACGGCAGCATCTTGAGCTGCACCCAGCCGATCATGGGCAGCAGCACCGACAGGGCGATCAGGCCCGCCACGGCCAGGCCCAGCAGCGTGCGGTTGCGCCGCCCGCGTGTGTCATCCAGCAGTGGGGTGAAGATGCGCGTGAACAGCGGCGCCAGCCTGGCCGCCAGGCCGGTGTGCTCCTGTGCGGCCTGGGACTGGCTGCCATGGCTTTTCATCCACAGCCGCGCCAGCCAGGGCGTGACGGTGAAGGCCACGGCCAGCGAGATCAGCATGCCCATGCTGGCGTTGATGGGAATCGGCGCCATGTACGGCCCCATCAGCCCGGTGACGAAGGCCATGGGCAGCAGGGCGGCAATCACCGTGAAGGTGGCCAGGATGGTCGGCCCGCCGACTTCATCGACCGCGCCGGGGATCAGCTCGGTCAGCGTCTTTTCTGGATAGAGAGACTGATGGCGATGGATGTTCTCCACCACGACGATGGCATCGTCCACCAGGATGCCGATGGAGAAGATCAGCGCGAACAGCGACACGCGGTTGAGCGTGAAACCCCAGGCCCAGGAGGCGAACAGCGTGGCCGCCAGCGTCAGGCCCACGGCCACGCCGACGATGACGGCCTCGCGCCGGCCCAGCGCGACAAACACCAGGGCCACGACGGAGACGGTGGCAAACAGCAGCTTCTGGATCAGCTTCTGCGCCTTGTCGTTGGCCGTAGCGCCGTAGTCGCGCGTCTCGGCTACCTGCACGGCGGCGGGGATGACGGTGCCGCGCAGATCCTGCACGCGCTGCATTACGGCACGCGCCACGGCGATGGCGTTGGCGCCGGCCTTCTTCGTCACGGCCAGGGTCACGGCCGGGTATTCGCTGGCCTGACCGTCCTTCACACTGGCGTACCAGACATAGCGCTGGGCGGGCAGGGGGCCGTCTTCCACCTGGGCCACGTCCTGCAGAAACACTGGCTTGCCGCCACGGCTGCTGACCACCAGCTCACCCACTTCCCTGGCGTGGGCCAGGAACGGCCCGGCATCTATGGCCACGGACTGGTTGCCACCCAGCAGCTCGCCCACGGGCAGGCCCTGGTTGGCGGACTGCAGCGTGGCGCGGATATCGTCCACCGTCACCCCGCGCCCGGCCATGCGCGCCGCATCAAGCTGCACGCGCACGGCGCGGCCCGGCCCGCCGATGGTGCTCACGGTGCGCGCGCCATCCACACGCATCAGCTCAGCCTCCAGGCTGTGCGCCACGCGCTCCAGGTCGTAGGCGCCGGTGTCATCCTGCTCGCTGTACAGCGTCAGCGTGACCACGGGCACGTCGTCTATGCCCTTGGGGCGGATGACGGGCCCCATCGCGCCCAGGCCGCGCGGCAGCCAGTCGGCGTGGCTGCGCAGCGTGTCGTGCAGGCGCACCAGCGCGTCGTTGCGCTGCACGCCCACCTTGAACTGCACCGTGAGCACCGCCATGCCGGGGTGCGAGACGCTGCTCACATGCTCCACGCCCAGCATTTGCGAGAGCACCTGCTCGGCCGGCGTGGCGATCAGCTGCTCCACGTCGGCGACCGACGCACCGGGGAAGGGCACGATGACGTTGGCCATGGTCACGTCGATCTGCGGCTCCTCCTCGCGCGGCGTGACCAACACGGCAAACAGCCCGAGCAGCAGCGCCAGCAGCGCCAGCAGCGGCGTGATCTGCGCCGCCTGAAAGGCCTGGGCGATGCGGCCCGAGATGCCCAGGGGGTGTTGTGGACGGGCCATCTCAGCGCACCCTGGCCGCGGCCTGCGGCTCCACGGCCACCTGGTCGCCCACGCGCAGGCCGCTCAGCACCTCCACCATGTCGCCCTGGGGCAGGCCCAGGCGCACCTGGCGCAGCTGCGGCTTGCCGTTGTCGCCTTGCACATAGACGCCCGTCATCTCGGCACGGCGCACGACGGCCGTGGACGGTATCAGCACCCGCTGAGCTGCATCCGCGGCATCACCCTGCCACCACAGGCGCGCAAACATGCCTGGCATGGCGCCCTGCTGATTGGCCGGCAGCTGCACGCGCACCGCCACGGTGTGGCTCAAGGGGTCGGCCGTGGGCAGCAGCTGGATTTGAGACGCTGCAATCGACAGGCGTTGCACGGTCAATCCTGGAATTTCCACCTGCACACCTGAACGCAGTTGCCGGGCTTGATCCTGCGTCAGCTGCGCCGTCAGGCGCAGAGCAGCGGGGTCGTACAAGGACAGCAGCGGCCGGCCCGGCATGGCCATGTCGCCCAGATTGACGGGCACGCTGGAGACAATGCCGGAATAGGGTGCGCGTACGCTGTGCAGCCCGGTTTGCGTGGCCGCCACACCGGCCTGTGCCTGCAGCGCGGTCACCTGCGCCTGGGCTGCACGCCACTGCGCCTCGGCGCCATCGAGCGCCGCCTGGCTGATGTAGCGCTTGGCAAACAGCTGCTTCTGGCGTTCGTACTCCTTGGTTGCCACGTTCAGGCCGGCCTGGGCTGCGGCCACCTGTGCGCTGCTGGCCGCCGCGCCTTGACTGGCCATGCGCGCGTCGATACGCGCCAGCTCCTGCCCGGCTTTCACGGCGTCACCGGCCTTGACCGGCAGGGCCACGATGGCGCCCGGCACCTGGGCCGCGAGCAGCGTCTCGCGCACCGCCTCGACCTTGGCATCCATGCTGCTCCAGCCGGTGCTGCCGGTGGCTTGCACCGTGTAATAGCCCGGTGCTGCAGCAGCTTCGCTGGCATGCACGTGCGCCTGAGCCGCCAGCCCAACGGTCAGAACGGACAACACCCAAGGTGCAAGGGACATGGCAAGGGGCTCCCTGTGAAAATCTGGACATTAATTAAGTAAACTCTAATGTATCATGTTACGCCACCAATCGTGTAGGTGCAGCGCGCCAGAAGCGCTGTCCAAACGCAGCCGTCGACGTAGCAACTTACGAGAGAATATTTAACATAATATACATTGTATCTAGTAGCCAAGTTAAGAAAAAAGGCTGTCAAGCCTTTCCTGGTCACTAGCAAGTCGCTTATGTTGCCGCCCGTTTCAGCCCTTCTGAACTGCACACGCCTCGGACTCTAGCCACCCTCAGAGCCAGTGTCAACCGATGTGGACGAATCCGCACGCCGATCTGTATCGACGAGCACCTTGATGTGTACCTCCTCATGCCAGTTGCAGCACCGGGTTGGCGGGCGGCACGGGCATGACCCAGCGATCGGGCTCCGTAAGCACGACCGCAGAAATCTTACCCACGGCGACAGCGCCACGTCCCAGCACCGCATAGCGCAGGATGTTGAGCCGGCCGCTGCCCTGGGCGCTGGTCATCCGATGCCAGCCGGCCTTGATGACCTCGCGCTGCACCTGCAGGCCATCGGTATCGGCATCCGCCTGGGGGCCGGTTTCGCTGGCGTACAGCTTGAAAATCAACGGTGACACCAGCGCCATGCCCTCGGACGTGAAATGCACCGGCGCACCGGCCTCGTTGTACTTGATCTGCCGGCTGGCCAGGCCTTGCTGCAGCCACTGCATGAAGGCCAGCGCGGTTGGGCTGGGCTCGGTCTTGCGCGCTGCGGTCTCCTGCGGCAACTCGGGCAGCTGGGGCGCCAGTAGCACCGGGCCGGGTTCCGCCGGGCCAAACATGGGCTGGACGAGATGCGTCCTGGCGCGCACTGGCGTCGAGGCCATTGCTGCAGTTTGGTGCTGCCAGGCTTCTGGCGCAGCTGCTTGCCGTTCGCGCGGTGTGCCTGGTGCACGCTCTTGTGCCTTGGCCGCAGCTTCTGGCGCATGCTGATGGCCGTTCTGCCGTGGTTTGACGCTTTGGCCGGCATGGGAGATGCCTGGCGCTGTCTTGTGCTTGTCGGGCAGCTGCCGCACATCATCGTCATCGCCCAGCAGGCCATCATCCACATCGAAGCCATCGACACCCCCGCCAACGGTGATCTCTCCAACTGGCACAGTCCGGGAAGGTTTCGACGCAGCAGGTGCTGCCTGGCGCTGAACCGGCTCTGCAGCATGCTTGGAATTCTTGCCTGTAGGCGCTGCGCCAGCCTTGGGTTTGTTGAATGCCGGCGCACGCAGCTGGGTTCCAGCAGCTGCAGCAGGCTTTTTGCCTTGGATGGGCGCAGCTGTTGCAGCTTCCTGCGGTGCGGTTGGTTCTGCTTCAGTTTCGGGCTCCAAAAAGCGTGGCACAGGCTCCAGGGATGTGGTTGCCACAGCCTCATCGGCGCCAGCCTGAGCGGACGGGTCTTCCTTCGGCCGCTTGTCCTTGACTTCGATGCGCCCAGTCATCACCGGCGGGTATCTGGCCTCATCCTCGTAGAGACGCGCCAGTGGAAACCGGAGCATGGTCAGTTGGTGCGAGTAGCTGGCCGCTTCGTCAGCGGCTGCGCCGCCCTCGCCCTGAGGCGCACCGGCGTTGCCCTGCACCACCACATACCAGACCGCCTGGCCGGTGTGTGGGTTGGGCTGGATGCAGCCATATTCCTGCCAGGTGTCGAACAGGCGATCGTTCTTGCTGTCGCCTGGAATGCTCTCCTCGGGTGCATGTTCGCGCAGCCAGGTGCGCACCGCGTCGGCCAGGCGCTTGGCGACGAACCATACCGATCCGTCATGCACCCAGCCGGCAGCGCCGGAACGGTTCAGCGGCAACGCGGTACCGTTGGCCAGCATGGCGCGGATGGCGCCCATGAGCAACTCGATCAGGGGCACGCTGCTGGCGGTGTCGAAACGCGCCCGGCTGCCCGCCAGGAGCGTCTTGGCTGTCGAGGCCTGATCGGCGCGGCTGACGATGCGCGCCACCAGGCTGCTCTTATCCTGGCCGGACAGGTATTGCGTCAGGGCATCCATGGCCTGCGGCGTGCCGGCCAGAAATGCCAGGGCGGAGGGCGGTGCAATCTGGCCCAGCAGCGTCAGGGCGAGCTTGCTGTGTGCGCCATAGTCGCGCAGGGACTTTGGCGTGAACTCCACGCGGTATTCGGCCTGGGCCCTGCCCTGGGCCAGCTGCACCAGATTGCCGGCCACGGGCGTCCAGCGCAGTGTCTCGCCCATGCCAGCGGCGCGCCACTGGATGCGCAGATCCGTGAGTGGCTTGGCAATGTCATGCAGCAGGGCGGCGTAGAACACCACATAAGTCCACACATCGCGCTCGGCGTCGATCTGCTCGATCTGGGCACCCGAGGGCAGGAAGTGCCCGTTGCGCCAGGTCACGGCCGCCAGCACCATCTCCAGCGTATGCGCGAGCAGCCCGCCGGCGTGTGCATGGTGGTGCGATTCCGAGGCCGGCATCAGCTGCACATAGTCGGCAAAGCGATGGATGGAGCTCAGCAGGTCGCGCTCCCAGACGGGCGCCGCCAGGCGTGACTGCCGCCAGGTGGCGTCGAGCGCCGATTGCGCATGCAATTGCGCCAGCAGTGCCTTGGCATCGAGCACCCTGATCCAACCCTGGGCCGTACCCTCTACGCCTGTTGCAGAGCGACCGGGTGGGGCCGTGGCGTCGGCGGCTGGCCGGGCCTGCTCGGCGCCTGCGGCGCGCTGGCTGCTGCCGCGGAGCAGCAGGGCTCGATAACCACTGATCCAGCGCCGCATCATTGCCCTACTCCTGGTTCAGAAACACGCGATGTGTCTCAAGCGGAGGCGTGATCCGGCAGGCGGTCAGATAGACCATCAGCTCATCGCCTGGGCGCGCCAGTTCCACGAAGGACAGCCAGGACTGTTGCAGCGGCACCCAGACCAGGGCACTGCCATCCTGGGCCATTCTGCGGCTCCAGTAGGCGCGGTACCGCAGGAAATCGAGGCACAACAGATCGTCGATGATGCGTTGCTTCAACTGGCTCGCATCCATTGAAGTCGCCGTATCTGCATTGTGCGGCCTGTCCGCGCTGCGCAGGCACAGCACATAGGACGCCAGCAGATCGCGCACGCACAGGCAGGGCTCCTGTCCCGGATCGACCCAGCGCTCCATGCCGTCATAGAAGGACAGCCAGCGCACGATGCGTGGCGTCCAGCGCTCCAGCGCCAGACTGTGCAGATGTGCCGCAATCGCAAAGATGGCATGGCTGTGATCGAGCTCATCGCGACCCCAGTGCGGAAATTCCGGGTTGCTGCGGTGCGGTTCATGCTGGCTATGCGCCTTGGGTGTCTCCGGTTCGTCGCCCATGGCAGCACCTCCCTGCCCTGCTCGGGCCGTCGCATGTAGGAATCGCCGGGTCAGCCTTGACCACGTTGCCATCGCACCATCGGTTTGATGGAACAAGTCCAAACCACCAGGACGGTACAACGTCCCCAACGTCATGCCCACGCCCGCTGGTAACGTGGTTCGGCCATGGGTTGCTGCGCCAGCTCACGATAGTTGGCCGCGACGATGGCGTGCATCGGCACGGGACTAACGGAATTGCCGCACATCCTGATCTGCGCCGTCTTGGACAGCGGCTGGCCCGCCGCGGTGCGGTCGATCACATAGTCCGGCGGGAAATCCTGTGCGTTGTACAGCTCGCGCGGCATCAGCATGCGCAGGGTGATGTCCACGATCACCCACGGCTCGCCCTGCAGCCATACGGTCACCAGCGCCAGGCGATCGCGCGTCGTGACGGTGGTCATGGGTTCGCGCAGATCGGCCCACTGGCCGCCGCTGGCGTGATAGCGCATCAGGAACGCCGCGCAGCGCAAGGCGCCGGCCTCGTCGTCCTGGCTCAGCTGGTACTGCACCAGGGCGTGGTGCTCGCCACCGGCCGCCACCGTCGCCAGCGGCTCGCGCAGGTCGCGGGCCGGCGTTGCATTGAAACCGCCGTTGGCCTGCACCATGAATGCCGTGGCGAGGCTCTGGCCGCCGCCGCTGGCAGTAACGGTTCCCAGCGGACTGGTGATGTCGTTGACGCCGTAGCTCCAGCGCTTGCCGCCGTCTTTTCCCTCGCCGTGGCCTGCCTGGACGAGGTAGGCTGAGGCCGTGGCGAACTTCTGCCCTCCAGCAACGATAGTGCCGAGCGGCGCCCCCAGATCCAGTGCGCGTGGCGCCTGCCCCGAGCGTTCGCCGTAGCCCATTTGGACGAGCGTCGGAGTGACGAGCATCTTGTGGCCTCCGGTCAACGCGCTGGCCAGAGGCTCGGACACGGTGCGCGGCCGGTTCCCCGAAAGGTTGTTGACGATGAACGGGGCATGGCTGCCCAGAACGTAGCGCTGCAGGCCGTGCGCGATACGTCGCATGGTGGCCTCGGCCAGCGGTTTCTTGCGTCCAAAGATGCTGGTACTCGCAATGCCCCAGTCGATGCATTCCGCCGCAGGCTTCCAGCGTTTGCGCCCGGCCTGCGCCTTCCTGGCATGGGTAGGTTCGGGCCAGATGATGGGCAGGCCGTCACGCCTTGCGATCAGGTACAGGCGCCGGCGCGTGCTGTGCGCACCGAGATCGGCGTTGCAGATCACGCGCCATTGCACGGCGTAGCCCAGGGCGCGCAGTCCCTCGACAAAATGCCGCCAGTTGCGCCCGAGTCGGGCGCGATCGGGCACCAGGTACTGCCTACCTATCGGCACCTGCTCACCCGGATCGGCGACGCGATAGCGGCTGGTGTCGGATGTGTCCGTGACGCGATCGAGCGTGACGATGCGCCCCGTGGCCGGGTCGCGCTTGGCCACCAGCGGCGACCATTGCAGCATCTGCTCGACGTTCTCCAGCGTGATGACCTCGGGGCGCACCTTGCCGGCCCAGCGATGCACCACCCAGGCCAGCGAGCGGATGCTGCGGCAACGTGGCTGACCGCCCAGGGCCTGCGAATGGTGCGTGCAGTCGGGAGACGCATGCAGCAGTCCGACCGGCCTGCCCTGTGTGGCTTCGAGCGGATCGACCTCCCACACGTCCGACAGCAGATGGCGTGTCTGCGGGTGATTGGCGGCGTGCATGCCTATGGCCTGCGGATCATGGTTGATGGCGATGTCCACGCAGCGGCCTATGGCCTGCTCGATGCCGCAGCTCGCGCCGCCGCCGCCCGCGAACAGGTCAATCACCAGCTTGGCGTGCAGCGGGAGTTTGAGTTGCGGACTCAGCATGGATCAGTCTCTCTCAAGGGCTTGGTCAACATGGCCCTTTCGATACTGCCGATGGCCTGGCCGGCTGTCAGCCGACTAGCCTCGGAAACGTGACCGAGGGTTAGCGCTTGCAGGCAGATCGATCTTGTGCTAATCGCGCCGTCAGACGATTGGCCGAGCGTCGCGTTGCGCGCGTTCTGCGCCACGCCGCACGATGCGTCGCCCTGCGGCAGGGCCGTCAGCGCCCGAGCGCCCCGCGCGGGCGCTGACCGATACCCCGTAAAGCACCCTTTCCCGTCCCCGTAGGCCGTTTCCCGCGCGTGCGACGACTTTAGGAGCACGCGCGGCCCTTTGGATTGGGCCCTTAACCAGTAGAAGGCCGTTTACCCGTCGGCCAGCCGCCCCGGCTGGCCCCGCCGTTTGCCATTTCGCATGGGCCATTTGGCACGGCAGATGATCAACGATGCCTGCCCAGGATGCGGCATCCTGATTTGCAAGCATGTTTAGAAGTGCTTGTCAAGCGCTTAGCCTCCGTCACGTAACCGAGGGCAAGCGCTGGTTTCGCCGGGCCATCGCGGCAACACTTTTCTCACTGGCGACGCTTCCGGCTTGTCCGAAGTGTCTTTTGCCCGGTGACAACGGCTTGAACCCTCTTGACTGTTCCCTCCCTTGGCTTTGGTTCGCGCTGTCACAGCACTGGAAACGGTGCTGGCCGGGTCTTTCTATTCGGGTGACCCCATGACACTTGCACGCTTTCTGACCGCCCTGGCCTGCACCGCCTGCACTGGGGCCATCGCGCAACCCGTGGGAGTCACCGATCCGCCTGGTGGTGCGGAACTCCCCTTGGGAGTTGTCCTGGCCGGCGGTCAGATGCAGGTTGGCCGCTACACCACCACGGTGGCGACGCCTGCGGGCCAGGCCGCCGACCCTCTGGATGTATTCGTGCGCCTGAGCTACCCGCGCCAGACCGTGAGCACCGTGGGGGACGCGCTGCGCCACACGCTGCTGCGCACTGGCTGGCGCCTGGTGGAGAGCAGCGCGCTCACGCCGCAGGCCGCACATCTGCTCGGCCTGCCACTGCCGGAATCACAGCGTCAGCTCGGCCCCTACAAGGCCCGCGCGATTCTGGAGGTGCTTACCGGCCCGAGCTGGCGCTGGCATGAAGACCCGATTCAACGCCTGGTGTGGTTCGAGCAGGCCGTGGCGCCCCTGGCGGCGACCACCGATGCGCACGCCGCGTACTGAGGCAGGGTGGAACTCATGCATACCGAACCGAACGACCAGCTCCTGATACAGGAGCAACAGGCCGAGCAAGTACGCCGCCTGCAACGTGCCGAGCAACAGCGCAGGCAAGAGCACCAGCAGCTGCTGGAAGATCAGGAGCGCGAGGAACAGCGCCTGCTGGAGCAGCGCCAACGCGCCGAAGAGCCGCGCGTAGATCGCGGGCGCAAGGCTGCTGCCCAGGCGGCCGATGGCGTCCGCACACCGGAACAGCAGGCACAGGATGAGGAGCAGCAAGAACCTCGCTCCGCCACATCCGGCTGGTTCAAGCGCCGCCTCCAAAAAAAGGACGTTGACGGCGACCAGGACGGCGAGGACGCCGAGGCTGACGATGATCAAGATCGGCCCGTAGCTCAGGAATCCACCAGCTCGACCGGTGGCACGGGTCTTGGCATCGGTTTCGTGGTCGTTGCGCTGCTCCTGGCCGCCGGCGCAAGTTTTGTCGGCTACCGCTTCTTGAACGGCCAGGCCGACGACCAGCCTGCAGCGGTCGCCAGCGAGGCACGGACTGCGCCCGCATTGCCGCTGGCAGAACCCCGAGATTCCCGTCCCGCCGTCGTGCAGGCGCCAGGCCATGCCGAGCCCGTGGCAGCGAAGCCGCCCGTTGCCCTGCCGGAGCCCACCGATGCGCCCGATGATCTGGCGCCAGCCGCGACAGCAGCCGCCACGCCGGCCGGGCCTGCACAGTCTCCCGCAGCTGTTGTCACGGCTGATGCAAAGCCGGCAAGTTCCGACGCAAGTGTTGGTGCAGCGGCTGTGACGCCCGACACACAAAGGGAGCAGATACAGGCCCTGGAGCAGCGCGTGGCCCACCTGGAGCAGCAGCTGCAAGGCCAGCAAGCAAACCCACGGCCGGCCCCTGCCAACGTCCGGCCCGCCGGGCAGTACCCGCGCGCAGCAACGGCGCAGGCGCCGACCAGGCCCGTGGCCGTGACACCAAGAGCCACGCCAGCGGCAACACCTGCGGCTCAGGGGCAGCTGCTGGCGATCGATACCTGGGATGGCCGCCCATCGGTCGTCGTGGGCACCGGCATGCCCGGCGACCAGCGCGTGCGCGTGCTGCAGCCCGGCGAGTCCTTCAACGGCATCAGCCTGCAGTCCGTCGATGTGCAGGCAGGCCGTGCCACCTTCTTGGCTGCTGGCGGCAAGCCGTTCACGCTGCAACTGCACGAGGCCGCTCAATGAAGCATCCCGCACGCACACCAACGGCCTTCGTTGACCTGGTCTGGGCCGTCGCCCTGGTGCTGGTGGCAGCGCTGATGGGATCGGGCCTGGCGCACGCGCAGAGCGTGGCCCGTACCGAGCAGCAGCGTACCCAGGAAGCCGGCTCACAGAACAGCTACACGACCCTGAGTGACCGTGATCGACTGCTGGGACAGATCTGGGGCCTGTCCAACGAGGAGATGACCCGTGCCAAGGTGCTGCTGGAGGGGCCGCGCAAGAGCTTTTCCGTGGAAAACCTCTCGCCCGTGGAAGCGTTGGGCATCCACGCGCGCACCGACGCCGAGCGGCGCAAGTACGCCGAGATGTTTGCCCGTGCCTTCCACGCGGACGTGGAACGCTCGCTGGCCTGGAACCAGGCATTCACCGAGGCCATGGGGCGCCTCTACCCCAACGAGCCCATCATCGACTACTCGGGAGGCACGCCGGTGGCCGCGCCCGTGGGCGCCGCCGATGCCCTGGGCGTGCCGCGCAGCCTGGTGATTGATCAGTCGCCATCGGCCCAGCCACGCCCGCGTCCCGCGAGCAAGCGCTGAGCACCACAGCACAGGCACCGCCATGATCGCCCACCCCCGCCTCTCCCAGCCATGCGGCGCAGCGCTGACACAGCGCCGCGGCCTGCTGGTGCGCGCTGCGGCCCTGCTCGCGGGCGCCGTGGCCTGGCCGGCGCAGGCCCGCGTCAGCGACTGGTTGCCTTACCGGCCGGATCAGGTGCGCCGCCTGGAGCCCAGGCTGTCTGAGGGGATGGATCACGCCGCCATGTCCGGTAGGACGCTGCGCATCGATCCGGTCATCACGGAATTTGAGCCTGCCACGTCCCGCGCCCCCGTCCGTCGTCCCGGCAAGGCCAGCGCCACATCGGCTGTCGCATCCGGCCTGCAGCCGCCCGGCGCCTACGTGCGCATAGCACGTCAGTACGGTGTTGATCCCTGGCTGCTCTATGGCGTGGCGCTGCAGGAATCGCAGCTCAAGTTCGGCGCGCGCACCCTGCCCTACCCGTGGACGCTGTGCGTGCGCGGCAAGGGCCTGCGCTATGCCGGCTATGGCGAAACCCTGGCCGCCCTCAAGGGCTATGTGGGCCGGGGCGTGACGAACGTCGATTGCGGCGCCATGCAGGTCAACTGGCGCTGGCATGCCGACAGGCTGGGCAGCTTCGAGCGTGCCCTCGACCCGTACCCGAATCTCAGCGTGGGCGCGCAGATCCTGCGCGGACACTATGACGCGCGTGGCGACTGGCGCCGTGCGATTGCGCTCTATCACACGGGTTCCGATGCCACGTTGGAAACCCGCCAGCGCGGCGAACGCTATGCCGCGCAGACCCTGGCCAGGCTGGAGCGCCTGGGCGTGCGCCAGGCCGCTGCGATCGCGGGAGGGCGCCATGGCTAAGTCCACGCACATTCTTGGCACCCTGGTGGCAGGTCTGGCCGGTATGCTGTGCCTGCCCTGGCCGGTGCTGGCCGGCCCTGGCAATTCAGGCCAGCCGCTGCAGGAAATCAACGCCGGCCCTGCCGTTCCCGTGGCGCCCTATCTGAGCCACCTGCTGGCAGGGCAAGACCAGCCGCTCACGGGCGTGGCGTTCCCCCTGGTGTCGCGGCTCAAGCCTGGCCGCCTCAAGGCCGGTCTCGGCCCGGTGCTCGACAGCCGCTGGCTCACCGAGCCGGTGTTTGTGATCGGCACCGACGAGGCATCCATGGCCTGGCTCGCACGCCACGCCGATGCACTGCGCCGCCTCGGCGCCAGCGGTGTGGTGCTGGCGGCGCAGGACGCCACGGCTTTCAAGCGCGTGCAGCAGCTGGCCAACGAGCACAGCCTGCCGATTACGCATGGCCCGGATCGCTGGCTGGAAGAGCGCCTGCTGGCCCGCAACGCCGGCGTCCTGCCCGTGTTGATCCTGCTCGACGGCCATGCCACCCAGGAGCCCTCCCCATGAAAAACCATGCCGTCCTGGAGGGCCTGCTGCGCCCGCCGATCGAGCTCTACAGCGCAGGCGTGTCCGCGGGCGTGGCCGTGGTCGCCGCGGCGGCGCCCTGGGCCTTGATGATGCCGCCTGTCCTGGGCTGGGGCGCCGCCGCCATTGCCGGTGGCTTTGCCTGGGTGCGCACGCGCCAGGCCCTGGAAGTCATGCACTACCAGCATGGCATGAAGTTCTACAAAGTCACGCGCGTGGCGCCCTCCAAGCTGCCGGTGAGTCAGGAGCTGCTGTACCTGGGCCAGGGCTTTGAGTGGACGCAGCAGCACACCCAGCGCAAGCGCGATGCGATACAGGTGGACGCCAAGCCCTTCGTGCGGCCAGGACGGCTGGAGCAGTCGCTGCGCCGGCGCGGCGCCGCATGGCAGGAGGCGGCAGGCCAGCCAGAGGCCCGGCCGATGGTGCGCGCCCTCGGGGCGCTGGCCAGTGTGGACAGCTGGCTGAACCCGTTTCGCGCCTATCCCGACCTGGGCGGATCGCCCATCCTGCACGGCGTGGGCGCCCCGCAGGAGGTTCCGGTGGCCCTGCGCCAGTCGGCGCGCACCGGCCACATGATCGTCATGGGCACGACGCGCGTGGGCAAGACGCGGCTGCTGGAGATGCTGGCGACGCAGGACATACACGCGGGCAAGGTGACCATCGTCATCGACCCCAAGGGCGATGCCGACCTGATGCTGCGCATGTACGCCGAGGCCAAGCGTGCCGGGCGCCTGGATCGCTTCTACCTGTTCCACCTGGGCTACCCGGATATTTCTGCGCGCTACAACGGCATCGGCAACTTCGCGCGCATCACCGAGGTGGCCACGCGGGCCACCAATGCCCTGCCCTCGTCGGGCAACTCGGCCGCGTTCAAGGAGTTTTCCTGGCGCTTTTCCAACATCGTCGCCCAGGCCCAGGTGGCCCTGGGCCGGGTGCCGACCTATGAGTCGCTGCTCAAGGACGTGACCGGCATCGATGGCCTGTTCCTGGACTACGCCACCATGGTGTTCGAGGGTCTTGCGGCCCAGGGGCGCTTTCCCGACTGGCAGGAGCGCGTGACCATGCTGCAGGCGCAGATTGGCGTCAAGGGCGGCATCCCGGTGCCGCGCAGCCTGCAGGACAGGCCGGCCGAGCTGGTGGCCATGTTTCTGTGGATCAAGGAAACCCGGCTCGATGACAAGGTGCTCACCGGCCTGGCCGCGGCCTTCAGCTACGAGCGCAGTTTCTACGAGAAGATCATCGCCAGCCTCGGCCCCTTCCTGGAGAAGCTCACCACGGGCGCCGTGGGCAAGCTCATCAGCCCGGACTACTTCGATCCCGAGGACAAGCGCCCGATCTTCGATTGGATGACCGTGATGCGCCAGGGCGGCATCGTCTATGTGGGCTTGGATGCGCTCTCGGACGCCGTGGTGTCCTCGGCCGTGGGCAACTCCATGCTGGCCGACCTGGTGAGCGTGGGCGGCAAGCTCTACAAGAGCGGGCTTGATCCCCATGATCCCGAGGGCAAGCTCAAGCTGCCCGAAGTCTGCTGCCATTTCGATGAGGTCAACGAGATTGCCGGCCCGGAGTTCGTGCCCATGGTGAACAAGCTGGGCGGCTCGGGGTTCAGGATCACGGCCTACACCCAGTCCATGTTCGACATCGAGGCCAGGGTTGGAGACAGGGCCAAGGCCGGCCAGATTCTGGACAACTTCAACCACCTGGTGATGCTGCGCGTGCGCAGCGTGACCACGGCGAATCTGCTGGCCGAACAGGTGCCACAGGTGGACGTGGTGCATCTGACGCCCATGTCCGGTGTCACCGACACGGCGGCGCAGGGCACCGGCGTGGACTTCACCAGCCGCAACGACGACATCGTCACCAAGACCAAGGTGCCCATGATCGAGGCCGCCGACATTCTGGAGCTGCCCCAGGGCCAGGCCTTTGCGCTGCTGGAGGGCAACCGGCGCTACAAGATCCGCATCCCGCTGGCGGATTCGCGCGGCGACCCCTTCGTGCCCGAATCGCTCAAGAAGGTGGCTTCGGACATGAAGCAGCGCTACCGCACGAGCGAGCAATGGGCCAGGGAAACCGACTGGCTCGGGCAGACGGGCGGCTGGCTGGCCGGCCAACCCCTGGGCGATGCCGGCTTAGGCGTGATCGATACCAGCCTGGCCGATGTCGATGAGGCCGGTGCCCGGCCCAGGGCCGGCGACGATGGGCCGTCCGGGGCGCTGGGCGATTCGGGCGTGCTCGGCCAGATCATGGAGCGTTCCGCATGACGCCGCGCCCCACCCAGGGCGGCACTCCGGTGCGTGCCCGCACCCGTGGCCCGGTCGAGCTGACGCTGGAAGTGGCGTTCGGCCTGATCTTCGTGTCGCTGTTTGCCTGGTTCATAGGCGTCATGATCGAACTCGCCGGGCATTACGTACTGTGGAAGGAAGAAGGTGCCCTGGCGCATTCGCAGCGCATCGTGGCGCAGGACATGGGCTACATCGCGGCGGCGCCGCGCAGCCTGCTGATCGACGATACCGAAGGCTTTGCGCACCGGCTCAACGGCTGGGCCGCCTGGCCCTATGAGCGCCTGGGGGTGCTGGCCTGGTACAGGCGCACGCATACGCCGGGCCAGGAGCCGGCACCATCGGCCAGCCAGCGCAAGGCATCGGCGCCACAGCAGCTCGGCCTGGGCCTGCAAAGCGCCACGCGCTCCATCGGCAAGACCGCCAGCTACTGGGCCGTGGTGTCCATGCATGTGGCGCAGGACGTGCTGCTGCGCCTGTCGGTGGCCCTGTTCGCCCTGCCCGCCTTCGCCCTGGCCTGCATCGTCGGCATTGTCGATGGCCTGGTGCGCCGCGACCTGCGCCGCTGGCAGGGCGGGCGCGAAAGCTCCTTTGTCTATCACCACGCCAAACGCTACACGGCCTGGGCGCTGACGGGCGGCTTCGGCCTGTACCTGACCTGGCCCTTCGGCGGCTTCAACCCGGCCTACATGGTGCTGGTGTTCACCGTGCTGGTGGCCGCCACGCTGTCCACCACGGTAGGCAGTTTCAAGAAATACGTCTGACGCAACCCGATTTTTCCAGCAAGGAGAACCCACCATGTCCCAAGCCATTCCTACCAACGCAGGCCAGCCCGGCGCCAGTGCCGGCACCCGCGTGCGCCGCGCCTGGCTGCTGGCCCTGTTCGTGGCCGCGGGCCTGGCCGCGCAGGGCGCGCAGGCCGGCGACGACGACAGCGAGCGCGAGAACTTGGCGCGCATCGCGCACGAGATTGCTCGCCTGCAGGCACAGGTGTCCGCCGCCGCCCAGGACGCACCGACCGGGCAGCGCGTGAAGTTCCGCTATGACTGGCTGCAGCGCGACCTGCAGATGCTGCGCGAGGGCGTGGAGCGCCACGCCGATGCCGCGCGCCAGCCGCGCCCCGTGCCGCCACTGCGCGGCGACTACCGCCAGTGATGGCGCGCGCAGGAGACAACCCATGAACGCCGCCATGCGCAGTGCATTCCAGTCGGGATCGGGCATCGATCCCCTGGTGCTCAAGTCCACCCTGGGCCTGATCGCGGTGGCGCTGATCCTCGTGGTCGCCAGCTGGTTCGTGGTGCAGCTCATCGACGCCTACCGCGACGACAGGCTGACCACGGGCGACATGGTTCTTGGTTCGGTGCGACTGCTGATCCTGGTCGCGCTGGTTGTGTTCGTCATCGTCTGAGGGAGGGCCGGCGCAGCAAGACCATTCGCAGCAAACACCCCAGAACCCCGTTTCAAGTGCTTTCGCAACCCTCCCACTTCAAAGGAGAACCTTCCGTGAAACAGCTCTCTCTCAAAAATCTCGCTGCCCGCGCCCGGGACAAGTCCGCCCGCCTGATGCTGGCGCCCGCCGTGGCCCTGCTGTGCAGCCCGGCCTTCGCCGCCCTGCCGACCATGCCCACCCCCGGCCAGGCCATCGGCGGCGGCGCCGTCGCCAGCGGCGACTGGCTGGGCGCCATGGGCGCCTGGTTCAAGGCCGGCGTGACCATCCTCGGCCTGGTGCTGGCCGCGCTGGGCTTCATCTACGTGGTCATGGGAGCGCTGGGCAAGTGGCGCGCCTACTCAATGGGCCGTGCGGAAATCGCCGACCTCAAGGAGTATTTCATCATGGCCGCAGTGCTCGGCGTGTTCCTGGTGATCATGGTCACCTACTCGCTGCAGATCCTGACCTGACCGCCCCGCCCCCAGGGATCAAGCCATGAGCACCCGCAACCGCTCCCAGGCCGCAGCCGATATCGAGGCCGTGCGCCACAAGGCGCCGGTCACCGATCGCGTGAACGTCGAGCCCTCCATCCTCAACGGCATGAACATGCCCGAGGCCCAGGTCATAGGCGCGGTGTCGCTCGTGGTGTTCCTGATCATCGGCGGCCTGGTCTTCTCGGTCACCCGACTGTGGCAGGTCTGGCTGCTGCTGTCGCTGATCGGGCCGACCCTGGCGCTGTGGTTCGGCTCGCTGTACCTGGCGCGCATCAAGCGCGGCCGGCCCGACGCCTACTACACCCAGGCCATCCACCTGTGGCTTGCCCAGCGCAGCCTCGTCAAGCCCAGGTTCATTACCTACCACGGCTGGTGGTCGCTGGGTCGCTCGTTCGACCTGTCGCTCGCCAGTCCTCTCGAACCACCCCAGGAATCGACCAAGCCATGAGCAGCAAGCAACAACTCGATGCGCTCGCCGCCGAGCGCTCCCACAACGCCACGCTGCGCAAGATGATCCTGCTGGTGGCCCTGCTCGGTGGCGTCGGCATGTACATCGCGCATTCCCTGCCAAAGTCCATAGACCTGCATGTGGCGACCGACATGAAGGCCGGCGATACCGTGCATTTCCAGGGCGGCCAGGCCGTGGTGCCGGACGTGAATGTGTATGGCTTCGCCTACTACATCTGGCAGCAGATCAACCGCTGGCAGGCCGATGGCGCGACGGACTACGGCGCGCAGATCTTCCGGTTCCAGGCCTATGTGACGCCAAGCTGCCGGGCGCAGCTCGAAGCCGACCTGGACAGCCGCTACCAGGCCGGCGAGCTCCGCGCCCGCACGCGCCAGATGACGGAAATCCCCGGTCTGGGCTACGCCGCCAACCGGGTGCTGCCCGATGGCCAGGCCGCCTGGACGGTGCTGCTGGACATGCAGCTGATGGAGGCCTTCAGGGGCCAGCCCGTCAAGGATGCCTTCATCCGCTACCCGATCCGTGTGGTGCGCTATGACGTGGACAGGGAGCGCAATCCCTGGCGCCTGGCGATCGACTGCTATGGCAGCCACAGGCCCGAACGGCTTGATGTACGCGACGTACAGGACGCCAGCAGCGGCAAGACCGAGGCCAGCCTCCCCTCCATCGTGACGCCGCCCGCGCTGCCACGCACCACGGGCGATGCCGTCGATCCCCACGCCACGCCCACGGCCACGCCCCTGCAGCACAGCGCTGCATCGGCGCAGTGATCCCGATCCCGCGAGGAAACACCACCATGACCCGTACTGCTTCAAAGCCCAGGCAAGTCCCGGCCCTGGCATGTGCCGTGCTGCTGTCCTGCGCCACTGGCGCCTGGGCGCAGGAGGTATCCGTTGCCACACTGCAGAACGTGCCTGCCGACATGATCGAGCCGGCGCCCGCCGCGCAGCCTGGTGCCATCGACCTGGGACAGAGCCTCACGTCCCCTGGCTCGCCAGGCACCGGCGCCGGCGCCGCCACGGGCGCCGCCAGCCGTGCGGCCAGCGCGGCACGCAAGAGCGACATGCGTACCCGCCGCCCCCCGGCGACTGCGGCCAGCGCCCGCGCCGGCATCGAGCGCGCCGTGTTCGAGCGCCAGCCCATCGCGGTGCCGCTGCCCGTGGGACGCGAGCGCCTCATCACGCTGCCGGCCCCGGCGGCGCTGCATGTGCCCAGCGACATGGCCAGGGTGGCACGCATCGAGATCATCGACCGCACCATCTATGCCACGGCCCTGGTGCCGTTCACGCCCATTCGCATCGTGGCCGAGCTGATCGACACCGGCCAGCAGCTGCCGATGGACATGGTGGCCGACAAGAGCACGGCAGATGCGCAGGCCGAGCTGGAGGTGTTCGTCGTTGATCCCGCGAACCCGCGCGCAGCCAAGGCCGGCGCCGCGGCCGACGACAGCAGCGATGCCGCACCCGAGCAGCCTGCCGCCGACATGGTGGAGCTGACCCGCCATGCGGCACGCCAGCTGTATGCACCGCGGCGCCTGGCCTGGACGCAGACCGGCGTGCAGCAGGTGGAACTGAACACCGATCCCGTGGATGGTCTGATACCGGGCGCCCGCGTTGAAACCGTGCCGCTTGGCCAGTGGCGCAGTGGGCAGCTGTATGTGACCGCCGTGCGCGTTACCAACCGTTCGGCCCGCCCGCTGGAGATTCCCCTGGAGGGCATTCGCGGGCGCTGGCTTGCGGCGTCGGCCCAGCATGGCCGTATCGGCCCGGGCGGCAGCGACACCGACACCACGGCGCTGTACCTGGTGTGCGACCGCAGCTTTGCGGCCTGCCTGCGCTGACAAGGAGGCCCGTCATGGCAACCACCAGCAACAAGCTCATCCCCATCGTCGCCGCCGTCGGCATGACCATCGTCGGCGTGGTGCTCTACAAGCAGTTCGCAGGGGACGGCAGCGTCAAGGCAGGCGCCGAAATGACCGCCGTGCCCAAGCCGCAACTGCCCAAGACCGATGGCGCGGACAACGACACGCCCACCGAAACCCTGCGCACGGTGACCACCAGCAACGCCGAGCTGCGATCGGAAGTGGCCAAGGTCATCAAGATCAACAACGACCTGATCGAAGAAAACAAAAAGCTGCGCGACCGCGAGCGCGGCGGTGCCGCCGGGGCCGCGGCCCAGGCCGCCGCCCCGGCGCCAGCGCCTGAACGCTCGCCGCTGGATAACGCGCTGGACACGGCGGCACAGGCCGCCGACAGCTTCACGCTCGGCCTGTCCAGCCTGGATACGGTCAAGGGCAAGACCCCGCAAGCGGGTGCTGGCGCTGCCGGCACCGCTGGCATGGCCGATGAGGCTACGGCCGAGGCCGCGGGTGCCGTGCGCTACAGCGTGTTGCCGCCCATGGGCTATGCGGTGCAGACCGAGCCGGCACGCGGCCAGGGCCAGAACGCGCCGCCCATGACGCGCTATGTGCGCACCATGCACACCGAAGGCCCTGGCACCACAACGGCGCCGGCCGATGGCCCGGCGTCCCAGGCCGCGCGTGCCGCCCAGGACAGGCGCGAGCCGGTGCCGTATTTCACGCTGCCGGAAAACGCCACGCTGGCCGGTGCCACGGCCATGACGGCGCTGATCGGCCGCGTGCCCATCGATGGACGGGTGACCGACCCGATGCAGTTCAAGGCCGTGATCGGCCGCGACAACCTGGCCGCCAATGGTTTCGAGCTGCCGGGGGATGTGTCCGGGATGATCGTGACGGGCGTTGCCATTGGCGACATGGCACTGTCGTGCAGCGAAGGCCGGGTGCGCTCGGTGACCTTTGTGTTCAACGACGGCTCCATCCAGACTGTTTCCGCGCGTGGTGCGGGCTCGCGCAGCATCAACACCGGAGCCGGCGCCAGCAGCAACAGTGATCTGGGCTTCATCAGCGACCTGCACGGCAATCCCTGCATCACGGGCAAGTTCGTCACCAACGCGCCCGCCTATCTGACCGACCTGATCGGCCTGGGGGCGCTGGGCGTGGCCGGCCAGGCCTATTCCGAGGCGCAGCGCACCACCTACAGCGGCATGCAGGGCAGCAGCAGCACGATTACCGGCAGTGCCGGCAGCTACGCCCTGGGCCAGGCCGTGGCCGGCGGCACAAACGAAGTCTCCAAGTGGCTGCTGCAGCGCCTGAAGAACAGCTTTGACGCCGTGATCACGCCCTCGGGCCACCAGCTCGTGGTGCATCTGGACAGGGAGATCCAGATCGACAAGGCGCCCAACGCACGCAAGCTCATCCATCGCAAGCAGGGCGGCCTGCAGCTCGCCCGAGGAGAACACCATGGTCTTGAATGATGTGAGGCGCCAGCGCGCCACCCTGCCCTGCGCGCTGGCCGCGCTGCTGCTGGCCGGCTGCTCGGTCACCGGCTCGCGCGAATCCCCCATCAACGAGGTCACGCGCGGCTCGCCCACGGTCGTGGACATCTATCGCGGCCAGACCGAAGGTGGCACACAGGGAGACGGCGCCAGGCGTGAGGCCGCGCCCCAGGAGCGGCTGCGCTCGCAGTCCCAGGCGCGCCCGATCGCGGCCGGCGACGGCAACACCCAGCGCTACTGGTCGGCCCTGGAGCCGCTGCAACAGCGCTTTGCCCGTGTTCCCAATCCGGATCTGGTGATGGTGGTCTATCCCCACCTGGCCAAGGGCAAGTACCCGGTGCCCGGCTATGTGACCGTGTTCCCGATGTACGAGCAGACCCAGTATGCGCTGCCCGGCGAGGTGGCCGAGGACTTGATCGCGGGACATGCCCGCTACCAGGGTTCCGAGACTGCGGCCAAGAACACCAGCGCCAAGGCGCCGCGCCAGCCCTGAGCCGGGCTGCGCCAGCTACAGACAGGGAGACTTGCATGGAACTGATACAGAAACTCGGCCTGGGACTGTTCGGCCTGGGTGCGCGGCGCGCATCCACGGGCAGCGGTACGCAGGGCGACGCCAGGACGCGCGGCCGCCAGGCCAGGCAGGAGCGAGACAGCGGCGACAGCCAGCAGCGCAGCGGTAAGCCAGGTCGCGGCGAAACCGTGGGGCAACGCCGCCGCATGGCGATGCGCCCGCCATCGTTCACGGACATGCTGCCCTATGTGTCCTATGACGGCGACGAGCAGGTTTTTGTGCTCAAGGATGGCTCCACCCTGGGCGTATTCTTCGAGCTGACCGCCGTGCCCACGGAGGCGCAGGCACTGGACTTCCTGGTCGATCACGCCAACAAGGTGCAGGAAGCGCTGCAGGCTCTGCCCGAGTCCGATGCTTCGCCCTGGATCGTGCAGTTCTTCCTCAACGATGACCGCAACATCGACGGCCTCAACGGTGCGCTGCGCGACTACATTGCCGAGCAGCACGGCCGCTACCCGGAACGGGCCAGCAACGTCCTGCAGTCCCCGTTCACGCGCTCGGTGCTGTCCGAGGTGGCAGAGCATATCGACCTGGCATCGCGCCCGCAGGGCCTGTTCACCGACACCCAGGTGACCGGCCAGGTCTGGCGCGGCCAGCAGCGGCGCGTGCGCTGCTGCCTCTACAAGCGCTTTGCGTCGCTGGCCGAAGACCCCTCGCCTGCCACAACCCAGATCGAGGCCGTCGCCGTGACCTTGACCGCCACGCTCAGCGAGGCGGGGGTGAAGACGCGCCGTTGCAACGGGCGCGACCTCTACGAGTGGCTGCTGCCCTTCTTCAACCGGAATGTTCCCTGGGCCGAGAGCGATGCGGGCCTGATGCGCCTGGCGCCCTACCCCGGCGACGATCCCCTGCAGGCCGGGCAGGCCGGCAGCATGACCGGCCCCGCCGCGGCCCCGATCTTTGGCTGGGACATGGCCGAGCTGCTCACCCTGTCCGAACCCTGTTCGGACGTGGAGGATGGCCTGTTCGAGTTCGATGGCGTGCCCGTGAAGGCGCTGGTACTGCAGTCCATGCGCTCATCGCCGCAAATCGGGCATTTCTCGGCGGAGCTGCAAAGCGGCAACGAGGCCTTCGCCCGCTTTGACCGCCTGCCGGCCGGCTCCATGCTGTCGATCTCGATCACGGTGGAGCCGCAATACAAGCTGGAGCGCCATATCGAGCGCATCCGGGATTCCTCGCGTGCGCGCAATGCCCTGGCCATGGAGACACACCGCGAATGCGAGCTGGTGTTGCACCGCATGGTCGAGGGCGACAAGCTGTTTCCGATGATGGTCACGCTGTACGTGACCGGGCCGAACCGCGAAGCCCTGGAGACGGCGGTATCCCAGACGAATGCCCTGCTGGTGCCCACCGGCCTGCGCTTTATCCATCCGCGCCAGGATCTGGTGCCGCTGGACGGCTTCATGCGCGGCCTGCCGTTCAACTTCGATCCGGCCTTCGACAACCGCGCCCTGCGCCGCTCGCGCCTGACCTTCGCCTCGCAGATCGCAGCGCTGCTGCCGGTCTATGGGCGGGCACGCGGCACCAACCATCCGGGCTTCTGGTTCTGGAACCGGGGCGGCGAGCCCATCTGGATCGACCCGCTGAACAAGCATGATCGCAAGAAGAACGCCCATATGCTGGTGCTCGGGCCTACCGGCGCCGGCAAATCGGCCACGCTGAACTACCTGGCGATGATGATGATGGCCATCCACCGGCCGCGCCTGGTGATCGTCGATGCCGGGCGCTCTTTCGGCCTGCTGCTGGACTACTTCCGCACCATGGGCCTGTCCACCCATTCGGTGACGCTGAGCAGCGAGGCCGACGTGTCGCTGCCGCCCTTCGTGCATGCCAACCGGCTGCTCGATGACGCGGACATCATGACCTCCTTCGATGCGGCAGAGCGCCAGGCGCGCATCAACGCCGGCCTGCCCGACGCACCGGTCATGGACGCGCTGCTGGGCGACAGCGACGCGGCGCAGGCCGGCACGGCAATGAACTCAGACCCGGAGCAATCCGAGGGCGAGGACGACCAGGCCGCCACCGACAAGCGCGACCTGCTCGGCGAGATGCTGATCGCCGCCATCATGATGATCACGGGTGGCGAGAGCAGCGAGACCGCGCGCATGGGCCGCGCCGACCGCTACCTGATCTCGCGCGCCATCATCCGCGCGGCGACGCGCGCCCGCGAGGAAGGCCGGCCGCACCCGCTCGCGCATGACGTGGCCATCGAGCTCATGGGCATGCACAAGGACGCCACGCTGTCCGGGCCGCGCCAGATCCGTGCCGAGGAGATGGGCCAGTCCATGATGAGCTTCACCCAGGGCCTGCGCGGCAAGCTGTTCAACCGCGAAGGCCAGGACTGGCCGGACGCCGACGTGACCCTGGTGGAAATGGGCACGCTGATCCAGGACGGCTATGGCGACGCCCTGGCCGTGGCCTACACCAGCCTGCTCGACTCGGTGCAGTCGCGAGGCGAGCGCTTCGTGGCCGAGGACAGGCCCATCATCTTCCTCACCGATGAGGGCCACCTGATCACGACCAACGACCTGCTCGGCCCCAAGATCGCCAAGGGAACGAAGATGTGGCGCAAGCTGAACATCTGGTTCTGGCTGGCGACGCAGAACCTGAAGGACTTCCCTGGCAGCATGGATCGCGTGCTGTCCATGTGCGAATACTGGATGCTGCTGACCATGGACAAGTCGGAGATCGAGGAGGTCACGCGCTTCAGAACCTTGACGACCGAGCAGCGCAAACTGATGGAATCGGCACGCAAGGAGCCGCCCAAGTACACCGAAGGCGTGATGATTTCCGCGACCGGCCAGTTCCTGTTCAGGAACGTGCCCCCGGCCCTGCCGATTGCCCTGGCCATGACCGAGGGCCACGAAAAAGCCCAGCGCAGGCGTCTCATGGAGCAGCATGGCTGCACCGAGATGGAGGCCGCCATGCTGGTAGCGCGCGAACTGGCGAGGACACGCTCATGACACGCCACCACCGGCTCGCATGCACGCTCGCCGCCCTGCTGCTGGCCGGCGCCGCCCATGCCCAGGGTGGTGCGGCAGGGGTCATGACGGTGGAGGTGTTCGCCAACTCGGCGATGCTGGTCACGCCCGAGCCCTCGCCCGCCCTGCCCTACCAGCTCAAGGTGTACCGGCTCGATGCCATGCGCAACATCGAGGCCGCGATCAACCAGAACCTGCCCCAGACCGAGGCCGAGGCGCAGCAGTGGATAGCGGCCAACGAGGCGCGCATCCGCCGACAGGTGCAGCCGCAGGTGGAATCGGCCGCCCAGGGCCTCACGCTGGCCGCCAACTACCGGCTCAGCCGCATTCCGGCCATCGTCATCAACCGCAAGACCGTGGTCTATGGCATCACGGACGTGCAGCAGGCCCTGGAGCTGGCGCGCCGCCAGCCGGGAGGCGAGCCATGACAATCCGCACGGCCTTGCAGCTGCTGGCGCGCCGCTGCCTGCTGGCCGCCCTGGTGTTGGCCCTGGCCTGTTCCATGGCGTTTCCTGCGCGGGCAGACACCATCACCACGCCGATGATCCTCACCAAGACCATCGCCGCCATGCCCAGCTGCCTCAGCTATCAGGTGAAGGGCATTTGCTTCTTCCTGTACTGCACCCTCAAGGGCTGCACGATTCGCACGTCGATACGCATCAGCCACTATGTGCCCGATGCGATCGTCAGCAGCTACCACGAGCCTCTGACCCACCCCTGGCTGGACATCGGCAAGCCACTGGCGGCGACCATGAGTGCCGTCGGCGCGGCGATGATGGGCATGCCGGTCGATGCCTCCTCCAGCTCGGCACGCGAGCACCGGGAAATGGCCACATTCAAGAGCGTTGACGCCATCGGCAACCCGGCAGGCATGATCCTGGCGGCGCTCACCAGCGGCACCCTGCCCGATCTGCCGAGTGCCTTTGGCGTGCCGGGGGTCGGCGAGCTGATGAAATTCCCCTATCAGGAGCTGCCCAGCATCCAGCAGCAATGGCTGTCCGTGCCGGGGACGCTCACCAACAACGTCCTGGCCGGCGCCGCCAGCCTGGCCAAGGCGCCTTCCGACATATTGGGCAAGATTGCCGCGATCCCCGGCTATCTCGGCAAGCTGCAGTCGGCCGTCGGCAATGTCGGCAGCCTCATGAACGCGGGCATGAAGCTAGGCGATCTGGGCATCACGGTTTCCAAGCTGACGGGGGTGGATCTGGGGCCGCTGCAGAGCGTCATGCAGATCGCCCAGGGCGCCAGTGGCGGCGGCTACCCGCTCGGTTCGCTGTTCTGTCCCGGCTCGGCATCGGCCTTCACGCTGCATTTCCAGTCGGATCTGGATTCGCTGTTCTGGCGTGAGCTGATTCCCGTTGAAATGCTCTACCCGGCAAGCTGGATTCCCACGATGCAAGAGGTCAGCAAATCGCCTGCACTCAGCACCTGGGGCGGACGCTATCCGCGCACCGGCAAACTGGTGCAGTCGCACCCGGTCAAGGCCTCGGCGGTGTATGCCGAACGGGTGGCATCCATCATCACCAGAAGCGCCCAGCCGCATATCTACGCGCCGCTGTCGCCTGGCGGTGGTTTCAAGTATTTCTCGCAGTTCAGTGGCAGGCGCTGGCAGATGCTGTCGCCCTCCAGCACCTCCTGCATCGAGTTCGGTGACAACGACTCGCTGTCACTGGCCTCATTCGGCGACTTCAAGACCAGCTCCACGGACGGCTATGTCTGGAACCTCTGGCACAACTACGACTGCTGCCAGCGCCGTGGCATCTACCTTTTCTCGGTTCCCTGACCACGGAGTAAGGCAATGCCTGCTTTGTCACACACCTATCCCCCAGCCTTGCGCCTGCTGTCGGCGGCCGTCATGGGCGTCCTGCTGTGCCATGCCCCGGCGCAGGCTCAGCCGGTGAACAACTCATCGCTCTACTACCGCATGGGCGGCGGCTCGCCGGGTGGCGCGGCGGCCTACCGCGGGCAGCTGGCCAACACCCTGGGCATACAGGGCAACATGCGGTTGAACTACTCCTGCGGCAAGTTCGACATCGGCCTGTCCTGGTCGAACCTGATGAACGGGTTCAGCAGTCTGGGCACGCAGGTCAGCAACGCGGTGAAGGCCGGCATCGCCTCGCTGCCGCTGTATGTGCTGCAACGTGCCCAGCCGGGCCTCTACCAGCTTTTCCAGAACTACTCGCTCAAGGCCGACACCATGATCGGTGCCGCGCTCAAGACCTGCGAGGAGATGGAGGCCGTCATCCGCCAGGGTCAGAATCCGTATGAGGATTGGGTGAAGATAGCCCAGGGCGACCTGTGGAAGATCAAGGCCACGGCCGGGGGTGACGTGGTACAGGCCAAGCTCGACCTGACCAAGAACGACCAGGCCCATATCCGCGGCATACCCTGGTTCGGCGGGCTTGCCGGCGGCGCCTCTTCCAAACCCATCTCTCCCATCCATGACATTTCGATAGCGGGCTACAACGTCACGCTGAACAAGCCGGCCACGGCATCGCCTACCACCAACTATTCCGCAAGTACCCTGGAAAAGGATGCCCGCCTGGTGCGGGCCTTCCCCACGCCCAACGACCTGGCCAAGTTCACCACCGAGGTGCTGGGCGACAAGCGCATCTACACCTGCACGGAAGGTACATCCGGCTGTCCCACCCCGACCACCGTGACCACGGCCACGGGCCTGGGCCCCAAGTACGAGGACGAGTACAACCTGGTGGCGCCAAAGCTGAACGTCCTCGCCAGTTCCGGCACGGGGGCAGGAACACCTGCCACCTATGCGGAGCTGCAGACCATCGCCGCGCCCGGCATGGCCGTGAGCCCGCAGCTGCTCGATGCGCTGCGCCGCCTGCCGGTGGAGACGCGCAGCATCGCCGTGAATCGCCTGTCCCAGGAGCTGGCCATGCACCGCGTGATCGACAAAGCGCTGGTGGCGCGCGCGGCCCTGCTGACCGGCATCAGCCTGCCCGAGGTGGCCGGGGCCGGCGACGCAATCCGCGACACCCAGGAAACCATCAACCGCCTGACGCGCTACATCGACGACCTGATGTACGAGTCACGCATCCGCAAGGAGCTGACGGCCGAGACGGCGCTGGCCATCATGGGCGGCCAGCTGCAGGCCGATACCCAGGCGATGCGCGTACCGGATGGCCGCAGGCCCGACCCCGCGCCGCTGGACAACGGCCGGGTCAAGCCATGAGCCTGGAGCGGAACATGACGCAGCACACGCCACCTCCCGAGTCGCCCAAGAGCGAGCGGACACCGCTCCAGGCCGACAGCACGAAGTCTCGCGCACAGCAGGCGCGTGGCATCGGACGGCTGGTGCTGCGCCTGGCGCTGCTCGTTCTGATCTGTGTGCTGGTGGCGGCATTACTGGCCTCGCTGGCCGCGCGCTCCCAGGTCAGCCAGCAGACCCTGCAGGACTGGCTGCAGCTGGCGGCCAGCATCAAGCGCTGGGGCCTGTTCGCGCAATGCCTGGCCCTCGCGGCCATAGGCATCTGGTGGCAGCGCATCGTGGCCTGGGGCCATGCCCGCAACATCGTCAAGACCCACGAGCTGGCCCGCGTGCTGCGCTTGCGCCCGGCCGTGCTGGCGCTGGGCGTGGCCTACCTGCTGCTGGTGCCCATAGGGCCGACGACCCTGTGGCGCTACCTGGGCTTGGGAGGGTGAGGCCGGCAGGCATCGCCCGTGAATGAAGAAAGGCAACGATCATGCAGCTCGACAGCTACCTGGAGATTTTCACGACCATGTACGGCTGGGCCTTCGCCAACATCATTGGCGAAGTCATCACCGGCACTGGCCTGGTGATCATTCCGTTCGCCATCATCATCTTCCAGAGCTGGCGCGAGGCCAAGGAGCAGGGTCTGGAGAGTTCGGGCGTGCTGGCCCTGCTGGAGCGCGCGATGACGCGCCTGATCATTGCGCTGTTCGTGATGTCGGTATGTTTTGCGACCACGCCGATCACGTCGCTGCACCACACCAATCTGGCCTACATGCCGCCGGCCACGCCGCTGGCTCCCAGCCCGGTGCAGGGCTCACGCGATGGCGGCACGGGTTCGGGCTTCGACAGCGCCATGCATGACAGTGTCGATGGTTCGATGAGCGGTACCGGCAATCTGTCCTATGTGCCGGCCTGGTGGTATTCGGTAATGGCCATCAGCTCGGGCGTGAACAACGCCGTGCGCAACGGCCTGAACAATTCCGGCAGTTCGATCCGCATGGTCGAAGACCTGGCGCGCACCGCCACCATCGAAGACCCGAAAGTGCTCAACTCCGTTCAGCGCTTCTACAGCGAATGCTTTGTTCCAGCCCGCAGCCGCTACCTGACGCTGACCGCGGGGGATATTTCTGGCGCGGGCCAGGCCGTCCTTGACCCCACCAACAAGGCCTATGGCCCGACCGACGTGGATTGGATGGGAAGCCAGCTGTTCCGCACCGAGCCGGGGTTCTACGCCCATATGCGCAGCTACAACCCGGTGCCTGGGTTCGCGGTGGATTTCACTCGGGACACGGACTACTACAACCCCAGCAGCGGCCTGCCGCCGCCCAATCCCGGCGTGATCAATCCCGCCTGGGGGCGCCCCACCTGCAAGGAATGGTGGGAGGATTCCTCGCAGGGCGTGCGCGAGCAGATGATTTCTCACTCATCGACGTGGCAGCAGCTGCTGAACGTCGGTGCCAGCGCTATGACCTGGGGCAGCAATGACCAGCGCAAGGACTCCTTTGCCAGGCTGGCACAGGCCAAGGCCAATCCCAGCTTTGTCGATCAGGATCGGATTTCCGGGTCGGACTATGACGTGGCGACCAGCATTGGGCGCATCGCCGGGGGCGCCCTGAGCACCATTGGTGTTGGCTCGGCCGCAGCGGTTGCGGGTGTGGCCTTCACGCCCCTCATCACGGCCCTGCCGATGATGCAGGCGCTGGTGCTCATGGGCATCTACATGTTCCTGCCGCTGGTGGCGTTTTTGAGCGGCTTTGAACTGAAAGTGATGTTCTACGGCGCGGTGGCCATATTTACGGTAAAGCTCTGGGCCGCGATGTGGTTCATTGCCCAGTGGATAGACGCGCGCCTGATCAGTGCCATGTACCCCGGGGGCCAGGGCAATATGTTGATTCAGGAACTGACGCACCTCGCCAGTGGGTCAATACCGCAGGGATACAAGCGGATGATTCTGAATATTCTGCTGCTGACCTTGTTCATCGGCCTGCCGCTGATCTGGACGGCAATGATGGGGTGGGTTGGTATTCGCTTGGGATCTGTGGTTGATCAAATGGTCAACTCAACCGGATCCGCAGCCGACAAAACTGCCAGCACATCAACGTCCATGGCAACCCGTGGAAAAGTCAGGTGAATTCTATGCAATCACCCTTTGCCGTTATCGCCGTAATAAAACTCCCACTGTTCATGAGAGGTATTTTCAACCCACGGAGTCCCGTCCGAGTAATACCCATGCTTCGGCTCCTTCTCGTCGGATTGATTTCCAGATTCAGCAGCTGCGGACTTGATGAGTTGCCAAAGCGAATACCCAACCACCGGCCCCAGGATCATGAGCACGCGCCACACCAGCCTGCCGCCTTGCAGGCCCAGCCGCTTGAGGTAGTCAACATGGTTCATTTTTTACTCCTGTGGTTCGTTCCCCTGCATCCCATGATGGATGGGACAGCTCCTGTCCGTCAATCGCCATGAGCCGATCAGCAACAACATCGATCGGCCCGCAGCCTGCCCCGTGCGTGGGCGACCCAGATGCCACGGTCAGCTACCGGGTGTGGCCCGATGGCACGGTGCAATCTGTCGAAGAAGGTGCGGCCTACACCTGGATGAGCGACGACTACATGCGGGTCGAGGCTACGAGCGAGGACGAAGCGCTACGCATAGCGCTCCAGCGAGAGGCCGAAAACTACAAGGATGACGCGCGCCATGAATAGCATGGTTTTCAGATAGCGTCAAGCGCTTACCCTCCGTCACGTAACCCAGGCTTGCGTGCTGACAGCCTTCAACCGCCCATCTATTCTGATCCCATGCACACAGACCCTACTTCAGCAGCACCAGCGAGCAGGACGGCCCTGGAGTCTGCGGCGATGCCGGTTCACTCCGGTATCAACGCGACGCCCGAAGTGCATGTGCTGTGGTCAGCCTCGGAGGGACAGGTGGTGAACGCCGGGGTGTTTGTGTTTGCCCTGTTCTGCTTCTGGCTGCTGTTTCCCGTGGCCTGGGCCTTGTACCGCTACCTGGCCACGGCGAATCACCGCTACACCCTGACCGACCAGCGGCTGCTGGTGGAGTCCGGGATCATCGTTAAACGGGTGGAGTCCCTGGAGCTCTACCGGGTCAAGGACATGTCCATCGGCAGCACGCTGATGCAGACCATCTTTGGCCGCGGCCGGATCACTCTGCACACGACAGATGCCTCGTGCCCCACGCTACTGATCAACGCCATCCCCAACGCGATGGACGTGTCACAGCTCATTCGCAACACCATCGAAACCTGCCGCGCTGCCAAGGGCGTGCGGGCCTTCGACTACTGACAGGGAGTCCCGTTGCATGAAACCCAGGCCCATCCTTGCCATCGCGCTGGCGGCGCTGTTTGCCAGCGGCAGCGCCCTGGCCCAGTCGCCCGCCACCATCAGGGCAAACATCGAACGCCTGACAGGCGGCAAGGTCAAGGTCGATCAGATTCAGGCGACGCCTGCCCCTGGCATCTACCAGGTGATTTCTGACGGTGAGGTGTTCTACACCGACGCCAGCGGGCGCTTCGGCATCATCGGCGGCACGATGCTCGACATGCAGACCCGGCAGGATCTGACGGCGGACACCATGAACCGGCTGACCTCGGTGCCGTTCTCCAGCCTGCCGCTCAGGCATGCGATCAAGGAGGTGCATGGCAACGGCAGCCGCCAGGTCGCCCTCTTTGAAGATCCCAACTGTCCCATCTGCAGGGTGTTCACCAAGTTCGTCGATCAGCTCGATGATGTGACCGTGTACCGCTTCATGTTCCCGGTCATCGACCCGAGCTCGCAGGCGCTGGCGCGCACGGCCTGGTGCTCGCCCGACCGGGCCGGCACCTGGAAGGCCATCATGGCGGGCCGGCGCCCGACCGGCAACCAGGACTGCGACGTGTCGGGCCTGGTGGAAATCCTCAAGTTTGGTGAAAAACACCGCATCCAGAACACGCCCACGGTATTCCTCGGCAATGGCAAGCGCCTGGTGGGAGCCACCCCGCCCGAACAGTTCGTGGCCGAGCTCGATGCCAGCGGCAAGGCGCAATAGCGGCGCAGTAGAGGCACCTTAGGAGTGATGAACATGCAGTTTCGCAAGACAGTTTCCGTCCTGGCCCTGGGCCTGTCACTGGCCGTGAGCGCCCAGGCCCAGGGCAAGAAGGTGGAGTTCCCGAAGGGCCTGCAGTGGCAAACCATGGATCTGCTGGCCTTCGATTTCAACTTCCCCGGCTATGAGGGCACGCCCGAATCGAGAAAGCTCGCCGCCGCGATCTGGGCGCCGACACTGGAGGGTCTTCCGCCGCATGAACGTGGAGGCAAATACCCGGCATTCGTGAACATTGCCGCATTCGAGTCAGGTGGCAATCGGTACATCTTCACCATCCTGAGCGCCGCATCGCTGGTCTATCCGCAGTGCGAAGACCCGCCCAACAGCAGCGCCATCAATACCCCCATCTATGCCATATGCCCGATGCGCGTGGTGATCCAAAGCCTGACAGGTGGACAGACCACGCAGCAGGACTTTCCGCGCTACTGCAACATCACCTCGAACGACCAGTTTCAGCCCAAGTCGCGCAACTACGAGCAGGTCGCGTTTGATGCGAAGACCAAGATGGCCTATGTCCGCGTGGTGCAGTACGGCAAGCCGGCACCGGAATGCAACCGGGCAATCAAGCTGCCCTGAGCCGCAGCCGAGGCGACCTCATGACGGCCCTGCCCTCCACCCTTCGCTGGCTGATCATCGCCCTGCTGGCCGTGGCGACACTTATGCTGGCCAGGCAGTCACATGCCCAGGATCGGGTTACGGCGGCGGATGTGGCGAACGCCGTGCGCAACTCGCCCCATGCCAGCCCATGGCTGCGCGCCAACGCGGACGCCGTGGGCAACCTGGCCATGTTCGAGAGCGGCGGCCGGCTGGGGATCTACAACGGCTCATGCTGTTTTGGCGTACTGCAATTGAACACGCAGAACGTCAAGGAGTTCGCCAAGGTTGAGCCAGCGGTTTTCCAGACCTGGAGCCTGCAGCAACAGGTCGATGCGTGGTCGAAGCTGACCACGCAGATGCTGGCCACCAAGCCGCCCGCGTCGCTGGTCGCACTGGGCAAGTTTGACGGCCGCACGGTCGATGGCAACCTGGTGCTGTCGTGCGTTCAGCTCGGTGTCGGCAACTGCCAGACGATGATCAACTCGGGCAAATGCACGGGCTTCGCCGACATCAACGGCACGACGATCTGCACCATGGCCGACAAGATGACGGGCGGCAGCTCCGGCCCGGCGCCCAGTCCGGGTTCTCCCCCCATAGCGGGAACCGGGACAAGCTACAACCCGTCCTGGACGCCGTCGAGTTGCGTGCGCGACGGCAGCGGCGGGTGCATGAGCATGAACGCGGCCATAGCGGCGGGCTTCCAGTCGGGCTCTGGCATCAGCATGGCAAAGCTGCGCTCGGTCAACCAAATGCTGCTGGTGGTGGTCACCCTGCTTGTGGTCGGCAGCGCAATGCTCGGTGTCTGGCAACGCTACACGAGGGGTGTGATCGCCACCGCCGATCTGCTGCTGTACATGAAGCGGGGATTGATCGTGGTCTGCATGGTGTTCGTGGTCATGTCGCTGTTCTGACGAGTCAGGCCCCTGTTGGCCTGGGGTGAACGAAGGACTGCGGTTACCGCTCAGGTGAACCAAAAGATCGGACGTTAAGCCTGAACCCCCAAAGATCCCGCATTAACCAACTTGCCGACAAACCAACTAGGTTAGAATCCATTGATGGAGAGACCGAGTCCGCATTGGAAGCTATCCATGGTGAAAGCCTTCGTAGAAGCGGGCAAAGTTCGTGCAACCCATTCTGCGAGGCTTGGGGCCACTGCGTTGGGCATGGAAGTCTCCGACATGCTGGCCGTAGTAATGACACTCACCCCAGCGGACATCTACAAGAGCATGACCACCCATGCCGATCACAAGGTATGGCAGGACGTGTACCGCCCAAGCACGCCGGCGGGCGACGTGTACCTGAAGTTGACGGTCATTGATGACGTGCTGATCGTGTCCTTCAAGGAGCTATGACCATGAAATGTCCTGTTTGCGGCGCGGCGGAACTCATCCACGACACCCGCGACCTGCCCTATACCTACAAGGGCGAAACCACGGTGATTCCTGCGGTGACGGCTGACTTTTGCCCGGCGTGCGATGAGTCCATCACCGATATGCTTGAGACCGAGCGCGTCATGCGTGAGATGCAGGCGTTCAACAAGCAGGTGAATGCGGCCATCGTTGACCCCGCCTTCATCGTCAACGTGCGCAAGAAGCTCGACCTCGGCCAACGCGAGGCAGCCGAAATTTTCGGTGGCGGTATCAATGCCTTCTCGCGCTACGAGAACGGTAAGACCAAGCCGCCCCTGGCCTTGGTCAAGCTGTTCAAGCTGCTGGATCGTCACCCCGACCTTCTCAACGAGGTCAAGACCGCTTGACCTTCTCGAATCTCGCCGTTCATAGCCCGGAGAATGGAGAATACCCCGGCCACACTGGCGTTCATGTCGCTGTTTTGACAAGCCAGCGATCAAACAAAGCGAGGTGATCTTTCTGCACGGGTCGCAACGATGTGACGGGGCGGATCAACATGTCCCGGGGTTGGCCACGTTGAGCTTGATCGTAGTGGATACCACGCGGATGAAAGTGTTCAATGAATGTCAGCATCAACTCTGGCGCTGGCCGGGCATAGATACAGGTCGTTGCCAGATGACTATGGCCGAGCAGTTCCTGGATGATCCTCAGGTTGGCGCCACCCTGGTAGAGATGGGTGGCAAATGCGTGGCGCAGCGAATGGGCGGTCAACAGGGGTAGCCCGGCAGCGTCCGCGTAATCCCGAACCATGCGCCGAAAGTTCTGATAGGACAGGCTCCCCATGTACCCGGGATGAACAAAGAACTGAGTTACCCGACCCGCGGGGATTTCGGCTCTGGCGAGCAGTTGCGGCCTGGCCACACGGAGGTAGTAGCGCAGCCATGTCTGTGCGGTTCGCCCGTAGATCACGATGCGTTCCTTCTGACCCTTGCCCATCACCGCAATGATCCGGTCGGAGTCTCCGATGGCGACCTGATGGCAGGCCAGGCCGAGCAACTCGGCCGCGCGCAGACCCGTCGCATACAACAGCTCCAGGATGGCGCGGTCGCGCACGCCGATCATGGTCGTAACGTCGGGTTGGGAAAGCAGCAGATCAACGGCGCGGATAGAGGGCGTGAAACGTGGGCGCCATGGTCTGTTGTTGCGTACACGAACGATAGGCTGCCAGGGGTCGGATTCGACGAGCTCGTGCTCCCGCGCCCACCGGTACAGGCTGCGCAGAATCGCGGTCTTTTTCTGCATCGTCGAGTCGGCGTACTCTCGATAGTGCCCTAGCCATAGCCGGATGTCCGAGGGTGTGACCCCATCCCACGCAATACCCCTGGCGTTGAGCCAGCGCAACCAGCCATTGAGTTCGATCCGCATGGTGTGGATTGACGAAAACGTCAGGCCATGCAGATGCATGCGCTCATCAAGGAACGCGTCCATCCATGCCGATGCTGAGTAGCGTTGCTGGATCATTGGCCCCACCTTGTTGTTCAACGTTGTTGGAAGGCCCAAGAACCCATGGAGGTTTCCGGCATGCCAGTATCCTCAGCGTCCCTTATTGAAGTCAATCGCGCATGCTTGCCGCCCTGCTTTGCCTGATCGTCGGAATATCCGACGGCGATACCCTGACGGCCCGCTGCCCCGCAGCTGATCCAGCCCATCCCTATCAGCAAGTACGCGTGCGCCTCGCCGAGATCGATGCGCCAGAGAGCCGCCAGGCCTTCGGCCAGCGCAGCAAGCGCCACCTGTCCGATCTATGCTTCAAGACGGATGCGACGATCAGGCCGACAGCCACGGATCGCTATGGCCGCACGGTGGCCAGGGTCGAATGCCGCGGTAAGGACGCCAATCTGGAACAAGTCAAGGCAGGCTTGGCCTGGGCCTACACCAGGTACCAGACAGATGCGGCATTTCCCGAGGCCGAGCAGGCAGCACGCGTGGCGCGTGTCGGGCTGTGGAGCACGCAGGGAACCGCAGCGCCCCCTATGGGGGTCTCCTCGTTTTCAGTGCAATAAGTGACGGTACGCAAAGCTAGCACTGGCGCGGGGGTGGTCTGGGTAGACCGTTGATTTCATTGACTTTCCTGTTCGCTTTGTAAACGGGTATGGTGGCCTCCCACTTTTGAGGTTCACGATGCAGGGTTGGCACACAACGTTTTTGGGGATGCGTGGGCTCCCCCGCGATATCAGCGACTTCGAGATGAAGGCATTTTTCACCTTCGATGGTGCCGAGCGCGACGCAATCAATGCACGCCGAGGTGATTCCCACAAGCTTGGTCTGGCGCTCCATATTGGTTTCCTGCGCATGAGTGGGCGTTTGCTCGGTGCCTTTCGGGTAATTCCAGTAGCCTTGTGGCGCCACCTTGGCAACGAGCTTGGCATTGCAGCACCAGAAGTCGCCTCGCTGAGAGCCATGTATGAACGCGGGCGCACGCTATTCGATCACCAACAAGTAGCCTGCACGGTCCTGGATTCCAGTGGATGAGCGAGCACCAGCGCCGCTCACTGGTACGTGAACTGCGCGACGAAGTGGCGCGCTGCGCCGACCGCGATCAGCTACTCGTGCGGGCGCGTCAATGGCTGTACAAGAACAAGCTGGTGATCGTGCACGAGCGGGCAATTCGGACACTGATTGCGGCGGCACTTGCCCAGCTTGAAGTTGAAACAGGCACCGCCATCGCCGCCAGCGTTGATCCAGCAACACTTGATCGCTGGCGAGCCTCAGTTTCAGAGCTGCGCCCAGATGGACAAACCCAGCAGAGTTGGCTATGGGCTGCACCGGCGAAACACTCAACCCGCCAAATCAGCGAGGTACTGGAGCGCATCGACCTGCTTTACACGCTGGACGTTCATAAGCACCTGGCAGACATCCCCGATCTCATCTTGCGCCGCTACGCGCGCCGACTTGTCTCCAGGCCGCCCTCAGCCGGAGCCAAGATCAAAGAGCCAGCGCGCACCGTGGAGGTCGCATGCTTTCTTCGGTATTGCCTGTTCACCACCACAGACCAGTTGATCCTTATGGTGCAGCGCCGGATCGCCGATCTGTGGCGTCAGGCTGCCGCCGATGTCCCCGCTACCGTCAATTGGGCCGCAATGTACAAAACGCTGCTCGGCGAACTTGTTGCCTTGAGCGCGCAAGGTGCGGTGCCAGATGCTGAGTTGCGTGCCCGTCTTGAAGCCTTGATCACCGAAACCCAGAAACGCAAACCACCGAGCAGGGCCTCCCTGGTCCGCGAGGGATTGATTGATGGAATTCGCCCCGTGCGGTCGTTGCTCGTCGCCATTGCAAAGCTGCCCTGGCAGGCCACCGGCGAGCATCCTGCCATCGAGTACCTTGCCAAGCTGCAAGCTTTATATCTCAAAGGATCCAGAAAGCTGCCAGTTGAAGTGGTGGCACCAAGTCTGGGAATGATCTGGCAGGTTTCGATCTCCAGCCCAGACCGGGAACGGGCGTTTCAGGCGTTGGAGGTGGCCACCCTGTTTGCCCTGCGCCGCGCGGTGCGCAATGGCTCGGTCTGGATTGAGCACAGCCTGAGCTTTCGGGGTCGTGCGCGCTTGTTCTTCACGGACGAGCGTTGGCAGGCAGAGTCCAAGAAACACTATGCCCGTCTATCGTTACCCAGCAAGGCTGCCACTTTCTTGAAGCCTTTGCTGGCCAGAGTAACTGCCGGTGTCGATGCGGTGGCCGCTGCAGCCCGCAGTGGCGTACTGCGCGTGGATGATGAACTCCATTTGTCGCCATTGCCCGCAGAGGACGAAGACCCAGAAGTGACCAAGCTGCGCGCGGCTTTGGATCACCGCATCGGTGAGGTTCAATTGCCGGAAGTGATTCTGGCCGTTGACGCCCAGGTGCGCTTTAGCTGGATCATGCTCGGACGTGAGCCGCGCTCTACCGACGAGCTGCTGATGGTCTATGCCGGCATCATGGCCCACGGCACCAGTCTGACTGCGGTCGAATGCGCGCGCATGATTCCGCAATTGTCTGCCACCAGCATTCGCCAGGCCATGCGCTGGGCGCGGGACGAACGGCGTCTGAGCCAGGCCTGCCAGGCTGTGCTGGAATTCATGCAGCGACACCCGATTGCCGCCACCTGGGGGCGGTGGATTTGGCATCTTCTGACATGATGAGCATGGAGACCACCAAACGGGTGTGGCAAGCCCGGCTTGATCCTCGGCGCAACACACCTTCCATTGGAATCTACTCCCATGTAAAAGACCGGTGGGGCATCTTCCATGCGCAGCCCTTTGTGCTCAATGAGCGCCAGGCGGGCGTGGCCATTGAAGGTGTCATCCGCCAAGAAAAGCTGGAGACCAGCCAGCTTGCTGTGGATACCCATGGCTACACCGACTTTGCCATGTCACATGCCCGTTTGCTTGGTTTTGATCTTTGCCCGCGGTTGAAGGAACTCAAACAGCGCCACCTCTTTGTGCCACGCGGCACCAAAGTGCCCGCAGAAATCGCTGCGGTGTGCGAAGCCAATGTCGACGTCGCTTTGATCGAAAAGCATTGGGATAGTCTGGTGCACCTGGCAGCCTCGGTCATGAGCGGACATGCCAGTGCGGTGGCAGCTCTTGCGCGGTTCGGTTCTGCCGCCCAGGGCGATCCAATCTATGAGGCTGGCGTGCAATTGGGGCGGTTGCTGCGTACGGCGTTTTTGGCTGACTACTTTGTCAAGGACGCTTTCAGGAACGAGTTGCGCCGGGTGCTCAATCGGGGCGAGGCTGTTAACGCCCTCAAGCGCGCCATTTATACCGGCCGGATCAGCCCGGCGCAGGCCAAACGTGTCGATGAAATGCAGGCTGTGGCCGATGCGTTGAGCCTGATGGCCAACATCGTGATGGCGTGGAATACCTCACAGATGCAGGCGGTCCCTGGATCGCTGGTCGAACCGCCGCCAGGTCATTCCACCGGAACTGATCGGGAAGATTGCGCCCACCAGGCTGGAGAGCATCAACTTGCGGGGTGTGTTTCGCTTCCCGGTTGACCGCTATGCTGACCAAATCCTGCCTTCGCGGCCAAATGCATCGATAACTGGCACCAATGGATGAAACCGACCACGGTTTGACGCCACGAATCGCAGATTTGAAAGTGAACAGGAAAGTCAATGAAATCAACGATCTACCAACACCACCTCCGCGCCAGTGCTAGCTTTTCGTACCGTCACTTATTGCACTGAAAACGAGGAGACCCCTGGTATGGCAACTTAGTGTTGGGTGAGGCCTATGGCGCGGGAGAGTTTCTGCAAGTTGAGAGCTACAAGAATTTAAGGCGATGGGCTAATGAAGTTCTTCAACGCCCTGCCGTCCAGCGTGGTCGAAAGGTCAACCGTACTTGGGGCAAGCTTTCAGATCAACTACACGAACGTCACGATGCAACGGACTTTGACCTCAAAACTCAAGACAAACTGGCACCTCCAAGTACCACTTGAAACGTGTGTGCTAAATGAACAAAAACCATGCTTCTAGATACCCCAATCTGTGATTTTGGCTGGCTGCTCCGGACTTCACTCTTAAGGCCCCCGATGGCTGGCGTTACCCCATAACGGTAGACAATTTCTATAGTATGAGTTGGAGTGAGTAGCACTTTGTACAGATCGATTTATGCAGCTTGCTTTTGGTCATCGACCGTGTAATAAAACGTGCAATGACTGAGAAAAATTGGCCTAAATAATGAGCTAAGTTTTAACCAGAGAACCTCTGATTAACAGAAAAACAGGCTCGTCAAAATCCCATATGAATCAATGACTTATTGGTGTTTTTGATAAACGTGTAATATTTCGTGCAATTGGGTCAAAAGTTGTGTTTCGCAACTTTTCCAAGGTTTAGTGCACTTTTGCTACGTTTGTGAGCCATCTTACTTCCCAAACGTTACACGTTACGAATAGCAAGCGAACTAAAACCTGTGGAAGTTCAAAGCTACATGGGAGGGGCGTCCAGATTCTGGACGGTTCAGCATTGAGTTGATCAACTTATTGGAGTTGAATAAGCAGGTCAATTTCCAGCGCAGGAGTAGATTTTGCAATTGGCGCTTTAAACAAGCAGGGGAAAAGTTAGGGAAATCCTGCAAAACTTCCCCCGATGTTTGGTAGGAGTCAGCAGGCGATGGCAATCTCACGGCCATGAAGCAAAGCAGCCTTGATCTGAGCCTGAGTACCAAGAAGACCCGCAAGCAGGAGCTTCTTGCCCAGATGGATCTGGTGGTTCCCTGGGCTGCGTTGGTCGAGCTCATCACGCCGTATTACCCCGAAGGCAAGAACGGTCGCCCACCCTTTGCACTGGAGACCATGCTGCGCATCCACTGCATGCAACAGTGGTTCACCCTGTCAGATCTGGCGATGGAAGAAGCCTTCTTTGACACCCCGATCTACCGAGAGTTTGCCCAGCTCGATGCCCATGGACGAATACCGGATGAGAGCACCATCCTGAGGTTTCGCCATCGGCTGGAGAAACATAAGCTGGCCGATCAGATTCTGGCCACCGTCAATGATCTGCTGGCAGCCCAGGGCTTGCTGCTCAAGGCCGGAACAGCCGTGGATGCCACCTTGATTGCAGCACCGAGTTCCACCAAGAACAAGGGCAGAAAGCGCGATCCAGAGATGCACTCCAGCCAAAAGGGCAACGAGTGGCACTTTGGCATGAAGGCCCATATCGGCGTGGACGCGGACTCTGGGCTGGTGCACACCGTCATCGGCACCTCGGGCAACGTGTCTGATGTGGTGGAAGGCAACAGTTTGCTCCATGGTCAGGAGACAGACGTCTTTGGGGATGCGGGCTACCAAGGCGCACACAAGCGCCCCGATGCCAGCAAAGACGTCACTTGGCATGTGGCGATGCGCCCAGGCAAACGCAAAGAGCTGGACAAAGAGAACAACCCCGTTGATGCGCTCATAGACCAAGTGGAGAAGATCAAGGCCAGCATCCGGGCCAAGGTGGAACACCCCTTCAGGGTGATCAAACGACAGTTTGGCTATACCAAGGTGCGTTACCGGGGGCTCAAGAAGAACACGTTGCAGCTCAAGACGCTGTTTGCACTATCGAACCTGTGGATGGTGCGCCACCAACTGCTGGCGGCGCAGGGATGAGTGCGTCTGCAAACAGGCCAGAGGCCGCAAAAGCGGCGCGAATGACCAGAAATGGCGTGAGAAATGGCGCGAAGACGCGAGCAAAACGGCTGCAATTGCGCCATCTAAAAAAACGGACCGGTAGCACTTACTAATCCGAGTTGTTCAGGACATCCTTAGACGCTTTGCTTAGTGCGCGAATCAAAAAAATTTTTTTGAGACCATGCACTGACATCGAACTGTGACAGCCCTAATTATTCGAGCTCAATTTTTAAAGTCGAACTGTTGTAGACCAGTAGCCTATAAAATTAAAAACGTGGAATTTACAGTGCGATTGAATTTGCTTTAGCTATGAAAACTTTAAATTGGTGACATAAATTTTCAATGTATTTACTTCAATCATGGGGGGACACCCTACATTTGATAGTCGAGTTGTTAGCGACCGCTGCATTTGCGTTGTCTGGACTGATGAAAGCTGCGGGTAAAAAGCTCGATGCGGTGGGCATTTGTGTTGTGGCTTTTCTGGCAGCTTTTGGAGGTGGCACCTTGCGCGACTTGCTGCTTGATCAACGCCCGTTTTTTTGGGTGCAACATACCGAAATGCTTTGGGGCGTATTGGCCTTGTGCGTATTTGCTATGGTCTTCATGCGACAGCGGCATTTTGAAGTAACTGAAAGAACAATACTCTGGCCCGACGCGCTGGGCTTGGGACTATTTACTGCGACGGGAGTTCACCTCGCCTTGCAGTCACTCATGCCGCCAGTAGTCGCCGTCTTAATGGGCCTGATCACGGGTGTTTTTGGTGGTGTGCTGCGTGACATGGTTTGCAATGAAATTCCCACGGCTTTCAAAGACCACCGCCCCTACGCGGTGTGTTCTTTTGCTGGTGGCTGGACTTACGTGGTCCTTTGGACATTAGATGCTCCAGACTGGATGGCCTTACTGGGGTGCTTATTTGTTACTGTGTGCCTTCGCGCACTGGCACTGTGGCGCAACTGGCAACTGCCGGCTTGGCGGGCTTGAATGTTAAAAAACTATAACCAATGATGAGGTTGTTTAATTTTTTAGAAAATCACCAACTAAGTTAAGAAAAAAAGCAGTAGAGAGCCGCAAGACCCCTACTGCTTATTATTTTGAACTCTAAATGTTGCCAGCAGCAACTGCATGCAAGTTCATTGAATATCCTGATTTCTTTGCTGCAGCTTTGACGATGGTGTCTGACACCAGCTCAGCTGTCACGGCTGATAAGGAAATCCTGCAAAACCTCCCCATTTGTCTGGTAGCTGTCAGCCACCGCTGGCATCCTCAGCATCTATGAAGCAAATTGGCCTCGCCCTGAACCTGAGCACGCGCCAGACCCGCAAGCAAGTCTTTCTCGAACAGATGGAGCAAGTCGTGCCCTGGCAAGACTTGGTGCAGCTGATCGCCCCGTACTACCCCCAGGGCAGGAACGGGCGCCCGCCCTTTGAGCTGCAGACCATGCTGCGCCTGCACTTCTTGCAGCAGTGGTTCAAGCTGTCGGACCTGGGGATGGAGGAAGCCTTGTTTGACACGCCCCTGTACCGAGACTTTGCCCAGCTCGATGCCCACGGGCGGCTGCCTGACGAGAGCACCATCTTGCGCTTTCGCCACCGCCTGGAGCGCCACAAGCTGGCCGAGCAGATGCTGGCCACCGTCAACGACCTGCTGTGCGCCAAAGGCCTGCAGCTCAAGGAAGGCACCATCGTGGACGCCACCTTGATTGCCGCGCCGAGCTCAACCAAGAACAAAGACAAGGCGCGAGACCCCGAGATGCATTCGAGCAAGAAGGGCAACCAGTGGTACTTCGGCATGAAGGCCCATATCGGCGTGGACGCCGACAGCGGCCTGGTGCATACCGTGCGCTGCACCTCGGGCAACGTCGGCGACGTGGTCGAAGGCAACAGCCTGCTGCACGGACAGGAGGTGCAGGTCTTTGGTGACGCTGGCTACCAGGGAGCGGACAAACGCGCCGATGCGCCCAAAGACGTGCCGTGGCACGTTGCCATGGGGCCGGCCAAACGCAAGGCATTGGACAAAGAACGCAGTGCCGTAGATGCCCTGGTCGATCAGCTCGAGCGCGTGAAGGCGCAAATCCGCGCCAAGGTGGAGCACCCGTTTCGCGTCATCAAGCGCCAGTTTGGCTACACCAAGGTGCGCTACCGAGGTCTGAAGAAAAACACCCTGCAGATCGTGACGTTGTTTGCGCTCTCGAACCTGTGGATGGCGCGCCATCAGTTGATGCAGCAGCAAGGAGCACGGGGATGAGTGCGCCCGAAAACAGGGCGCGGGCCGCCAAAAGCGGCAAAAAGCCCTGTTTCAAGGGCAAAAAGGCAGGGGAAACTGCCGAAATCAACTCAAGTTTGCACCATCTGAAAAATAGCCCAGGCGTAGCACGCCTGGGGATGGGTTGTTCAGGGCATCCATAACGTCCAACCCAAGTGCCCATGCCCGGTGTTGTAAAAAACATTGGGAGTTCTACCTTGACCCACCCGAGGCATCATGTTGGGCATCATAGGGCGCAAGCCTGCCCAAGGCACTACAGAGCGTGTGTTAACGCGGGGAAAACATTGTTCCACCCATTCAATCAATGGGCGGATGCGGTCTGCGCGAATGTCACGGTTCACGCCATTGAATTCGGCAGTGCCTGCAACGCGGAAACGGTTGAGGCCTAAGCGGCTGGTGACCAACTTGGTTTCGTCATCCAGTAAGCTCACGGTGGGGGCACCCAATTGACTTTCTTCATCGTTCAAGTTGACGGTGATGGAGTAGCCTTTGACGGGGTAGATGTTCACGCGATCGCCTAGCTGAGCTGCAAAGTCACGGCTGCCCACTCCTGCACACACCACCACGCTATCAAAGGTATGCAGGCTTGGGGTGGCGTCTTGTTGTGTCACGGTGATGACAGCTTGTTGGCCATCGCTTTGAATCGACGTCACATCTTGACCATACAGCGTGTGCACGCCGAGTCGTGATGCCGCATTTGCTAGTCCATTGGTGAATTTGTGAATGTCTCCCGTGGAATCGCTCTCAGTGAAGTAGCCACCGTAGTAGGTGCCTGCCAATGTCGGCTCGATGGCTTTCATTTCAGCTGGGGTCACGGCATAGCGAGGTAGGCCCCCCTTGGCCAGCATGACTGACACTTTGCCTGCATGGTCGAACCCTTTTTTGTCACGGTAAATGTGCAGGATGCCTTCCTTCTTCAGGTCGAAATCAATGCCTTCTTCCTGCGCCCAAGTAAACAAGTGTTTGCGGGCTGCGACTGCTAAGCGAGCTGTCTCAACCGTGTTGCGCTCGTAATGGGGCATCGCAGCAATGAACTCTGCAAACCAGGAGAGTTTGTGCCACGTAGGTGCTGGGTTGACCAGCAGCGGCGCATCACTTTTGAGCATCCACTTTAGCCCTTTGAGGATGGTGGACCAATGCGTCCAAACTTCTGCATTAGATGCAGAGAGTTGCCCTCCGTTTGCGAATGATGTTTCCATCGCAGCATAGCGATGGCGTTCAAACAAGGTAACGGAAAAGCCGCGTTTTGCCAAGGCATAAGCTGTTGTGACGCCCGTGATGCCGCCGCCAATAACTGCGATTGTTTTCATAGTGAATGAGCTTTCAAAAACGTCAAAGTGTTGAGCACCAACAAGCCCTGTGCATGGCTGGTGCACCCCCTCTGTTTAGAACCTGAGAGATTCGTGGTCCATCGTGTTCAATGCAACCACTTGCTCCTGCGGTGTGCCGGGTGACTAAGACCAGCAACTCTTCAGAGATATCAACGATTCAAACCGGTCCTTTTGCCTGAGAGTTTCCGGGGTGGTTGCTCCTTCGGCGTCGCGATTTAACGCGATCTCTCCCGATCTGAATTTCATAAAAAAACTACGCCAGAAAGCGCTCAGTCAACGCGACCCAGAACGCAGCACCCACAGGTATGTTGCGGTCTTCAAAATCGTAATTGGGGTTGTGCACCATGCAGGCCCCGTGACCTCCGTTAGTTGCATCGCCATTCCCGATGAATAGATAGCTGCCTGGCACTTTGTCGAGCATGTAGGCGAAGTCTTCACTGGCGGTGAGCGGTTCAGTTTGGAGCACCACGTTATCTGCGCCTACCAACGCCACCGCCACTTCGCGGGCTATTCCCGTCTCAATAGGGGTATTGACCAGCACCGGGTAACCGGGCAAAAACTCGACTTTTGCGGTCACGCCAAAACTTTTCGCCTGTAACTCAACGAGCTCCACAATGCGATTGCGCAACAACTCTCGCACATCCCGATCCAGCGCCCGTACGCTAAGCTTTAACGTGGCGTTTTGGGGGATGACGTTGTTGACCACACCCGACTGAAAAGAGCCGACCGTGATCACGGCCATGTGCAGTGGGGGTACGTTGCGTGAAACGATGGTTTGTAGCGCCATGACAATTGCCGAACCCGCAACGACCGGGTCAGCACTCTGGTGCGGCATGGCACCATGGCCGCCTTTACCTTCAATGTGCACCAGAATGTTTTCGCTGGACGCCATGGTTGCGCCTTCGCGCAATAACAACTGACCTGGCCGAAAGCCCGGCAGGTTGTGCATGGCAAAGATTGCGTCGCAGGGGAAGCGGTCAAACAGGCCGTCTTCAATCATCTTGCGCGCCCCCCCAAGCTTTCTTCAGCGGGCTGAAAGATCAAATTCAGCGTGCCATCAAACGTGGTGGACTTTGCAATATGTTCGGCCGCAGCCAGCAGCATTGCGGTGTGTCCGTCGTGGCCGCAGGCATGCATCAAACCCGCATGGCAACTGGCATGGGGCAGCCTCAGTCCTGATCGGTGTGCGTTTGCAGCCAGGCAAGTGGCGGCATGCCGACGCGGTGGGTGAAAGCGCGGGTAAGCGCTACAGCGCTGGCGTAACCCACCATGGGCGCAATGGACTTGAGCGGCTTGCCTCGTTTGAGCAAACCCTTGACTACTGTGATGCGCCAGGCCGTGAGGTAGTCGAGCGCGGTCAGGCCCGACACCTCTCGAAAGTGATTGGCAAAGCGTGCGCGCGACATGCCTGCGGTTTCGGCCAACGATTCCAGCGTCCATGCATGGCCGGGCCGGTCGTGCATGGACGTGACCGCTTTGGACAAACGTGGGTCGCCCAGCGCCGCCAGGATGCCGGTGGTGACCGATGAAATGTCAAGCAGGTGGCGCAGCAACAAGATGAGCAGGTATTCCATCAACAGGTCCAGCGCAGCTTGCCGACCACACTTTTCGTCAAAGGCTTCCTGGAACAACAGGTCCAACGCGGGTGAAAGACTGGACGACTGGTTCAGCGGAATCACCAGCACCTCGGGCATGGCAGAGATCAGCGCGCCTCGGGCCTCGTCGCCCAGATCGACAGACGCACACACCAGGTCAACACCGTCGGCGCTATCGGGCACCAGCCGGTGGGCAGAACTCTGCGGGAAAAACAACAAACTGGGCTCTTCAACCCTGCTGGCGCGCCCATGCCGGTCGATCACGCTCATGGTGCCCCTGCGCATCAAATGCACATGGCCCACATGAGCTTCGGCCTCAAAGGCGGAGATCTGGCACAGGTTGCCCGAATAGAACACGCGTGCGCTGGGCACCGAGCGGGCAAACAAAGGTGAAAGTCGGTCCATGGCGGCGCTTGATACTTTGGGTATGCTTTCTTGTACTTTCAGTGATTATACGTATCGCACAATTCACTGGTGCATGTCGCACAGCCATTCAAAACGAGAGTTTCACCATGACACGTATCGCACCTGTATCACTTGCCCAAGCCGACGCCACCACCCAAGCCACCCTCAACGGCGTCAAGGCCAAGCTCGGCATGGTACCCAACCTGTTTGCCACCTTCGCCCAGGCTCCAGCCGCCCTGAACGGCTACCTGGCTTTCTCCGACGCACTGAGCAAAGGCCGCTTGAGCGCCGCCCAGCGCGAGTTGATCGCATTGGCCGTGGGCCAAACCAACGCTTGCCAGTACTGCTTGTCTGCACACACCCTGATCGGTAAAGGTGCTGGTTTGTCGGAAGCAGCCATCCGCGCAGCCCGAAGCGGCACCGCCGAAGGCGAACAAGACAAGGCCTTGGTTGAGCTGGCCATCAAAATCGTCCGTCAGCGTGGCGTGTTGGCCGACAGCGATCTGGCCGATGCCGCAGCAGCGGGTGTGGACCATGGCCTGGTCATCGAAGTCACCGCCAACGTGGCCCTCAACGTGTTGACCAACTACACCAACCACATTGCCGACACCGACGTCGACTTCCCAGCCGTGCCAGTCGCCCTGTAAAGCCCAGCCTCGCTGACAAGCGGGGAACGCCAACGGCCACCTCCTGGTGGTCGTTGGCGCAGGTGGCCGTGTTGCTCCTGTTGGCACACAGATGGCCTTCACTCCTGCGGCCAAGCTCGCCCTCATTGACGGCAACAACTTCTACGTCTCCTGCGAACGCGTCTTCCAGCCCTGGCTGCAAGGCCCTGGGCATCAAGTTGTGCGCGCCTTATTCCAGCTGCGCGAGTCATCCATCTCCTCGCTCATCCCCACCATGCCCCAAGGCAAACCAGCGGGCGTGCCCTGCGTGCAACTTGACGAACAAATGCGCTGCAAAGTTTTTGGGCAACCCGAACGGCCCGCGATGTGTGGGCAACTGCAAGCGTCGGTGGAGATGTGTGGGGATGTGGCCGATGGCGGGGTGCACGCCCGGGCTTGGCTGATGCGGCTGGAGGAATTGACGCGGCCGGGGTGAGTGCGGCCTCATCGTTGGCAGCCCTTTACGCCCAGTCACCAACAAGTCATCCCCCCGCCCCGCTTGCCGCTAAGCTGAATCCCTTTTGCTGACCTGCGGAGCACAGCCATGGCGTTTGAGATTCCTTCCTTAAAAGATAGCGTTCACCCCGATGAATGGCAGCTGCGGCTGGGCTTGGCCGCGTGTTACCGGCTGGTGGCGCTGTATGGCTGGAGCGATCTGGTGTTCACCCACATCAGTGGCGTTACCCCATAACGGTAGACAATTTCTATAGTATGAGTTGGAGTGAGTAGCACTTTGTACAGATCGATTTATGCAGCTTGCTTTTGGTCATCGACCGTGTAATAAAACGTGCAATGACTGAGAAAAATTGGTCTAAATAATGAGCTAAGTTTTAACCAGAGAACCTCTGATTAACAGAAAGCCAGGCTCGTCAAAAATCCATATAAATCAATAATTTATAGGCAAAAACGATAAACGTGTAATAAACCGTGTAATAAGCCAAAAGTTACATAATGTAACTTTTCTGAGGTTTAAAGCACTTTTGATGTGTCCTATAGCATTTTACTCGGCAAATGATGAGCCAATCAAAAGGCAATCAAACTAGGAGCCAAGGGAAATCAAGGTTTGGTGCAGTAGTGAGACGAAAGTAGGGTGCATTGATCGAGTTCAATTTCGGGAGTCGAACTCAACGAAATGAGAAGCATACGAAGTGAAAACCGTGGAATTGACTGTGCGATTGCTCGCACTTCATATGCTGCTCATTAATTTCTTGTCTGATCAACTTACTTTGCTTGCCGTAAATCTGCCGAACCGATGTATTCTTTGAACTGCTTGCACCAAATTAGCACACTCGTTACGTCTTCTGGGTTTTGCGTTGGCAGGAGATAGAAAGCGGCACCATTAGGCTTTTTAAGCCGGCTAACTTCAATTTGTTGAACGCTAAATTCATCGTTGTCCTTGATGGCAGATTTGCTACTGATGTAGACATGGTAGTCAGGGCCTGGGCTGGATCTAAAGTTCTCGCTTGATTGCAAAAATAATTGATTTCCTACCTTTATGACAGACCACTCGCCAGAGGAGTTGTGGATTAAATCCTGCCCCTTTGCTGTTTTGTCAATCTGTCCTCGTTTGATGAGTTCGCCTTCGATTTTTTGGTGATCGTCAAATCGCACTCTTAGGTCTTGAGCATGACCACGAATTGCATCTAGCAGCTGTGCATTTGCATTTGGCACTGTGCAAAGAAGTATGAAACTTAAAAGTAGATGAAATTTCATAGCAATGATTACTCCGCTAGCTCCAACGAGTGAAGGACTGACTTGAGATCTGGCCCGGAATAATGCGGGCGAGGTGTCAAAGCCTCAAACGGCAAACCTTGTCGATTGACCCAGTGCGTTGTAAAGCCAAACCAAGTAGCACCTAGTGCATCCCATGCATTGCTTGATACGAACAGAATTTCATCTTTGTTTACGGGAATCGTCTGTTGCACAAGTCCATAGCTTTCGGGCGATGTCTTGAAAAGGCGTATTGAATCTACTGATATGACTTGATCTAAGACATCTTCCATGCCCGCGCTCTTGACAGCTGATGCCAGCATGTCCACGCTGCCATTAGAGAGGATGGCAGTCGTAACACCACTAGCTTTGATTTTCTGAAGGACTGCCAAATTTTCAGTAAACGGGGTCAGGTGAGCGTATTGCTGCATCAGTTTTTCTACCTGATCCGATTCACGATTTAGTTTCAGTCTGTCTAGGGTGTACTCCAATGACAGGCGTGTCAGCTCCCAAAATGGACGGAAGTATTGACTGCCAGATGCGTTGTGCGGATCAGACTGCGTAATCAACCTTGTGTACTCAATTTGCTTGTCGCGCCACTTCACCGCAATGTCAGCCCCATGGCTTGGGTAGAGCTCTTCAGCTAATACTTGGATGGAGTAAACATCAAACAATGTGCCGTAAGCATCAAAAACAACTGCTTTTATAGTCATGAAAATTTCCTAGTTGGGAATCAAACTACTGTCTTTGCATCTTGACCAAACAAAATGGATTTGGCGTTCTGGTCCACAGTAGGCGCGGTATTGATCGACTTTGCGATGTCATAGGCCTTTTGTGTTGCCGGACGACTTCCAATCCGTTCAAACCATGAAGATAGGTAGGGGAACTGGCTCATGTCTTGTCGTTGGCGTTCGTGTGGGACAACCCATGGATAGGAGGCCATGTCGGCAATAGAGTACTCACCGCAAATGTATTCGCGACCATCTGATAGATGCTTATTCAGCACGCCATACAAGCGTGATGTTTCTTTGACATAACGATCAATGGCATACGGCAGTTGCTCTGGTGCGTACTGGACAAAGTGATGGTTCTGACCAGCCATTGGGCCTAGACCACCCATTTGCCAGAAAAGCCATTGCAGGCATTCATTTCTTCCACGTAAGTCCTGAGGGATAAATTGTTTCGTCTTGTCTGCCAAGTACAAAAGAATGGCACCCGATTCAAAAATGGCAATGGGTTCGCTTCCACCAACAGGTGTGTGATCTACGATGGCCGGTATGCGATTGTTGGGCGCAATTTTCAAAAAATCAGGAACGAATTGTTCGCCTTTGCTGATATTGATTGGTTTGATGTTGTAGTCAAGACCTGACTCTTCCAAGAACATCGTGACCTTGTGGCCGTTAGGTGTGGTCCAGTAATAAAAATCAACCATGCCTCACACTCCAGAGGCTTTCAGGCGCTCGTTAGATGGGAACAGCTTTTTGCGTGCGTCTTCATCCATTTCGGTTTTGAAAGCAAACTTGGTCTTCAAGGCTTCTGCTCGTTGCGCCGCAGGACGTGCGTTGATTTCATCAAGCAAGCGTTTAACGTGCGGCAGTTTTTCCCAAGCATCAGCACCCAATACAAAGGGGACGACGCGAGCCCAGCCCCATACCGACATGTCCACTATTGAGTAATCATTGCCCATCATGTACGGCTGATGTGCCAAGTGGTCGTTGATGAGGTTCCAATGACGCCATGCTTCAAAGTCATAGCGGTTCACTGCGTATTCTTTGGGCTCTGGAGCGAAGTGCTTGAAGTGGACAGCCTGACCACAGTAAGGGCCAATACCTGTGGCTACAAACATCAGCCATGAATACATCTCAGCTTTGTTCTTTGGCGTCCCTACAGGCACAAACTTGCCAATCTTTTCGCCCAAATAAAGCAACATCGCATTGCTATCAAAAACTCGAATGTCGTCGTCAAGCATGGCTGGCGTCTTCGCGTTCGGGTTGATGACCTTAAAGCTATCTGAGTGCTGTTCGCCTTTACGTGTGTCGACAGGAATGAGCTCATAGGGCTCTCCTGTCTCTTCAAGGTACAGGGCAATCTTTAAAGGGTTGGGCGAAGGATGGAAATAAAACTTGATCAAGATGAACTCCTTTTTGCTTATGAATGAAAAACTTAAATGAATGCCAGCCAAATCCCGAGTGGCAGAAAAGCCAGACTCAGTAAATGTCCAACGATGACTGTGGAAGCCACCTTGTTAGGCTCCACCTGAAATTTGTCTGCAAGCATGAAATTGAAGACTGCCGATGGCAAGCATGCAAAAAGGATCAATGCCCCACGCTCTAGTCCTTCCAATGGAATGAACCAAAGGGCCAAAAGTACAGCAGCAAGCCTGATGATCAAAATAAGCACGCCTGAGCGAACACCTACCCATGCGTCCGCCACTTGACTGCTGGCAAGTCTTGCTCCGAGTGACATCAACATCATCGGGACCAGTACACTGCCAATCATGGTGCAGGATGTTTGAACCCACTCCGGAAGTGTTATCTGCAATTGAGAACTAGCAACACCCAATACGGTTGACCAAACAAGTGGGTTGGCATAAACCATCCGCCAGTCAACTTTGCCGCTCATCACGCCAGCACCAAGCGTGAAATGCAGGATATTAGAAATCACCAACAAAACGACCGCGGGAGCCATGCCCTCGGGTCCATAGGCAAGTGCAATCAAGGGAATGCCAATTGGACCAACATTAGTGAACATGGCACACGGCAAAAATGCTTGCACTGATGCGCCTGAGAATTTTGCGAATGGCCAAGCGATCAGGCCAGTCAGAAGAATCAACACGATCGATGCCCCAGTGAAAGACATGGCAGAAATGGGATCGAATGATTTAGCGGACAACGAGATAAAAATCAAAATAGGCAGTGCGATGTCCACCACCAGTTTGTTGGCTCCCCCTAGGTCCGGTTTGACGCGTCGGCTGTAGAGAAAACCAACCAGCACAAGGGTAAAAATTGGCAGCGTGATGGATGCGATTTTTGAAAACATGTGCCCTCACTTGTTACGTGAAAAACTAGAACAGATTGCAGTATCCTGCACTTGGTGCAACAATTCGTACATATAAATTTGCAATTCGTACAAATGGACGCTCCGCGCTTAGATCGACTCACCGCCTTGCTTGAGGGACTTAGTCCGAAAGTAACCTTGGCAACTAAGCCAGACGGGTTTTCGCTGCACATCATCAAGACGGGGACATCTGATCATCCAACCGACAGTTTCTCGGGTATTCAGCAGGACGCCTTGTCATTGTTGGTTTGCCCTGCGGCGAGCTATTTTGAGAATCTTCTGCAAGCAGATCAGCAGTGCTGCATGAGCTTTGATGTTGTCTTTGATGGGCCAATGGGGCCTAGCTTCTTAGCGGAGCAATCTAAGCCAATCTCAATCGTCATGAAGGATGCTGATCCATCGTTGGTGCAAGTCATGATGCTGATTGCAAACGAAATGCAGGCCAGTCGTTGTGGACAACCCTTCTTCATGAATCGGGCAGGCGATATTTTGTTGGTTAGCTTGATGCGACACCTGACTTCTCGACCACAACAATCCACAGGGTTGTTTCAGGCTTTGTCAGATCCGCGGATTGCTAAAAGTTTGGTAGCGATGCATTCCAAGCCAGCCCATCCTTGGACCTTGGAAAGTTTGGCTAACTTGGCTGGAATGTCGCGAACATCATTTGCCAATTACTTCAAGGAAGTGATGCAGGTATCACCAGGAAAGTATTTAGAAAACTTGAGGTTAGCTATTGCGCGGCAATTGGTTGACACCGGTATCGGGTTGAAGCAAATTGCAACGCGAACTGGTTATTCCAGCCCATCAACATTATCTAGGGCGCTGGGTCGCGTTGCTTAGATGACAAATTGGCGTTACCCCCAAACAGCATAAGCCACAAGGGCTTTGTTGCACAAACCAGCCCCATTGCACTGGTAACCTCGGCGCATGAATGAACCCCAAGGGCCTAAGACCCGCTACAAGACAACCAACTGGGCTGCGTACAACGCCGCACTCAAGGTCAGAGGGGCGCTGACGATCTGGCTGGACAAAGACATGCAGTGGTACGCACCTGCCAGTGGCAAACGGGGTCGCCAGCAGACGTTCACGGATGCGGCCATCCAGTTTTGCCTGAGCATCAAGTGCCTGTTTGGCTTGGCACTGCGCCAGAGCCTGGGACTGATTCAGAGCCTGCTGCGTCTGGCGGGGCTGAATTGGCGGGTTCCCGATTTCAGCACCATCAGTCGCCGTCAGAGGACGCTGCAGGTGCAGCTTCCTTACCAGCGCAGCGCCACAGCGCTGGATTTGCTGGTGGACAGTACGGGCATCAAGTTCCTGGGTGAAGGGGAATGGAAACGCAAGAAGCACGGAGCCGAATATCGGCGGCAATGGCGCAAGGTGCACCTGGGCATTGATGCCCACACGCTGGAGATTCGGGCCATTGAAGTCACAGACAACAGCGTGGGCGATGCTCCCATGCTGCCCGAACTGTTGGCCCAGATACCGCTCGATGAGCCGGTGGCAAGTGTCGGTGGGGATGGAGCCTACGACACAAAGGGGTGCCACGCGGCGATAGCGCAAAGAGGTGCGCAGGCGGTGATTCCCCCGCGCAAGAATGCAAGGCCTTGGAGACAAACGCTGGAGGGAGCGGGCGGGCGCAACGAAGCCCTGCGAGCTTGCCAAAGGCTGGGGCGCCGTATCTGGAAGAAGTGGAGCGGTTATCACCGAAGAAGCCTGGTGGAAACCAAGATGCATTGCTTCAAGCGCTTGGGCGAGCGGGTGATGGCGCGAACGTTTGAGCGCCAGGTCACAGAACTGCATGTGCGGGTGGCTTTGCTCAACCGCTTCACACAACTTGGGCGCCCGGCAACGGTGCCTGTGCCTGCTGTGGCGTAGCTGCGTCTGGGGCTGGGGTTATCTCGGCTCGCTTCTGGTTTGTGCAACAAAGCCCGCAGCATCTGGAAAAAGTGGAGCGGCTATCACCGCAGAAGTCTGGTGGAGACCAAGATGCACTGCTTCAAACGCCTGGGCCAACGGGTGATGGCGCGCACGTTTGAGCGGCAGGTGGTGGAGTTGCATGTGCGTGTGGCTCTGCTCAACCGTTTCACGCAACTCGGGCGCCCGAGCACGGTGCCCGTGGGTGCCATGGCATAGCTGCGTCTGGGGCTGGGGTAATCTCGTCTGCCTTCCGACTTGTGCAACAAAGCCGATGCTGCGCCCCAATCTGTCACAGGCTCGCAGCGCTTCGTTGCGCGCATGCGCTCCCACCAGGGTCGCCTTCCACGTCTGGGCGTTCTTGCGCGGGGGGATCACCGCCTGCGCATTTCGCTGGGCAATCGCCGCATGGCACGCCTTGGTGTCGTAGGCACCGTCCCCACTGACGCTGGCAATCGGCTCATCGGGTGGTATCTGCTCCAGCAACTCGAGCAGCATGGGCGCATCGCCCACGCTGTTGTCGGTCACCTCGATGGCCCGGATCTCCAACGTGTGGGCATCAATACCCAGGTGCACCTTGCGCCACTGGCGCCGGTACTCGGCACCGTGCTTCTTGCGTTTCCATTCGCCTTCGCCAAGGAACTGAATGCCGGTGCTGTCCACCAGCAGTTCCAGTGCGGTGGTACTGGCTCGGTAGGGCAGTTGTACCTGCAAAGTCTTCTGGCGTCGGCACACGGTGCTGTAGTCGGGCACCCGCCAGTCCAGGCCTGCCAGACGCAGCAGGCTTTCAACCATGCCCAGGCTTTGACGCAGGGCCAGACCGAACAGGCACTTGATGCCCAGACAGAACTGGATGGCTGCGTTGGAGAAGATGTGCTGGCGCCCGCGTTTGCCGCTGGATGGGGCGTACCACTGCATGCCTTTGTCCAGCCAGATTGTCAGCGACCCTCGGGCTTTGAGCGCGGCGTTGTACTCTGCCCAGTTGGTGGTCTTGTAGCGGGCCTTGGACCCCTTCGGTTCACTCATGTCTCGAGGCTACCAGCTCAGCGGACTGGCTTTGTGCAACAAAGCCCAGCCGAACTGGAAAGGGAGGCTGAGCTGCTCAGTGATCACTTTATCCGTTGGCTGATTTACGCCGGCATGTTCGCTACAGGCACTGAACGACAACGCAGATGGTATGGTCTGTGCGTTCTGACTCGTCAAGGATCGGCCAATGGATCGTTTGTCTAATTTGCTCTCGCGGTTCGGCGTGCGGGCCAATCTGTTCTATGACGGCGACCTATGCGGCTCTGCATCTTACGATGGCGCCGAGCGGCGAGGTTATATCCATCTGCTTCAGGCCGGCAGCGTGACGTTGCTTGGTCCCGATCGCAAGGATTTGCAGCTCACTCGCCCTAGCTTGATTTTTATGCCACGCCCCGCCAAGCATCAATTGTTTGCGGGTGAGTCCGATGGCGCAAAGTTGTTGTGTGCTTCCATGGAGTTTGAGGGCGGAATTGATAATCCTTTGTCGGCTTCATTACCGGACTGTTTGGTGCTCGCACTCGATGATCTGCCCATGCTGGCAGACACGTTGGAGTGGATGTTCGCCGAGGCGGCAAATGTGCATTGTGGAAGGGAAGCCGCGCTTGAGCGCTTATTTGAGCTCCTAATCATTCTGTTGCTCCGTTACCTGCTCGATCATCACCAGTTGCGCACCGGAATGATGGCTGGACTGGCCGACATGCGGCTTGCCCGATCGCTTTTACAGATGCACAACTCCCCGGAACATGCCTGGTCAATAGCAGAGCTGGCCAGTGAGTCAAATATGTCACGCGCTGCGTATGCCGTGCATTTCAAGAGTGTCATCGGACAGACGCCTGCTGATTATTTGTTGAGTTGGCGAGTTAGCCTGGCTCAGAAGCTGATGCGAGAAGGGCGCTCGATTACGCTGATTGCAGCTCAAGTCGGCTACGAAAGTCCTTCGGCGCTGTCTCGCGCATTTAGACGCAAGACGGGGTTGAGCCCTCGTGACTGGTTGAAAGATCTGGCGGGGGAAAATGACGGCAAAAAGGCCTAAGGCATTACTGCCTTAAGCCATTGAAAAAATTATGCATTAATTTTACGTTTTTCCAGTTCAACCAGCGAATGGCCTGCCACAAATATCGAAACAGCAAGCAACCCTAAGTCTTTAAGCAGAAACTGACCTGGCGCAACGGAAATCGCCGGAAACCCTAAACTAGGCTCAATGACGCCCGGAGTGGAAAACATAAAGCTAAGGGTTGTGAAGAACAGGCCTGCAGACAGAGCGCCTCCTACCACGGATAGTTTGGGTGACAGCATGCGGCCTGCGATCAGAGTGCCGATCGAAATCTCTAGTATGCCGAGCAGGCTGGAGAACATGTCGACCGAAAAAATGCTATACACCCATCCCAAAAGCGGGCTGTTGCTCACCAGTGGAACCAGGCCCTCGGCCTCGTAGTGGGTAAATTTCATGCCGCCGAACCAGAAGTAAATAATAGCGAGAGCCAAGTACGCGCCATAGATACCTAGCCCCATAGTTTTGGTTCCAAGCGTTAAGTGGGCCTGTACGCTGGACTTCGAGTTTTCAATGCCTATGGTTTTCATGTCTGAGCTTCCAGTAGTGAGTGAGAGTGTGTTGGCTGCCGAACGCCGTATGCGTTGGCGATGAGATGATTATGGCTGGCATCTCTAATCAAGAGGCATCAGAAAGTATTGATTTCAGTGCAGATCGTCTTGGGCGGTGCAATTCGCGATGAAGGGATCGCCGTGGAGAGCGATGAGTGCACTATTTCGATAAAGGAGTCGTTTTACATAGGTCGATGAAGCGCGTTGCGGCATCGCCTACTGTCATTTCTCAAATCTGACTATGGGGCTTGGGGCGAAGGGCGGCACTGACTAGGCTTAGAACAGCTACCAACTAGCCGCGCGGCCGCGATGCACAAAGAATGGTAACTGAGCCGTGAGTGCGGTGGGCGCCCGCATTTATTTCCAAACCCTACAGATACATCGATCTTCGACTTCAACCGGGCAGATAGCTGTTGCAGCAAGCCTATCAATCGACTTTGACGTGTTAAAGAGGATAGGTTTTCCAGGGTTGGGGAACAGCATGCCCTGCAGAACGACACACGTCACTTTTGTTAAATTAATAAGTTAGCTACCTATTGGGCAACGGATAGGCGTTTTAACCGCATGAGGCCAAGTATCGCACCGCGGAAGCGCCATCAAGCCGGCTGAGACACTCGATTTTCCCGCCCAGGTGTCAGGTTCACCACCAGGGTTTGGCGTTCAGGAGAGTGATTTGCGGCGCTCGGCGTGTACCGGGCGCAGAGCCAGTTCGCGGCAAGTCAAAATCGCCGCTTTGTTCATTCACCAACTGATGCGCTGATCGACCTCAAAGTCCGGTGCCGGTTGCGCCGCTAGGTCCCAGTCTGCTGGCTCGGTTTGCGCCCCGTCATCCATCTGCGCATCACTACAGTCATCCCACAGCGGTGGCCCGCGCGCCGGGGAGATGCGGGGTGGCTCTGAATCTGCCCCGATGTTACCCAGGATGTGCCGGATGTCAGCGCTGTGCGTAATGAACGCGATGATGCGCATATGCCCGCCACACAGCGGACACAAGAGGGGAACACCTCGTAGATGCGGGCGATCAGCACCGCCCACAGGTAGTGCGCTGCACGCTTGGGCAGCACCGGCTCGCTCTGGGATGGCAGCGCGCTGCTCATCGGTACCACACCAGGCGCGCACTCCCCCGTGCTGATCGACGCGCCCAGCACGGGAGCGGCTTGCGCCGGTGTCGCCAGCGCCGTCACCGCAGCCCTGAGCGGCGAGTTGGGTGCCAACACGCCAAAATAGCGGTGCCGGTGGGTGCGTGGCGGGGGAACCAGCGCGGCAATGCGGTCGATCAGCTCCAGCGGTGTGAGGTGCAGCTCATCAACCTTGGCACCGCGCTTGTCGCTGGTGGGTTCGCTGCGCTGCTTGCCGCAGCGGTACACCAGTTTGCTTCCCTCTTTGCGCAGCCTGTCCATCGCAAAGGGTGGGCGGGCGCAATAGCGCAAGAGCCGCTCAAGGCCTGGACGGTCGTGGGATTCAATGCACACCCCGGCATCCACCGAGAAACCGCTGTGTTTGTACCCCAGCATCTCTTTTGCCTCGAAGTTCTCCAGCTGCCCGCGGCCCACAAAGGCGCGCAGGATACGTTTTTGCAGTGTGGTCTGCACTTGTGCCACGGGTGTCGCATCGATGCCGGTGGCAGGGTGGAATACGACACCTGACGCAGAGACTTGCATTGCGGCATCAGCGCTGCCCTCGCCTGCCACTTCCTCAAACACCCCGTCCACCACACAAACGTGGAAGTGGACGTGTTCATTGAGGCTGGAGCCGAATCGGTGAATGAAGGCGATGGCACCGATGTGCAGGCCTGCCTTGTCCATATGGGGGTCTCCTCGTTTTCAGTGCAATAAGTGACGGTACGCAAAGCTAGCACTGGCGCGGGGGTGGTCTGGGTAGACCGTTGATTTCATTGACTTTCCTGTTCGCTTTGTAAACGGGTATGGTGGCCTCCCACTTTTGAGGTTCACGATGCAGGGTTGGCACACAACGTTTTTGGGGATGCGTGGGCTCCCCCGCGATATCAGCGACTTCGAGATGAAGGCATTTTTCACCTTCGATGGTGCCGAGCGCGACGCAATCAATGCACGCCGAGGTGATTCCCACAAGCTTGGTCTGGCGCTCCATATTGGTTTCCTGCGCATGAGTGGGCGTTTGCTCGGTGCCTTTCGGGTAATTCCAGTAGCCTTGTGGCGCCACCTTGGCAACGAGCTTGGCATTGCAGCACCAGAAGTCGCCTCGCTGAGAGCCATGTATGAACGCGGGCGCACGCTATTCGATCACCAACAAGTAGCCTGCACGGTCACCCTGGATTCCAGTGGATGAGCGAGCACCAGCGCCGCTCACTGGTACGTGAACTGCGCGACGAAGTGGCGCGCTGCGCCGACCGCGATCAGCTACTCGTGCGGGCGCGTCAATGGCTGTACAAGAACAAGCTGGTGATCGTGCACGAGCGGGCAATTCGGACACTGATTGCGGCGGCACTTGCCCAGTTTGAAGTTGAAACAGGCACCGCCATCGCCGCCAGCGTTGATCCAGCAACACTTGATCGCTGGCGAGCCTCAGTTTCAGAGCTGCGCCCAGATGGACAAACCCAGCAGAGTTGGCTATGGGCTGCACCGGCGAAACACTCAACCCGCCAAATCAGCGAGGTACTGGAGCGCATCGACCTGCTTTACACGCTGGACGTTCATAAGCACCTGGCAGACATCCCCGATCTCATCTTGCGCCGCTACGCGCGCCGACTTGTCTCCAGGCCGCCCTCAGCCGGAGCCAAGATCAAAGAGCCAGCGCGCACCGTGGAGGTCGCATGCTTTCTTCGGTATTGCCTGTTCACCACCACAGACCAGTTGATCCTTATGGTGCAGCGCCGGATCGCCGATCTGTGGCGTCAGGCTGCCGCCGATGTCCCCGCTACCGTCAATTGGGCCGCAATGTACAAAACGCTGCTCGGCGAACTTGTTGCCTTGAGCGCGCAAGGTGCGGTGCCAGATGCTGAGTTGCGTGCCCGTCTTGAAGCCTTGATCACCGAAACCCAGAAACGCAAACCACCGAGCAGGGCCTCCCTGGTCGCGAGGGATTGATTGATGGAATTCGCCCCGTGCGGTCGTTGCTCGTCGCCATTGCAAAGCTGCCCGTTTGCTTGGTTTTGATCTTTGCCCGCGGTTGAAGGAACTCAAACAGCGCCACCTCTTTGTGCCACGCGGCACCAAAGTGCCCGCAGAAATCGCTGCGGTGTGCGAAGCCAATGTCGACGTCGCTTTGATCGAAAAGCATTGGGATAGTCTGGTGCACCTGGCAGCCTCGGTCATGAGCGGACATGCCAGTGCGGTGGCAGCTCTTGCGCGGTTCGGTTCTGCCGCCCAGGGCGATCCAATCTATGAGGCTGGCGTGCAATTGGGGCGGTTGCTGCGTACGGCGTTTTTGGCTGACTACTTTGTCAAGGACGCTTTCAGGAACGAGTTGCGCCGGGTGCTCAATCGGGGCGAGGCTGTTAACGCCCTCAAGCGCGCCATTTATACCGGCCGGATCAGCCCGGCGCAGGCCAAACGTGTCGATGAAATGCAGGCTGTGGCCGATGCGTTGAGCCTGATGGCCAACATCGTGATGGCGTGGAATACCTCACAGATGCAGGCGGTCCCTGGATCGCTGGTCGAACCGCCGCCAGGTCATTCCACCGGAACTGATCGGGAAGATTGCGCCCACCAGGCTGGAGAGCATCAACTTGCGGGGTGTGTTTCGCTTCCCGGTTGACCGCTATGCTGACCAAATCCTGCCTTCGCGGCCAAATGCATCGATAACTGGCACCAATGGATGAAACCGACCACGGTTTGACGCCACGAATCGCAGATTTGAAAGTGAACAGGAAAGTCAATGAAATCAACGATCTACCAACACCACCTCCGCGCCAGTGCTAGCTTTTCGTACCGTCACTTATTGCACTGAAAACGAGGAGACCCCTACAACGCCAGCCAAGCCAAGGTGCAAGCCAATATGACCAGCATGATTGGCTTCTACAACGCCGAGGTGAAGCGCTTCAACGCTGCCCATCCTGGACTGGATAAAAAAGCCAGAGAGGACGTGCTGGATCGCTTTATCGACACCAACCCGGAGCGCATCAGTTGGACGCGCGCGCTCAAGAATGATTTGGCGAAAAACAGATCTTTTCAATACTTTTCAAGTTGCCTTACACCCTCGCTGTACCGTCCATTTACTAAGCAATGGATGTACTTCAACCGCACCTTCAATGAGATGGTGTACCAAATGCCCCGCATCTTCCCCGAGGCTGGGGCAGAGAATTTACTCATCATGGTCAAGCAGCGGATGAACAACGAGGGCCATTTCGTGCTGATGGTAAACGCTCCCCCAGAGCTGCAAACAGATGGCGGTAGCCAATGCTTTCCCCTCTACCTCTACGACGAGGAAGCCCAGAACCAGGCTGGCGACACGCCAGATATGTTTGCCGCTCCTGCTGCTGGCACTGCCCAGCGCCCACGCCGCGATGCCATCACCGATGCCGGACTGGCCCACTTCCAGGAAGCCTACCCAGGCGAGGCGATTACCAAGGAAGACCTGTTTTATTACATCTATGGCTTGTTGCACTCGCCGGACTACCGCGACCGCTACGCCGACAACCTGAGCAAAGAATTGCCGCGTATCCCTCACGTCAAAACCGCTGCCGACTTCTGGGCCTTCAGCCAGGCAGGCCGCGAATTGGCCGACCTGCATTTGAATTACGAGACGGTGCAGCCCTATCCCCTGACCATCGAGGCCAAAGGGCCGCTGGCCGATGCTGATTACCGCGTGGAGAAGATGAAGTTCGCAAAAAAAGGCGACAAGACAACCGTCATCTACAACGGCAAGATCACCCTGCGCGCCATCCCCGAAGCAGCCTGGGACTACGTGGTCAACGGCAAGGCCGCGCTGGACTGGGTGATGGAGCGCCAGTGCGTCAAAACCGACAAAGCCAGCGGGATCGTCAATGATGCCAACGATTGGGCCATCGAAACCATGGGCAATCCAAAATACCCGTTGGAGCTGTTCCAGCGCGTGGTGACGGTGAGCCTGGAGACGCAGAAGATTGTTGCTGCGCTACCCTCTTTGAACATCTGAGCGGTACGTGGCTGTTCAAAATGAAGCCAGAGGCAGAAACAAGGTTCGCGGCGCGTCTGGCAAGGCAATAAAGCCGTGATGCTGGTAGAAATCCGCTGCCGCCTCGTCCTTGGCATCCACCATCAGGGCGAAGGCGGCAATCTCCGAACGGGCGGCACGGTCGAGCGCATCGGCCAGCAGCGCACCGCCAAGACCTTGCCCCTTGAATGCCTGATCGACAGCCAGGCGGCCCATGCGAACTGCAGGTACGGTCGGGTAGCGTGGCAGCTTCTTGCCCGTGCTGGCCGGAAGATCGGCCAGCAGAAGGCTTGCCGATGCCAGGGTGTAGTAACCAGTGATGCGCTGCCCGTCCGCCAAGGCCACGAAACAGGCAGCCACGCGACGGCGAATGTCCTGCGTGACTTGCTCGCGCAGGTAGCGATTCAGCGGCTCGGAGTTACTATTGAATCCGCTGCGGTCATGTGCCACATCGAGCGGCGCGAGTAGGAACGGTGCGCGGCTCATTCAGTGCGCAAGAGCTTGCTACGGCGAGCGAAGGCACGCTTCAAAGCCGGGGCCGGTTTCGGTGGCGACAACAGGGCTTGCGCAAAACATTCCTGATCGGCCAGAGACAGGCGGATGACTTCGGCTTGCTCGATAGCGCGCTGCGCGGCGTCCTGCACGGCAGACACCACGAAATCGGTCATGGTCCGCCCCTGAAGTTCGGCGGCACGCTTGAGCATCGAGTGCAGATCGGTACTGATTCGGGCTTCGAGACGAGCGGTAGAGACGGCGACGGGCATGGTTTTATCCTCCTGATGCAATCGTACGGCGAATTGCCGTACATATCAAGGCGAAATTTTCGGTGGTTCTGGCTCACATGCGGCTTTTGGCGCACCCAAAAAAAAACCACCCCCCGCTTGCGCGAGAGATGGTTCAAGGCTGACGTTTCAACCGTGCAGCAGCTTCCTGGCCAGTGCCACTTCCAGGCTGTCGCCCGAGTCGTTGAGCACGTCCAGGCCGCTGTCCGGCATGTCGCCCGACGTGGACTGTGACACGGCGATCTTCTTGCCCATGAGCCTGAGGCAGTCCATTTGCGTGGTGCCCGCATAGCCCAAGTACAACACCTTCACGGGCAGCTTCTGACCAATGCGCCATGAGCGCCTGGATGCCTGCTGGACGGTATAGACGTTGTAGCCCGACTGCATGAACACGATCGTCGGGAATTCCAGCAAGTCCAGGCCGGTTTTCACGAGCTCGGGGTTGCAGATCATTACGTCGATACCGCGCTCCACCTGGTCGGCCACCCAGTCCTCGCGGCGGGCAGCGTCCACACTGGCGCGCAGCACGCCGACCTTCAGGCCTTCCTGCTCCAGTTGCGACTTCAACCGGGCCGTGGTGTCACGGGTGCCGGAATAGATCGAGTAGGCCAGGACTCTGCGGCCATTGGCCTTTTCTTCCTTGCAGATGCGCAGCAGCTCCAGTTCCTTGGGCGAAGATTCACCTTCAGAAAACACGGCCGGCTGCGAGTACAGCACCTTGCGGGAACGCGGATGTTGCACGCTTTCAAAACGGAACGCGCAATCTGGCCAGGCCAGCAGCACGTTCATCACGACACCCAACAGGCTGTTGTCGTGCAGTACGAGGGCATGCTTCAACTCCTGCACCAGAATGCTCTGCATGCGGCGATAGGCCTCGCCCTGCACTTCCGCCATGGGCACCTCCAGGAACTGCTCTTCGTAGGGCGGCAAGACCTTCTGGCCAATGTCGCGCAGCTTAAGGAACACGGTGGTCGGCAGCACGTAGCGCATGATGCCCACCGGGCCGAAGCCTGGGGCCTTGCTGGTGCGAACCGTCATCTGCTTTCCCTTGGCCGTGCGGTGCGAGGGGCCGCTGGACTCCTTGTACACGTCCTTGAGCACGCCATGCTCACGCATGAAGGCCATGGCCGCATTGCCCATCGAGCCGGTCTTGGCGGGTTTGAACCCGTCTTCGATCATGCTGCCCGGATCGAGACGCCACAGCAGGTGAAACAGATCGTCGGCATAGCCGCCCATGAGGGTGCCGGTCAGCAGCAGTGTTTTTTGACACTGGCTGGCAAGCACCCCCATGGCCTGGCCCTGGGCCGAACCCTCGTTCTTGTACTCGTGCCCCTCATCGACCACCAGCAGGCCAAAGTAGCCCCGTGGCAGGTAGCGCTTGATGAACTCGGTGGCCTGGTAGCCACCCTCCCCTATGCTGAACTCAAAGTTGGCGAGGCTGCGCTCCATGCGCGCGGCCTGCCGGTCACTGAACACCAGCTCACCGTTGTCGTCCATCAGGTTGACGAACTCATAGACGTTGTCACCGAGCATGTCGCCCAGCGCCTTTTCCCCAAAGATGGAGAGTAGGCGCCGGGCGGTCTTGTCGCCAATGGTGGGCATCTGCTTGAGGGCGGACAGCACCAGGTCGTACATGGACTCGATCGGCTTGCCGGCGCGCATCAGCGTCCACAAGGCGCTGCCGCAATGGCTGCACTTGAGACGCCGGTCGCCTAGCGTGGCCTGCGCAAACTCGGACGACACGGGCATGGGATGCCCTTCATCGTCCTCGCGCGTGATCGGCGCCATGCAATCCGAACAGGCGGCCACCGTGAACGTCTGTCCATCGACGTGCTGCTTGCGCGTGATGAACGACGGCTTCCAGTGAAAACCCATGCGCATGCGCACCCGTCCCAGGATGAAGAACTCGGGCTTGCCGGTTTTCACCCCCAGAGCGTCGCGCAGCATCAGCAGCTTCCTGAGCGTATCCGCACCGTTCAAGATCCAGACCTTGGCATTCGGCACGGTATCGAGGATCTCGCGCCGCCACTTGTAAACCAGGTGCGGCGGCGAGATGACCAGGGTACGCGGGTGCGTGCGTTGCATCACGGCCGCCGCGCAGATGGCCATCATGGTCTTGCCCGTGCCCATTTCCGCGTTGATGACGGCTGCAGGCCGGTTCTCATCGACCAGCAGCTTCACCGTGGCATGCACGGCATCGGCCTGGGCCTTGAACGGCTGGCGCTTGAGTCCGTCAAGAATGGCCTGGCGCGCGTTCCAAAGTGTGGTTCTCTCATCGATGGCCGGATCGAACACCGGAGGGTTCTGCGACTTGACCTGCTCCAGCAGGCCGTCGCCAAATTCTTCGATGAACTGTGCCAGTGCCAACTGCGGCCCGGATTCACCGTTTCCGGTGTCCTGGAGCTGCTGCTGTGGATCGGACAGGGCCTGTTCGAGTTGGCCGCCGACAGTTTCACATTCCATGTTTTCCATTTCGACTCTCCTTCAGTTAAAAAAACGGAGAGCCAGCACGGGGCCGGACTCCCCGCACGGGTTGATGAAAAATGCACCCACCTGCGTGGGCGCCGATGCTCAGGCGGCGATGGCCTCCTGAATTCGAGAGGCCTCGACCGACTGGTGGCCGAGGCTTGCCTGCAGTGCTGCACCGCCCTCCTCCAGCCGCAGAACGCCCATGCGGACGCTGCTGCTGATGAAGGCGGTGAAGTGGTCGCTGAGACTGACGCGCATCGCGGTCATGTTTCCAAGGGCTGGATACAGCCTGCTATCCAAGGCCTGGATGGCCTGCTTTTCCCGGCACCACTGGAACACCGGCTCGCGCCAGTGCTCTTGCAGCGCCACGGGCGAGAGCAGGTTGACCAGCTGCCACAGTCGATGGCGATAGTCCTCGGCCTGCTCAGCACTGCGCCTGGCCGCCGAGGATGAGTGCAAGGCCCAACCGATGCGATTGGCGCGGTCGGGTGAGCGCATGCCTCTGTCAAACAACCACATCTGGTTCAGCGGGCCAAACAGGTTCTGCCGAGGCAGCTTGCCGGCGTGCTTGTCCAGGCGCTTCACATCCCCCACATCGACACGGTGGCGCTCGCCATCCTTGCCGACCAGGTGAATCTGATTGACGCCACGCTGGGAGGCCCCCAGCTCGAACGCGGCGAGCATCTGCATCAGCACACCATCGCGGCCATAGACCGACAGGAACATCAGCCGCCCCTCGCTGTCGCGCAGGCAGGCATCGGCCCAAATGTCGGAGAACTCCTCGATCTGATAGAGCGTGTGGTTCAGCATCTCAGGCTCCTTGCGCTGCCTGCTGCAGGTAGAACTGCTCGACCTTGGCACGAATCGTGTGCAGGTTTTCAAGCGCGCGCTCGTGCTGCTCGGTCACCCGGGCCTCGGTGATGCGCGGAGGGTTCGATACGGCGATGACCGCGCTGTAATCAACGCCTAGGCGGTGCTCCAGGATGGCGCCTCGGCGCAGGTGGACACTTGCACAGGTTGCCAGGCCATGGCGCGCCTCGCGCCTCTCGGTAATGATGCGCAGCACGCCGTTGTTGCCCAGCTCGATCAGGGACAAACCCGCCCAGCCATAGGCATCGCGGTAATAGGACGTTTTGACTTGCATGGTGACTCTCCTTGGATTGCAGGCGAAGTCACCTCCCCACGGGGAAGTGATCCCCGCCAGGGTTGATGGAAAAATTCAGGCCTTGCTGTAGTAGGCCTCGACCTTTGAACGAATGGCGTCAATGCGTGCAATGACGGCCGCGTGCTGCTCACGCACGGCTTTTTCCGTGATGCGCTTGGGGCTTGTCAGCTCCAGGCGCTCGTAGAAATCGCCCGTACCGGCCAGGCCGGCGGCGTGCGATTTGAAGCCACGCCCGTCGTGCCGCCAGACGGCGGCCCGAGTGGACAGGCCGTTGCCGAATGCACGCCGGCTGGTTTCGATGATGAGTTCCTGGTTGCCAGGCATCTCGACCGTGGTCTTGCCGTTCCAGCCTTGGCTGTCGCGGAAGTAGGTGGTTTGCATGAGGGCTCTCCTTCAAAAAAATGCCGGATAGCCCTGCCCCATCGGGGAAGGAATTCCCCGGCGGGTGGTGGTTGCAGAAGTACCCGGCCAGCTTGCGCCGGCCTGCGCGTTTTCAGGGTTGAACGCGCGTTGAGACCATCATCCTTTTGGTCAGATGGTTTCCCCGAGCGTCCGCCATGCGGCGGGCGCTCGGGGAACCCATCGGGTTCCCAGTGGGTTGAAAGGAAGTTGAAAGGAAGGTTCAGCGGCTGACGCTCAGGGACGACTGCAATGCCTGCAAGCCATCCCTTACCATCCAGAACAGGGTTTCATAGTCATGGCCATCGGGCACCTTCTCCGAGCGATTGAGTTCGTCGTTGAAGGCCTGCACCTGGCGCAGCAACCTGTCTGCCCGGTGCTGCGGCGAGTCGGCCGGGCTGTCGCTGTCGGCCTGGGGTTCGGATGAAGAACCGGAACGCTTGCCGTATTTCGCGCCCATGCGATCACGGATTTCCTGGGCGCAGCGCACCCAGGCATGGCCGGAAATCAAAGGGCGGTCGATCGTTTCGGGATCGACCTCCGCCACTGCCTCGGCGCGCTTCATGATGGCGTCGATGATGAAGACCTGCGCCAGCGCCCCGCTGTTGTTGAAGTTCATCAAATCCACGATGAATTCGACGTTGGTCAGAGAAGTACCGTTGTTCATTTGCAAGCTCCAAAAATGCGTGTGAAGCCTGCTGCCCTGCGGGGAAACAGGCCCCACGGGGTTGAAAGAGAAGTGCGTTGTGCCTGCCGGTCAGTCGGCGCGATCCACCAGCTTGTCCGCAAATGCTGCCAGCGCCCTCGCCTTCGCAGCCTCACGTTCGCCATGCAGCACCAGCGCGTGGTGCCTGCGCACCTGGTCGCGCCAGGACTGGCATTGCACGGGAGTCATGTCCAGGAATTCCAATGGACAGCTGTAGTAGCAAGGGCCCATGGCTTCCTCCATGGACTTGCAACCCCAGCCATATTGGTCACGATCCAGCAGGTCACACCTGATGAAGTCGAGGTACTGCCCGGCCTTCAGGTGGGCAACACCATCCTGTAGCGCGGTGATGCGCACCACCGACCACAACACGTTGTCGCGATCGGCGGAGTCGAGCGTTTCCCGGCGGGCATACTCGGACTCGCGCGGTTGCAACAAGTCATTGATCAATGCCGTGCGGCTCAAATCGGTAAATAGCCATCCCATGGCGGTTCTCCTTTGCAAAAAAATGCCGGAGAGCCGCCCCTGGCCGGGACAGACTGCCCCGGCGGGTGGTTGACGAAAAATACCCGGCCAGCTTGCACTGGCCTGGCGCGCTTTCAGAGTTGAGCGCGCCTTGAAACCGTTCCTTGGTTTGATGCAGAAGGTTTCCCGAAATGGCCTGGTGCAAGCCATTTTGGGAACCCCTCCAAGAGGGGGGGGGATGAATCAGCGTTGCAAAGCGCTCATCGCCAGCATCGGCTCCTGAGACACGATTTTCAGCAGTGCCGAGGCCGGCCCCGTGGGGGTTCGCCTCTGTTGCTCCCAGTTTTGAAGTGTCTTGATGCTGACATGCATGAGGTTGGCAAAATCACCCTGAGACAAGCCAGTGCGCTCGCGCACCTTCTTGACATCCAGAGAACTCATCGTGAAGCGGCGCGAAGCCTCGGCTTCGCCTCGCTTGATCTGGCCAGCTTCTTTCAAGCTCTGCACGAGATCGCCAAATAGCGTGCTATCCACGGCACAGCTCCTTTACAAGTTCCCGCAAAATCGCCGTTTCGCGGTCGGTTAGATTGTCTTTCTCCGATTTCGGATAGACCAGCAACATGAAGATCTGCCCATCTTCTTTAAGCCAGTAGTAGATGACACGAACGCCGCCACTTTTTCCCTGACCGTCCAGTCCAAATCGCATCTTCCGAATTCCGCCACCAGCTTTGATGAGTGCTCCCCGCTGAGGGTCGTCGAGCAGCTCACGTTGCATGGCCGCGTACTCATCGTCGGACATGAGTTGCACAATCTGGCGGGTAAAAACCGGCGTTTCGATGAACTCCAACGAGTTCATATTGTACGCCAGTGGCGTACTTGCATGAAAAGCATCATGGCTCCTTTCAAGAGAAGCCACGCCCCGGTGGGGGATGGCCCCACGGGGTTGATAAAGATGGGTACCCGACCAGCTTGCACTGGCCTGGCGCGCTTTCAGAGTTGAGCGCTCCTTGAAACCGTTCCATGGTTTGATGCAGAAGGTTTCCCTGAAGGGCCAAGGTCAAGGGCCACTCAGGGAACTCATCTGCGATGAGTTCTTTGAGCCTGCATTGTGCAAGCCCTCTTTGGTGCCGGTCAACTGATCTTCACGATCTGCCCCAGCCGGTCGCCCGGCGTGAAGTCGATCGCGTTGATCACAGGCACAAACCTGTCGAGCATGGTGATGGTCTCCGTCACGTTGCCGTTGTCATCGACCTGGGTGGCCACCGTGCGCTCCTTCTTTTTGAAGGTGTCGCCCTTGATCAGAAACACACGGCCGTCCTTGCTCTCGATGCGGCCAGTGACCTGTCCGGCGGCAAGCGCCAGGGCCAGGTGCCACTTGGTCATATCGCGCAGGGGCCTGCGGTGCTCCGATTTGGCCTGGCTGAACGTGGTGTCGAACCCCGTCCACAACAGGCTGTTTTGCCACCGATCGAGCTCTTGCGCGAGCTGCGGCCCATCGAGACGCACGGCACGGAAGTCGAACTCCGAGCCATAGGCCACCGATGGAACCACATAGCGCTCCTGCGTCCACTGCCTGGGCAGCTCCTGGTCGTTCAGCTCGCCGGCCTGGGCGCGTGTCAGCATGTCCAGCACGTCTTTTCGGGGGTGCCCAGGCTTGCACTTGGTTCCCACGATGACGCATTGCTTGAACTGCTGCTCGGGTGCCATGAAAAACCGCAGGTCGGTGAAATTGCGCGCCAGGTAGGTGCGGATTTCATCGTCCAGGGCGTAGTGCGGAATGATGTACACCAACACCCCACCGATCATCAACAGCGGTGCGGTTTTCTTCAGAAAAGTGCGCTCCAGCCGTTCGGCCCGCTCGTTGGTGTCCGAAGCCACGGCTCCAGTGGCGTTGTCCTTCAATCCAAACCCATAGGGCGGATTCAGGAACAGCAGGCCCACCGTTCTCGGCTTGATCACCACGTCATGGATGTCCGAATGGATCACGCTCTGCACGATAGTTTTCGCATGCCAGGCACGTTCCTGGTCAAACTCGACACCGTAGGTTTCGATGAATGGCCCGTTGGGCCAGCTGTTGCACAGGCCCTGACACAGGTCAGCCAGGGCAGCACCCTCGCCGCAACACGGATCGAGCATGCGGATCGTCCGGCCCTCGCATGGCACACCACCCGACAGGTCGGGAATGAGCATGGGGAGGATGCGGCTCAGGGTCTCCCCGTCGGTCGGGAAGTAGCCGTTCTTGATGAAATTGCGCGCCAGGCGCTGGAAGATCAAAGCCATGGGGTTCTCCTTGGGTTGTGGACGGGAGACACCCCTGACGGGGAGTTGCCCCGTCCGGGTTAAAAAACTGGAACTTCAGTTATCCGTCAATCGAAAACGGGGGCGTCCTCAGTATTGAAGCCGACGACTTCAAGGGCTAGGCGAAAGGCTTCATCAAGCCCTTCCCACGCAACGCTTCCGCCTCTGGCCTCGCCTTCTTCATAGGCGGCGATCAGCGCCTCACAGGCTTTGATGGCCTTGCGCTTGCGCCGTAGTTCCACGACTGAAAAACGAGGAACGAAGTCACCTTCGATCTCGATCGCCTCGAACTCCAGCACGCCGCCATCGACTTCTTCGAAATCGTCACAGAGCAATGGCATCTCCTCACTGTCGTCCCAAAGTGAGCCGTCTGTGGCAGCCGCGTCGGCGATGCAAATCGCTTCCTCGGCGCTGTTGGCAGAGATCCCTACGGTCACGTCATGACGGTAGGGCAAGGTGTAGCTAACCTCAAATTTCTTCATGTTGATCTCCTGGTTTGAACAAGCGGAGACAGCACCCCATGCGGGATGCCTGGCCTCGCAAGGGTTGGTGGTAGAAAGACTCAATACTCAGATGGGAGCAGCAAGGTGGTCACCGAGCGATCCCATTCGGTGATGATCCAGATCTTGGTAGTGGCGTTGATCTGGTAGGACGACATGATGCGACCGCCATGCTTGACGGCACGGTTGTTGGTCGCGCAATCCTCGGCGTCCATCTCGCCCCAGTCGCCCGAGACATGCCGGAGCACTAAGGGGGCGGGCCTGAGCAGCCCGTTTCCGACGAGGTCGCAGACGCCTTCGGTCATGCAGATGCTGCCGAGCTCAAACAGCGGACGCCCGAATGCAAAAGACGCGTTCATAGAAGCGGACATGGTTGTCTCCAAAAGGAAAGTGGGATGCCCGCACCCGTTCGGGGCAGGAACACCCCGGGGGTTGAAAGAAAGGAAGGCCCGTGCAGCGCCGAAGCGCCGCGAACGGGCAGGTCAGAACGACTTGGGCAAGCCTGCCTGTTTGAGCACCGCGTTGGCGGTGTGGCGAGACTTGATCTTGTGGTCAACCGGGAAGCGAGTCCCGGTATGTGGCGAGTACCAGATGTCGTGATCGCCCTTGCCAGGACGCTCGAAACGACAGCTGGCAGCGCGCAGCAGCCGGATCAGCTCCGGCGTAAAGCTGGCGCCCATGGACTCAATGGAGCGCGCGTGAAGTGATGCCCCAGCGACGCGCCATCAGCTCATAGGTAACCGCATCATCCATCGCTACGCCATTGGCTTCGAGCAGCTCAGGCACCAGGTGGTGGAGCTTCTCTGCCAGGGCTTCGAGTGAGGCACTTTCGGTGGCAAGACCCGGAACATCGTCCGAGGTTGCCACCCAAACGCCCGCCTCGTCGTCCCACTCGGCGTGAATGAGATAGGGCTTTTGCATGGGGCCAGTATAGGCCGGCATGCACAGTGCAAGTGCCATAAAGCACCTCCTTGAACAGGTGGTGGACAGGTGCCCCGGAGGGGCAGCCCATCCGGGTTGATGAAAGCGAAGCCAGTAACGCTAGAGCGGTTGCCAGCAGCGCGACCACATCTCAAAGCCGAACGGCTGCCTAAAGTTGGGCAGCTGCTCGGCCTGTGGCATCTCGGCCTGGAGTTCGGGCACAGCGCTTTCGCTGGCAAGGCCCGGAACAGTGTCGGAACCAGCCACCGATGCACCAGCGCCGTCCTCCATGCCATCGGTGAGGCAAGATTTCTGCGTTAGATCAGTACTCATGAAACACCTCCTTGGTGCAGTGGATGGACAGGTGACCCGGAGGGGCCAGCCCGTCCGGGTTGATGAAGTTGGAGAATTGCCTCGATCGCCAGGGCGACCGGCTGTGTTTACAAGGCTGAACACAGCGCAAAACCATCTTTCGGTTGGAGGGATGGTTTCCCACAGCACCCTGCTCTGCCTATGTGCGGGCCTGGCGCTGTGGGAACCCATCCGTGGGTGGGTTCCGGGTTGAGGGTTAGACCAAGCCTTGCTCTGCCAGGCTCAATACCTGCATCGGCGTGACGATGAAGTGATCGAGCAGCCGGATGTCCAGCATCGCCAGGGCAGTTTTGAGGGTCTGCGTCAGCACCTCATCGGCGCGTGACGGAGTTGGATCGCCACTGGGGTGGTTGTGAGCCACCATGACGGCCGCTGCTTCGTGGCGTAGCGCCCCGATGGCAAGCTCGCGCGGATACACAGAGGTCTGTCCCAAGGTGCCGCGAAACAGCGTTTCAGCATGCAGCAGTCGGTAGTGGCTATCCAGATACAGAACCACGAACTCCTCATGTGGCAAGGTGCCCATGCGAATCCGTAGATACTCCTTGACCGCCGTCGGCGTCTGCAGGGCCGGGCCGTGATGCACCCTGGCCAGCAGCCGCAGCTCGGCGGCGCTCAGGATCTCAACGTCCGACGCCGGCCTATAGCAGCCACCGGCCTCGGCCACCAGCAGTGGCGAGTTTTCTTCGCGTGCGCGAGAGTCAATCGGATTGATGAACATGGTGCTCTCCAGTCAAAAATGGACGGAGAACACCCCCGGTAGGAGCGTCGCCCCATCCGGGTTGTTGAAATGAGTGATACGGGAATCGGCCCATGCGATGGCACACTGTCGGCCATGGCCGATCGCACGAAACTGATACCCATCCAGGGTGGCAATGCCGCCCAGCAGGTCGATTTGACCGAACTGCTGGAGGACATGGACTTGAGGCAGGCCCTGCCCCGGCTCAGAGCGCTATCGCGCCGTCGCAAGCCGGCGGCCAATTCCGTTCTTGCAGTAGTTGGCGCAGGGACTGCGGAAGCTCCCGCGCCAGATCCCGGCGAGCCAGACAGCGGCGCACCAGCCTGACGGCCGAGCACACTTCGTTAGGTGCAAAGCGCTCGCGCGCCTGCTCCAATTGCTGCCAGTCCTCGTCGGATGCTCGGCTCAGCCACTCGTTGAAGATGCTGTGAAACAGCATTCGCTCTTGCGCGTCGGCAGTCAGGGCAAAGATGTTGAAGGTCATCGTCGTCTCCATGAGAAAAAACGGGGACGACCTACCCCGCACGGGGATTGGCTGTCCCCAGGGGGTTGATGAAAATGCATTCCGGCTGCAGTGCCGGACGAACTCAGCGGGAACGCAGTCGGTGTTCCCAGCCTTCTTCACGCAAGTCCCAGAGCAGTTTCTGAAACTCGCCTTCGAGCTTGTTGGCCATGTCGGGTGGTGTGCCCAACTCGGTAAACGCCTCGAAGATGTGCAGCTCAGGCCAGGGCATCTCGCGCCTGAGCATGACGGGCCTCAGATAGTCGAGCACTTCATGAAGTGCCCTGTCCACCTTGTAGGCTGCATCGTGGGGCTTGCCGGCCGCCACCAGGGTTTTGTAGAAATCGACAGCCATGTCATGCCGCCAGCTTGATCACTACGGCGATGATGATGCCGGTCGAAGCAAGCATTGCACCGAACATCTTGATCGTGAGGTCGTTGATGGTCTTGTGAAGCTCGGTCACGATTTCAGCCCGAAGCACTTGCCCGTCCGCTTTGCTCAGAACTTGCTCTCGCAAATCCCGAACATCGCCGCGCACGCCTTCGACGCCGTTATCGACCATCTGTTTCATGGCTTGTTCCACCTCGTTGGCGTTATCGGAGGGGATGCCCGCTCGCGACAACGAACAGTAAACAGTCAAATGAGACACGCTCATCAGTCTACTCCTTGCATCGAAAAATGCAGGGCCTGGCCCTTGCGAACAGGCGCCCGCAAGGGTTGATGGAAATCACAGTTGTACCCGGTAGGCTTGCGCCGGCCCGCGTGTTTTCAGGGTTGAACACGCCTTGAGACCATCTTCGGTTCGGGTCAGATGGTTTCCCCCAGTGTCCGCCACGCTGCGGGCACTCGGGGAACCCATCGGGTTCCGGGCTAGAAACGATTGCTTGAACTGCACCCCCTCACTGCGGCCCGTCATTGCTCCGAGGAGCTGGGGCGGCAGGTGGATCACCGAAAGCGGGGGTCGAGGTGACCAATAAAAGGCGCGAGGGTCAACGGTGCGGCTTGGCTTTCACCGCACACCGCCCATTCGCAAAGCTGCGGACGCATGAGGTCGCCGCCACCCTGCTAGGACATCATCCCGCGGCATGCCGGGAGGCTGGCCTCTACACCCAACGAACGATGTAGAGGTCAGCCCACCGTCAGGCGGGCTGGAGGCGGAACCCTTGCGGGCTCCCCTTCCTGTCAACTGGTAAAGAGCCAGATCTGCTGCTTGGCATCGAAGCGATAGCCACGCTGCCTGAGCATTCCTGCCTGCTGTCTCAACAAGGCCCGATCCACGGAGGCATCGAGCTTGACGGGCATGGCCCGCTCCATGGCCGACCAGGTTTCTTCATCGAACAGATCGTTCGCAGATTCAGATTCATCCGCGTCCTGTACGGGTGCGGCTTCCTCCTTGGATTTCTTGAACTTGTCCCAGCGCTTGTCGCGGGGCTCTTCCTGGACGGGTGGCTTCTGGATGACGGGTACCGGCTGCGGCTGCTCTTCCAGGGGATCGGGTTCAACGATTTCCTCGGTCACCGGGCGTTGATCTTCGGTCAGCACCTGCACATCGCGCAGGCGTGCCCGAATCTCCGTGACGGCCTTGCCGTAGGCGACATACTGGCCCATGTAGATCTCGTCGATCCACACGGTCGCCTCGTAGGTGCCCTCGTCGAACTGGTCGAGCAGTGATTCCTTGACCTTGAACTCACCGAAGTCGGTGGACAGGTCGGCAATACAAAACGGGCCATTGCGGCCGTTGATGCGCTTGACGCGCAGGGTGGCATTTTTGACGGTGATCATGGTGGTGTGCTCCTGGTGAAAAAACACGGAAGCACTCCACGCACGCCCCTCGCGGGACATGAGGGCTGTCCCGTGAGGTTGAAAAAAATAGAGAAGATACCCAGACCGCTTGCGCGGCCTGGGCTCTCCGAGGCTTGAAGTTACTGACAGGCTTGCGACCTGGCAGTTCTGGCGACGCAACAGCGAGTGTGTGTGCAGTTCGAGGAGGCGTGCCGAGGGTACCCCGGCGCTTGCGCGCGTGCCCACTTCAGGGGTTGATGGGCCTCATACGCCAGCAGTGCTGGCCCTGGTTATTCAAGTGACACCAGTAAACACTCGCAAAGCGCTCTAAGGATATGCGCTGGGCATCAGAAAATCAAGACTGGCTGCATGCACGGCAACTCTAGGGTTCCATACGTTGCGTCCATGCGCGGCTGCGATGCGCTGCACGCGCCTGGTCAGCGGTCAGGAAATACTCCTCTGACTCGCGGGACACTGGCCCATCCTGATCGCAAGTGCCAAGGTAGTAGCCCGCCCGCGACTGCAGCACCTGCAGTGGCAGGTACTTGTTGCAATACTGCCGGGCCAACAGGCCATGCGCAGGGGTCTGTGGGTGTTGTGACTCTGTCATCTGGTACTCCGTTCGCTTCAAAAAGCAAACCCCTCGATCCGCCACGAAGGCGAATGCGAGGGGTCTGGTCGTGGCGCTGAGTTTCAGGCTACGGCACGAGCAACATAGTCGGCGCCCTGGCGGACGGTACGACCGGCAGCGTATCCACCGTTGTAGGCGGGACGCTGGCTGGCAGGACGTGCTTGTGGCGGACGAGCCGCCGGCTGGATACGTTCCTGGATGCGCTCTGGACGCTGGCGTTGAGGTTCACCCTCGGCCACCTGCGGCGCAGTATCGCGTTGCAGCTCTTCACCCTGTTCAACCGGTTGCGCCGCTGGCGAACCCTGCTCCAGCTCCGGGGGAGCGGATTGCAGGTCGTCAACGGGCTGGTCGGCTTCGGGATCGCGCCGGTACACGTTTTCACCATCGATGGTGATACTGTTGATCAGGAGCAGGCGACCCTTGATGAGTGCTGCCATCTCCTTCTCGCCAGTTTTGCGACCATCGCGCTCACGTACATCGCGTTCGTACATGTGGGGATAGATGTCCCCAATGCGGAATGCGATGAACACCTTGCGCTTTTCCTCGACATCCACCTTCAGGCGCTCGACCATCTCGATGGCCTCGCTGCCACTGACCCGCAGGTCGAAGTAGGTGTAGTCAGGGCTCTCCGCATTGCCACGAATGGCAGACACGGAACAGGCAAGGAAGGGATCGGCACGGCGGCCGGCGTTGCGACGAGGTTCAACCCAGCGGACACGGTTCACGTATCCGACGCCATTGACATGCAGGTTGAAATGGTTGGTTTGTGCGGAAGCAGTCATCATGATCTCCAAAAGAATGGACTTAGGAGATCACGCAGCCCGACACGGACCGTGAGGCCGAGGACAGGGATACGCAAAATCCCTGTCCGGGTTACAACGAAAATACTCTGGCACCGACCTTGGGAATCAGTGCGTGCGCCTTTCAAGAGTTGAGACGCTGCGTGGTGCCTTGCGGCATGTCACAGGACGAAAGCTATATGGTTCGGGGAGCGATGTCAATAGTCGTCATCGCCGCCGACACCGTGGAAGCCACACTATGAACGGCACCCCGCACCCCGCACCCCGCACCCCGCACCCCGCACCCCGCACCCCATCAACAGTGACACCGAAGCCGGCTGTCGCGCTGCACTCAAGGCAGCAGAGAGTTTCTTTGACCTATAGGTGCCACTCGGCATCTTGCCGTTGGTGCAGCACGCGGATAACGTCCAAGTGATCGGGGTAGTCCAGAAAATAGACCACGTGCGAGCCGCATAGGTATTTCTGCAGGTTCGGCAGCACGGAGGGGCGGCCTTGCTTTGCTCCTCGGGCTAGCGCATAGCAGGCATCCCGAATTGTGTCGGTGTAGCTGTCGGCCTGGTCTGGCCCCCACCTGTCCGCGCTGTAGTCCCAAATCTCGCCAATGTCCGCCTCCGCCGCTGGCGAAAACGCGATGACCTTCATTGCGCTTGAAACCCTGCTCGCTTACGGGCCTTAAAAGCCTCAAAGTCGAACGGGCGCGGTTCGCCAGATTCAAGGCCGGCGCTCAGCGCATCTTGCAGCGCCTTCACCCTGGTTTCATGCTCTTCAAGCAGTCGCAACCCTGCCCGGATTACATCGCTTGCGGAACCATAACGCCCGCCCTGCACTTGGGAATCAATGAAGCTGGTGAAGTGTTGTCCGAGGGATACGGAGGTATTTCTCATAGATTTTCTCCTTGGCTCGGTACCATTTTATACCAATAATTGGTATTTATCGTACTGCCACACCTCCAACAGATCAAGGATCAACAGCTGTAATCCAACCCTGGCGTGAGCGTCCGTGGATACTCGACCCCGCCAGCGAGGAAGGCGCATAGATCGAAGCGCTCATCGAAGCCTGGGAGCGCAAACACTGCCCCCTGGAGCCACTCGAGCCCTTCGAGGCCATCAAATTCCGCATGAACCAGTCGGGCCTGACGGTGGCCGACATCGCGCCCTACAGTGGATCACGTCTGCGGGGGTATGAAGTGCTCAATGGCAAACGTCCACTCACAGTGCTCATGATCCGACGGATTTTGACGCTGGGCATGCAGGCCCAGTCACTGGTGGGAAGCCCAGAGCCCGTTCGGGCCTGACCCACCCCCGCCCAGCCCGCCCTACCGCTCTTTACTATGCCCCACCTCGATCCTGCGCAGCCGCAGTGCATCGCGGCGCAGTAGTTCAGGGCTATGCTTCATATTCCAGTGCCAGTGGCTCGGCGTCCGAGCGCTCGCGCGAGCGCCTGCGCAACTCGACGGCGTCGGTTTCAGCATGTGTGCGGTCTCCACGACCAAGGCGAAACACCTGGATATTGTGGCGGGCCTGCCTGGCTTCGGCATCCATGAGCTGGGCCGCGCCCGCCAGCTGTTCCACCAGGGCGGCGTTTTGCTGGGTGATGCCGTCTATATGCTGCACCGCTTCACTGATCTGAACCACACCCTGGGCTTGTTCGCGCGCAGCCTGGTCGATTTGCTGCAGCATCTGAGCGACTTTTTGCACCGACTGCATCGCCTCCTCCATGCGCTGACCTGCTTGTGCGGTGCGTTGGCCGCCCGTCGCTACTCTCTGTTGGGACTCGCGAATGATGTCGTTGATCTCCTTGGCCAGGCCGCTCGTGCGGTGCGCCAGCGAGCGAACCTCGCTGGCCACCACAGCGAAACCACGCCCTTGTTCACCGGCTCGCGCAGCTTCCACCGCCGCGTTGAGCGCCAGAATATTGGTCTGGAACGCCACGCTTTCGATCACCTGGATGATGTCCCCGATCCGCTTGGACGACTGCGTGATTTCCTGCATGGTGTCGGCCACACTGCGTATGGCTTCCTGGCTGCGTTGGGCGTTAGCGGTGGTTTCATGTGCCATATGTACGCCGCAGCTGGCCAGTTGCGAGGTGTTCTGCACCGTGCTGTTGATCTCATCCATCGCCGCAGCGCTTTGCTCTAGGCTGGCCGCCTGAGCCTCGGTGCGCGCGGACAGATCGTTGCTGCTGTGTGCAATTTCCTGCGCTGCCGTTTGCAGACGTCGCAGGTCGTCGCGCACGTCGCCCATCACGGTTCTGGTGGACAGGCCCACCTGAATCATGGGCAGCAGCAGACTGCGAGCAACACCATTGCCCTGAACCGCAAAAAATTGCGACAAGTCGCCACTCGCCAGCTGCCGGGAGACGCGAATCACGTTTTTCAGCGGGCGCAACGTGACGCCTGCCAAGCCATACCCCGCCACACACGCGCTGACGACGCCGGCCAGCCAGACGCCCCACAGTGGACTGCCCGTGTTTGCGACGACTACCGGCCCCGCCGCAGCCAATGCCATCCAGGCTGCGTATTGCCCCCTGGGCCGCAGGCGCAACGCCCCTGCCAACCGCCCCAAGGCATCGACACGCATCAGCTCGCCGTGGCGGAAGGAATACACCTTTTTGCCGGCCTCGGCATGCGCGCTCATGCGCGCGTACAACTGTTCGGCTTCGCGGATTTCTTCGTTGCTCGGACGCGAGCGTACCGACAGAAAACCGACAATGCGCTCGCCATCGCGCATCGGCGTCGCGTTGGCACGTACCCAGTAATGGTCGCCATTCTTGCGCCGGTTCTTGATCACGGCGCTACACAGCAGGCCTTTTTGGATGGTGTCCCAGAAATCCCGAAACGCTTCGGCAGGCATATCTGGGTGGCGCAGCAGGTTGTGCGGCTGGCCCAAGAGCTCATCCTCTTTGTACCCGCTGACAGCAATGAAGTCCGCATTGCAGTAGGTGATGCGACCCTTGGTGTCAGTGATCGAAATCAGGGTTCGATCCGCAGGAAAGTCAAAGTTGGCCTGTGTGACGGGAAGATTCTTGCGCATCGCAGAAGAATTTGTAATTAGTTGAAAAAATGTTACCCCCCCCCGGAAAACGTCAAGGGAAGTGACTGATTAATACAACTAGTAAAATGTCGCGGTGCTAAGGAAATCCTGCAAAACCTCCCCATTTGTCTGGTAGCTGTCAGCCACCGCTGGCATCCTCAGCATCTATGAAGCAAATTAGCCTCGCCTTGAACCTGAGCACGCGCCAGACCCGCAAGCAAGTCTTCCTCGAACAGATGGAGCAGGTCGTGCCCTGGCAAGAGCTGGTGCAACTGATCGCCCCGTACTACCCCCAGGGCAGGAACGGGCGCCCGCCCTTTGAGCTGCAGACCATGCTGCGCCTGCACTTCTTGCAGCAGTGGTTCAAGCTGTCGGACCTGGGGATGGAGGAAGCCTTGTTTGACACGCCCCTGTACCGGGACTTTGCCCAGCTCGATGCCCACGGGCGGCTGCCTGACGAGAGCACCATCTTGCGCTTTCGCCACCGACTGGAGCGCCACAAGCTGGCCGAGCAGATGCTGGCCACCGTCAACGACCTGCTGTGCGCCAAAGGCCTGCAGCTCAAGGAAGGCACCATCGTGGATGCCACCTTGATTGCCGCGCCGAGCTCAACCAAGAACAAAGACAACGCGCGAGACCCCGAGATGCATTCGAGCAAGAAGGGCAACCAGTGGTACTTCGGCATGAAGGCCCATATCGGCGTGGATGCCGACAGCGGCCTGGTGCACACCGTGCGCTGCACCTCGGGCAACGTCGGCGACGTGGTCGAAGGCAACAGCCTGCTGCACGGACAGGAGGTGCAGGTCTTTGGCGACGCTGGCTACCAGGGAGCGGACAAACGCGCCGATGCGCCTAACGACGTGCCGTGGCACGTTGCCATGGGGCCGGCCAAACGCAAGGCATTGGACAAAGAACACAGTGCTGTAGATGCTCTGGTCGATCAGCTCGAGCGCGTGAAGGCGCAAATCCGCGCCAAGGTGGAACACCCGTTTCGCGTCATCAAGCGCCAGTTTGGCTACACCAAGGTGCGTTATCGAGGCCTGAAGAAAAACACCCTGCAGATCGTGACGTTGTTTGCGCTCTCGAACCTGTGGATGGCGCGCCATCAGTTAATGCAGCAGCAAGGAGCACGGGGATGAGTGCGCCCGAAAACAGGGCGCGGGCCGCCAAAAGCGGCAAAAAGCCCTGTTTCAAGGGCAAAAGGCAGGGGAAACTGCCGAAATCAACTCAAGTTTGCACCATCTGAAAAATAGCCCAGGCGTAGCACGCCTGGGAATGAGTTGTTCAGGGCATCCCTAACGCTATGCTTTGTGTTAATAGCGCCTTGGTCGATCTGTGCCGTGCGAGGTGTGTCCTCTCAATGGGACTGGCGTTCGACCGATGTCCGATGCCTGAAATCCTCCTCGGCTTTCGTCCAGCAGCGCTGACAAGCGCCCCGATAATTTACTCAATGACCGCTTGCGGTACACGTCCTGTGCTTGCGCCCATGCGCTGAACCAGGCCGGGCATCCTGGAACATGCACACGACGGCGTAAGCGGTCATTTTGCTTCCAGGCGCCCGCGCAGGTGCGCGGCCTCCTGCTGGGCCTTGGCCAACTCCTGGGCCTGCTGCGCGGCCAGTGTCTCGGCGCGCGTGGCGCGCTCCAGCGTGGCCTGGGCCTGCGCCTGCGCCACGGCTGCGGCCTGCTGCGCGGTCTGGGCCTGTTCCCGCGCCGCATCCAGGGCAGCGCGCAGGCGCTCGCCCTCGGCCTGCAGGGCATCGGCCCGCCCCGCGAGCTTGTCGCGCTCCCCGCGCAGTGCCTGTGCCTGTGCCTGTGCCTGCGCTGCCAGATCGTCACGCTCGCCCTCCAGCACCTCGCCCGCTGCGGCCAGATCCGCAGCCTCGGCCTGCGCCTGGTCTATCTCGGCCTGGGCAGCGTCACGCGCTGCAGCCGCAGCGCCTGCCAGCTCGGCGGCAATGGCCGCGGCCAGTGCCTGCGGTAACTCCTGCCCAGGTGCTGCTGCTGGGCGTGCCTTGCGCCACGCGGCCAGGTGCCGCTGGATGGTGTTTGGGCTGCCGGTGTCGCCCAGCCGCTCGCGCACGGCGCGAATCGTGGGCTGCTGGCCCTCGGCTTGCAGCGCCTCGGCGGCGGCTGCGACGTGGGCGGCGGTAATTCCTGGACGAGTCATATCACACCATTTCATATCACTACAGATATGATATTCTAATGTGATACGATACGATATGCAAGTGATTTTTAACCCATCTGCAGAACACGATCGCAGCAAACTGAAGATGGTATTCGCAGCAATGAGGGCGATAGCGGGCCTGGTTCAGAACAGGAACCTGCGGCAGACAACCAGGCTCAGGCAGATATCAAAACCGGGGGGGAGGAGCCGCCCCGTGAAAGTGGAGGAATGCGATACAATGCATCTCAATCAGTCGCAATAGGAGGCCGTCATGGCTGCAACTACCACCATGGTTCACGTTCGCGTGGACGAGCACATCAAAACGCAGGCGGCGGAAACACTGGCCTCGATGGGCCTGACTGTCTCCGATGCGATCCGCGTGTTCCTGACCCGTGTCGTCGCAGACAAGGAACTGCCGTTTGCCCTTAAGGCACCGAACGCCACCAGCCGCGTCGCCATTGCCGAGGCCGACGAGATCATCAAGAGCCGTCGTGCTCGTTTCGCAACCGCCGACGCGTTGCTGAATGACCTCGAAGAAGCCAGCAGCAAGTAAGCGGACAAACCTGCCTCACGCATCGGACTACACCAAAGAGTTCCGGAAGGACTGGGTGCGCCTGTCCCACTCCGGCCGGTACGACATGAACCGGCTGAAAGAGGCCATGCTGCTACTCATCGCCAATGACGGGCCGCTGCCGCCTGAATGGCTCGACCATCCGCTCACGGGTGACTGGGCGAACCATCGCGAGTGCCACATCGGCGGCGACTTCCTGCTGATCTACCGGCTCGACGATTCGGGCAAAAACGGCTTGGTCGTTTTCGTGCGCAGCGGAACTCACTCCGAGCTGTTTACATAAACCAAGACGAGAGCAGTGAGCAACCAGAACGCAAGATCACCTGCACGCTGCGCCGGCCGCGGCAGCTCGACTGGGCAAGCGTGGTGCCGGACTGGCACGCAGAGGGCTACAGCGAGCATGCCACCCGCTTGGGTGCACCACTGATCCGGTTGCCGCAGTGGTTTCCATGAGCAAGAGTTTTGGCTGGCGCTGCAGCATCAAGCGGAGCCTGCAGCGGGGCCGGTCAATATGTCCGCCGCCTCCAGGTATTCCTGCAGGTAGCCAAACAAACTGAGGGCGGTGTACTCATGCAAGAAAATGCTTTCGGTACGGCCGTCACCAAAAACGGCGCGCAACTCCAATGCCGTGCCCGTGACTGTGTATGTAGCGCGTTCAATGACCGTGACCCGGCGGGCTCTTCCCACCTCGTCTTCGGTCAGCTTTGGCACTTCCGTCAACAGCGTGTGGTAGGGGTGCCTCGCAGGAAGGTTCTCCACCAGCGAGGGATCGGCTTTGGCACGCAGCATGAAGGCATTGCTGCCAAGGTGGTTGCAATAGCCAGCCAAAGACCTCATAAGCAAGGCGTAGGCCTTGGGTGGCGGGAGTGTCAGGATTTCTGTGTGTGAGGCTGTTGAATCCGTCACTCAATCGTGAGGCGGTTTGGTGATCTTACTGGCCCGATCTGGTAAATCGGTCCTCGTAGAGGATCGCAAATTGGTTCATCGCTGATTTCCAGTGGTTGGCCGCCCGCCCCCAGTCCGCGGTGATGTTGCGCAGCGCCAGCCAGATCAGCTTGGTGGCCGCCTCGTCGCTGGGGAAGTGGCCGCGCGTTTTGATGATCTTGCGCAGCCGTGCGTTCACGCTCTCGATGGCGTTGGTGGTGTAGATCACGCGCCGCACCTCGGGCGGGAAGGCGAAGAACGGGATGACCTTGTCCCAGGCCCGGCGCCAGGCGCTGACCACGGTCGGGAACCGCTGCCCCCAGGGGCCGGCCGCAAACGCATCCAACTCGGCCTCGGCCGCCTCGGCGCTCACCGCGGTGTAGATGGGTTTGATGGCTGCGGCCAGCGCCTTGCGGTCTTTCCATGACGCAAAGTCCAGGCCACCCCGGATCAGGTGCACGATGCAGGTCTGCAGCGTCGTCGCCGGGAACACTGCGCCCAGCGCCTCTGGCATGCCCTTGAGGCCGTCGGTGACGGCAATCAGGATGTCCTGCACCCCGCGCGTCTTCAGATCGTTGAAGACCTTCATCCAGAACTTCGCCCCCTCGGTGTTCTCGATCCAGATTCCCAGGATGTCGCGCGAGCCGTCAGGCAGTACGCCCAGCGCCAGGTAGACGGCCTTGGAGCGCACCACCGCATCCTCGCGAATCTTGACCCGCAGCGCATCGAAGAACACCACCGGGTACATCGCCTCCAGCGGCCGTGTCTGCCAGGCCGTGACCTCGCCCATCACCTCATCGGTGACACGGCTGATGAGCTCGGGCGAGACGTCCACCGAGTACATCTCAGCCAGGAAACCCTGGATCTCGCGCACCGTCATGCCGCGTGCGTACATGGCGATGATCTTGTCGTCGAAACCCGTAAAGCGCCGCTCGTGCTTGCCAATGAGCTGCGGCTCGAAGCTGCCTTCGCGATCGCGTGGGACATCGATGCGCAGCGCCCCCACATCGGTCAGTACGGTCTTGGTGCTCTTGCCGTTGCGGTGGTTGGCTGATCCGCCTGTGGGCTTGGCTTGGCCGGGCGCATAGCCTAGGTGATGACTGACATCTCGGCGCCCAGCGCCCGCTCAAGAATTGACTTCTTGAACTGATCGAACAGCCCTTGGACTTGGCCCGGCGTCATGGGCCCGGTCACCAGCTGGTCAAGCAGCTCGGCCGGGATGTGAAATTGCGGCTGTGCCGCCTGGTCCGCCAAAGCGGTGGGTTTGGTCTTGCGTGGCATTCATGCTCCTTGTCGACATGCTATGCCTCACACACAAAATTTCTGACAAGCTCTGGGTGGCCAATGCGTGAGCTTGGTGCGGTGGTCATACATCGCAAACTTGATGCAGATGCCGACCCATTCGCCCTTGCGTGCCATGATGCCAGTCTCGAAACTCGTGACATAGTTGTCTGATTCCTGACTGGTGCGTTCAGAATTTGCGGTCATGGTCTATCTCCAAAAAATGACGGCCATCATGGGTTGTTGCCGGACAGCTGGGATTTCACAGCCTCCACGACATCCTGCTCCGTGGCCTGCTTGGACTGCAGCAGGCTCCATATACCTTCATCAATCGAGCCGGCCACCAGCGGCACGATGACCAGCACATTGCGTCGTTGCCCCAACCGGTAGGCGCGATCTTCTGCCTGGCGCATCAAGGCCGGCGTCCAGGGCAAGGAGGCAAATGCCACATGGTTCGCCGCCGTCAACGTGATTCCCACGCCTGCCGCTGACGTGGTGCCGATAAATACCGTGACGGCCGGATCATTCTGAAAGGCGTCAATCGCCTTTTGCCGTCTGGCGCCCGAATCCGCGCCCACCAGGGTGACACAGGCAATGCCGGCCTGTGCAAACGCATCCTGCATGGCCTCCACCGTCGCCATGTACTCGCAGAAGATAAGGATCTTGTCGCCCTCGGAAAGGCTTTCCACTGTTTCGATGAGAAATGGCGTCTTGAGCGCTTCCAGCTTTTGCCGCAGGCGAGTGATCTTGGGCATGGTTTGCAGGCTCATATCGCCATGGATTTCCTTGTATCCACCCAACCCTTCCGGTGGTGAAACCCAACGCAACTGGCGTGTCTTGTCACCCAGATCCTTGAGCACGTCCTTGCGCCGGCGCAGCATCCAGCCACGCAAAGCCGCCGCCAGCGCCGCACGCTTTTCACCGGTTCCGGTAAATTCCTTGCGAAACGCTTTCATTGGCAGTTGCCCCATCGGATGGCCTGTCAACCGCAGTAGCGTATGCAGCTCGATCTCCCGATTGAGCAAGGGTGTACCGGTAATGACGTAACGGCGTGGAATGCGCGTGGCCATCACAAAGGCATTGCGGGTGCGTCCGGCCTGGTGTTCTTTCAGGTAATGCGCCTCATCCACGGCCATCACCTGGAATTCGAGCTGGATTTCACGCACCAGTCCGCCAAGACGCTCGTAGTTGGCGATGACCCAGTGGCATCCATACAGCGCCGAGATGCGATCCTCGCCAGCCATGCCGACGATGGTGTCGGGATAGACCATGCGGATTTCGCGCTCCCAGTTGATGCGCAGCGAAGCCGGGCACACGATCAACACCCTGCCCTCGCCCGCGGCCAGACGTGCAGCCACCACGGTTTGGCGACTCTTGCCCAACCCCATGTCATCGCCCAGGCAGGCGCCGGTTTGGCCCAGCAGATGGCGCACGCCGATGAGCTGGTAATCACGCAAGCCCGCACGCACACCCTCCGCTGCCAAAGCGGCCTGGTCGATTGCCAGTGCCTCGCTGGACAGCTCAGCAGAGAGGAAACCGCTGCCGACCCGCTCGTCGCTGCCTGCATCGCCAGGCAATGGCGATGCTCCTGGAACCTGAATGGGTGAGACATCGGGTGCAGGCGCAATCAGCTCTTCGAGCACCACGGGATGCTCATGCACAAAAGCGAATTCGGGCGCCACACCAGCGAGTTCGCGCAATACCTCCAAAATGCGCTCAGTGCCCCCGGCAACCTGCCAGGCCAGGGCCGGCTTATGAAAACTCCCTCGCAGTGCCCGCATGGCACGAACACAGAACAGGTCGTAGGCAAAGCTGACGGCATGCTCGCCCTGGGCCAGGTCGCCCCGCGACAAGGGAAACACCTGAACGTCCAGCACCTGCGTGAAGAAATCACCCTCGGGCGCCGCGATAGCAGACTGCAAAATGCGTTGCGCATCATCCAGCTCGACATGCTGGCCGGCGTAAAGCGTTCTGAGCCACTCCAGGCTGCGCGCGACGTTCACCAGCTCGATGGCCCACATCCGGCGGCCAGGCACCCACCAGGCCCCGGCCCTGGACAGGGCCCGACCCATGCCGGCAATGCTGTGCAGCTGCAAGCCAAGACGCCGACCGTCGCTCACCGCATGGATTAGCAGCGGCGGCGGCCTCAAGGTCACAGGCGTCAGCATCCCTGCGTTCCCACCCTCATCGGAAATGCTCCGGCAAGGCCGCCACGGCCTCGATGCGCTGCCCCAGATCGGCCTTGAGATAGATGCCGGTGGTGCTGATGTTCTTGTGCCCCAGCAGCTGCTGCGTGACCGGCAGATCGGCACCGGATGCCTTGAGGATTTCGTGGGCAAAGGTGTGTCTCAGCCAATGGCAGGAGGCCCGCCTGAAATCTTCCTGCAGATCCCCTGTCTCAGGCTCACCAAGCCCCTCCAGGTGCTCGGCAACGCCCTCAAAGAAGCGCTTGAGCACCCGATGTAGGCCGGCTTCCGACAAGGCGCCGCAGGACGCATGCATGGTGCCCACGGGCGGTTGCTCCAGGATGCTGATCAAAGGAGTCTCGGCCAGGCCCACATCAGGCAGCTCGCCGGCAGCCACGAGCGCCCTGCGATCCCCGAGGTGGCGCTCCAGGGCGTCAATCACGGAGTCCTTGACGGGTAGCTTGCGCTCATGGCCCCCCTTGCCACGCACGGTCAACACATACCGGGCACCTGCGGCGTCTCCGCCATGCTTGCGCAGATCGCCCCAGGTGTGGGCACTCATCTCCTGACGGCGCATGCCGGTGGTCTCGCCCAGCATCAGGATGGCCAGCAGGCGACGCTTGTGGGCGCTGCCCACCATGGCATCGAGCGCTGCCTTCATGGCGCCCAGGTGGCGCAGACCAAACGAGCGCGTCGTGTCCATCATGGCGTTCGCCATGCCGGCACCAGCGGCGGCGCGCACGCGGGCAAAGGGATTGGCTGTCAGGTAGCCGCTCTCCACCAGGAATCCATACAGGTGACCGATGGCGGCCAGGGCGCGCCTCGCGCTACTGCGCGAGAGCGGCCCGCGCATAGGGCGCCAGTCGCCATCCTTGCGCGTAGCCGGCAAGGCATTCACCCAATGCGCCGGGGGACTGACCAGGAAGCGCGCGTGCTCGATGGCGTCGGCCACGGTCAGCGTGGACAGGCCTTGCCCACGCTCATGGGCCCACATCAGCAGCCGCTCCACATCGCGCCGGTAGGCGGCCAGGGTATGCGGGGATTTGAGGGTCAGGGTGTCCAGCCAGACCCGCAGGGCCTGTTGATCCGACACGGCGCCCAAGGCATTGAACCCTGCGCTCCGCAGATCGGTACCATTTGGCACTGCGGGCCTGCACGATCCCGGTTCCGCGACAGCCGCCATGGCAGTGCCCACACCTCTCACCCTGGGCGACAGGGGTCGCTCCAGCCACGTCTCATGATCGCTCAGCCATTGCACCAGGCGCTCGGCCCGCTCCCGGCCAAGGCCTGGCACTGCACGCCACCAGGTGCGGCCGTGACAGTTCACCAGAGTCACCAGGTCGGACAGTTGCAGTACGCCAAACGGCCGCAACTGGTGGCAAAGCCGCTCGGACAGCCATTGCGATACGGAATCATGAGCCTTGGGCATCTGCGCGCTGTGTAGTTGAAGCGTATTCAAGCCACGCAGCGCCAGATTCAGGTCGTCGGTTAGTGCCGTTGTCAAACCGGGTTGCGCCGAGGCACCGTACTCCTCCTCGTAGAGTGCCAACAGCTCTCGTTCGCCGTAGAGATCGGCATCGAAGCGGTCGGTGAACTCCTGCAGCGACGGAGCGCTGGCTGGCCGGCACGCCACGACCGCATCGAGCCGCAGGGCGCGCACCAGCGACCCGGCGAGACCGCCCTCCCCCAGGCCCTCCAGGTGCGCGCGTGCCTCACGCACCAGCGCCAGCAGATACGAGCGCACCACCCTGGCATCGGCATGCAGCTCAGGCAGATAACGCCCAGCCGCTGCAGACGGATGCATTCCCTGCACGATGGCGCGCAGCAGCGCTAGATCATGCAATCGCAACCCGCGAACGCGCACTACCAATTCACGGCCTTGCGGCCGCCCCCGCTGCGCGTGCCCATTCAAGGCCGCCATATTCGTCACAGCGTACATAGAAGCCCCTTCGGCGGTGCCTCCACCGGCAAACCGACTTTTGCCGAAACGATGGCCGCCACCTCGTACCAGGCGTCCTCGAAACCGTGCCGGCCGACACTACGACTGACCTTGCGCTGTTTGCGCACACCGTCCACGGTCTCCATCCAGTAGCCGATGACCCGATGCGTCTGCCTTCGCGGGTCAAAAACACAACTGATCGGCAACGCGAGACCCCGAACGGCCCGCTTGCGCGTCAAGTAGGTTTGCGCCTCGGGTTTGTACTTCCGCCAGGCAAAAACCTCATCCCGGAAATACTGTGCTTCGATCAACGCCGCTTCGATGCCACCATAGTCCCTCGGGGAAAAATAGGTCTGCCTGGCGGCCAAGCCCTCGGCAAAGGCCGGCAGCTGCACGCGCCATAGCCCCGCATCACTCATCCAGCCGACGGACTTCATCGACGCACTCGGCAGGCGGCTACCCGCGCTGGCGATGCGCGCGCGCAGCCGCTCAAGCGCCTGCGGCTCGTACCCGGCCACCTGCCCCACATCTCGACCTTGATTGACTTCCTGCGTCAACATAACTTTCATTATCGTGACATACGAATAAATGCCTTAACTCGGTGCCTCAAAAAGTTCGAGGTACGTAATTTTTGAATTATTTCTTAAAAATCAACAATTTACGGGAACCTCTAAAAACCTCCCATAGTTGCCCTCATCGCCTCCCAACAGGTGTCGATTCCACTCGAGTTTTGTATTTTTCTCATTGAGTTTTGTACTTTTGGGGCGCGAAAAGATCGCGTAACTATTTGATTTTCAATGGGAAATTTCTTCCTGGTGACGTTTCGCCTATCTTCTCAGCCTTCTTTTGAAGCAAATTTCAGAAATTTTGCCCCACCCCTTAGAGCCGCGAATCGCGCGTTGATTGCTCCGCAATGCGGCCTAGCCACCAGTTGAATGCACATTGTTTGTGAGTGCTTGCTTTCTCTGTTCGGTCATTGGGAGGAAATTGGTGAGAAATTTCCCCTTTCGTTGCCGGCCCAAGAACTGGGAGCAACGGCGCCCCTACCCGTTTCCTACGGGTTGCTCGTTCGTGTGGCAAAGGAGTGACAGTGCGTGCCAGTGGACGAGTCGCGATCGGACAGGTTTAGGCTGAACTGAGTCGTCCGCTGCTGCCCGCTTGTTCGACAGCGGCGGCCGTGACCAGTCATTCGACTGTCGGCCCTGCGTGGGACCGCTTCAAGCGTAATAGCGGGTACTCGGCCATTGAACCGCCCCGGATTTGAGGATGATCTCAAGTGAGTCCCGCTGTCAAAGCGCCATGCGGATGCGGACTCCGCGTGTCAGTCAGGCTTCCAATGACCAGAGCGGCAGCGGGCCCAAGACGCCCCACTTCGCACATGCGACATCCCTCGCACACGCCCCTGGTGGCCACTGCGCTCAGCGTGTTCAACCGGGTCTGAATGTGCGCAGGACCCTTGAGGCGATAGACAAGCCTCACGATCGGATCAAGGCGCCAAGCCAAGCTCAATGGCATTGGCCTCTGCCAAGTTCAACCTGCAGAGGAGCCCGATTTACGTCTGCAACATCTCAACTGGGTACGCCTGCGCCATCTCAACGGGGTAGACGCAAATAGCCTCACCCCCGGAATCCTTGCGCGCGTCCTCGAGTTGTTGCTGAAACGCACTGGCAGAGATCTGCTTGTCCTGGAGGAACTCGAAGTGCGCCACGTTGGCGTCCAACACGCTGGCGCGGGCATAGAGCCCCTTGGCCAGTTCGATTGATCCTTCGGGTTCTCCTTTGATCAACCGCTTTCGCAGCGAATCGGGGGCCGAAGATGCCAGGCTCCCGAACAGGGTGCTGTGCTTTGAAGCTTGCAGGCGGAGCTCGTCGAACCACTCAATTCCGCGATGCTCGTCGTGCGCAAAATCCAATAGATCCACCAGCACCTTGGCGGGAAGCTGCTCGACATAGTCGCCGCCAATGAACCGCTCTGGATGCGCGCCAAGCACGATCGATTTTGCATGCCCGCGAGCCAGCGTCGTCCAGTCCTGGCAGTTGTTCCTGAGATCCAGCGCTGCGGCGTCTTGCAGTCCCAATTCGCTGGACACCATCGCGTAGCCCAAGATGGCCAAGGTGTACAACTCGTTGACGGTTTGGATTTCCGGCACAGTCTCGCTGCGGGCCCACTCTTGCTTGTAGTGGTGCATCAGTTTGTTGAACTCGCGCTTGCTGTCGATCAACAAGCCCCTGCGCACGGACTCATCGGTTGCATGCTCAGCGTGACGCGCACCGTCAACTGCCGTTTGCAACTCGGACTTGTGCAAGCCTTCCTGTGACAGCTTGATCTTCTTGACGTCCTTGGCCATATCAGCCAAGTTCCTTTCCAGCTGGTTCAGCCTATGCCGAAGGTACGTAAAACCAGCGACCGAGGTCACCAGCCCCAGGCCCGAAAGCACCGTTCCGGTCATCGCGACATTGAGCACCGTATTGACCGTTTGCTGAACCGCGGCAACATCTTTGCCAATCTTCCAGAGCTGCGCACCCTGAAGGGCCTGCCCCAGGACTCCGAGACCCGGAACGAGGCTGCTCATTGCTGCACTCCCGCCCGAGGTCACGAGGTGCGAGACGATTCGGCCTCCCGCGTCTCTGATCACGCCGCCATGCACGGTGTACATCCCGCTGACTAAGCCCGTGAGCGTTTCAATTGGAATCTGGCGGGCGACGGTAAGTCCAAGGTCTGCGAGCATGCTGTCATTCTTTCGTGGCACTGCGTCCGAGTTAGGAAAGAACTCAGCGCTCTGGGCACAGAGCATAGCGTGTGCTGGCACCGCCAATAGCCTGTCGCCGGCAGTGAACCGGTCGGCTGTCCCGCAGCATCGAAGGTCAGCTCTTGGCCGAGAGCACTGCTTCGGACGTGCTCCAAATAGCAGCCATTGAAGGCGGCCACACCCCTGCACTAGGACATGGCCGCTCCAATCGTTGAACTCAGATCTCTGTCTGCTCGGAGATCTCAAGGGCATCGTCGACCTCGATACCCAGGTACCTCACCGTGGACTCAAGTTTCGAATGGCCGAGCAGCAACTGCACGGCCCGCAGATTCTTGGTCCGGCGATAGATCAAGGTCGCCTTTGTCCTGCGCATTGAATGGGTCCCGTACTCTGATCGATCCAACCCAAGTTCGTCCACCCAGTGCCCAAGAATCCGCGCGTACTGCCTGGTTCCCAAATGTGGTGAATCGTGAAGTCGGCTTGGGAAGAGGAAGTCATCTGACTTCAGCTCGGACTTTTTGATCCAAGCTTGCAGGGCATCACGGGTGACTCCTGTGATCTCGAACTGGACCGGTCGTTTGGTCTTGTGCTGCATGACGATGGCCCGCGTAGCCACCTGGTCACCATGTGTCACGTCGCGCACTTTAAGTGCAACGAGATCGCATCCGCGAAGTTTGCTGTCAATGCCTAGGTTGAACAGCGCGAGCTCACGAACCCGCCCTTGCATCTGAAGGCGTACGCGCAGTGCCCAGATGTCTTTCACCTTAAAGGGTGCCTTCTGCCCAACGATCTTGTCTTTGTTCCACGGCTCGCGGTGCGCGGTTTGGCCTTCGGTATCCATGATGGTCTCCTATCGAGTTGAGGGCTCGACAGGATGCGCGTCCAAGGCGCCGAGGCGCCAGCCTAGCGAGGCTGCAAGGATGTCGGGCTACGACGACGAAGGGCAGCTTCCAGACACGCAGCCAGTTTCACGCTCTCGGCCAGGAACTGCCAGTCGCATCGCCCGCTTGGCGACGGCGTCAGGCTGATTGCTGCCGGTGCGGCTGGGGCCGCCCATCGATGGCGGTTGCCAATACCCGACATTGGCCGAAGTCTGCCGCGAGGACCCACTGTCACTTCAAAAGCTCTCTTCGAAGGACGGTTGGCTCCAGGTCGGCGGCCGCGACTGGCGAACGGCGGCCCGCCCGCTGCGAAGTGTGATCCTCTCCCTATGCGGCCGAGCGCTACAGGAAAGCAGCATTTAAATGCCTTTGTCTACTCACGGTGTTAAAGCTCGTTTGCGTCACGCGATGACGCCTCACTGAGGCGCACTACCGTCGTGGAGCGGATAGCACCGGTACAGATCCAGCTCATGCGCGCTCGCCCCGAACAACGGAGTTGGAAATTGAACGAGAATTGCTCACTTCTTGCTGAGGCACTCCGCTGTGATGCTTCCGTTGAATTGACCGCTGACTTTAAATCCAGATGATTCACTACGCCGACGCCAAGATAACGGAAGCATTCAACTCCATGCTCCGCACCGACTACATATCGCTGAACGATACAGAGCGGCTGGGTCTTCTCGCAAAGTACTACGTCGATTACTTTGGCCTCATCCCAGAGGTGTTGTCCGACACCGACCAACTGATCGTCGGCCGACGTGGAACTGGCAAGACGACGCTCTTTTACCGAGCATTCGTAGGATGTATGCAATCCTGGCGAAACGATCATCCAGAACACATCGCTCCCAAACAAAGGACGCTAGGCATCTATGTGGATCTGAGTAAGTGCCAATACATCGAGGATGTCGCTGATACAGATTTTGTAGCGTTTGAGCATGCTTTTGTCAGTGATGTCTGCGACGCTATTACGGAGCAACTTACTCGTTTCTGGCCTGCTTTGGCTCAAGAGCCAGGATACTTCTCCAAATTGTTCAAGGCAGCCGAGAGCAACCAAGTCGCCGAAGTGAGGGGTGTCCTTGATGGCATTGCACGACTGTTGCGCGAAGGCCTACCGCGAGTGATTGATCGTTCCTCCGCGGTCGACTTTAAGGAGTCGTCTGGGTCGACGCAGACAAAGGGCGCTGAGCTCGGAGCAACATTCAGCGAGGGTGATCCATCAATCGCAGCAAAGCTGAATGAGGGGCGTACAGAGTCGCGTGCAAGCGAGCGCTCGTACACCACGCGAACCAGCTATCGACTCACTGTTGCCGACATTCTTCGCATTCTTGGCGATTTACGAGAGAAGGCCGGGATATCTGCGACGTACTTATTCATAGATGAGTTCTCCGCGCTCTCGACGGACTTGCAGCGCCGATTTTCTACTCTCTTGAAGAAGCTGTTGGGCTCTCACGCTGGCGTGTTTATCAAGCTGAGCGCCATCACCGACAAGTACGCCCTGGGAAGTGCCATCATTTTGCAGCGTGACTTGTTTGAGCTTTCACTAGACCTCGACGCATTTGTCGAACGATCCCATTCACTTAATGATGCAATGGAAGGATTGGCGGATTACTCTGAAAAGATTGTTCGCTCTCGTCTTTCTGCCTACTCCTGTCCTCCACCCGATGAGATCTTTGAGGAACCCGGAGAGACGTACGCCCTTCTGAGCAAGTCTGCGATGGGGGTCCCGCGAACTCTTGGCATTGTGCTGAAGCAGAGTTGGAGTCGATCGCGACAAGGTAGTGCGCGCAAGATTCGTAAATCCGACATCAGTTTTGGAATCCGCTACGCCTCGACCGCGTACCTGAACCAACTTCTAGGCGCAGCGAGAGATGGCGTCGCGATACCGTCGTTTCACGAAGACATGTGGAACGCGTTGCTTACGCGTGCGCAGGCAGAAAAAACAAAGGTGCCTGACGTGGCGGCAAGTCACTTTCTGATCTTGGTTCGGAACGAGCAAATGCTATCGATGTTGAACATGTTCTTTCTAGTCCATTTGTTGACGAAAGGACGCACAACGAAAAAGGAGCGGTCATCGCGGAACTTGTACTGCTTCGATTTTGGAGTGTGCGAGGAGAACAACCTCGGATTTACGACTGACAAGAACGTGATAAGGCAGCAGCGCTTTGCGTATGACGATGCGCTTACCCGATTTGAGAAGTACTTCGGAGTGACCGCAGAAGCGACATTCCGGTGTCCACAATGCGGCACGATATATGCGGAAAGCGAACTCATAGTTGCAGGGACCCAGCTGATGTTTTGTCCGAGAGATAGAGCTGATCTGGTCAGCCAACAATCGGCTGATTCGAGACTCCAGTACACCGAAGAAGAGACCAAGATCATCGGTTCCATACGTTCAGCAGCTCGCGAAGACCAAGTTTTTGCCAGACAGATTGCCGATGATGTTGGCTGCTACGTGCAGAAGGTTGCCAAATTCGGCGAGCGCTTAGAAAAGGTCGGTGTTGTCAAGCGCGAGACTCACCCGACGGAAAACAAGCTTTTCTATTACGGCGGTAGTACCAGTGGGTCTCCTGAAACGAGTGGAACTTAAATTTAAAGTAGCCGAGGAGAGATCACGGAAGCTGCCGGGCGTCTTGCGCTCCATGTCGAGGTTGTCCGCCCCTTCCCGTCATTCGCGTATCTGCAGATCAGCGCGGCTCAATGACCGCCTTGGAGCGAGGACCGCAAGCTCGGCCCTCACCGTCGAACGGCCGCAACCGCTGCGGAGCTGACTTGACCGCACTTCGGCAGCTTCAGGCTGGTTGGAGCCGGTCGCGGATCTGATCCGGCTTCATGATGCCGGGCACCAAGCTGTCATCGGTTCACCAAGCAGCGCGGCCGCGACAATGACCGGTATCGAGGGAACTTCGGTCCTCCGGGGTAGTGGGCTGCACGTCTCCTAGCCAGCTCACTGCCGAATGTCCGCTGTTCGCGGGAGCCAACTCACGCTCTCGACCCATTGCCGCCGCTCGCTTGGAAGCCACGAGCAGCCGGATTGCAGCGGTTGCGGTCGGTCGGGGTCAGCGTGCGATCTCACTGTCGGCGCCATGAAGCCGACGTTCGGTTCGGCCGCCGTGGTTGACATGAGCGGCAGCAATGTGAGGTGTTGCTGACATAGCCGGCGCCTTCATCATGCTACTCTCGTCGCGACCTAGCTAATGACCGCTGTTCACTGCGCTGAACTTACGTAACCGGGCCCAATGGAGTCGGTCAGTATTTCAAGCAGCCCAGCTCGAAAGCTGACTCTTCGAGCGGGTCGGACGCTTCTTCAGCCCCCCGCCGTCGGCGCCGTTTTCGTTCCGATTTCTAACACCGGTGTTGTGAACAACCCCCCGCCTTCGGGCCTACCAGGAAAGGTACATTATCCCAATCTCTAAATCTCTCAAGGATGCCTAGGAATGGCCAAGCAGGGGTCGCAGTTGCCACCCACCTCGCCGACGCAGGCGAGAGCCAAGCCCACGCACGTCATGACGGCCGCTGAAGTGGGGCATAACGCCAGCGGTGTCACCACCCCAGTCGTGCCAAAGGCTCGTCAGATTCACAAGGCGGGCGAGGTCAACATTTCGGCCTACTTCCCGGCCGAAGTGAAAGCTTCCCTGCGCATGGTCCAAGCCAAGACGGGGTGCAACATCAAGGACTGCCTGGCCGAGGCCCTGCGCGACCGCTTCACGAAGCACAACGTGCCTGTATCCTTGAAACTGGGCGAAGGTCAATGACATGGCAGAGGTGAAAGAAGGCCTGCCGATCACCCCCACTGTCGTGCAGTGGGCGCGCGAACGGTCAGGATACTCGCTCGAAGACGCAAAGCGTCACTTCAAAAAGATCGCCGCCTGGGAAGCAGGCGAGGCGCTGCCGACCTACGTCCAGGTCGAAGACATGGCCGAACGCTTCAAGGTGCCTGTGGCCGTCTTCTTTTTCCCGAAGCCGCCCGAGGTTCCACCGCTCGAAAAATCGTTCCGCACGCTTACGCCCGAAGACTTCGCCGCCATCCCCCGCAGGGTGCGCTTCTTCCTGCGCCAGGGACAGGCGATGCAGCTCAACCTGGCCGAGCTGAACGACGGCAAGAACCCTTCGCAGCGCCTTATCACGCGGGATCTCAAGGTCACACTCAACTCGTCGCTCGACAACATCGCCGTCGATGTGCGCAAGTATCTCGGCGTGAGCGTCGACCAGCAGGTCGGATGGAAGAACGTCGATCAGGCCTTGGACAAGTGGCGTGAGGTCTTCGCCACGAAGGCCGGGATCTTTGTGTTCAAGGACGCCTTTCGCGCGCCCAACTACTTCGGGTTCTGCCTGTACGACGACGAGTTCCCCGTCATCTACATCAACAACAGTTCGGCGAAGTCCCGTCAGATCTTCACGCTCTTCCATGAGCTGGGACATCTGCTCTTTCACACTAGCGGCGTCGACCTGCTCGACGATCCGTTCATCAAGCACCTGGGCGACGCTGAACAGAAAATTGAAGTCATTTGCAACGGCCTGGCCGCGCGCGTCTTGGTGCCCGACGACCTGCTTGACACGATGCTCAAGGGCATGAAAATCGGCCGGCTTGCCGCAAGCCAGCTCGCCGACCACTTCAACGTCAGTCGTGAAGTGATCTATCGGAAGTTTCTCGATCGTGGCCTGATTGACGCTGACGAGTATGTCGCGGCCGCCAAAGAGTGGACGGCACAGATGAAGAAGCCCGACAGCAAGGAGTCATCGGGTAACTACTACAACAGCCAGCACGCTTACCTTGGGCAGCGCTACATCGACCTCGCGTTCACCAGGTACTACCAGCAGCGCTTTGACCGGAGGCAGCTCGCCGAGTACCTGAACATGAAGCCCAAGAGTCTGCCCACCTTTGCAGAGAAGTTTGCGGGGGGAGGGCTCTGATGTATGTCCTAGATACGGGAGTGATCTCCAACCTCCACAAAAACTACTACCGCAAGCGCTTCGTATCGCTGTGGAAGGAGTTCGACCAGCTCGTCGCCGACGGCAAGATCACGTCGACCCGCGAGGTCTTCCACGAGCTCGGCGACGGATCGCCTGGTGCCGATCTTGAGTGGGCTAAGGCCAACCCCAAGCTCTTCGTGACGCCGGACGCGAAGGAGGGGGCCTTTGTAGCCAAGATCTACGCCGTGGCGCACCTCCAAGCCAACATCGAAAAGCAGAAGCTCTACAAGGGCGGCCGCAACGCCGACGCCTTCGTCGTAGCTCGCGCCTTCGCGAGCGGCGGCACCGTGGTGACCGCAGAGCACTTAAAGCCGAACGCCGCGAAGGTGCCCAATATCTGCAAGCACTTCGGTATCCCGTGCCTGGACCTTGAAGGCTTCATGGAGAGCGAAGGCTGGGAGTTCTAGCCAGCAGGTAACCGCATAGCGGGCAGTCGGCTATGAACCGCCCCGGGGCGGTTCACTTCGCGGCCAAGAACTCGTCCAGCCCCCTCCCGGCTGCGAGTGCGTCCTTGACCCACTTCGGCCTGGGTCCTCGCCCGACCCACGTGTTGCCATTTCCGTCGTCGTACTTTGGCGCGCCTACGTTTTTCGCCTTGTCGGCAGCCCTGACAGCGCGGAAGTCATCCTTCGCTGTTGCGTCGATGCCGACGACACGCAAGAACAATCCGGAGTCAGCAGTTTGGAGCTCGCGCGCCTTTGTGCCGAGGATGTCAAGCAGCCCAGGGAAGCTCACGGTTCCGCCACTTGGCATGTTCCATCGCCGCTTCTTCTGCAACACAACAACGAAGAACCCTATCTTCGAGTTTGTCGACTGCATGTACTGCCCCTTCAGCTGGTGCTCGAGGGCCACCAAGTAGTCTTCGAGCGTCCATCGTATCGACATCTTGAGCTCGACCGTGGCTCGAAGATCCCCAATCTGGCAAAGCACGTCGCGACGGGTCGAATCAGGGAGGATGGGCTCAAGACTCACGCCGTAGCGGCCAACACTGGCATGGTTCAACTCGCTGCCAAGAAGCGCTTGAAAGTCTTCTTCAAGCGCCAGGCCCTCTGTGTCCGTTTTGACATGCTCAAAGGGGATTGAGTTGAAGAACCTCCTAAGGCTGAACTCGCCTTGCTCAACGCTTCGCTTGACGGCCAGCAGGTCGTTGTGAACTGTTTGCGCAAACGAAACGTAGTCGGTGACCGGCGGCGCAAAGTCATGCTCAAACTTGTCGTAGTTTTGCTGCGCTAAGGGAGGGGTGGCCGCCTCGTCTTCGCGCATGTTGAACTGAAGCTGGCGGATGTACTTCGCACGATTCCCATCGGTTTTCCCACGGAGGTCCTCAAGAGTCTCGTATGCGGCTTGTGATTTCGCGCTCGCGATGGCCGGAAGCAGCGCGTCTCTCAGGCCTTGCGCCTGGTCTCGCGCGCCTACGCTGTAAACGCGGCCGTCCTCGTGGGTGCGGTCTTCGGTCTCGGGGACCACGGAAAGGACCCACTCGTAAAGCGTCTTCAGAGTTTTCAGCCCCTGCGGTCCGTTCCCTGCGGCATCCCGAAGGCGAGCCTTTCGGTCTTCCCCCAAGCTAGCCGCTAGGTCAAACATGAACTCCTCGGACGCTGGCTTGTTGCTTGCGCGCCAAGCTTCCCAGTCCCTGCCGAACGAGTCTGGGAAGTGCCAAAGCCAGAACGAGCCCCACACCACCGCGTTAGCTCTGAGGCGACTGCGCTCCTTGAAGACTCCTTCGAGCGCCTGTTGCGCCCGAGCTTCGTCAACATCCATCGCCACCGGGACCTCCCCCAGTTCGGGCAACGCGACCTCGAATGCTGCAGTTATGCGCGCCCAAGCCTCCCTCTCGAAGGCTGTGCGGTCAACCGAGCCCCCAATTGCGGTCGCCACAGTCAGTGCAGCTTCGGTCGCGTACTCCTGAGTCTTGGAACTTCCCGTCACATACGCCCATGCCTCTTGGGCCAGCCCTTGCCGAATCGCATCAGGCGCCTCGTCCAAGTGGCGAATGAGGGTTTCGGCCTTATCAGCGGACACGGCCCCAAGGACGGCGCTGTTCAGGATGGTTCGAAACTCGTCAAGGGCGACTCGTTCGTGCGCCGTCACGACCGGCCAGAACCACTTGGGGAAGCCGTTGATTTCGAAGGGCGCATAGCGAATGGCTTGGCGAACTTCGTGTTCCGTCAAAGCCGGCAGCGCCTCCCCGTCGCCGAGGTCAAGGTACAAACCTTGGAGTCCAGCTACGGTTACGCAGCGTCATCGTCCGCGCTCAGTGCTTCGGCGAAGTCAACTTGCCCAAGTAGCCTGTGAAGCGGGACAAAGACCGCGTGCTTCCCCTCGTCCCGAAGACCCTTCGCGCAGGCTTCAAGTTCAAACGTCTTTCCGAAGTTGGCACGAGCAGTTATGAGAGAGAGCCGTCCTTCGAGAACGCGGTCCCAGGTGAGGCGTTTTCCCAGCACGTCGGATGCGAGCAACTCCTCGACTGAGTACTTGGTCAACAGCCCGAAGCGTCGGTCAAGGTTTAAATATTCAGGCATGTGGGGGGAGTCATCTGAGGCAGCGTTATGGATGGCCATTCTCGCGCTTCGTCATCGCGGGCACATTGAGTCTGGAATTCCATCGATTGGCCGAGCGAGCGTCGGCTTTCGGGCAGCGGATGCGTGAGCGCCGAGTCTGCTTCGGGTCGAGAGCGTGCGGTCAGGCGCCCTTGCTGCGCGGACGACCGCTTACGGCCGGAGCAGTCGTTGGATCGACCGGCGGTGACGGACCGCCTTCAGCCTGAAGCTGCCACGCCGGAGGTCGGTTCAGCAGCGGTTGGAGCCGGTCGCGGATCTGATCCGGCTTCATGATGCCGGGCACCAAGCTGTCATCGGTTCACCAAGCAGCGCGGCCGCGACAATGACCGGTATCGAGGGAACTTCGGTCCTCCGGGGTAGTGGGCTGCACGTCTCCTAGCCAGCTCACTGCCGAATGTCCGCTGTTCGCGGGAGCCAACTCACGCTCTCGACCCTCAGGCGACAGTGGCTGGCATGGTCTCGTCATCGGGCAGCATTCGCCCGAATCAGCTGACATTGTCTGCTGTGTAACATTGGCCGGACTTACCAAAGGGCGCAGGTCTCTGCGGTTGCTATCCCGGTGACCAGTAGGCGGGAAATGAGAGAGATAGGGTCGCGGTCAACCCCCTCTGTAAATGGCCGCGACGAGTATAAATGAGAGGAGCCGACACTAATGCCTAGGTCCCCGCATATTAGCTTTACCGAATATTCCGACCCAATCGAAGTCGGAACGTTCGTCAGGCATCTTGGCAGGCTCGACGTCGGCGAAGGACGAATCACCAAAATCTATCCGGACGGTAATTGCGATGCTGAGTTCGCTGGCTGCACATTCAGTTGGATTCCCCCAGGTTGTTTCTGCTCGGTTGAAGAATTTAACCGTGAGCGGATGCGCCAGGAGGAACAGGCCCGCGTGGAGTTTGAGCAAGCCAGAGCACGAGAGGCTCAGATTGCTCGTGAGAAGGCTGCAAGACAGGAACTCGTTAGGAAAACTCGCAGCGGACGCCAGCTTAATGACGAGGAATGGGTACTCTTGCGCGGCCTCTCGGTGAGAGATCAACTGGGAATCTTTACCTCGGCCAAGTCAGTCGAGCACCTGATGGATGACCTAGTGCCACTTTTACGCAAGGCGTCGGCAGACAGCAGCTTGGATGATGCCCTTGCGGCATTTTGGAAGGCTCGAGCGCCGGCTACAGAGTGTTTAGCACTCATGCCCCTAGCGCCGAGTTGGTGGAAGGAGAGGCTCTGGCGAGTCGTACATTACGCGCATCTACCGCTTCAAAGGAAGCTTCAGGTCCTGTCTGATAACGCATTCCAAATCAGTGACGGACTGCGGCGAGAGCTGATTCAAGAGGTCGTGGAGAACCACGTGGACGACGTGTCATTCGACGAAGCACTGGCTCAAGCATCGATTGCTATCCAGTTAGAGGTTCTGGTCACTATAGACAGCGATCTCATGCCACGATTCATGGATCTATCCCTCCAGTTGCTGATCGATGCCGCTAGTGCAAATCTGAGAAATTTGTCGCCAGATTTGATTGATCAATTTTGGACAAGACACGAGGCTTCAGTTTCAAAAAACAGTCAGCTATTTTCGCTTGCGCCTCTTCATATCCAGCGCCGGATTCTTCGTAGGCACTTCCATGACCACCTAATGTGGCTCAATCGACTATTTCGCCACAACTCGGCGACAAGTGGAGACTGGCACTCAGCGGTGGTCTACGGCGAGTTGGACGATGATGACCGGAAGCTCGCTAAGTTGTGGAGCACTGGATCAGATAGCAGCCACGAATTCGCACGAATGCTTTCCGCGCGAGCCGCCGAAAAGGTCGCAGCATGGTTCTACATCCACCTCGGCTTTGAGACGGTCGACGTCGCGAAACACCAGCTATCCGGTAAATCTGATCATTGGAAGACGCATGATCTTCTACTGAACGGATCGCAGCCCGTGGACGTTAAGAACGCTCGCCTACCGGTAAATAGCAAAGCCTTCTATGTCGAACATACTATTCCTCGATTCAAGCGAAATAGGAGAGGACGCGATGTCACCATAGTGGCCGTTGTGTCTCCCTATTTGTCTTTGACCTACATGGAGGATCTGGAAAGTGCACCATTCCAGGTAAGCGACGTGAGGTATTTGGGCGAGACCAACCTCGAAAGAGTTTCTCGACTATGCGCGATGTTTAGCAGTAGTTCTCTTACCGTTCAAGATCCTACAGATGGAGCATTTTTGCCGCCGTGGTACTTCGACTTTCCAGACGCATGGTACCGCCAGTTCGAATCCATCAGCGCCCAATTGCGCGAGACTGATTCGCCTGTCGAAAACGAAACGCGCTTGCTGTATGGCGGCGATATTCATGCGTTTCCAATACCGACGTACCTTGCGGCTCAGATTGCGCTGCCAAATTGGGTGTTAGAAGGCATGACACCTTGGATGCGAGTGCTCGTCAGAAAAATTCAATCGGTCTGCACGCCAAGGCCAAAGCTCGCGCACCTATTCTTTTTGTTACTCACCGACTTCTTGAGCAAAATCCAAGGGAATCATATCGATTTCTATGAGCCTACTGCTTACCTTCGATTGCTGTTTGAGGAGCATGCGTCTCCCCAATCGCCGTCGAGCCGACGACCTCTTGGCATTGAAGACCCTTTGGACACGATCCGTACTCTGTGTGAGAGTCTCCAGCAACTCTGGATTGCCAGGGAGCACCTTGACCTCGGCAGATTTGCGCAATATCGTTTAAGTGGAGGGGGAATCTTGCAAGGGCGGGTCCGCCAAGACTCATCTTGGGAGACTGTGCTCGCGTATTGTGGGGGCCGCATTGATGGCAAAGGGCGTTGTGGATGTGCCCCCCTTATTCTGGGAGTCGAGTCCCAATGTCCGTCCTGCCGAAAACTCATCTGTCGGTGCTGCGGATATTGCAGCGAGAGTTGTGCTGCTCTTCCGGGCGAAGCCGGGCATTAAGGCTCAGTGCACTTACCACACTGGACTTCGGCAAGGTGCATGTACAGCCAAAGACCATTGGAGCGGTCTGAACCGAGTGACCGGTAATGGCCGAGAGCGTGAAACTGGCTGCGTGTCTGGAAGCTGCCCTTCGTCGTCGTAGCCCGACTGACCTTGCCCCTGTTTCGTGTAGCTCTTAACCCACGGTTCACGCGGCCTTTTTACGCTGTGCCTCGTACCAGCGCTGCTCGTACTGCATCGGGCTGAGGTAGCCCAGCGACGAATGCAGCCTGCGGTGATTGTAGAAGGCCATCCAGTCCATCACCGCCTGCCTGGCCTGCTCACGGGTAGCGAATTTGCACCCATGTACGCTGGCTGTTTTCAGCCGACCCCAGAAGCTCTCGGTCGGTGCGTTGTCCCAGCAGTTCCCCTTTCTGCTCATCGATGAACGCATGCCCCAGTCCTTCAAGGCATCCTGGAACTCATGGCTGCAATACTGGCTGCCCCGGTCGCTGTGGAATATCAGTCCAGGAGGTGGCCTGCGGCGCCACCACGCCATGGCCAGCGCGTCCTTGACCAGGCTGGCCTGCATGTGCGGCTGCAGGCTCCAACCCACCACCTGACGGTTGAACAGGTCGATGACCGCAGCCAGGTACAGCCAGCCCTCGTCGGTTTGGATGTAGGTGATGTCGCCACTCCACAGCTGGTTGGGCGCCTCGGGGTTAAAGCGCCGCTGTACCAAGTCGGGCGCCACCGGCAGGCTGTGGCGGCTGTCGGTAGTCACCACGAACTTGCGTTTGGTCTTGGCCCTGATGCCGTGCTGCTGCATGAGCTTGCGCACCCGGTGTGCCCACCCGGATGCCCCGGGCCAGCAGTTCCTTGTGCATGCGGGGCCAGCCGTATTCCCCCTTCACCTCGGCGTGGATGGCGCGCATGTACGCCAGCAGGGCTTCGTCGCTGTGACGCCGGGCAGGTCCACCGTGGCCAGACTCACGCCGGCGTAGCCAGTTGAAGTACCCGCTTGCGCTGACCTCCAGCACCCCGCAGGACACACTCACCGGGTACAGCTTTCTCATTTGGTGAATCCAGGCGTACCTCGCAGCGTGTCCTGCGCGAAGTACGCCGCGGCTTTTTTTGCGATGTCGCGCTCCATGCGAAGGCGAGCATTCTCTGCACGCAACCGGGCTATCGCCATCTGCTCGGGCGAAACCTGGATGCTCTTGTCTCCACCGCCCGCACCGTCCAATTCTCCCTTGGCTGACAGCCGTACCCAGTTGCCCAGGCTCGCTTTGGGAATGCCCAGTACCTTGGCCACCACCGCAATCGCCTGACCCGAGCGGACCTGCCGAACAGCCTCCTGCTTGAACTCTCGCGTGTACTGCGCACGCACCTGCTTGTCACTCATCTCTGAACTCCTTGTCGGTATTTTCAACAAGGGTTAAGAACTCCAGTTTTCAAGGGCAACCTCACGACATCCTTGCAGCCTCGCTAGGCTGGCGCCTCGGCGCCTTGGACGCGCATCCTGTCGAGCCCTCAACTCGATAGGAGACCATCATGGATACCGAAGGCCAAACCGCGCACCGCGAGCCGTGGAACAAAGACAAGATCGTTGGGCAGAAGGCACCCTTTAAGGTGAAAGACATCTGGGCACTGCGCGTACGCCTTCAGATGCAAGGGCGGGTTCGTGAGCTCGCGCTGTTCAACCTAGGCATTGACAGCAAACTTCGCGGATGCGATCTCGTTGCACTTAAAGTGCGCGACGTGACACATGGTGACCAGGTGGCTACGCGGGCCATCGTCATGCAGCACAAGACCAAACGACCGGTCCAGTTCGAGATCACAGGAGTCACCCGTGATGCCCTGCAAGCTTGGATCAAAAAGTCCGAGCTGAAGTCAGATGACTTCCTCTTCCCAAGCCGACTTCACGATTCACCACATTTGGGAACCAGGCAGTACGCGCGGATTCTTGGGCACTGGGTGGACGAACTTGGGTTGGATCGATCAGAGTACGGGACCCATTCAATGCGCAGGACAAAGGCGACCTTGATCTATCGCCGGAGAGCTTGTCAGAAATTTTGTGTGTGAGGCATAGCATGTCGACAAGGAGCATGAATGCCACGCAAGACCAAACCCACCGCTTTGGCGGACCAGGCGGCACAGCCGCAATTTCACATCCCGGCCGAGCTGCTTGACCAGTTGGTGACCGGGCCCATGACGCCGGGCCAAGTCCAAGGGCTGTTCGATCAGTTCAAGAAGTCAATTCTTGAGCGGGCGCTGGGCGCCGAGATGAGTCATCACCTAGGCTATGCGCCCGGCCAAGCCAAGCCCACAGGCGGATCAGCCAACCACCGCAACGGCAAGAGCACCAAGACCGTACTGACCGATGTGGGGGCGCTGCGCATCGATGTCCCACGCGATCGCGAAGGCAGCTTCGAGCCGCAGCTCATTGGCAAGCACGAGCGGCGCTTTACGGGTTTCGACGACAAGATCATCGCCATGTACGCACGCGGCATGACGGTGCGCGAGATCCAGGGTTTCCTGGCTGAGATGTACTCGGTGGACGTCTCGCCCGAGCTCATCAGCCGTGTCACCGATGAGGTGATGGGCGAGGTCACGGCCTGGCAGACACGGCCGCTGGAGGCGATGTACCCGGTGGTGTTCTTCGATGCGCTGCGGGTCAAGATTCGCGAGGATGCGGTGGTGCGCTCCAAGGCCGTCTACCTGGCGCTGGGCGTACTGCCTGACGGCTCGCGCGACATCCTGGGAATCTGGATCGAGAACACCGAGGGGGCGAAGTTCTGGATGAAGGTCTTCAACGATCTGAAGACGCGCGGGGTGCAGGACATCCTGATTGCCGTCACCGACGGCCTCAAGGGCATGCCAGAGGCGCTGGGCGCAGTGTTCCCGGCGACGACGCTGCAGACCTGCATCGTGCACCTGATCCGGGGTGGCCTGGACTTTGCGTCATGGAAAGACCGCAAGGCGCTGGCCGCAGCCATCAAACCCATCTACACCGCGGTGAGCGCCGAGGCGGCCGAGGCCGAGTTGGATGCGTTTGCGGCCGGCCCCTGGGGGCAGCGGTTCCCGACCGTGGTCAGCGCCTGGCGCCGGGCCTGGGACAAGGTCATCCCGTTCTTCGCCTTCCCGCCCGAGGTGCGGCGCGTGATCTACACCACCAACGCCATCGAGAGCGTGAACGCACGGCTGCGCAAGATCATCAAAACGCGCGGCCACTTCCCCAGCGACGAGGCGGCCACCAAGCTGATCTGGCTGGCGCTGCGCAACATCACCGCGGACTGGGGGCGGGCGGCCAACCACTGGAAATCAGCGATGAACCAATTTGCGATCCTCTACGAGGACCGATTTACCAGATCGGGCCAGTAAGATCACCAAGCCGCCTCACGATTGAGTGACGGATTCAACAGCCTCACACACAGAAATCCTGACACTCCCATCGCCGGACCAAGAATCTGCGGGCCGTGCAGTTGCTGCTCGGCCATTCGAAACTTGAGTCCACGGTGAGGTACCTGGGTATCGAGGTCGACGATGCCCTTGAGATCTCCGAGCAGACAGAGATCTGAGTTCAACGATTGGAGCGGCCATGTCCTAGTGCAGGGGTGTGGCCGCCTTCAATGGCTGCTATTTGGAGCACGTCCGAAGCAGTGCTCTCGGCCATCAGCGGACGCAGGGAGGACTTTCCGCAACCGGCCGTTCGATGCGGCACCGATGGCCTTCGCGCAGGGGTAGTGAATCCGCCAGGATTGACATGCGCTGCCCTACCTCTCACTAGAGAGGGGCGGCAGCGCATCAAGCGGTGAGCGCACTCCGGCGCCACCCACTTTCAGCACATGCGTGTAAATCATTGTCGTGGAGACGTCGGAATGGCCGAGCAGATCCTGCACGGTTCGAATGTCGTAACCGCTACGGAGCAAGGCCGTCGCGAACGAGTGGCGCAGGGTATGCGGTGTAGCAGGCTTCGCGACACCTGCTTCTTCCACGGCACGTTTGAAGGCGCGCTGAAAGGTCTGGTCATACATATGATGGCGACGCACGACACCGCTCCGTGGGTCGGTCGAATGCGTGTGCTGCGCAAAGACCCAGAACCACGGCCAAGAATGCCCGGCGCGCGGATACTTCCGCTCAAGGGCGTCGGGAAGCGCAACGCCGCTGCGGCCCTCGGCCTGGTCCTTCAGCCACCATGCCCGGGCACGCGCCATCCGTTTCCACGGTGTGCGTCACCCGGCAACCCTGGGCGGCAGCGAAGTCGAGGCATTCCTGTCCTGGCTGGCAAACGAGCGTAAGGTTTCGGCATCCACGCATCGGCAGGCATTGGCGGCCTTGCTCTTCTTCTACGGCAAGGTGCTGTGCGCGGATCTGCCTTGGCTTCAGGAGATCGGAAGACCTCGGCCGTCGCGGCGCTTGCCGGTCGTGCTGACCCCGGATGAGGTGGTTCGCATCCTCGGTTTTCTGCAAGGGGAGCATCGTTTGTTCGCCCAGCTTCTGTATGGAACGGGCATGCGGATCAGCGAGGGTTTGCAACTGCGGGTCAAGGATCTGGATTTCGATCACGGCACGATCATCGTGCGGGAGGGCAAGGGCTCCAAGGATCGGGCATTGATGTTGCCCGATAGCTTGGCGCCCGGCCTGCGCGAGCAGCTGAAGGCACGAACCCAGTGGACATAAGCCTGTTCGGTTCGTAAGCTGTTATGCAAGTAGCGTATTCGCTCACGCAACTGGTCCAGAACCTTGACCGAACGCAGCGGTGGTAACGGTGCAGTGCTGGTTTTCATGGCTTGTTATGACTGTTTTTTGTACAGTCTATTCCTCGGGCATCCAAGCGGCAAGCGCGTTATGCCGTGGGTCGATGTGTGATGTTATGGAGCAGCAACGATGTTACGCAGCAGGGCAGTCGCCCTACTTTTGCAGCCCGACGTTTGCACAGCCGGCCGACGTAGTCGTTAACGCCGGCAATCGGGCGGCGTTCCTGGGAAGCGCCTACAAGTCGGATAAGGAAACTTTTGTTGGATTCGGCTGCGTGCAGGGAACCGGAGAACCAAGCGGAGGGTCGACCAGCTCTTTCGCTTTGGACCAAGCCATAAGCGAAAGCGCCTTATCAAATGAGCTTGGCTTTTCTATCGGTGCCAGGGCCCGGTATGGCGTTATCGATGGGTCACTCGCGGCCGACTTCTTGTCCCGCTCCATGGCAAGTTCATACTCGGTGTCCTCTATCTACAAGGCAACTTACTTTTTGCCCGTTGAGAAATTGGGATCTGTGGAACTTTCCCCGATCGGTGGCAGCGTCAAAAATGCGCCGTTGAGGTGGGCTGCGTCATGCGGGGATCGGTTTGTCTCCGAAATCACGCGGGGAGCGAAGCTATTCGTATCCGTAAGGATCGATTTCTCGTCGCAACAAAAGAAGGAAGAGTTTTCTTCAAAGTTTTCAATTTCTGGTCCGCTTGCGAGTGCAAATGCTGACCTCAAGAAGGCTTCTACCAGTATCGACAAGAACGCCAAGGTCACCATCAGCGCATTCCAATATGGTGGCGATGTTACGAAGGTCACTCAGATCTTTGCCAAGAGCGACGAGTCACGGGCTGCGTACATTGAGTGTGGATTAGGCTCCTTTGACAAGTGCGCCGCTCTCCTAACGGCAATTTTGGACTACGCCGGGAACACGACAACGGGTTTCCCTTCCCAACTGACAACCACAGCAAAGCCCGGACCGGCCGATCTTAGTTACAGTGTTGTCTCTTATGAAGCAGCCGGAATCTTCATGGAATACCGTGCTTTGGAGAAATCTGTGCAATCGGTTCGCGAGAATCTGGCGGAGATCTTCGAGAAGAATTTCCAAACTCTGACCGTGTCGAAGCGTCTGCTTAGCGGAAGGCTTCATCCCAGTAGACGCGGACGTATAGAGCAAACACGTGCTTCCGCGCAAGAGAACGTTGACAATATTCGGGGGGCTGCGACGTTTTGCTATGAGAATCCGAACGAAGATTGTCTTGAGAGGGCAAAAAATCTAAGGCTCGCGGCCGTCCCTGCCGGAAGTTTAGCCCTGGATTCATTTGAAGTCTTGTGCATCGACTCTCTCTTACTGCCGAGGAGCGATCCTCTGAAGAGGTCGATTGCTTATCTGGGGGGGATCGCTGAGGAAAAGAAGGACATCGGTATAGCAGTGCGAGATGCTGAGCATTGTCACCAACTTCGTGAGAAACTGGCCGCCAGAAACAGCATGGACGTAAGCGGCTTGCTGAGAGAGAACTTTGGAATTGTAAGCGAGTTCACTCAACTTCGATGGTTGCTCGCTAATCAAAACGAGATCGACGACTTGAGCGTGATTCGCGATATGCGTGATCTGGAGATTTTGGAACTGAACAACAACAAGGTTTCAGATCTTAGTCCTCTTTCCGGACTTTCCAAATTGGCGGATGTTCAACTGAAGAATAACAATATAGGCGATCTGGCTGGCTTGGCGAACAATAATTCCGTAATCCGCTTACTTTTGTCCAAGAATAACATATCGGATATAAGCATACTATCTACGTTGCCACGCTTGACGACGCTCGACCTCAGTGGTAATTTGGTTAAAAGCCTACAAGCACTGCACCAGAGCGAACGGCTCTCGTACCTCGATATTCGTGGTAATCCGATACCGTATAGGGACGCAGAGGCCTTTGCAGCCGCAAACGCGGGCGTCAAGTTCGCGCTCGACGATAAGACGTTCGGTACCTTCAAGGAATACGCTGTCAAGCACTACGGCGTCACTAGGTGAGCGGCTCTAAGACTGCTTCGCGAGGGCAGCCGAACAACTTGCATTGGAACATGGTGAGCTGCTCATGACCTTGGCACGCGATATTCTTGAGCGTTGGCACACTTTGCGGGCGTAGCCAGAACGCTTTCCGCCCCCTGCATCCGGTTGCTACTTGTTAAAGGGGAGCGCTGCTTGACCGTGTAAAATCGCCCTCCATTAGTATTTCTGCAGGTAATTCGACTATCGGCAATGAGCCTAAGTAATATATCTTGGGTTTCTTTGTGCCTCCAGCCCGTGGCGCGAGTAAGATTTTCGAGTGTTTCGGGCTCCAGTGCAATGAGCTTGAATAAACACTCCGTCTTTTCGGATTGATGCGCTATATTCACGACAACCTCCATTGGGTAAAACTGGCGACGCTTCACGCATGGGGTTATTTGCTCAATGGAATATCAAACCTCGGCCGCTTCTGTTTCCCGTGCGCGTGATGGCGTGAACGTGATGGATTCAATCCGCGACAGTTGAAGCGCCACATCCTCGGCCACCACCTTGATCACCTGCACCTCATTGCCATCGTCATCCGTGGCAGTGAACTCTCGTTCCTCACCGATGACCAGCACTCGAGCACCCTTGCGCAGATGCTTGGCACAGGCCTCGGCCTTTGCGCCGTAAATCTCGACCTCACGCCAGAAACCACCCACCTGCTCTACCCCACCATCCTCGGTCTGGCCATAGCGTCCGAACATGACACGCATCGACGCCACCGTGAAATCGCCGCTCCTGCCGGCAACATGCTTCAACTTTGGCGAATCGCCGAGGTTGCCCTTGCCAATGAAAAGGTTCTGCATCACTTATTCCTCGTGGTGCGGTTCAAGGAAGGCCCAGCAGCTGCACCAGTGCCACAAGACCAGGGTATCCATGCCTCAGTTCATTTCGATCCCGGAATGGCCTTCGCATACACGGCACGCTCACTCCTGATCAATCGGCGCCTGATCATCCTGATCTCCTTGCGCAGGCGCACATGTTCATCGTTGGCCTTCATCGCCTGCTCGGAGAGCTGCGCGTACCAGCTACGGGTGCGCTGCTGGTACGCCGAATACATCTGCTGCGCCAGCTCCCAGGACAGGTGCCGCTTGGAGCCACCGGCCTCGCGCCAGCGCAGAAACGTGTAGCCAGTTGAAGCCCGCAGATGGCGTGCCAGGTAGATGTGTCCGCCATGCACCCGCTTGCTCGCCTCGATCAGCTCATCCATGTGCTGCTCCAGCCTGTCAAGCTCTGCCTCCAGTTGGCGCAGCTCGGGGCGGGTGCCCCTACCCGTAAGGGCCTTTGCGTCAACCCGTTCTTGACACGTCTCACTTTCCTGCATTGCGGCAGGGCGACCATGGAAGTTGACATCACGGCCAGGTGCCCGCCCGTTGAATTCATCCCTTTCCATCACCAACCCTTTCCATCACCAACCCTTTCAACACAAAAGCCCTTTCACACACACCATGCCGGCCCTGCCGCAGCTTCCTCACATTTGCCTCACACCAGCCCTGCATCAGATTGATCCGCCCCTGCGCCTGACCCACCCTGGGCTATATCGTCCAGGTGCGCTCCCAGGGTCTGTAGCAAGTGACGCTCTGCTGCCGTTAGATCCCCCGTGCGGCGACGCGAGTGGCGCGGATGCAGCTTGCCGGTGAAGACCTCGCTGGGAACGATACCGAATACTTCTGATGCAAACTCCACCCGCTTCTGCGCTTCTGCCCCAGATTCCGGGATGAAGTCACTGCGAGACAGGGCCTTGACTTCCTCACGGGTGAGCCATCGATCAAACCGCGCCGTCTCATTGAACACCCGACGAATGAACCGCGTCAGTTCAGAAATCGCCTGGCGTGCCTGGTCATCCGAGCGCAGCGTCTTGCGGGCCAGGGTCTTTTGCAGGCGCACGAAATAGTCGAACTCCACGATCAGCGTGGAAATCGCATAGCCATACGGAGAGCGGTAACCTAGGTTGAGCACCTTGGGTTCGGCGGACTGCAGAATCGAGAAGCTCAAGCCCTTCTTCTTGAGATCGGCAAGAAGTGATTCAGCTTCCTTGGTTTCGCGCCGCAGGCGCTTGCAAATCTCGTCGATGGTCTGCTCATGGCGCAGCAAGGCCCAATCGGCATACGGGTTGTCGTAGCCCGTCAGAACCCACAGCCCACGCAAGGCCGCAGCCACGCGCCGCCCGCCGATGATGGGGGCCGCTTCCTTGCCAGGCTCGCGCGTGCGGCCCATGAACATCCGATAGGCCTCCTTGGTGTGGATCGTCATCTGATCGACCTCCTCATCGACCAGTGCCCCCAGGGCGTCAATGGCCCTGGCTTCCTGACGCGTCACCACCGACTCAGCACCCTTGCGGCCGTCGAACTCCACCTTGCGCCGTTCCAGCCGATCCTTGCGATCTTCCAGCTCGATGTACCTGTCATACAAGGGATCGGTCTCACTCATTGGCCCGGCCATGTACTCGGCCAGAGCCGCTTCCTCCTTGGCGATGCTGTAGCCATCAGAAAACGGTGAATTGGGCTCGGTGGCGAAGGCGAATCCTACGGGCGCAGGAATGCTCGGCATTGCGGCAGCTTCCTGGCTGGTGGGAGCTGACGCTGCGGCATTCTTGGGTGACTTGTTGCGAGTGGTGGCCATGGTGATGAGGGTAGATTTCGGTTGTGACAGCGGGGCATGGGCAATGGGACGAACGCTGATCCAGGCGAATCAGTGATGCTTGATTGGTGCAGGTGGCTCGGGCTTGGCCTCAACGGAATCGTCCTTCCTGGGTTCAGATAACGTCGGTGAAGGCCAGCCCCAGCCGGCCGGCAGCACGCCGCTCTCGGCCTTCCTCCTGGCATTCAGGTCATCCAAAAACGGAAAGCTGTCGCTATTCAGGCCTGGCAGGTAGTCGCTCACCGGGGTGCGAAGCAATGCCTGCACCGCTTCACGATCCACCGTGATGTGGGTGCGGTAGTTGGGGTGCGCTTGGACTTGCAGAAGGCCCATGTCAGTCAGTCGATCCAACGCACGCTGTACCTGCTTCTTCTGAACGCGATTCCCAAGAAAGTCCAAGGCGATCCGAGTTGCAGAGGTTCGAAGTTCGGTAACGTCTGCCTGCTGCTGAATCACCGCATGCAGAACCATGGAATCGTCGTAGCGTTGAAGGCGGTGAACCAGCTCCGTGAAAAGTTGCTTGCTATCCATTGCTGTCTCCTTTGCTAAATATTGACTAGCCGGGACAAAACGTCCCACGTGGTAAGGCTTACCACGTGGGACAAACTGTCCCGGTTCATCGAATTGCGTATCGCGCTCATGCCGCCCTCCCCTTCCCCGCAATCTCGCGACGCAGGGTCAGCAGCTTGCGGCGCGCCTCAACCACGGTTGGCGAAGGTTGAGTTTCTTGCGCCTCCTGGGTGACTGCTGTAGGTCGAGGCTGTTCCGTTTCCTGCCTTGCCTTGCGCATGACCTGCTCATGGTGTGCTCGCTGGGATCTGTCGGCCGCCACCTTGTCCGCCATCGCCAGATCCAGCGTGCCGCTGGCATGGCGACGGATCAGCGCGTGCAGGTAGCCGGGAGGGTTGTGGATGGTCTTGCCCTGCAGGCCGAGCTGGCCCTCCAGCTCATCCAGCAAGGCCTGGTGAATGGCCGCAGGTGCAGTGGCCAGGGTGCGGCGCACGCCCTCGTGCCATTCCTGGCCCAACGCCTTCGGCAGAGTCAGGCTGCCGAGTTCTACAGGTGCTGCTGGCAGGGGTGCGGTGGGCGATACCTGTTGCGCCGACCGGGCTTCGGATGGGGAGGTTTCAGAAATCCGACGACGACTTGCCGTTTTGTCGAACCCCGAGGCATCCTCGCGGGCGCACGCGGTAGTCGTTGTAGGTTGATTGTTATGTTGTTGTATATGGGTTTGACAAAAGGGCGAGGTAGATTCGACAAAACGGCAACCATGATTCGACAAAACGGCAGGTGCTTGCCCTTTTGTCGTATGGTCATTGGATTCATGGTTCGACAAAAGGGCAGAAGGTTGACACCTTATTTCCGACAAGTTTCCATGGTTTTGATTCGCGGGATGTAAGCTACCGACGGGCACCGGGCTCGCGCTTGTATTGCCGAACATGCGTGTCACGACGTGCGTGGTCTGCTGCCCCTGCGGTGTGTCGGTCAGCCAGCGCCCAAAAAGATCCAGCTGTAGCTGATCCTGAACACGATGCTCATACAACACGGGATCAGTCGTTGGGCGTCGATCGGCTTCTGCCAGCCAGCGCACCGCGTCGGCCAGGCCTTCGGCGGAAGGTGCCACTGCGGCCGGCGGCCTGGCGACCGCATGCAGTCGGGCAGGCTGCGGGAGCTTCTCGACATGCCCAATGGCATCCTGGAGCGCATGCAGATTCACATGACACAGGCCGCCAGCTCGTTCTTGCAGGAAGCCCAGCGCCTTGAGGCGTTCACGCGCATTGCGCTGGGTCTTGGTGCCAAGACACAGGGCGATGCGTGCATCCTCGTGCGACAGTCGGAAATATCCTTCGAAGGTGGCTTCACCGGAGCGCACTGCTGCGCGTTGCTGGCGCAAGAGATAGGACAGCAGCAGGCCGCTGGCGACTGACCCGCTGATGCGGGCCAGGGGCCGGTAGAAGCTGATCGAGGTTTTCAGCCAGGGTGCGAACGCTTCCCAGGTGATTGCTGGCGCCCCATCAGCGTGGGCTTGCAAGCCGCTCCACTGGGCCAGCCTGGCGAGATCGACCCGGTAGTGCAGGCGGGCAGGCCTGCCGGCGACACGCTCCAACAGCAGATGGTTTTGCAGCAGCAGCTCACGCACGCTGGCCTGCTCCCTCGCTGTCAGGCCCGTGGCATCCTCCCATTGACGCGCGGTCATGAAGAACCAGCCACCACGTTGCGGTTCCTTCTTGCCGAGATGGCGGCTCCAGTACAGGGCATGCCCGAGGAACAATGCCGCCTTGAAACCTAGTTGTTCAGCCAGGGCTAGATGGAACTGAATGAAACCGCCTTGACCCAGGTGCTGCAGGGCGGCGCCTTCATCTACAAATGGCTCCATAGAGGGCCGTGGGCAAGCCATTGGACTTGCCGTGGTTGATGGTGCGAGCACGGGATAGGCCACGATATGGCTCCGTCTCAGGCTTGGCGTTCCCATGCCGCAGGCAACTCTGGCAGTGGCTCATATGCAGCCAGGTGCTCGGCCAAAGGCGCGGACTGCGCCAGCAGTTTGCGCGCCAGGCAGTCGAGGTGCAGACGGTAAACGGGGGGTGCAGGCGGCAGACTGTTCACGCTGATCAGACCTGATGCAACCAGGTCACGCCGACATTTGTGCTGCTGCGAGCGGATCAATCCGATGGCAGCTTCGCATTCCGCCTCAGACATGGAAAAGACAAAATCGCCATTGACCTCGAACTCATGAGCCTTGGCGTTGGAGACGCGCTCCATTGCGGCCGACAGCCACAGGGCTTGCAGCACGCCGCCCGCCAGGCCCACATAGGCCCGGTTGAAGCTGATGGGCGCCTGTCCCAGCCATTCCAGGAGCGCAGCCTGTCCGAGGACGTTGGGCAGTCGCCGCAATTCGCCGACCTGCAGGCCGGATCGCGGTGTTTGCTCGGGGTCGTTGATGCGCTTCTGGCGACGGGAAACGCGGTTGCGGCTGAGCAGAGCGAGCTTGGTCATGGTGCGGCTCCGATGGCGTTCAAGAGAGGGTTCCAAAATCGGTCACAGGCCATGACGGCTCGGCAGAAAACTCGTCGATGGTTCGGCACAGCGAGTCGATGCGACAGTCAGGAAAGGACTGATGCAGGCGATACAGCCTGTCGCGCAGCGATCCCCGGGGATCGTCCGCCTCAAGTTCAGCCCAGCGGGCGTGGATCTGGTCGCGCACTGCGGGCGCCGGCATGCGATTGCGTCCTAACGGCTGATCGGGGGGCAGCAGCTGAGCGCGCAGGCTACGCACCTCTTCGGCAGAGATTTTCCAAAGCATGCAGACCACCTGAACGGCGGCACCGTGGCGGATGAAGTATTCGCACATCTGGGCGTCGCGGCGCATCATGTCCAGGCGAGCGAAGTATTCGGTGATGGCGCGCTCCTTGATCGTGACCCGGAACTCGATTGCTGGCACTTCGGATGCCTTGATCAAATCGCGCGCAGGCCTATGCCGCATGCGATCCAGAAACTCTGGGCTGAACCCGGCCTGCAACAGATCGTCGATGCCGCCGGCGTCAATGCGGGCCACGATCTGATCGAGCAGCATGCGTTTGAGGGTAGGGTCGGTGATCTGCAGCATGGTTTCTCCCGGTTCTGGTTTCTTCTTCAGGTTCAGGTATCGAACAGCGGCTGGAATCCCACAGGCATGCGATCGGGAAACTTCAGGCGCATCTGCTCCATCGCGGCCAACAGCTTGATCACGCTGTAGCCCAGCTTGGGCGCGGCCAGCACAAGACCCAGCTCGTCCATGCCCATCTGGTAATAGTTCCCCGAGACAGGCATACCGGCCTTCTGCGCACAGGCGTGTTCAAAGGCCTGACGACCATTGGTGTAGGTCGTTGTCCAGATCGTTTCGGTGACATGCTGGGGTGGAATCGCGCCCGGAATGCGTCGGTCGTACTGGTAGGACAGCGCGGCCAGTAGCTTCCAGACCGCGGCGCGCAGCGGTACCAGATCGGAGCGGACAGGCTCACCGTTGATGTGCGCCATGTCTTGCGGCGGGAAATCGACCATGAAGCCGAACGGCGCAAGAGGCAGGTTGCACAGCACGTCGCTCAGGGGAACGTCTGCGTTGATCTCACCAAGCAGGTCGCGGATACCCTTGAACGCCTCGCTCAAGGGGTCAGTGGCCACTGCATGCTGGGCTGCATGCGTTCCAGCCTTGACCCTGCCCGGCTGTGCCTGGGCGGATATGCCTGCCAGCATTCCGGGTAGCGGAGCTTGCTGGATCCCATCGGGTGCCGATGGTTGCGCCGCTGACTCTGGGTCTGCCCGGGGCGTGAATGGCTCCGACGGGTCGGTATTCTCTGGTGCAAAGGTCAGCCGTTGTGGAGGCGGGGCCACAGCAACAGGACGTTGCCCAACGGCACGAAGATCGTCGCGCGACAACTTGGGATCGGCCTCCATGGCGGAGAGAGCGGCCTCCAGCTGCGGGCGTCCGGCAAGGCCCAACTCCTGTACTGCAGCCAACTGCAGGTCGGCCAGCAGCGCCGCATCGTCGAGTTCCACCGGCAGACGCTCGGCTGCTTCCAGGTCTTCGTTGCTCTTGGCACGCAGGCGCAGAGCGTCGCCGTACTGGTGCATGACTACCTGAAGCTGTTCCCGCATGGCCTTGCCCTGCCCCAGCTTGGCGCCAAGTTCGAGCAGTGCCGACACCTTGGGCCGCGTGACTTCATTGACCTGGGTGGATTTGAGCCAAGGCCCGACCGGAGCCAGCTCTTCGGTCGCGAAGGTGAAGTTCTGGATCGTCTTGACGCCGTAATTGAGCCCGCGCGCCCGCAGTTCACGGTTGAGCTCACCAGCGGTGAGTGGTTTTTGCTGCTCGCGTTCGAGTTCGATACGGAACTGATGCACGCCCCGGGCTTTTTCCCAGAAGGTGATGTCTGCGCGCAGCTCGTTTTCTACAAGGTGCGCGGTGATCACCTGGGCGTCGCCGGGCCACTCCTTGACGATGACGCGCAGCTGCGCGAAGCGCTGATCGCCTTCGGCAAACAGTTCTTTGGCAATCTGCAGGCGCGTGTTTCCTCCGCCATAGGGCGTGTACTTGTCATCCACACTGCGCCGTGTGACGGTGAGGATGTTGGTGATGCCGTCGGCCTTGATGCTGGCCTTGAGCTCGTCATATCGCGGGTTCTGTCCCTGGCGCGGGTTGTGGCCATAGGCCACGATTTCCGAGACAGGAAGGATAGAAAACGACAACTCGGCATCGCTGCGAGGGTCTAGGTTGGCGGTCGCACTGGCGCGCGGGCCACTCAGGGGCGGCAAGGACTTGCGCGCCTGCTCCATGATCTTTCGCTCTTGCTTGCTTGGTTTCACTACCATGGGGTTCTTGTCTTGGTACGCGTGCGCGTGGCCTGCATCGGATTCAGCCAACGCGGGCGGCGGGTGGAGGTTCAAGCGCTGTGCCCGCTGTACGGCGGTCAGCGTTTCAGGGGTTCTGGAGGGGGTCATGGCTCATGCTCCCCTCACTCATCGTCTGTGCCAGCACTGGTGTGCTCACCATCGGCACCCGTCTCCGGTGCCGGATCGGCTTTAGGCACCACCAGAGAGGGGTCGATCTCTTTTCGGTGATTTGGGGCAAACGTGCCCTCAAGGTGTGGCAACAGCTCCCACAGCAACGCGTGCATAGTGTCGCCAGCCTTGACCGGATCGATCCAATGCACGGGCACCTGGGAGGTTGCAGCCTTCTTGTAGGCCACAGCAGCCGTCACCACAGTATTGAGCACTGTCACTCGGCCGCGCAACGTCATGAATTGGTCGCGGATGAGACCAGCCATGGATCGGCTATCGACGGTTTTTTCTGCCCGATTGATAATCGCACGCATCGCCGGAACGGTAAATCCCATATTCGCCGACGATTCGTGGCGATCTAATAGGGTAAGCGTCCCATCTACGAATTCACGGGCGCTGATAATATCCGGCGAGGCCGGAGTGATCAGCAGATCGGATGCATTAACTGCTGCATCCTGAAGGTGCCCCACAGCACCTTGCGTGTCGATAATCGCTACGTCGTAGCTATCTGCGAGCGAGGTATTTTTGATAGCCATGCGGATACGCACGAGGCGATCAAGACGATTACTCAGCCAGTCCTGGAGGCGTCCATCGCGGGTGTCCGAGCGCACGAGATGCAGGAACCCGCCCTGTTTGTTGAGCAGGTCATGGTCGCCTGAGAAGGATTCAGGAGGGAGCTCAATCTGGCTGATGCATTCGGGCGTCAGAGAGCCATCCATGACCATCTTGGTCAGGCCATGCTCGGCCTCCTTCGAGACGACGAAGTAGCGTGATAGCGATGGCTGTACATCGGCGTCAATGAGCAAGACGCGGTAACCAATGTCGGCCAAGAGGCCGCCGAGATTGGCTGCTACTGTGGTTTTGCCGACCCCACCCTTGGTGGCTACCACTCCAAATGTAAACATATCGACCTCGCTGAACTGTGGATAAACCACAATTCAGAAGGGCAAAATGACTTACAATCACAAGCGTTATTCTCAATATTTATTATTGAGAATATACATCGTATATTATTTGGTGTGATAAGATCGCCGCATGAGAATCCTCCACACCATGCTGCGCGTCGGCAACCTCCAGCGCTCGATCGACTTCTACACCCAGGTACTGGGCATGCAGTTGCTGCGCATGTCCGAGAACCCTGAGTACAAATACTCGCTGGCCTTCCTGGGATTCGATGGCGGCAACCCCGACCAGGCCGAGATCGAGCTGACCTACAACTGGGGCGTCGAAAGCTACGACATGGGGACGGCCTACGGCCACATCGCGCTGGGCGTACCTGATGCCTATGCGGCCTGCGAAAAGATCAAGGCTGCTGGCGGGAATGTGACTCGCGAGGCCGGGCCTGTCATGGGCGGCACCACGGTGATTGCCTTCGTCACCGACCCCGACGGCTACAAGATCGAACTCATCCAGCGCGCCAGCGAAGCGGCTGGCGGTGGCCTGCGCTAAAAGTCACGGCGCATCAGCAAAAAAGCCCGGCAATGCCGGGCTTCTCGCTCAAGACAGCGCGGATTCAAGGGGCCAGTACGACTTCGACGCGGCGCGCCTCGGCGTTGCTGCCGCTGCCTTGCGTGACTTCGGGCTTCTTCAGCTCCACCTTGTCTTCAGCCACGCCCAGAACCTTGAGGGCCTCGCGCACGGCCAGGGCGCGCTGCTTGGCCAGCTCGGCGTTGAGTGCAGCATCGCCGGTCGCGTCATGAAAACCCGAAACCACGGCCATCTTGCCACCTTCGACCACGCCCTTGACCACCTCGGCCAGGGCCTCGTTGGCGCCAATCGCCAGGTCGGCCTTGCCAGTGGCAAAGTAGAACTTCACCACGCCGCCTTCGACCACCACCGAAGCCACATCCTCAATCACCACGCCGGCACCCGCTGCACCGCCTGCATTGACCACGGCCGCGGCCGGTGCCTTGGGGGCATGGGCAATGCCACGCTTGAAGACCACCACACCCAAAATGGTGGATACCACCAGGGCGATCAAGGCGAAGAGGAAACCGAGTGCGAAGCGTTGCTGGCTATCGTCGTCGGAGCTGCTGAAGGACATGATGAAGACTCCCGTGAATAATGGGTTCGTTGGACAAAACCTGCTAATTGTAAAGTCTCGCCATGCCTCCGCTTCCTGCACCCTTGCGCGACCCCGCCCCAATGCTCGAACGCGCGCTGATTGAATGGGGCGGGCGCTGCGACCTATGGGTGTTTGGCTATGGCTCGCTGATCTGGCGCCCGGACTTTGACTTTGTCGAGCGCCGCGCCGCCAAGGTGCATGGCTGGCACCGCGCGCTGAAGATGTGGAGCCGCTTGAACCGCGGCACGCCCGAATGTCCCGGCCTGGTGTTCGGCATGCTGCCCGGGGGCAGTTGCCGCGGCATGGCCTTTCGCGTGCAACAGACCCATGCGCGCCAGGTCATGGTCAACCTGTGGCAGCGTGAGATGGTGCTCGGGGTGTACGACCCGCGCTGGCTCGACTGCCAGACATCCGATGGCATGGTGCGCGCGCTGGCGTTCACGTTGCCGCGCAGCAGTCCCAGCTATACGGGCATATTGGCCGACGACGAGTACCGCCGCATCTTCGCGCAGGCCAGCGGCATCTACGGCAGCACGCGTGACTATGCAGAGGCCACGCACACCGAACTGCTGCGTTTGGGCATATACGATCGGGCGCTGGCACGCATCGTTGCGCTCTCCAAATCGCACGATTGAGCAAGGGCACAATCGAGCCCATGAGCAAAAGCACCCTCTCCTCTTCCATCGCTGACCTGCGCAAGAGCTACGAGCGCGCCGAACTCAGCGAAGACGCCTCCCTTGCCGACCCGCTGCAGCAGTTCGACCAATGGCTGCACGAGGCAGTCAACGCGCAGGTGAACGAGCCCAACGCCATGACCGTGGCCACCGTCAGCAGCGACCTGCGCCCGAGTACGCGCATCGTGCTCATCAAGGGCTATGACGCGCAAGGCATCGTCTGGTACACCAATTACGACAGCCGCAAGGGCCGCCAGCTGGCGGGCAACCCCTATGCGGCGCTGCAATTCCACTGGGTGGAACTGGAGCGCGTGGTGCGCATCGAGGGCATTGTCGAGCGCGTGAGCGACGAGGAAAGTGATCAGTATTTCCACAGCCGCCCGCTGGATTCGCGCATTGGCGCCTGGGCCAGCCCACAAAGTCAGGTGATTGCCGGCCGCAGCGTGTTGGTGACAAATGCAGCCAGGTACGGCGCGCAGTTTCTGCTCAAACCCCCTCGGCCGCCGCATTGGGGCGGCTACCGCCTGAAGCCGGATCAGTGGGAGTTCTGGCAGGGCCGAAAAAGCCGCCTGCACGACCGGCTGCGCTACCGGCTTGACGGCGGTGCTTGGGTGCGCGAGCGCCTGGCGCCCTGACCCCGGCTACAACCACAACCCCATCACGCCACACAGGGGCACCACCAGCCAGACTGGCATGCGCCCCCACATGAGCTCGGCAAACACCGCCAGCGCCAGGAAAATATCCGCTGGACCCTGGATGGCACTCGTCCAGACGGGGTTGTAGAGCGAGGCCAGCAACAGGCCGACCACCGCCGCATTCACGCCCGACAGCGCCGCCCGCAGCGGCGCGTGCCGGCGCAGCGATTCCCAGAATGGAGACACCCCCATAACCAGCAAAAAAGATGGCAGGAATATGGCCAACAAGCACACTGCCGCCCACAGCCAGCCACCCGCGCCATGGCCTGCCGCTGCACCCAGGAACGCGGCGAATGTGAACAACGGCCCGGGCATGGCCTGCGCCAGGCCGTAGCCAGCCAGAAAGTCGTCCTGCGCCACCCAGCCGGTGCTGACCACCTCGGCCTGCAGCAGCGGCAGCACCACATGACCACCGCCAAACACCAGGGCGCCGGAACGAAAGAAGGCGTCGGCGAGCAGCAGCCATGCCTGTGGCCAGGCGCGTGCGGCCAGCGGCAGCAATACCAGCATGGCGGCAAACAGAATCAACAGGGTAGCCCCCCTGACTGCCCACGGGCCAGGGCCAGGCGCTTCATGGGCAGGCTGCTCAGGCGCAACGCCCGCCCTGCCCCACAGGCCCAGGCCGGCCAGTGCCGCAATCATCATGGCGCCCAGTTGCCCTGCCATGCCAGGTATCGCCAGGGTCAGGGCGCAGGTCAAACCCATCAACAACAACCGGGCTGGTCCACGGCACAGGCTGCCACCCATGCGCCACACGGCTTGCGCCACCACCGCTACGGCGGCCACCTTCAGACCATGCAGCACGCCTGCGGGCACCAGTCCGGGGGTTGCAATGAGGCCCAGGCCCAGCAGTGCCATGACCAATGCAGAGGGCAAGGCAAAGCCCAGCCAGGCTGCCAAGGCCCCGGCGAAGCCGCCCTGACGCAGGCCCAGCGCCATGCCCACCTGGCTGCTCGCCGGGCCGGGCAAAAGCTGGCACAGGGCCACCAGATCGGCATAGTCGCTTTCACTCAGCCAGCGCCGGCGCGCCACGAACTCCGTACGGAAATAGGCCAGGTGCGCCACAGGCCCGCCAAATGATGTCAGGCCCAGGCGCAGAAAGATCAGAAACACCTGCCAGGCGTTGGCTGCAGGGGCATGGCTTTGAGGCAGGGAGGCGGGTTGCATGCGGAGGGCATTTCGAAGCAGCAGGCGAGCTGCCGGCTGAAAGCCGGCGACGATACTGCAAAACTTCAGGCGTCTGGCTTGAGATGGCGTGCAAACGTCTTGCGGAACTTGCTCACCTTGGGCGCCACGACAAAGTTGCAGTAACCCTGATTCGGATTGCGCTCATAGAAGTCCTGGTGATAGCTCTCGGCCGGCCAGAAGTTCACCAATGGCTGCAGCTCGGTGACGATGGGGGCGCCGAAAGCCTGCTCCTGCTGCAACTGGTGCAGCAGCACCGCGGCAATCTGCTCGTGCGTGGGGTCGCTGTAGTAGATGCCGCTGCGGTACTGCGTGCCCACATCATTGCCCTGGCGGTTTGGCGTGGTGGGGTCGTGGGTGGCAAAAAAGATCTGCAGTATGTCGCGCAAGCCGATCTCGGCCGGGTCAAACGTGACGCGCACCGCCTCGGCATGGCCCGTGTGACCACTGCACACCTGCTCGTAGCTTGGATCTGCCACATCGCCATTGGCATAGCCGCTTTGCACCTCGGTCACGCCGCGCACACGCTTGAATACAGCCTCGGTGCACCAGAAACAACCGCCAGCCAGGGTGATGCTTTGCAGAATTGACGACATATGGTGCTCCTGAAAATCGCATCATAGAAACACCGCCATATGCTTGATGATCAGGATGCACGTTGACGCAAACAACGGAGGGTTGTTACATTACTAACCCGAAAGTCAGTAACTCCATGAGCGCCGCCCTGCCCTGCATCCCCACATCAGCAATCCCCAAGCGAGGCCGTCGCAAGGACGCCAGGCCGGGTGAGCTGCTGGATGCCGCGCTAGATTTGTTCGTGGACAAGGGCTACGCCGCCACCCGGGTCGAAGAAGTGGCGGCGCGCGCCGGTGTCTCCAAGGGCACGCTGTTTCTGTACTTCCCGAGCAAACAAGAGCTGTTCAAGGCCGTGGTGCGCCAGAACATTGCCGGGCGCTTTGCCGAATGGGATCTGGAGCTTGAATCCTATGTGGGCACAAGCCAGGATCTGGTGCGGTACTGCTTTGAAACCTGGTGGGAACGCATAGGCTCCACCAAGGCCTCGGGCCTGGGCAAGCTCATGCTCAGCGAGGCGAACAATTTCCCCGAAATCGCCGAGTTCTACCGCCACGAGGTGGTCGAGCCTGGCCACCAGTTGATCCGCCGTGTGTTGCAGCGTGGCATGGATCGCGGTGAGCTGCGCGCGCTGGATCTGGAGCACGCCGTGTACCTGGTGCTGGCGCCGCTCATGTTTCTCATGTTCTCGCAGTCGACGCCGGCGTTGTGCATTCCCAACGCCGAGCGTTTTTCACCACAGGAATACATACGCCTGCAGGCCGACAATGTTTTGCAGGGTCTGTGCGTGCGCTCGGCCTAAAATCGTAGGTTTATCCGATCACAGTGACCGCCTTCCGGAGTACTCCATGAACTTGCCTCTGAACACGTCCATCGACATTCACGACCCTGTCGAGCAGGCCCGCTACAACATGGTGGAGCAGCAGATCCGGCCGTGGAACGTGCTCGATGCCGGAGTGCTCGAGCTGCTGTCACGCGTGCGCCGCGAAGACTTTGTGCCGCCCAGCTACCAGGGCCTGGCCTTCATCGACACCGAAATCCCGCTCAACCCCGACGCGCAAGAAGCCGCACGTCTGGGACAGGTCATGCTCGCGCCGCGCGTGGATGCGCGCATGCTGCAAGACCTGCAAGTTCAGCCCACCGACCGTGTGCTGGAGATAGGCGCCGGCTCGGGCTACATGGCCGCCCTGCTGGCCGCCTGCGCCGAGCGCGTGGTGACGCTGGAGATCGACCCTGACCTGGCCGAGTTTGCGCGCGAGAACCTGCGTAGCGCCGGTGTGGACAACGCCGACGTGCGCCAGGCCGACGGCGCACGCGACCCCATTCCCGACGGCCCGTTCGACGTCATCGTGCTCAGCGGCTCGGTGGCCGAGGTGCCGCAGAAGCTGCTGGCGCTGCTGCGCGACGGTGGCCGCCTGGGCGCTTATGTGGGGCAAGAGCCGATGATGCGTGCCACCATCGTGCGCCGCCAGGGCGAGCGCTTCGAGACCAGCCAGCCCTGGGACGTGGTCGTGCCGCGCCTGCGCCACTTCGCCGAGCCCTCTTCCTTCAAGTTCTGAACGCTGCACCCGACCGGCCTTGCATGATTGACCATGTCCGTCCCGCCCAGCTGGCCGATTGGCTCCTCAGGCATGAGGCCGGACATCCGTTGGTGCTGGACGTGCGCGAGCCCTGGGAGCTGCAGACCGCCAGCGTGGCGGCCCAGGGCTTCGAACTCGTGGCCATCCCCATGGGTCAGCTGCCGATGCGGCTGACCGAACTTGACCCCAACCGCCCCACCGCCTGCCTGTGCCACCACGGCATGCGCAGCCTGCGGGTGGCTGCCTTTCTGATGCAAAACGGCTTTGACCAGGTGGCCAACATCACCGGGGGCATAGACGCCTGGTCGCATGAGCGCGATTCGGCCGTGCCGCATTACTGACTTGCGGCCCCTCACAGGCCGCACCCCCAATCTGCCCCAGCCATCCATTTCAACGCCATGAAAGCATTGCAGCGGGTTTTCTCCTCCACCCTTCGCATGAGTGCCGTCTACGCCCTTTGCGTTGCCGCGGCACCCCCCGCGCAGGCGCAAAGCCTGTCGGCATTGATCGAGCATGCTCGCGGCTACGACGCGGCATGGCAGGCCGCACGGGCGCAACTGCAGGCCGCGGGCAGCCGTGCCGAACAGGCCCGTGCCGGCCTGCTGCCCAGTGCTGCGCTGACCGGTGGCGCGAATTATTCGCGCACCGACATGTCACGCGCTCGTCTGTCCGACGTGAATGTCAATGGCCCGTCGCAAACGCTGGGAGTGCAGGCGACGCAGCCCCTGTACCGCCCGGCCAACCGCATCGCCTTTGAGCAGGGCCAGCGCGGCACGGACTTTGCCCAGGCGCAGCTCGAAGGCGCCGAGCAGGATCTGCTGATTCGCGTCACCCAAGCCTACTTTGACGTGCTGGCCGCAGGCGACACGCTGACCTTCGTGCGCGCACAAAAGACCGCTGTGGCGGAACAGCTTGCCGCGGCCAAGCGCAACTTCCAGGTCGGCACCACCACCGTCACCGACGAGCGCGAGGCGCAGGCCCGGCATGACCTGGTCACCGCCCAGGAAATCGCCGCCAGCAATGACCTGCATGTGAAGCGCCTGGCACTCGACCAGCTGGTTGGGCGCACCGGCGCCACCCCCCTGCCCCTGGCTCAGTCCGCGCAGTTGCCGGCCGTGCAGCCCGATGACGTCAGCAACTGGGTGCGCAGCGCCGAGGAGCGCCAACCCCAGGTACGCCAGGCCCTGATTGCGCTGGACATGGCCAAGCTGGAAACCGCCAAGGCCAAAACCGGCCACCTGCCCACCGTCGACCTGCAGGCAGGCTACAACGTACAACGCACACCCAACGGCAGCATCAGCATGCCGGGCGTGCATTCGCGCACCGACGCTGCCACCGTGGGCGTGGCGTTGAACCTGCCGCTGTTTGCCGGCTTTGCCGTGCAAAACCGCATCAAGGAAACCCTGTCACTCGAAGACAAGGCCCGCGCCGACCTGGACAACGCGCGCCGCAACGTAGCCCAGGCCGCGCGTGCCGCCTTCTTCGGCGTGCAATCGGGCCTGAGCCAGGTTGCCGCGCTGCGGGCTGCCGAGGCCTCCAGCCAAAGCGCGCTGGACGCCAACAAGCTCGGCTACCAGGTCGGGGTGCGCATCAACATCGACGTGCTCAACGCCCAAAGCCAGCTCTACCAGACCAAGCGCGACCTGGCCGCCGCGCGCTACAACGTACTGGTCGGCACGCTGCGCCTGAAGCAGGTGGCGGGCACGCTGACGATGGATGACGTAACGGCGGTGGATGCGTTGCTGATGCGATAGTTTTCAGCACTCTGCGCTTACCAGACAAGCGCAAAGTGCTATATTTTCAAAAGCAACCGAGGACTTACAGCTGGTGCACCACCAGCTTGAATTCCGGATCCTCCTCAAAGGCCCGCACCTCGAAGCCCAGTCTGCGCATGAGTTTGAGCATGGTGGGGTTGTTGGCCAGCACCAGGCCCTGGATCTCGGCCAGGCCGCGGTCGCGGGCGACTTCCATGATGCTGTGCATCAGGCGCGAGCCCAGACCCTTGCCGGCGAAGTCGTCGGCCACCAGCAGGGCAAACTCACAGCTGCTGTGATCCGGGTTGGTGACATAGCGTGACACGCCGACGATGCGATCCTTGTGGCTGACCTCGCCCTCTTCGTCCACGATGCGTTCGCGCTGCACGGCCACCAGGGCCATTTCGCGGTCGTAGTCGATCAGGGTGAAGCGCGACAGCATGGACGGCGGCAGCTCGGCGATCTGCGAGACAAAGCGGAAGTAGCGGCTCTCGGGCGACAGCTCCTTGACCAGGCGCTGCACCATTTGCGCGTCGTCCGGGCGGATCGGGCGCACCAGGCATTCGCCACCGCCGCGCAGCGGCCAGATTTGCTCGTAGCGCGCCGGGTAGGGGTGTATCGACAGGTGGTTGTAATGGCCGGCGCCGGCGCTTTCGGGGCGACCGCTGGCGTGGGCCGATTCATGCAGGGCGATGCGCGCATCCACGGCCACGGCGCCCTGCTCGTCCACGATCAGCGGGTTGATGTCCATCTCGCGCAGTTGGGGCAGCGCGCAGACCATTTCTGAGACGCGCAGCAGCACCTGCTCCAGCGCCTGCATGTCCACGGCGGAGGCAACACGCCATTCGCCCAGGGTTTCGGCCACGCGTGCACGGCCGATCAGGCTGCGCGCCAGAAACTGGTTCAACGGCGGCAGCTCCATGGCGCGGTCGTTGATGAGCTCGATCATGGTGCCGCCTGCGCCAAAGGTGATTACCGGGCCAAACGGGTCGTCGCTCACCAGGCCGATGCAGATCTCGCGCCCACGGCGCGCACGCGCCATTTGCTGCACGGTGACGCCATCGATGCGCGCATCGGGCTGCAGGCGCGCCACCCGCTGCACCATGTCGTTGTAGGCGTCGCGCACGGCGGCGCCGCTTTGCAGGTTGAGTACCACGCCGCCCACGTCGGATTTGTGCGCGATGTCGCGCGAGTGGATCTTCAGCGCCACCGGGAAGCCCAGTTGCGTGGCGATCATCATGGCCTCGTGGGCATTGCGTGCCAGCAGCGTCTTGGTGACCGGGATGTGGAAGGCGGCCAGCAGCGTCTTGGACTCCATCTCGGTGAGCACGTTGCGGCGCTCGGCCAGCACGCTTTCGATGACCAGGCGCGCGCCATCGATGTCGGGCTTGGCCAGCGTGGTCAGTGACGGAGGCGTTTGCTGCAGCAGCTGCTGGTTTTGGTAGAACGAGGCGATGTTGCCAAAGGCGCCCACGGCCGCCTCGGGCGTGCGGAAGGTGGGGATTTGCGCGCTGCGCAGAATCTTGCGCGCCGGCACCACGGTGGCGTCGCCCATCCAGCAGCTGAGCAGCGGCTTGGGTGCCAGCCGCTTGGCGTCGGCCAGGGCCTGGGCCGCGCCCTCGGCGTCGGCGCCGGGTTTGGGCGAGAAGATGGCTAACACGCCGTCGATCTGCCGATCCGAGAACGCGGTCTGCAGCGCCCGGGCGTAATGCTGGGGCGTGGCGTCCTCGGACAGGTCGATGAGCCCGCCGAGCGAGGCCAGGGCCGGCAGCTGCGGCGCCAGGCTGGCGCTGGATTCTGGCGAGAGCAGGCCCAGGTCGAGGCCGATTTCGTTCTCCCAGTCGGCGGCCAGCACGCCGGGGCCGCCGCCGTTGGTGACGATGGCCAGGCGCTTGCCCACGGGCCGGTAGCGCGATGCCAGGCATTTGGCGGCCGAAAACAGCGCCACGAAGGAGCGCACGCGCACCGCGCCGGCGCGGCGCAGCACGGCGTCAAAGACATCGTCGCTGCCGACGATGGCACCGCTGTGCGTCTGCGCGGCCTTGTTGCCCGCCGGCTTGCGCCCGGCTTTCAGCACCACCACCGGCTTGGCATGCGAAGCCGAGCGCATGGCGCTCACAAAGCGGCGTGCGTCCTGTATGCCTTCCATGTAGACCACGATGCTTTGCGTGCGCGCGTCGTTGGCCAGAAAGTCCAGCGCCTCGCTCAGGCCCATGTCGGTGTACGGGCCCAGAGAGATCACGCTGGAAAAGCCCACGCCGTTGTTGCTGGCCCAGTCCAGGATGGACGAGGTGAGCGCGCCCGACTGACACACCAGTGCCAGAGATCCCTCCTGCGCCAGCGGTCCCGCGGCGCTGGCGTTGAGCTGCAGCGATGGGCGCTGTATGCCCAGCGAGTTGGGGCCCAGCAGGTGCATGCCCTCGCGCCGGGCAATCTTGTGCAGCTGCCCTGCCAGCTCGGCGTCCACGCCATTGGACAGCACCAGGGCAGCGCGGCAGTTCATGCGGCCGGCGATCTCCAGCGCCGCCGGCAAGTCCTTGTTGGGCTGGACGATGATGGCCAGGTCGGCGCGAATCTGCGCCAGATCGGCCAGGGTGCCACTGGTGTTGATGTCAAAAAACTGTAACGTGCCGGTGAATTTCTGCGCCTTCAGCCCGTCGAGCAATGCGCGCGCCTGGGGAGTTTGTGACTCCGGGGCGTCGGGGTCACCAGCCAGCACGATGACCGAGCCGGGGGTGAACAGGGAAGTGAGGTAGTGCTTTTCCATCATGATGGTTGCGATTTTCTACGGTCTAGGGATAACCCGTAAATACGTACGTGTCCGTATGTGGAAATTGTTGCTTGAATGTAACTGTGACGATGGTATGCAATGCTGCGGACTGCACCGACGCGGCCGGCAGGGCAACAGGCTCACGCCGCCAGCAGCCGCACCACCGCCCGAGCCGTGGCCTGGGCGGCGCCACGGTGGGTCTGGGTAAAGCTCTGGCAGCGCTGGGCCAGCTGTGCCTGGCGCGGGCCATCCGCGGCCAGGGCGCAGGCGGCGGCAATGCCGGCGGCCATGTCGCTCACGCGCTGGGCGGCGCCGGCGGCCATGGCCAGATCGGCCGCCTGGGCAAAGTTGAAGGTGTGCGGGCCCATGACCACGGGGCAGCCGCAGGCTGCCGCCTCGATCAGGTTCTGCCCGCCCAGCGGCGCAAAGCTGCCGCCCAGCAGCGCCACATGGGCCATGCCGTAGTACAGCGCCATCTCGCCCAGCGAGTCGCCCAGCCAGACATCGGCGTTCTGTGGCGCCTCGCTCCATTGGCTGCGCCGCGACACGCGCAGGCCGGCGGCCTCCAGCAGTTGCTGTACCTCATCAAAGCGCTGGGGGTGGCGGGGTACGACCAGCCACTGGACGGGTGATGATGCTTCGTTATTTATAGCTGTTGGCGCTTGTCCTGTGGGCGCTAGAGCCTGTTTTTGCTTTAAAACATCCAGCCACATCGCCTCCTCGCCCTCGCGCGAGCTGGCCAGCAGCACCACGGGGTGCAGACTGGCCTGGCGCCAGCCGCGTCCCTGCGCCAGCTGCGTGGCCGAGGGCTCAACATCAAATTTGAGGTTGCCGAATACCCCGGTAACGGGCGCGCCCACGCTGCGCAGGCGCGCCGCGTCCTCCTCGGTCTGGGCCCAGACCGCCGACAGCGCGGCATAGGCCGGGCGCGACAGCCAGGCCAGGCGCTGCGCGCCGGCGCGTGATTTTTCATTCAGGCGCGCATTCGCCAGCACCAGCGGCACCCGCTCGCGCCGGCAGCCGGCCACCAGGTTGGGCCAGATCTCCGTCTCCATCAGGATGCCGATGGCCGGGCGGAACTGGCGCAGAAAGCGCCGCACGGCACCGCGCGTATCCCAGGGCTGCCAGACCTGCAGGTCGCCGGGCTGCAGCAGTTTTTCGCCCTCGGCCCGACCCGTGGCCGTGCCGTGCGTCAGCAGCAGGCGCATGCCGGGCAGCTCTATGCGCAACTCTTTGAGCAGGATGGCGGCGGCGCGCGTCTCGCCCAGAGACACGGCGTGGATCCACACCAGCGGCCCGCCCGGCGCCGGCGCCGCCACCGGCTGCGCGTAGCGGCCAAAGCGCTCGGGCACGGCGACGGCGTAGCCGGGCTCGTTCACGGCGCGCCGGCGCAGCTTGCGTCTGAGCAGCGGCTGGGCCAGCCACAGGGCCAGGCTGTACAGCCACAGGGCGATGGTCTGCATGGGCGCCGCAGTGGGTGGCGCCGGGCTCAGTGGGCCGCGCCGCCGACCTGGGCGCCAGGCTTGACGCGCGCCAAGAGCGCCAGCATCTCGCCCTCGATGCGCTGGAGCGCCGCATCGGTGTGGCCCTCAAAGCGCAGCACCAGCACCGGCGTGGTGTTGCTGGCGCGGATCAGGCCAAAGCCGTCGGGCCAGTCCACGCGCAGGCCGTCTATGGTGCTGATGGCGGCGGGCGCGGCAAAGGTGCCTGTCGCCAGGGCCTGCAGCTCGGCGGTCAGGCGGTGCGGCTCGCCCTCGGCGCAGGCCACGTTCAGCTCGGGCGTGCTGTGGCTGGTGGGCAAGGCGTTGAGCACGCTGCTGGGGTCGGCGCTGCGGCTCAGGATCTCCAGCAGGCGGCAGCCGGCGTAGGTGCCGTCGTCAAAGCCGTACCAACGCTCCTTGAAGAAGATGTGGCCGCTCATCTCGCCGCCCAGTGGGGCGGCCAGCTCCTTCATGCGCGCCTTGATCAGCGAGTGGCCGGTCTTGTACATGACGGGCTCGCCGCCCGCCGCACTAATGGCTGGCGCCAGGCGTTGGGTGCATTTCACGTCGAACAGAATCGGCGCGCCGGGCACGCGCGAGAGCACGTCCTGGGCGAACAGCATCATCTGGCGATCGGGGAAGATGTTCTGGCCGTCCTTGGTGACGATGCCGAGGCGGTCGCCGTCGCCGTCAAAGGCCAGGCCCAGCTCGGCGTCGGTGGCTTGCAGGGCGGCGATCACGTCGCGCAGGTTTTCGGGCTTGCTCGGGTCGGGGTGGTGGTTGGGAAAGTTGCCATCCACCTCGGAGAACAGCTCCACCACCTCGCAGCCCAGGGCGCGGAAGATGCCCGGCGCCGAGGCGCCGGCGATGCCGTTGCCGCTGTCGACCACGATCTTCATGGGCCGCGCCAGCTTCACGTCGCCCACGATGCGCTCTGTGTAGGCTGGCAGTACGTCTGCCTGGCGCACGCTGCCGCCGTCCTGCGGCTGCCAGCTCGCGGCCTCCATGCTGCGGCGCAGCTGCTGGATCTCCTCGCCATGGATGGCGCGGCCGGCCAGCACCATCTTGAAGCCGTTGTAGTCCTTGGGGTTGTGGCTGCCCGTGACCTGGATGCCGCTCGCGCACAGCGTGCTGGCGGCAAAGTACAGCATGGGCGTGGTGCACAGGCCCACGTCGATGACCTCGATGCCCACATCCACCAGGCCCTGGATCAAGGCACCCGAGAGCGCCGGCCCCGACAGCCGCCCATCGCGCCCCACGGCCACGACGCGCTCGCCCTGCTGCAATGCCGCCGTGCCAAAGGCCCGGCCCAGGGCGCGGGCCACTTCCTCATCGAGGCTGGCGGGCACGATGCCGCGGATGTCGTAGGCCTTGAAGATGGCGGGGGAGAGTTGCACGGAGTGACCTGTCGAAAGTGAACAAAGCCTGGATTGTAGGTGCCCGTCCCGGCTAGACAGCGCCCCAGGCGCATGTCCGAAAACGGCGAGTGCGCGCCTCGGTGCGGCCTATCATGGCCCCATGTCCACCGCCCCGCACTCCCCTGCCCCGCCGGCCGCCGCTGCCGACGAGGACGAGGCCCGCTACCTGGCCCTGAAGGCCCGCGACGCGCGCTTTGACGGGCGCTTCTTCACCGGCGTGACCTCCACCGGCATCTACTGCCGCCCGGTCTGCGCCGTGCGCACGCCGCGGCGCGAGAACTGCCGCTTCTTCGCCCTGGCCGCCCAGGCCGAGAGCGCCGGTTTTCGCCCCTGCCTGCGCTGCCGGCCCGAGCTGGCGCCGCAGTCCGCGCCCTGGACGCTGCAGGACGCGGGCGCCATCCTGCTGCGCCAGGCGCTGCGGCTGCTGGATGCGCCCGAGGCCTGGGCCGAACCCGAGGGCGGCGCCCTGGTGGCACGGCTGGCGGCGCGCTTAGGCATCAGCGACCGGCACCTGCGCCGCATCTTCGAGGCCGCTTTAGGCATCTCGCCGCTGCAATACCTGCAGACGCGGCGGCTGCTGACGGCCAAGCAGCTGCTGACCGACACGCCGTTGCCCGTGACCCAGGTGGCGCTGGCCAGCGGCTTTGCCAGCCTGCGGCGCTTCAATGCGGCGTTTGGCGCGCACTACGGCCTCAACCCCACCCAGCTGCGGCGCGAGGGCACGGCGCAGCAAAACGGCGGCCACCCCGTGCACCTGGGCTACCGGCCGCCGCTGGACGTGGCGGCGCTGCTCGACTTTTTTGCGGCGCGGCGCATTCACGGCCTGGAGGAGGTCGAGGGCAGCACCCTGCGCCGCACGCTGCGGCTGGCGGGCGGCGCCGGCGTGCATACGGGCTGGCTGGAGGCCCGCTTTGACGACACCCGCCCCCAGCTGCTGCTGCGCGTGAGCGACGGCCTGCTGCCCGCGCTGCCCCAGGTGATTGCCCGCGTGCGCGCCCTGCTCGACCTGGACGCCGACCCGGCGGCCATCAACGCCGTGCTGCACCCCTTCTTCCCCAGCGGCGACGGCCTGCGCGTGCCGGGCACGCTGGACGGCTTCGAGCTGGCGGTACGCGCGGTGCTGGGCCAGCAGATCACGGTGGCTGCGGCACGCACCCTGGCCGAGCGCCTGGTGCGGCAGTTTGGCGCGCCCGTTGACACACCCTGGCCGGGGCTCGACAGGCTGTTTCCCACGCCCGCCGTATTGGCTGCGGCCGATGGCGATGCACTCGGCCAACTGGGCATCGTGCGCCAGCGCCAGGCCGCCATCGTGGCGCTGGCGCGTGCCGTCGATGGCGGCCAGCTCGATCTGTCGGCCAGCGCCGATGTGGAAGCCACCCTGGCCGCCCTGCGCCAGCTGCCCGGCATCGGCGACTGGACGGCCCAGTACATCGCCCTGCGCGCCCTGCGCTGGCCCGACGCCTTTCCGGCCGGCGACGTGGCGCTGCACAAGGCCCTGGGCGTGCGGGACCAGGCCCAGCCGGCGCGCGCGGCCGTCGATGCCGCCCAGGCCTGGCGCCCCTGGCGCGGCTATGGCGTGATACGCGCCTGGAGCAGTCTGGTGTAGTAGCTATCAAATAAATAGCTGTTTGCGCATGTCCCACAAGCGCCATCGGTCTTTTTCGCTTCTAATCGAGGTTCATCATGCAATTCCCCTCCGATACCGTACAAAGCCGTATCCGCACCGACCTGGGTGTGGTGAGCCTGGCCGCCGGCACGCGCGGCCTGGTCGGCCTGTGGTTTGACGGCCAGCGCCACCTGCCCGCGCAACTCGATGGGCCCGGCGCCTGGTCCGGCGACGACACCCACCCCGTGCTGCGCGCGGCGGCCCGGCAACTCGCGCAATACCTGGCCGGCACGCGCCAGGCGTTCGACCTGCCGCTGGATCTGTCCGGCGGCACGCCGTTCCAGCAGGCCGTGTGGCGCGCGCTGCTGGCCATTCCAAGCGGCGCCACGACCAGCTACGGCGCACTGGCGCGGGCCCTGGGCAGCCCGACCGCCGTGCGCGCCGTGGGCGCGGCCGTGGGGCGCAACCCGATCAGCATCGTCGTGCCCTGCCACCGCGTGCTGGGCGCGGGCGGTGCGCTGACCGGCTATGCCGGCGGCCTGGCGCGCAAGCAGGCGCTGCTGCGGCTGGAAGGGGCGCCGCCCAGCATCTTCCCATCGCAACCCCTGCCCGCCTTCGCATGAGCAGCACACCCCTGTCCGCCGGCGCGGCCGTGCCACACCACGCCTGGCTGGGCGAATTCATTCTGTTGGCCAGCCTGTGGGGCGCCTCGTTCCTGTTCATGCGCCTGGGCGCGGCCGAGTTCGGGGCGCTGCCCACGGCCGGGCTGCGCGTGCTGCTGGCCACGCTGTTCCTGTGGCCCATATTGCTGCACCGGGGCGAATGGCCGCAGCTGCGGCGCCACTGGCGGCCGGTGCTGCTGTGCGGGCTGATCAACTCGGCGATTCCATTCGCGCTGTTTGCCTGGGCCGTGATGCACATCGCCACCGGCCTGGCCTCCATCCTCAACGCCGCCGTGCCGCTGTTTGGCGCCCTGGTGGCCTGGCTCTGGCTGGGCGACCGCATTAACCGCCTGCGCTGGCTGGGCCTGGCGCTGGGCTTGGTGGGCGTGGCCCTGCTGGCCTGGCGCGCGCCTGCGGGCGTGGGGCTCAAGAGCGGCCAGGCGGGCTGGGCGATTGGCGCCTGCCTGCTGGCCTCCACCTGCTACGCCGTGGCGGCCAGCTTTGCGCGGCGCTACCTGCAGGGCATTCCGCCGCTGGCCACTGCCACCGGCAGCCAGCTGGGCGCGGCCCTGGGCCTGGCCCTGCCCATGTGGTGGGCCTGGCCGGCGCAGACACCCGGCCTGCGCGCCTGGGCCGCCGTCGCCGGGCTGGCGGTGCTGTGCACGGGCATTGCCTTCATTTTGTACTTTCGCATCATCAACCACGCCGGGCCCAGCCGGGCCCTGGCCGTGACCTTTCTGGCGCCGGTGTTCGCGGTGCTGTACGGCGCGCTCTTCCTGGGCGAGACGGTCACGCCGTGGATGCTGGGCTGCGGCGTGGTGATCGTCTGCGGCACCATGCTGTCCACCGGCCTGGTGACTGGCCTGTGGCGCGCCAAGGCTGGCGCGTAGTCCGCCTACCGGATAAAGGGGGTATGCCATGCCATCCGATCCCTTCGACCTGCAACGCTTCATCGCCGCCCAGGAACAGGCCTATGCCCCGGCCCTGGCCGAGCTGTGGGCCGGGCGCAAGCGCACGCATTGGGTCTGGTACATCTTTCCGCAGCTGCGGGGTCTGGGTTTCAGTGCCATGGCGCAGGCCTATGGCATGGCCGGCCTGGACGAGGCGCGGGCCTATCTTGAGCACCCGCTGCTGGGCGCCCGGCTGGTCGAATGCGTGCAGGCCATGCTGGCGCACACGGGCCTACCGGCGGCCGGCATTCTGGGCGAGATCGACGCCATCAAGTTCCGCTCCTGCCTGACGCTGTTTGTGGCGGCCGGGGGACAGCCGGTGTTCCACGAGGCGTTGCAGCGTTTCTTTGCCGGCCTACCAGACGCCCAGACCCTGGCCTTGCTGCAGCAGAACTGATAGGCAAGAAAAAAGCCCCTGGCGCCCATACAACGGGCGGCAGGAGCTATAAAAACAAGAGTGAATTCCGGCCCGATCAGCCCATCAGATCCTTGATCTGCTGCAGCGCCACCGGGTCTTCCATGGTGGTCAGGTCGCCGGTGTCGCGGCGCTCGGCCACGGCCTGCAGGGCGCGGCGCAGCAGCTTGCCGCTGCGCGTCTTGGGCAGCAGGTTGACGAAGATCACGCGCGCCGGGCGGGCCACGGCGCCCAGCTGGCTGTCCACCTGCTTCATGACCTCACCCTCGAACTTCAGGCGCGCGGCGTCGTCCACCAGGCCCGAGGCATCGCGCGGCACGGCAAAGGCCATGGCCACCTGGCCCTTGAGCTGGTCGGCCACGCCGACCACGGCCACCTCGGCAATATTCGGATGGCCGGCGATGCATTCCTCGATCTCGCGCGTGCCCAGGCGGTGGCCGGCGACGTTGATCACGTCGTCGGTGCGGCCCAGGATGAAGTAGTAGCCGTCGGCGTCGCGGATGCCCCAGTCGAAGGTGCTGTAGACCTGGCGGCCGGGGATGCTGTTCCAGTAGGTGCTGACAAAGCGCTCGTCGTCGCGCCACACGGTCTGCAGGCAGCCGGGGGGCAGCGGGCCTTCGATGGCCACCACGCCCTTCTGGTTGGGGGTGGTCAGCTCCTGGCCCGTGGCCTCGTCGATGAGCTTGACGTTGTAGCCATAGACCGCCTTGCCCGGGCTGCCAAAGCGCGGCGACTGCTGCTGCACGCCGTTGCACAGCGTGAGGATGGGCCAGCCGGTCTCGGTCTGCCAATAGTTGTCGATGATGGGCACATTCAGCGCGCCGCTGATCCACGTTGCCGTGGGCTCGTCCAGCGGCTCGCCGGCCAGCCACAGGGCCTTGAGGCTCTTGATGTTGTACTTGCTGAGGTACTCGGGATCTTGTTTTTTCAGCACGCGCACGGCCGTGGGGGCCGAGAACATATGCGTGACCTGGTACTTCTCGACGATGCTCCACCAGATGCCGGCGTCCGGGCGCACGGGCAGGCCCTCGTACATGATGGTCGTCATGCCCGCCAGCAGCGGGCCGTAGATGATGTAGCTGTGGCCCACCACCCAGCCGATGTCGCTGGTGGCAAAGTAGGTCTGGCCCGCCTGTGCATCAAAAATATGCTTCATGCTGGCCGCCAGCGCCACGGTGTAGCCGCCGGTGTCGCGCTGCACGCCCTTGGGCTTGCCGGTGGTGCCGCTGGTGTACAGGGTGTAGCTGGGGTGGGTGGATTCCAGCCACACGCAGGGCACCTGCGCGTCCATATGCTGCTCGCGCAGCGCCGCCCAGTCGTGGTCGCGCCCGGCGCGCATGGCAGCCGGGGCCAGGCCGCGGTCCACCAGCAGCACGGCGGCGGGCTTGTGCGCCGACAGGTCGATGGCCTCGTCCAGCAGCGGCTTGTAGGGCACGCCCTTGCCGCCGCGCGAGCCGGCATCGGCACTGACGATGACAGTGGGCTCGGCATCCTCGATGCGCGATGCCAGCGAGGACGAGGCAAAGCCCCCAAACACTACCGAATGGATGGCGCCAATGCGCACGCAGGCCAGCATGGCAAAGGCGGCCTCGGCAATCATGGGCATGTAGATCAGCACGCGGTCGCCCTGCTTGACGCCCAGCGACTGCAGCACGGCGGCCATGCGCTGCACCTCGGCGTGCAATTCGGCGAAGGTGTAGGCGCGCTCGGTATCCGTCTCGGTGGAAATGGCCACCAGCGCGTTTTGCTGCGCGCGCGCCGCCAGGTGACGATCGACAGCGTTGTGGCACAGGTTGGTGGTACCGCCCACGAACCACTTGGCAAACGGCGGCTTGTCGTAGTTGCAGATCTGCTGCGGCGCTTGCTGCCATTCGATCAGCTGGGCCTGCTCGGCCCAGAAGGCGTCGCGCTCGTCAATCGAGCGGCGGTGGAAATCGGCGTAGTTGGCTGGGGCTGCGGCCATGGTGCTGTCTCCTGGGAGTGGCGTGCGCCGGTGTGGCGCGGCAAGGGGTTATCCAAAATTCATAATTATTCACATGGCGCTTGCGGGAAGCTGACGTGCCAGATGGGCATTGGCGCGCGCTGAAAACACACCTGCAGGCGTGACCCTGACCCCATCCCACCTTCCCCCGGCTAGTGTCCTGAAATGGCGCTACCCAGGTTTACTTGACGAACGCCAGCATGTCCTTGAACGCCGGATGCTCGCAGCTGCGCAGCCATTCGAAGGCCACCATCTCGGTGGTCACCAGCTCGGCGCCGGCGCCGGCCAGGCGGTCGAATGCGGCGTCGCGGTTTCGTTCGGTGCGCGAGCTGCAGGCGTCTGTCACGACCCAGACTTCAAACTCCTCCTCCAGCAGTTCCAGCGCCGTCTGCAGCAGGCAGACATGGGCCTCGCAGCCGGCGATGACGATGCTGGGGCGCTCGATGGCCTGCTGTTCCTGCTCGCGCGCCTTTTGCAGGTGCTTGGGCAGGCTGCGCGCATTGCCGCCCTGGGGTTTGGCCGGCGGGCGCAGCCAGGCGCCCAGGCCATCGGCCGCGGCGCTGAAGTGCATCTTGGACAGGGTGCGCTGGCACAGGGCGCGCAGCTGCGCGTCGTTGCCTCCCAAGCGCGTGGGGTTTTGCTCGGTGCCCCAGACGGGCACGTCCACCAGGCGGGCGATTTGCGCCAGCCTGATGGCGTTGGCCAGCGCCGCCTGGCCTTCAAAAATGGCGGGCATCAGGCGTTCCTGGTAGTCCACGAGCACGAGTTGGGATTCGGTGGCGTCAAGCAGCATGGCGGTCACGGGGTCAGAAACAAAGATGCGGTCATTGTCGCAGGCGGGCGGCGGGGGCTATGCGGCCGGCACCAGCCGCGCGCCCTCTTTCGCCCCCACCTCTTTCAGAAAGCCCCACACCGCCTGCATGCGCGCCAGGTGCTTGCCCTCGGCCGGCATGCTCATCCAGAAGGTGCGGGTGAATACCGCCTCGTGCGGCAGCACGCGCGCCAGGATGGGGTCGCGGTCGGCCAGAAAGGCCGGCAGCACGGCCAGGCCGGCGCCGGCGCGCACGGCCTCGTACTGGGCGGTGATGCTGGTTGAGCGCAGGGCAAAGCGCTCGGGCGGCCAGAGCTGGTCGATGAACTGCAGTTCTTTGCTGAACAACAGATCGTCCACATAGCTGATGAAATCGTGGTGGCGCAGGTCTTCGCGCCGCGCCACCAGCGGGCGGCGCGCCAGGTATTCGCGCTGGCCGTACAGGTAAAGCCGGTAGTCGGCTAATTTTGTGACGATGACCGATCCGCGCTTGGGCCGCTCCAGCGAGATGACGATGTCGGCCTCACGCCGGCTCAGGTGCAGCATGCGCGGCAGCGCCAGCAGGTCTATGGACAGGTGCGGGTGGCGCTGTGTCAGGCGCGCCAGCTGCGGCGCCAGGATCAGCGTGCCAAAGCCCTCGGACACACCGACGCGCACCAGGCCCGACGGGCCGCCGCTGGCCGCGTTGGCCGGCGCGGCGCGCTCCATGCCCAGCACGGCGGCCTCCATGGCCTCCACCGCGGGCAGCAGCTGGCGGCCGGCCTCGGTCAGGCGGTGGCCGGTGGCCTCGCGCGCGAACAGGGGCGCGCCCATCTGCTTTTCCAGCGCCTGGATGCGCCGCGCCACCGTGGTGTGCTCCACGCCCGTGCGCCGCGCGGCCGCGGCCAGGGTGCTGGTACGGGCCAGCTCAAGAAAGTAGCGCAAGTTGTCCCAGTCCATGGTGGTCGATTGCGATGTGCAAATTTGCAAAGCTGAAGTGCGCAATTATCTATTGCATGGGTAATTTCGCACACGTACCATGGCACCCATTCATCCACCACCCCTACCCAGGAGACCAGCGCCATGGACGCATCCACCGCCGTACAAGCCCCCACCGTCAAGCTGCTGATCAACGGCCAGCTGGTCGAATCCAAGACCACCCAGTGGCGCAACGTGGTCAACCCCGCCACGCAAGAGGTGCTGGCCCGCGTGCCCTTTGCTACACCCGACGAGGTGAACGCCGCCGTGGCCAACGCCAAGGAAGCCTTCAAGACCTGGCGCAAGACCCCCATCGGTACCCGCGCGCGCATCTTCCTCAAGCTGCAGCAGCTGATCCGCGAAAACATGAAGGAGCTGGCCGCGCTGCTGACGGCCGAACAGGGCAAGACCCTGCCCGACGCCGAGGGCGATGTGTTCCGCGGCCTGGAGGTGGTGGAGCATGCCGCCGCCATTGGCAACCTGCAGCTCGGTGAGCTGGCCAACAACGTGGCCAGCGGCGTGGACACCTACACCGTGATGCAGCCGCTGGGCGTGTGCGCCGGCATCACGCCGTTCAACTTCCCCGCCATGATCCCGCTGTGGATGTTCCCCATGGCGATTGCCACGGGTAATACCTTCGTGCTCAAGCCCTCCGAGCAGGACCCGATGGTCACCATGCGCCTGTGCGAGCTGGCGCTGGAGGCCGGCATTCCCCCCGGCGTGCTGAACGTGGTGCACGGCGGCGAGGACGTGGTCAACGCCATCTGCGACCACCCGGACATCAAGGCGATCAGCTTCGTCGGCTCGACCAAGGTCGGCACGCACGTCTACAACCGCGCCAGCCTGGCCGGCAAGCGCGTGCAGTGCATGATGGGTGCAAAGAACCACGCCATCGTCCTGCCCGACGCGAACAAGGAGCAGTCCATCAACGCCATCGTCGGCGCATCGTTCGGCGCGGCCGGCCAGCGCTGCATGGCGATCTCGGTGGTGCTGCTGGTGGGCGAGGCGCAGAAGTGGATTCCCGACTTCGTCGCCAAGGCCAAGGCGCTCAAGATTTCGGCCGGCAGCACGCCCGGCACCGACGTGGGCCCGGTCATCTCCTGCGCCGCCCGCGAGCGCGTCGAGGGCCTGATCGAGCGCGGCATTGCCGACGGCGCCGTCATCGAGCTGGACGGCCGCAAGCCCAACGTGCCCGGCTTTGAGAAGGGCAACTTCGTCGGCCCGACGATCTTCAGCGGCGTCAAGCCCGGCATGAGCGTCTATGACCAGGAAATCTTCGGCCCCGTGCTGTGCATCGCCGGCGCCGACGACCTGGAGCAGGCCATCGAGTTCATCAACGCCAACCCCAACGGCAACGGCACGGCCATCTTCACGCAGAACGGCGCGGCCGCGCGCATGTTCCAGGAGGACATCGACGTCGGCCAGGTGGGCATCAACCTGCCCGTGCCGGTGCCGGTCCCGCTGTTCTCGTTCACCGGCAGCCGCGCCTCCAAGCTCGGTGACCTGGGCCCCTACGGCAAGCAGGTGGTGCTGTTCTACACGCAGACCAAGACGGTGACGGCCCGCTGGTTTGACGACAGCACGCTGCACCATGGCGTGAACACCACCATCAGCCTGAAGTGACCGGCCCGCGCGCTGCCGCCCTTGCCCTTGCGCTGTGCCTTGTGGGCCAGGCCGCCTGGGCGCAGGCCGGCGGCGCCTGCCGCCCCGGCGGCACGGTGGATGAGACCAATGCCTGTGCGGTGCGCGACTACCAGGAGGCCGACACGGCCATCCAGATCCAGTACGGTGATGTGATGCGCGCCCTGTCGGCCCACGAGCGCCCTGGCCTGCGCCAGGATCACGCCAACTGGCAGCGCGCCCGCATCACCCGATGCAAAGAAGCGCAGCGGACCAACGAAGCGCTTCCCGAATGGCCGCGCCTGTACCACGAATGCCTGACGGCACAGACCCAGGCGCGCCGCCAGGCCTTGAGCCACTGGCTGCACCACGGCCAGGCGCCGCAACCATAAAACCAACGACCAGGAGGCCCCGCCATGAACTTTGAACTGACCGAAGACCAGCGCGCCTTTGCCGACACCGCCCGCGCCTTTGCTGAAGGCCAGCTGGCGCCGCATGCCGCCGAATGGGACGCCGAGGGCATCTTCCCGGTCGACGCCATTGCCAAGGCCGGCGAACTGGGCTTTTGCGGCCTGTACGCGCCCGAAAACGCTGGCGGCCTGGCTCTGCCGCGCCTGGACGCCACCCTGGTCTTCGAAGAGCTGGCCGCCGTTGACCCCAGCACCACCGCCTTCATCACCATCCACAACATGGCGACCTGGATGCTGGGCACCTGGGCTACCGATGAAGTGCGCGAGCAATGGGGCGAGGCATTGACCACCGGGCAAAAATTAGCCAGCTACTGCCTGACCGAGCCCGGCAGCGGCTCCGACGCCGCCTCCATCAAGACCCGCGCCGAACTGGTAGGCAACGAATACGTCCTCAACGGCAGCAAGGCCTTCATCAGCGGCGCCGGCAGCACCGACATCCTGGTGCTGATGGCGCGCACCGGCGACGCCGGTGCCGCCGGCATCAGCGCCTTTGCCGTGCCGGCCAACCTGCCCGGCATCCACTACGGCAAGAAGGAAGAAAAAATGGGCTGGAACAGCCAGCCCACGCGCACCATCAGCTTTGACAACGTGCGCATTCCCGCCAACCACCTGCTGGGCCGCGAGGGCGAGGGCTTCAAGATAGCCATGAAGGGCCTGGACGGCGGGCGCATCAACATTGCCACCTGCTCGGTCGGCGCCGCGCAAGGCGCCCTGGGCCACGCCCAGCGCTACATGCAGGAGCGCAAGCAGTTCGGCAAGACGCTGGCAAGCTTTCAGGCGCTGCAGTTCAAGCTGGCCGACATGGCCACCGAACTGGTCGCCGCGCGCCAGATGGTGCGCCTGGCCGCCTCCAAGCTGGACGCCGGCGCCCCCGACGCCTCCACCTACTGCGCCATGGCCAAGCGCTTTGCCACCGACGCGGGTTTCAATGTCATCAACGATGCGCTGCAGCTGCACGGCGGCTACGGCTACATCCGCGAATACCCGCTGGAGCGCCTGCTGCGCGACGCGCGCGTGCACCAGATCCTGGAAGGCACGAACGAAATCATGCGCGTCATCATCGGCCGGCGCATGCTGGACGGCGACGCGCCGGATGCCATCCGCTAGTCACAAAAATATAGCTGCTAACGCTTGATGGACGGGCGCTAGCGGCCTTTTTGACCATAAACCCACCATGCCCGCCCGCCCCCTGCCCGACGAAGCGCTGCACCTCATCGCCGCCGTGCAGGACGCCCTGGCCGAGCGCCTGGACGCGCAGGCAGACGTGCAGGAGCGCCCGCTGTTCGGCAGCCACGCCTTCATGGTGAACGGAAAGCTCTGCCTGGCCGTCAAGGGCGACAACCTGCTGGTGCGCCTGCCGCCGGATCAGCACGAAGCAATCGCCGAAACCCCCGGCCTGCACGAGCTGGATCCGCGCGGCGGCATGGCCGGCTACTTCTGGGTCACCCCCGCCGCCTACGCCACGCGCGCCCAATGGCGCCACTGGATAGACGCCGCCCTGGCCTACAACCCAAGCGCCAAGGCCACGCGCCCGCGCGGCAAGACGGCCCCCGGTATTCCTCCCTCTCCCCCTGGGAGAGGGCCGGGGTGAGGGCCGCCAAAACACCAGACACACAGTCAAATCCGCCAAAACGCCCGCCCATCAAGCGCCAAAAGCTACCAATTTCATAGTCCCACTTCACCCACCACAGGAGACCCCACCATGCAAATCGCATTCATCGGCCTGGGCCACATGGGCGCCCCCATGGCCATCAACCTGCACAAGGCCGGCCACAGCGTCAAGGCCTTCGACCTGAGCCCGGACGCCTGCGCCCAGGTCAAGGCCCAGGGCCTGCAAGTAGCCACCAGCGCCCAGGACGCCGTGCAAGGCGCCGAGGCCATCGTCAGCATGCTGCCCGCCAGCGCCCATGTGGAAGGCCTGTACCTGGGCAGCGACAGGGCGCCCGCCCTGCTGCCCCACATCGCCAAGGGCGCACTGGTCATCGACAGCTCCACGATCGCAGCCGCCACCAGCCAGAAAGTGGCCAGGGCGCTGGACGCCGCAGGCATCGCCTTCATCGACGCGCCGGTCTCCGGCGGCACCGGCGGCGCCATCGCCGGCACCCTGACCTTCATGGTCGGCGGCACTGATGCCCATCTGGAACGCGCCCGCCCCCTGCTGGAAAAAATGGGCACGAACATCTTCCACGCCGGCAGCGTGGGCGCCGGCCAGACCGCCAAGATTTGCAACAACATGCTGCTTGGCATCCTCATGGCCGGCACCAGCGAGGCCATCGCCCTGGGCGTGGCCAACGGCCTGGACCCCACGGTGCTGAGCGAAATCATGCGCCGCAGCTCGGGCGGCAACTGGGCGCTGGAAAAGTACAACCCCTACCCAGGAGTGCACGAAAACGCCCCCGCCAGCAAGGGCTACGCCGGCGGCTTTGGGACAGACCTGATGCTGAAAGACCTAGGCCTGTCCCAGGAAAACGCCACCGCCGTCAAGGCCAGCACCCCGCTGGGCGGCCTGGCCCGGGCCATTTATGCCGCGCACAGCATTGCGGGGCATGGGGGCGAGGATTTTTCGAGTGTGATAAAGATGTTGCAGAAAAAAGGGTAATGTAAAAAATACCATATTGCATTAGAAAAATAGGCGCTGCAGCATGGGCTGCAGCGCCTTTTGCTTTTTAATGCAGCCGATTGGTGAATGTTGCACTTCAAAGTTGAAATCCACCTATTGATGATCCGGGAAAAATTAGGTTTTCCTAAACAGCAAGAAATGACCATTCATCTTGGGTAATTGCAGGTTGCGTCGAGTTAGGCAACTTAGCCTTTTGACGCCAACGTCGCCTAACTCTAGTTCTTCGACATTAGAGCTGCGCCGCATAATTGAAATATGCGACTGATAACACAAACGACGGGTATTTATAAAACAAGAAAAATCTGATAGCGTGTGCTGCGCTTTCAAGCGCGCGACATAAGCGAGCTTATGTGGACGCATCTTTACAGCGCAGCATGAGCATCAGGCATTGTTTGGGTCAGTGGTGCACATCGTCTGTTTACAAAACTCAGGTTTTTTGGGTGCCCCGCTCCAACGTCGCAGAACCCTTCGTTCGAGCAACGTGGCGCTTCGCACCACATTGCTCAACTACTTTCGTTAAGCGCAAAGTGAGCCTTTTCTGTTTCAGCAACTGTTAGTTAGTCGGCCCTGCAAAACCCAGCCAGCCCCCATAAACACTGGGTTTGCGCTGTTTCCCCGACAGCTCCATCCCCCGAGAATCAATTCACCAGCCATTGATTTCTGAGAGTTTTGTGATGCCCCAGCCCGGTCAAACCGCCGACTTCTTCCGCCAACCACTGGCCGAGATGATCGACCTGCACCACCCGCTGGCGGTGCTCGCCAGCCGCCTGCCCTGGGCACAGATCGAGGCAGCGCTGGCACCGCACTTTGCTCGCCAGGCACGCGAGGGCCGTGCAGTGGCACAAGACGACCTGTTTGGCCCTTCTGTGCAAGTGGCTGGCGGCGCAGTCGCCGCCGCAGGCCGTCCGCGCCTGCCCATCCGCCTGATGGCCAGCCTGCTGTACCTCAAGCACGCCAACAAGCTCAGCGACGAGGAGCTGGTGCAGCGCTGGGCGGAGAACGTGGTCTGGCAGCACTTCAGCGGCATGCGCTTCTACGAACCACGCCTGCCGTGTGACGCCACGCAGATCGGACGCTTTCGTACAGCGATTGGCGAGGCCGGCGTGGAAGAACTGCTCAAGGCCACCATCGACACGGCCGTCACCTCCAGGGCCATCGGGCCCGCCGAGTTCGAGCGGTTGATCGTGGACACCACGGTGCAGGAGAAGGCCATTGCCCACCCGGTGGACTCACGCCTGCTGGAGATCGCCCGCCACAAGGTGGTGATCGCCGCCAAGCGGGCGGGCATTGCCCTGAAGCAGACCTTTGTGCGCGAAGGCAAGGCCTTGCGGCGCAAGGCCGGCGGCTACGCCCATGCCAAGCAGTTCAAGCGACTCAAGAAGACCGTCAAGCGCCAGCGCACCAGGCTGGCCATCAGGCGGATGGGCAGGCGCGGACGGCCTGCGGCGGCGACTGCGCCGCCAGCCACTTGCACAGAAGGGCCAAACAGGTCGTCTTGTGCCACTGCACGGCCCTCGCGTGCCTGGCGAGCAAAGTGCGGTGCCAGCGCTGCCTCGATCTGTGCCCAGGGCAGGCGGCTGGCGAGCACCGCCAGCGGGTGGTGCAGGTCGATCATCTCGGCCAGTGGTTGGCGGAAGAAGTCGGCGGTTTGACCGGGCTGGGGCATCACAAAACTCTCAGAAATCAATGGCTGGTGAATTGATTCTCGGGGGATGGAGCTGTCGGGGAAACAGCGCAAACCCAGTGTTTATGGGGGCTGGCTGGGTTTTGCAGGGCCGACTATGGAATCAAGGAATGGGGCGAAAAGACGGCGCCTCCTGCGCAGTAGTCTGCGTGAGACTACCTTCGAAAGCCCGTCCTAAGAAAGTTGTACTCTCCAACCGTAGCGGAGGCGATGCCATCACTAAACCGTTTGTAGACGGCCAAATCATCGACAACGCCAGCACTGGTGACTGGTCTGGTTGGAGAGCTGTCGTCTCGGCAAACGATAACGGTCGCTGGATGGTTTGCGGAACAGCAACCAACTGGAGTCACGATCAGGAAGCAACAAAGCGAATTGCAGTGAAGTTCTGAACGCCAGAAAAGCTCCTTTGCCTAACTCTGCATTGCAGCTGACCGCCTGCGGCGGCGGTTGAACTCAGGGCGTTAGCCGAAAGAAGGGCCCTTCGTCATTTCATGTGGAACGCCTCATTTTTATTCCACAGCCACACGAATTCAAGCAATCTCATAAAAAAGCAATTTAAAACTATAGCCAATAAATTATTTATTAATTATCAAAATATTATATTGACGGATATTTTTAATAGCGCATTTCCTGCTCCTCGGAATTCACCTAAGGGCACTACGCTTTACTTGCGTTGGCAGGGCTCACAGGTTATTGTTTTTTCGCTCGAACGCATGCCTTTCATGCGTTGACGACTTCGTTTTTCATAGCGCTCACCCCTTGCCTACAATCGCTCCCCTGCCTTTTTACGCCAACCTATAGCTTAACCAGGCCCGCCTTCGCCGATAGGCTCGGCCTTGCCGCAAAGCGCCTCTAGCCGGGGCTCGACACACCCCTTGTAAATTTGACCAACCTCGGTGGTGTATCATGGCTCCCCAAATTAAATTCCTGCGAGGTGAGCGTGGCAAAACCCAACTATTCATTCGAAAAACGTCAGCGCGAACTGGAGAAGAAGAAAAAGAAGGAAGAGAAAAATCAGCGCAAACTCACCAAGGGCTCCGAGCCAGATACCCAGGCAGTTGAATCGCCACCGGATTCATTGGCGCCTGCCGATACCAGCGTATTACCTGGAAATACCTGAATAGCAGGCTTTGAATGCTGAAAACAGGATGTGCGCGACCGATTATAAAAACATCGCCAAACCGCATGCATTCTGGTTTTTGCATTGGCTTTGAATATTCTCCAATTGAACAAGTCCATCCAATCAGATACTGATTTTGATTTTGTGGGTGAAAGCGCCAGCGCGGTCAGCCAGCCAGGCTCATCCGGCACGAAGGCAGCCAGAGTGCCAAACAGCGGGTCATTGGCCCACACCCCATGCGGCGCTGATGCCGATTTGCTGGTGGCCGCCAAAGGTGATCTCCAAGGGTTATACTACCTTTTTATTTTTGGTAGTACATGTGAGTGCCCTTTACCAACCCTTGCCTGCCGCCGCCCAAGCGGCCTTTTCGGGCCTGGATGTAGCCACCCGGCAGCGTGAGCTGGAGCGGTGTGTGGCCGATCTGCCGGGGGGCTTCACGACCAAGACGGTGAAGGGGCGCACCTATTGGTACTACCAGCTCAAGAACCCGGCGGGCTCGGTGACGCAGATTTATCTGGGGCCGGATGAACCGCCCATCAGGGAGTTGATCGCGGCACATGGCGACGGCCTGCGTCACGCCGGGGCGCAGGCCATCAAAAGCATGGCACGGGCCGCTATTGAGTACGGCTGCACGCCCATCCCTGCCGCGCACGGGCGTGTCATTGATCGGTTGAGTGATTACGGATTCTTCCGGGCCGGTGGGATGCTGGTGGGCACCCATGCCTTCATCGCCTACCAGAACCACTTTGGCGTGCGCTGGGTAGGTGGGGCAATGACGCTGGACCTGGACTTTGCGCATGCGGGCAAAAACCTCTCCATCGCCATGCAGTCCGACGTTCGCGTGGACACCCGTGGCGCCTTGGAGTCCTTGCAGATGGGGTTTATTCCCGTGGTCAGCCAGACCACCTACAAAAAGCCGGATGAGCCGGACTTCGACATCGACTTTCTGACCAGCATGGGACGCAGGGGCGATGCGCCGGTTCACATCCCGGCGCTCAACGTCACGCTGCAGCCTTTGCGTTTCATGGAGCTTTCCATGGAATCCCCCTTGCCGGCGAGCCTGCTCCTGCGCTCCGGCAGCATCGCCGTCAACGTGCCCAGGCCCGAGCGCTACGCTTTGCATAAGCTGATCGTGTCGCAGTTGCGGCCCATGGAGATGCGCCTTAAGGCAAGCAAAGACATTGCCCAGGCCGCGCATCTTCTGGATTACCTGCTGACCGAAGATGCGGATTTGGTGACGGAGATTTGGAATGACGTGGTGGCACGCGGGAAAAGTTGGGAGTCCAAGCTCAAGGGCGGGCTTGCATCGTTGTGCCGGGCCTTTCCAGACCAAGGCTTTGATCAGCGCTTGGCGCTGTGAGCTTGCGGCTATTGCGTCTATCCCGCCCGCAACGCCTCCCACTGCGGCAGGCAATGCCGCGCCAGTGCCGTCACCCAGCAGGGCTCATCCAGCACAAAGGCAATGCCGTAGCGGGGGCTGACGAGAAAGCCCGCGCGCTCGAAGGCGGCGCTGTCGTTGGCCCGCACGAACATGGCCAGGGTGCCAAGCGGTATCGCCAGTGCGCCCAGGTGCAGCACCTGGGCGCGGGCAGTGACTTCCTCCAGCCGGCCACTGTCCTGAAAGCGGTAGACCAGCGCGCCGTAGTCCAGCGCGGTCAGGCCGATGTTGTTGCGTTCTTCGCTGTGCGGCGGGCCGTGGGCGCGGATGATGTCGTCGCGCGTGGCCGTGAATGGCATGCCGTCCACGCTCTGGTAGGGCTGCAGGTGCATGGGCGGATTCTGCTGCCGTGCCGCAAGGCGCTGCAAGCGCGGTGGCGAATCGCGCAAAGTGCCGTGCAACTGCGCGTATATTGCGCATGCCGCCGTGGGCCGGCCCCTGATCTGGCTCCTTGTGTGACACCCATTCAAAATGCCATTCAGCCCTTATTTGATAAGCGCTTACAGCTATTAATTTTGAATTTGACACACCTGCATTTTCAACCCCCTTCTCCTGCACCGCGATGACTGCCTCCACCCACTTCGCTCCCATGCCCGATGCCGCTGGTTTCTTTGGCCCCTACGGTGGCCAGCTTGTGCCGCCGCATCTCAAGCAGGCCATGGACGACATCAATGCTGCCTATGCCGAGATCACCCAGCGACAGGACTTCCAGGACGAGCTGGCCCAGCTGTTTGCCGACTACGTGGGCCGGCCCAGCCCGATCTTTCATGCCCGGCGCCTGTCGGAGCAGTTGAAAGGCGCGCAGATCCACCTGAAGCGCGAGGACCTGAACCACACCGGCGCGCACAAAATCAACCACTGCCTGGGCGAAGCGCTCTTGGCCAGGTTCATGGGCAAGAAGAAGGTGATCGCCGAGACCGGCGCCGGCCAGCATGGCGTGGCGCTGGCCACGGCCTGCGCGCTGGTGGGCATTCCGTGCGAGATCCACATGGGCCAGGTGGACATCGAGAAGGAGCACCCCAACGTCACCAAGATGCGCATCCTGGGCTGCAAGCTGGTGCCGGTGACGCGCGGTGCGGCCACGCTGAAAGAGGCGGTGGACAGCGCCTTTGACGAGTACCTGACGAACCCCACCGACTACCTGTACGCCATTGGCTCGGTGGTCGGCCCCCACCCCTTCCCGATGATGGTGCGCGACTTCCAGAGCATTGTCGGCCGCGAGGCGCGCGAGCAGTTCCAGGCCAAACATGGCCGCCTGCCCGACTATGTGGCGGCCTGCGTGGGCGGCGGCAGCAACGCCATGGGCATATTCACGGCCTTCTTGAATGACGCCGATGTGAAGTTGGTCGGCGTCGAGCCCTCCGGCGAGGGCACCGACAAGCCCGGCCGCCACGCCGCCACCCTGAGCATGGGCAAGCCCGGCGAAATTCACGGCATGAAGTGCTATGTGCTGGAGAGCGAACCGGGCGTGCCCGCCGCCGTGCACAGCATTGCCTCGGGCCTGGACTACCCCGGCGTCGGCCCGCAGCACAGCTACCTGAAGGACTTGGGCCGCGTGCAGTACGAAGCCGTCACCGACAAGGAATGCCTGGATGCCTTCATGCAGCTGTCGCGCGTGGAGGGAATCATCCCGGCGCTGGAAAGCGCCCATGCCGTCGCCTGGGCCATGCGCGTGGCGCCAAGCCTGCCCCAGGACTGCAACATCCTGATCAACCTGTCGGGCCGTGGCGACAAGGACGCGGACTACGTCGCCAAGCTGCTGGGCATCTGATTTTTTTCAAGGAGTTTTGAGCATGGCACTGCCACCGAACAAGCAACGCAGCCGCCGCCAGCGCAAGAAGATGCGCATTGGCGAGTTTCAGGAATTCGGCTTCGAGTATGAGTTGAAGGTGAAGGCCGAGCTTTCGCCCGAGCAGGAGGAGGCGCTGATGGACCGCTTCGTGCGCGAGCTGCTGGTGCCGCGCAACCTGGCAGCCGCCGGCTGGGTGCGCGAGGGCTTTGTGACCGCCTTCACGCGCGGCTCGGCCAGCAACGAAGACCGCCAGGCCACACAGGCCTGGCTGGCCGCCCAGCCCGAGGTGGGCGAGGCCACGGTGAGTGGCCTCAAGGATGCCTGGTACGTGGAGGATTGACCCACGGCCCAAGACCCAAGGCCCGCGCATGACAGCACCCCTGCCCTGGCTTGGGCCCGACGACCCTTTCCCGCCGCCGTCCAGCGGCTGTGGCCCCGACTCGGCCGCGCCCGGGCTGCTGGCCGCGGGAGCCACGCTGGATGTGCCGCGCCTGCTCCAGGCCTATGCCCAGGGCATCTTCCCCTGGTTCAGCGCCGGCCAGCCCATCCTGTGGTGGAGCCCCGATCCGCGCATGGTGCTGCCGGTGGCCGAGTTTCGCCTGCACCGCTCGCTGCGGCGCACGCTGCAGCGCTTTCGCGCCACACCGGGCTGCGAGGTGCGCGTGGACAGCGCTTTTGTCAACGTCATCCAGGCCTGCGCGCGCACGCCGCGTGATGGCCAGTCGGGCACCTGGATCGTGCCCGCGATAGTCCGGGCCTACTCGGCGCTGCACGCCGCCGGCCATGCGCACAGCGTGGAGACCTGGGTGAATGGCCGCCTGGCGGGCGGGTTGTACTGCGTGGCGCTGGGGCGGGCGGTGTTTGGCGAATCGATGTTCGCGCATGCCACCGATGCATCAAAAATTGCCCTGGCGGCGCTGGTCTGCCTGTGCCGGCGCAGCGGCGTGGCGCTGATCGACTGCCAGCAGAACACCGGCCACCTGGCATCGCTGGGCGCGCGCGAGATCGAGCGCGCCCAGTTTCTGCGCCATGTGGAGCAAGCGCGCGTTTTGCCGGCCTGCAACTGGCGCTTTGAATCCGTATACTGGGACGAGCTCCTGCCCTCAAGCCCTGCGGCGTGACCCAGCTCAACGATCTTCCGCTACAAAGCCTGCAGTTCTATGCCACGGCGCCCTACCCCTGCAGCTATCTGCCCGGGCGGCAGGCGCGCTCGCAGGTGGCCACGCCCAGCCATCTGATCCAGAACGCCGTGTATTCCGACCTGGTGGCGCGGGGTTTTCGCCGCAGCGGCATGTTCACCTACCGGCCGTTTTGCGATGGCTGCCAGGCCTGCACGCCGCTGCGTGTGCTGGTGAACGCCTTCCGCCCCGACCGCAGCCAGCGCCGCGCCTGGAAGCGCCATGCCGGCCTGCAGGCGCGCGTGCTGCGCCTGTGCTACATCCCCGAGCATTACCAGCTCTACCTGCGCTACCAGACCGCGCGCCACACCGGCGGCGGCATGGATCACGACAGCATCGACCAGTACACGCAGTTCTTGCTGCAAAGCCGCGTCAATTCACGCCTGGTGGAGTTCCGTGAGCCGGGGTTGGACGGGCAGCCGGGCGCGCTGAAGATGGTATCGATACTCGACGTGCTGGAGGACGGCATCTCCGCCGTCTACACCTTCTACGACGCCGACCCGGGCGCCAGCTATGGCACCTACAACGTGCTGTGGCAGATACAGCAGGCCCATGCGCTGGGCCTGCCGCATGTCTACCTGGGCTACTGGATAGCGCAAAGCCCGAAGATGAACTACAAGGCGCGCTTTGTGCCGCATGAGCTGCTGCTGAACGGGCAGTGGCAGGCACCGCCAGTGGCCTGATACGAAAGCGCCTTACGGCGCCAGGTCGAACACCAGCACCTCGGCATCCTGGCCCTGCTCCAGCCTGACCTGCGGCTCATCGGCCAGCAGCGCGGCATCGCCCGCCAGCAAGGGCGTGCCGTTGACATGCAGGGCGCCGCGCACCACATGCACATAGGCCTTGCGGCAGGCGTTCAGTGCCAGGGTGGCTGACTCGCCGCCGTCAAACAATCCGGCATACAGCGACGCATCGGCATGGATGCGCACCACGCCCGGCCCGCCCGTGGGCGAGGCCAGCAGGCGCAGCGCGCCGCGTTTGTCGACCTCGGGCACGGTCACCTGCTCGTAGCTGGGAGCCATGCCGCGCACGTTGGGCTCTATCCAGATCTGCAGAAAATGCGTCACCTGATCCGGCGCGTGGTTGAACTCGCTGTGCATCACGCCCGAGCCCGCGCTCATGCGCTGCACGTCGCCCGGCGGTATGCCCTTCACGTTGCCCATGCTGTCCTGGTGCGCCAGCTCGCCCGAGAGCACGTAGCTGATGATCTCCATGTCGCGGTGGCCATGCGCGCCAAAACCGGTGCCGGGGGCAATGCGGTCTTCATTGATGACGCGCAGATTGCCCCAACCCATGTGGCGCGGGTCGTAATAGCCGGCAAACGAGAAGCTGTGGTACGAGTTGAGCCAGCCATGGTCGGCGTGGCCGCGGTCTTGCGATTTGCGAATGGTCAGCATGCGGTAGTCCTTCAATGTCTACCGGTCACTGTAGGTCGGTACGCTGGCTTGCGGGGGCTATGGGCTTGAAGGCATCATTCAAGTCGTTTGAACAGATTGCCTCCAATCATGCAAAACACCCGCAATGTGCTGACCCCCGACAACCTCGGCCTGCTACAAAGCATTGCCGAGACCGGCAGCTTTGCCGCCGCCGCGCGCCAGCTGGGCCTGGTGCCCAGCGCGCTGACCTACCGCGTGCGCCAGATCGAGGACGCGCTTGATGTGCTGCTGTTCGACCGCAGCGCGCGCCAGGCCCGGCCCACCGACGCCGGCCTAGAGCTGCTGCGCGAGGGCCGGCGCCTGCTGGAGGACGTGGACGCCATCGCCAACCGCGTGCGCCGCGTGGCCACGGGCTGGGAGCCGCAACTGACGCTGTCGGTGGACGGCGTAATCTCGCCCACCACCATGCTGGAGCTGGTGGAGGCCTTCTACGCCCTGGAGCCGCCCACGCGCCTGAAGTGGCGCGACGGCATCCTGAGCGGCACGGCCGAGGCCTTGACCTCGGGCCACGCCGACCTGGCCATAGGCGTGACCGAAGGCGCCAGCAACGTCGCGGGCCTGCAGGCCGCGCCGATTGGCGAGCTGCGCTTCATCTTCGTGGTCGCACCGCACCACCCGCTGGCCAGGCTGCCCGAGCCCATCAGCGACAGCCAGCTGCGCGCGCACCGCCTGATTGCCGTGGCCGATTCGGCCCGCCAGAGCCAGGTCACCATGGGCATTCTGCCGGGGCAGGACGTGTTCACCGTGGACAACATGCGTGCCAAGATCCAGGCCCAGCTGCGCGGCCTGGGCGCGGGTTTTCTGCCCGAACCCATGGTGCGCCCGTATGTTCAGGCCGGCCACCTGGTGGCGCGCGCCGTGGCCCGCCCGCCGCGCAACGTGCGCATGTGCTACCAGTGGGGTGGATCGGGCAGCTCGGTGCCGGGCCGAGCGCTGCAATGGTGGCTGGGGCAGCTGCAAAGCCAGGCCACACGCCAGGCGCTGCTGGAAAATCACCACCATTTCTGATCCGCGGCGGGTGCGGCGCGTGTAGAGTCATTGCTGTCTTTGCATTGCCCTCCCATTGCACGAAAGTTGCACGAAAGCCCCTCATGACAACTGCCCGCCCCCGTTCCAGCAAAAAGTTGAAACCCAGCGCCCCGCATGGACCCGCGCGGCGCTTTGCGGTGATTGGCGCCGGCATGGCCGGCGTGGCCTGCGCGCGCACGCTGGCCCAGGCGGGCCACACCGTCACGGTATTTGAGAAGGCACCGCATGTGGGCGGGCGCACCATGGCGCTGGCATCGCCCTTTGGCAGTTTTGATACCGGCGCGCAGTACTTCACCGTGCGCGACGAGCGCTTTCAGCGCGCGCTGGACACCGTGCCCGGCCTGTGCCGCCCCTGGAGCGCCACCACCGTCCGCGTGCTCGATGCCGCGGGCCGCGTCGCCAGCGCGGCGCCGCCGCCCGGCGAGGCGCATTGGGTGGCCACCCCCACCATGGACGCACTGGTGCAAGCCTGGGCCGAGCCGCTGATGCGCGAGGGCCGGCTGCACACGCACACCGCCGTCACGCGCATCGAGCGCGATCCCGCACACCCCCACATGTGGCAGCTGCACTGCGAGACGCTGGGCGGCGACACCCACCTGCACACCGGCTTTGACGCCGTGCTGCTGACCCTGCCGGCGCCACTGTCGCGGGCGCTGCTGCACGACTCCGGCCTGAGCGCCGCCTGGAACCAGAACCTGCAGGGCGTGGACATCGCCCCCTGCTGGACGCTGATGCTGGCCTTTGCCCATGCCGTGCGCCCCGGTCTGACCACGCTGGGCCCGCAGTGGAACGCCGCACGCAGCACACACCACCGCATCGCCTGGCTGGCGCGCGAGTCAAGCAAGCCCGGACGCAAGCAGATCGAGCGCTGGACGGTGCAGGCCAGCCCGGCCTGGTCACAGGAGCACCTGAACGACGACGGCGCCCGCGTGCAGGCCAAGCTCGTCAAGGCCTTTGCCGAGGTCACCGGCATACGCGCCACGCCCACCCATGCCGAGCTGCGCCGCTGGCGCTTTGCCCAGACGCAAAAGCCCCTGGGCCAAAGCCATCTGTGGGACGCCGCCACCGGCCTGGGCGCCGGCGGCGACTGGTGCCTGGGCCACCGGCTGGAGGACGCCTTCATCTCCGGCCTGGAACTGGCCCTGGCCGCTCTATGAGCGTGGCGGCGCGCTACGTCGGCCGCTTTGCCCCCTCTCCCACGGGCCCGCTGCATGCGGGCTCGCTTGTTGCGGCGCTGGCCAGCTGGCTGGACGCGCGCGCGGCCGGCGGGCGCTGGCTGGTGCGCATCGAAGACGTGGATCTGCCACGCTGCCAGAGTGATGCCGCCGAGCGCATCCTGGCCCAGCTGGCCGCCTGCGGCCTGCTGCCCGACGAAGCGCCCTGGTTCCAGTCCGGCCGCAACGCGCGCTACCAGCAGGTGCTGGACGAGCTGCTGGCACGCCAGCTGGCCTACCCCTGCGCCTGCACCCGGCGCGACATAGCGGCCGCTCTGTTGGCCCAGGGCCTGGCGCACGAGCGCCATGTGGAACGCCCCTACCCCGGCACCTGCCGCCAGGGCCTGCACGGCCGCGCACCGCGCGCCTGGCGCTTTCATGCGGCGCGGTACCAGGGGCGGTTGGCTGGCGGTGCGCATGCCGAACAAGCCCCTCACCCCTCCCTCTCCCCAAAGGGGCGAGGGCAACCGGTCCCGCCGGTATTACTCCCTCTCCCTCTGGGAGAGGGCGGGGGTGAGGGCCCGCCACCTGGCGTGAGGCATGCAGAAAATGAGTCAAATATGCCTTTAGCGCTTTATGGACAAGCGAAAACAGCTTCTCTTTCAATAGCGAACAACGGCATCCACTGGACCGACAGGCGGCTGGGCCCGCAGTTCCAGGACGTGGCGCGGCAGGTGGGCGACTTCGTGCTGCGCCGCGCTGACGGCCTGTGGGCCTACCAGCTGGCCGTGGTGGTGGACGATGCCGACCAGGGCATCACCCATGTGGTGCGCGGTGAGGACCTGGCCGACAACACCCCGCGCCAGATCCTGCTGCAGTCCGCCCTGGGCCTGGTCACACCGCGCTACCTGCACACGCCGCTGGTGCGCGCCGGCGACGGCGAAAAGCTCTCCAAGCAGCATGGCGCCCCGGCCATCGACGACAGCCGGCCGTTGCAGGCGCTGGCCGACGCCGCCGAGGTGCTGGGCCTGCCGGCGGCCGGCACTGCCAGCGTGGCCGAGGCGCTGGCTTTGTGGGTCAACGCATGGGCGCGAAATTACAATCCGCCGCTGTGACTGAAACCCCACACCCCACCCCACCCCAATCCGGCGCACCTGCCGAGGTCGCCCACCCCAAGGTCATCAAGAGCTACGTGCGCCGCGCCGGCCGCACCACCACCGGCCAGGCCAAGGCCCTGGAAGATCTGGGCCCGCGCTACGTGCTGGACTATCGGGCAGCCCTGTTCGACGCCCCTGCCGCCTTCGGCCGCAACGCGCCGCTGATCCTGGAGATCGGCTTTGGCATGGGCGACGCCACGGCGCACATCGCCGGCCTGCGCGCTGGCGACAACTTTCTGTGCTGCGAGGTGCACGAGCCCGGCGTGGGCGCCCTGCTCAAGCGCATCGGCGAACAGGGCCTGGAGAACATCCGCATCCTGCAGCATGACGCCGTGGAGGTGCTCGACCACATGCTGGCCCCCGCCAGCCTGGATGGCGTGCACATCTTCTTTCCAGACCCCTGGCACAAGAAGCGCCACAACAAGCGCCGCCTGATCCAGCCGCCGCTGGTGGCCAAGCTGGCGGCGCGCCTGAAGCCCGGCGGCTACATCCACTGCGCCACCGACTGGCAGCCCTATGCCGAGCAGATGCTGCAGGTGCTAGCCAACGAGCCACTGCTCGCCAACACGGCCGAGGGCTACGCGCCCCAGCCCGACTACCGGCCTCTGACCAAGTTTGAGAACCGGGGCCTGCGCCTGGGCCATGGGGTGTGGGATCTGGTCTTCAAGCGTCGCTGAATCCAGATAAAAAACAGCGCCTGCCCTTACCAGGCAAGCGCTGTCAGCTACACAATCAGTAGTTACAGACGGTCTGCCACCCAGGCCTGCACGCTGGCCAGAGCCGCTGGCAAGGCCGCCGGCTGCGTGCCGCCGGCCATGGCCATGTCGGGCTTGCCGCCGCCCTTGCCGCCGACCTGTTGGGCCACGAAGTTGACCAGCTCGCCGGCCTTGACACGGGCCGTGCTGTCGGCCGTCACGCCGGCGGCCAGCTGCACCTTGTCGCCATCCACGGCGGCCAGCACGATGGCGGCGGTCTTGAGCTTGTCCTTGAGCTTGTCCATGGTCTCGCGCAAGGTCTTGGCATCGGCGCCGTCCAGCTTGGCGGCCAGCACCTTGATGCCCTTGACATCGACGGCCTGGCCGGCCAGCTCGTCGCCCTGGCTGGAGGCCAGCCTGCCCTTGAGCTGAGCGAGCTCTTTTTCCAGCGCCTTGATCTGGTCCAGCGCGCCGGTGATGCGTGTGTTCAGCTCGGCCACCGGCGCTCTGAGCACGGCCGCCGCCTGGTCCACGGTGGCTTCGAGCGACTGCAGGTAGGCCAGCGCGTTCGCGCCCGTCACGGCCTCGACGCGGCGCACGCCCGCGGCCACGCCGCCCTCGGCCACGACCTTGAACAGGCCGATGTCACCCGTGCGCGCCACATGCGTGCCGCCGCACAGCTCGCGGCTGCTGCCGATGTCGAGCACGCGCACGCTCTCGCCGTATTTCTCGCCGAACAGCATCATGGCGCCGGTCTTCTGCGCGCTTTCGATGTCCATCACGCGCGCCTGGGTGGCGCTGTTGGCCAGCACCTCGGCATTCACCAGGCGCTCGATCTCGGTGATCTGCGCCGCCGTCACCGGCGTGTTGTGCGTGAAGTCGAAACGCGTGCGTTCGGCATTCACCAGGCTGCCCTTTTGCTGCACGTGATCGCCCAACACCTCGCGCAGCGCCTTGTGCATCAGGTGCGTGACGGAGTGGTTGCGCATGGTGGCGGCACGCTGCCCGCCATCGACCTGGGCCTGCACCGTGTCGCCCACGTTCAGCGTGCCTTCGCTGAGCACGCCATGGTGGCCGTAGACGTCTGCCTTGATCTTTTGCGTGTCCTGCACGGCAAAGCGCGCGCTGCCGGCGGTGATGACGCCCTGGTCTCCGACCTGGCCGCCGCTTTCGGCGTAGAACGGCGTGCTGTCCAGCACCACCACGCCGTTTTGACCGGCTTTCAGCGCTGCAACGCTTGTCCCATCTACATAAAGCGCTACTATCTTTGCAGTACCCGAGAGATGCTCGTAGCCGGTGAACTGGTTGGCAGCACCGCCGTACTCCAGCGCCTTGTCCATCTTGAACTTGCCGGCCGCGCGGGCGGTGTTCTTCTGATGCTCCATGGCGGCGTTGAAGCCGGCCTCGTCCACGCTCAAGCCCCGCTCGCGACACACGTCGGCCGACAGATCGAGCGGGAAGCCATAGGTGTCGTGCAGCTTGAAGGCCACGTCGCCGGGCAGGGTCTTGGCACCGCCGGCCAGCGCGCCATCCAGGATCTCCATGCCGTTGGCCAGGGTCTCGAAGAAGCGCTCTTCTTCCACCTTGAGCACCTCGGTGATGCGCTGCTGCTGCTCGCGGATCTTGGGGTAGGCGTCGCCCATCTGCTGCGCCAGGTCGGCCACCAGCTTGTGGAAGAACGGCGTCTTCTGGCCCAGCTTGTAGCCATGGCGTATGGCGCGGCGCACGATGCGCCGCTGCACGTAGCCACGGCCCTCGTTGCTCGGGATCACGCCGTCGGCGACCAGGAAGGCGGTGGCGCGGATATGGTCGGCAATCACCTTCAGCGACGGATTGGCCAGGTCGGCGGTATGCGTCTCGCGCGCGGCGGCCTTGATGAGCGCGTCGAACAGGTCGATCTCGTAGTTGCTGTGCACATGCTGCAGGATGGCGGCCAGGCGCTCCAGGCCCATGCCCGTGTCCACGCAGGGCGCGGGCAGCGGCACGACGGAGCCGTCCTCCTTCATGTCGAACTGCATGAACACATGGTTCCAGATCTCGATGAAGCGGTCGCCATCCTCATCGGGGCTGCCCGGGGGGCCGCCGGGGATATGTTCGCCGTGGTCGTAGAAGATCTCCGAGCAGGGGCCGCAGGGGCCGGTGTCGGCCATCATCCAGAAGTTGTCGCTCTTGTAGCGCCCGCCCTTGTTGTCGCCGATGCGGATCACGCGCTCGGGCGGCAGGCCGATCTCCTTTGTCCAGATGTCGTAGGCCTCGTCGTCCTCGGCATACACGGTGGCCAGCAGCTTGTCGGCGGGCAGCTTGTAGACCTGGGTCAGGAGCTCCCAGCCCCAGTGGATGGATTCGCGCTTGAAGTAGTCGCCGAACGACCAGTTGCCCAGCATCTCGAAGAAGGTGTGGTGGCGCGCGGTGTAGCCCACGTTCTCCAGGTCGTTGTGCTTGCCGCCGGCGCGCAGGCAGGTCTGCACCGAGGCCGCGCGCACATAGGAGCGCTTGTCGGTGCCCAGGAACACATCCTTGAACTGCACCATGCCCGAGTTGGTGAACATCAGCGTCGGGTCGTTGCCCGGCACCAGGGGGCTGGACGTCACCACGGTGTGGCCCTTGGCGGCGAAGAAATCCAGGAAGGTCTTGCGGATGTCGGCGACAGAGAAGGTGGGAGTGCTCATGGTGTGTGCTTAGGCGATACGACGCGCCGCAGGCAAGAACAAGCCGCGTGCGCCGACCGTGTGAAAATCAACCGGGCATTATAGATTTGGCCACCACCCCCGCCCCCTATAATGCGAGCCTTCGCGGGTGTAGTTCAATGGTAGAACGGCAGCTTCCCAAGCTTCATACGAGGGTTCGATTCCCTTCACCCGCTCCACAGCACCTTCCTGCCTTTGTCTGCAGGCCCCCCCTCTCCCAAACCGGCTCAGCCAAGACTCGCCAGTGCACGCAGCTGCAGGCGGCTTGCAAAATCGCGCGCCTGGCCTGTCACTGGATCTGTGAATGACAGGGTGCGCGCCAGCAGCTGCAGCGGGTTCGAATAATCACCTTCGGGCGGGTCGTTCACCTCAGGATAGAAGCCATCACCGCACAGGGGCAGGCCCAGCGCCGCCATGTGCACGCGCAGCTGGTGGCGCTTGCCGGTGATGGGCTCCAGGCGATAGCGGGCCCACGGCCCCTCCTGCTCCACGACGGCCATGGCAGTGATGGCGTTGGGCGTGCCCGGCACCTCTTGCATGCGAAAGAAATGGCCGAGCTCCTCCAGGCGACTTTCGTGCACGCGTGGCAGCGGCAGGTCTGCCCGCCAGGGGGCGACGGCCTCGTACACCTTGCGCACCGCGCGCTCCCGGAACAAGGCCTGATACATGCCACGCGTGGCCCGCTGCACCGAGAACAGCACCAGCCCTGCGGTATCGCGGTCGATGCGGTGCACGGGCGAGAGTTCAGGCAGGCCCAGGCGGCGCTTCAGGCGCACCAACAGGGTTTGCTGCAGGTAGCGGCCGGCGGGTACCACCGGCAGGAAATGCGGTTTGTCGGCCACCAGGATGTGTTCGTCCTGGTAGAGCACCGTCTCTTCAAACGGGATGGGTGTTTCGCTGGGCAGTTCGCGATAGTAGTAGTAGCGCAAACCCGGCGTGCAGGGGCTTTGCGCGGTGGCGGCAACGCCTTGCTCGTCAACCACTTCGCCGGCACCAAGCCGGCGCAGCCAATCTGCGCGCGAGACGGCTGGCAGGCGCTGCACCAGAAAGTCCAGCAACAGCCCATGCACGATCGAAGGCAGCACCACGCAACTGGGATTCACGCCATCGCGCATGGGCAGCACGCGGGGGTCGTGCCGGTTGTGCATGTCAATTCCGAGTGGGCACGGTCACCTGTATGCAAAGCCCCTGGCCCTGCAGGCCGGGCAGCAGCTGCAGCCGCCCGCCGGCCTTGGCGGCGCGCTGGCGCATGCCGGCCAGGCCATGGCCGGCGTCCTGTCCGTTAAGCGCCGCGGCCGGAAGGCCCTTGCCGTTGTCACTGACCTGCAGCTGCCAGGCGCCGCCTGCGCCATCCTGCACATGCTGCAGCGCTATGGCCACGGCCGTGGCACCCGAATGCTGCAGCACGTTGCTCACGGCCTCTTGCACGATGGCGGTGAGTTCGCGCGCCGGCGCGCCCATGGGCATGGCGGCAGCGCCCGCGAAGGCCACGTCCCACTGCAGCGTGATGCCACGCTGGTTCAGCGATGGCTGAATGCGGTGGCGCAGGCGGGCCAGTCGGTCGATGAGAGCGTCGTCATCCCCGTCCATGGAATCGACCAGCAGGCGCACGTCCAGCAGGCAGTGCTCCAGCGCCTTGACCAGCGGCTGCATGCTTGGGTTGTGTGCATCCACCATGGCCATGGCATGTACCAGCTGCGAGCCGACCTGATCATGCAGATCGCGCGCAATGCGCTGGCGCTCCTGCCTGAGCTCATGGCTGGGACGCGCGCTGCGCCGGGGCCGCCATTGCAGTGCCCGCGGCAGCTGCAGCAGGATCAGCACGCCCAGCAGAATGGTCGTCACCAGATTGAAAAGCAGCCAGTAGTGACTTGCACCCGAAGGCAGGTTGGTGAAGACCAGGAGCAGGTTGGCACACAGCTGTATGAACCAAAGCGCGGCGCAGGCCAATGCATACGCCGGCGGGCGGGTGCGAAACATGATGTCCTTCTAATCTATGCACCCACAAGGCACCCGCGCCTTGTAACTGCCTTGACCGCGAAAGTTGGCCACAAAATGCAACGTGTGCGAGGTACCTGCCGGCACCCGAGGGGTGGGTTTCCTCTCACGCTCTCAGAACAGGCCCCGCAGCGAGGCAAAGCGCACCGCCTGGGCGCGGGTGCGCACCTGCAGCTTGCGGTAGATGTTCTTGATGTGCGTGTTCACCGTCAGGGCGCTGATCTGCAGCTGGGTGCCGATCTCGGCACTGGTGTAGCCGCTGGCAACCATGCGCAGCACCTCTTTTTCGCGCTGCGACAGGCGCTCTGGCTCGTGCTCTGCAGTGGCCTGCACAGGTGCCTGCGCTTCGGGTGCTGCGGCTGCTGGCGCCGCGGGCGCGCCATGGTCAAAGCGCTGCAGCAGCCGGCGCGCCAGATTGGGCGTGATGGACGCGCCGCCATTGGCCACCTGCAGCACCGCCTGGGGGTAGTTGCCGAACCACGAATTCTTGACGAGATAGCCGGTGGCGCCAAGCTCAAAGGCATGCAACACCTGGTCGTCGTTTTCCATGATGGAGATGACGATGGCTTCGGCGGACGGCCGATTGGATTTCAGGTAGTCGATGAGCTCGAAGCCCTCGCCATCGCCCAGGTTCAGATCCACCAGCAGCACGTCGAATTCATGCTGCTTGATGGCCTTGCGCCCTTCGCGCACGCTGCCGGCCTGGGCCACCAGCATGGTGCGCTCATCGGCCATGAGCTCCTGGGCAATGACGCGCCGCATGTGCGGATCGTCATCGACGAGCAGCACGCGCACCGGCTTTTCGACCTGGCCGGTCATGAAGTCCGGCCACATGGACGGTGGGCTTTGGTGTACGGCAAACTGGCCCGCGCCTGGCTGGCTCGCCTCGGCAGAAGAGGTCGTTTGCGCGGCGTTGGCTTCATTCGAATTCAGCATGCTGTGCTCCAGGCAGTGGTTCTTGCGGGCAAACACCAACGGAAATTTTGGTATCCAAAAGCTCAGACAGAGCTTGGTGAAATAACTGGAAAGTTACACCGAAATACGCTGATTTACGGCATAAAACTTTTTCAAGTTACCAGATTAACTTTCTGAAACTATTGTAGTGCGAAAGTCGGAAGAAATCTCAGTGGAAATCTCGACTGCCGCCCAGCGCCTGCGCCAATCGCCCCAGCAGCGGGCTGAGATCCTTGAAGCGCTGCCCGATCAGGTGGCGTACTGCCATGCCGGCATCCGGCGCATCCGAGCATTGCCACACGCCCTCCACGGCCAGCAGCCTGGCGCGCATGAGCGCGTCGCGCCAGCGCTCGAGCTGCGCGGGCCAGACGATGACGTTGACCGGGCCGGTCTCGTCCTCCAGCGTGACGAACATCGTGCCCTGGGCCGTGCCGGGCCGCTGGCGCACGGTGACGATGCCGCAGGCACGCACACGCCGCCCCCGGGGTATGTCGCGCAGTTGCAACGCCGTGGCGATGCGCCAGCGCGCCAGGTGCGCACGCAGCAGCGCCAGCGGGTGGCGGCGCAGGGTCAGGCCGGTGGCTGCGTAGTCGAAAAGAATGTCCTCGCCCTCGGGCGCGGCCGGCAGCTGCAGGGCTTCTTCGTGCACGGGCGCCTGCTGTAGCAATGGCAATGCATGTAGCTGTGCGGCAGCATCCCACATCTGCTGGCGGCGGTGGCCCGACAGCGCGCGTAGTGCATCGGCCGCGGCCAGGGCCTGCAGATCCTGCCGGTCGAGCCGCGCGCGCAGGGCCAGGTCTTCGGTGCTGGCAAAGGGGCCGTCCTGGCGCGCATGCACCAGCCGCCGGGCCGCGTCCTGGCGCAGGCCGGCCACCAGCCGCAAGCCCAGGCGTACGGCGGGCTGGGGCAGTTGCACGCCATGCACGGGTGCCAGCGGTTCTTCCAGCGTGCAGTCCCAGTCGCTCGCCGTCACGGCTATGGGCAGCACACGCACACCGTGGCGGCGCGCGTCCTGCACCAGCTGAGACGGAGCGTAAAAGCCCATGGGCTGGGAGTTGAGCAGCGCCGCCAGAAAGCAGGCCGGCTCGTGGCGCTTGAGCCAGCTGCTGGCGTAGGCCAGCAGGGCGAAGCTGTAGGCGTGGCTTTCGGGGAAGCCGTATTCGCCAAAGCCCAGGATCTGCTGGAACAGGCGGTCGGCAAACTCCTGCGGATAGCCGCGTAGCAGCAGGCCGCGCTTGAAGCGCTCCTCGAACTGGTGCACGCCGCCCACGCGTTTCCATGCGGCCATGGAGCGGCGCAGCGCATCGGCCTCGCCCGGCGTGAAGCCCGCGCCGGCGATGGCGACCTGCATCACCTGCTCCTGGAAGATGGGCACGCCCAGCGTGCGCGCCAGCGCCTCGGCCAGCTGTGGGTATTCCAGCGGGAAGGGCTCGCCAGGCCCCAGCCAGCGCTGGCGCTCACGCGCCCGCAGGTAGGGGTGGACCATGCCGCCCTGGATCGGGCCGGGCCGCACGATGGCCACCTGCACCACCAGGTCGTAGAAGCTGCGCGGCTGCAGGCGCGGCAGCATGCTCATCTGCGCGCGGCTCTCAATCTGGAACACGCCCACGGTGTCGGCGCGGCAGACCATGTCGTAGGTGGCGGGGTCTTCCTGCGGAATATCGGCCAGGCCCCAGGGCTCGCCGCGCAGCAGGGCACGGGCATCCAGGCAGCGGCGCAGGGCGCTGAGCATGCCCAGCGCCAGCACGTCCACCTTCAAGAGGCCCATGGCGTCCAGGTCGTCCTTGTCCCACTGGATGATGGAGCGCCCCGGCATGGCCGCGGGCTCCACCGGCACCAGGCGCGTGAGCTTGCCCTGGGTCAGCACGAAGCCGCCCACATGCTGGCTCAGGTGGCGCGGAAAGCCGCGCAGCCGGCGCGTGAGCTCCAGCCACAGCGCGGCCTGGTGGGCGGGCAAGTCTTCGCCCAGGCTGGCGGCCAGGGCCTGCAAATGATCCACGGCCAGCACGTCGTCGAACCAGTGGTGATCCTTGGCAAAGGCATCCACCAGGGCCGGCGCCAGGCCCAGGGCCTTGCCCACATCGCGCAGGGCGCTGCGCGTGCGGTAGCTGATGACCACGGCCGTGAGGGCGGCGCGCTCGCGCCCGTATTTGGCGTAGATGTACTGGATGACCACCTCGCGCCGCTCGTGCTCGAAGTCCACGTCGATGTCGGGCGGCTCGCTGCGCTCCTTGCTGATGAAGCGCTCGAACAGCAGGTGTGCGTGCTGCGGATCGACGGCCGTGATGCCCAGGCAGTAGCAGACCACCGAATTGGCCGCCGACCCCCTGCCCTGGCAAAGGATGCCCTGGCTGCGCGCGTAGCGCACAATGTCGTGCACGGTCAGGAAGTACATCTCGTAGCCGCAGTCGGCAATCAAGTCCAGCTCCTTGCCGATCTGCGCCTGCACCCGCTCGGGCACGCCGGCGGGGTAGCGGGCGTGCGCGCCCTCCCAGGTCAGCCAGGCCAGGGTCTGCTGCGCCGTCATGCCGGGCAGCACGGTCTCCAGCGGGTAGCGGTAGCTGATTTCATCCAGGCTGAAACGGCAGCGCGCCGCCACGGTCAGCGTGGCCGCCAGCAGTTCGGGCGGGTACAGGCCGGCGAGTTGGCTGCGCGGGCGCAGGCGCTTCTCGGCATGGGGCTGCAGCGCAAAACCGCAATCGGCCAGGCTGCGGCCCAGGCCCACGGCGGTGATCACGTCCTGCAGCGGCTTGGCCGCGCGCGCATGCAGGTGCACGTCGCCCGCGGCCACCAGCGGCAGGCCCAGGCGCGCGCCGGCCTGCGTGAGCGTGCCCAGCCACAGGCCATCGTCCAGCGCCAGGTGCAGTTCCACGGCCAGCCAGCATTTGTAACAAAATAGGCCTCTAGCGCTTTCCAGGCCAGCGCTAATAGCTATCAAATCAGAAGCATCTGTAAAAACCTCGCGGCGCGGCGCCAGCAGCAGTTCGCAGCCGCGCAGCAGCGCCCAGGGCGACTGCGCATCCACCCGGTAGCCGCCTTTGGCGGCACGCGCGCGCGCGGCGCTGATGAATTCGCACAGGTCGCCCCAGCCCTGCAGGTCACGCGCCAGGGCCACGATGCGCAGCTCGCCCCACAGGAATTCGCTGCCCACGATGAGCGGCAGGCCCAGCTGCCGGGCCGCCACATGGGCGCGCACCACGCCGGCGACCGAGCATTCGTCGGTCAGCGCCAGGGCGCTGTAGCCCAGGGCGTGGGCGCGTTCAACCAGCTCCTGCGGGTGCGATGCGCCACGCTGGAAGCTGAAGTTGCTCAGCGCGTGCAGCTCGGCGTAGTCGGGTAGCATGATCCTAGAAACAGCAGTTGACCGCTTTCAAACTTCACGAGAACCGCATGGGTATTGCCTTTAGCTGCCTCGTTGCCACTCACCTGCGGGGTGACAGCGCTACGCACTTGCCAGCACCGCGCTCGCCGCGCCATGCGGCGTTGCTCCTCCTTGCGGGCAGTAGCCCGCCGCGTCGTCACGCCTTGCCTGACACGCCGATCACGGCACTGGCAAGCGCGTCCAACTGCCGTTTCTAGGATCACCCGTACACCCCCTGCAGAAACCAGCCGCCCGTGGCCCGGTCGCGAAACACCCAGACGCTGCCGGCGGCGGCGTTGTGCGCCAGAAAGTAATCGCGCCGGGCCAGGCCGGTGCCTGACTCACCCTCCCACCAACCGGCCTCCACACGCTGCGGCCCGGCAAGCAGGCGCAAGGGGCGGCCCAACAGGCAGGGGCGATGGCCTTGCAGGTCCAGGGGCTGCGGTGGACGCACCAGCCAGGGGGGCCACAGTCCAGCGGGGCTGTCGGCCGCCTCGTCCTGGGCAGGAGACGGCGGCGTGATGGCGGGGTGCCAGTGCTGCATGCGCTCTGGCCGGTGGTCGGCATGCAGCCGCGCCACCTGCAGGCTGGCCGGGCCCAGCCGGGCCGACAGGCGCTCGATGAGCTGGTGCCAGGGCTCGCCCCGGGCCTCGTCGGGCGCGGGCGGCAGCAGGCTGGCGCTGGCCTGGGCCAGGGGCGCCGTCTGCAGGCTGCGCAGCGCCAGGCGGTTTACCGGCGCGGCCAGGCGCTGGTGCGCCAGTCGCTCGGCCAGCAGGCGGCGCAGGTGGGCCATGGCCTGCAGCGGCTCGGCGGTGCGCAGCTCCAGGCTTTGCCAGGGCGGCAAGTCCACGCCATCGACGCGGCGCAGGTCATGGCGCCAGGCCAGCTCCAGCGCCAGCACACCCTGCTGGCGCGCACGCAGCCAGCCCTGCAGCGCATCCAGCAGGCGCTGGCCGGCCATCAGCAAAGCCGGGGCCGATTCGACCAGGGCCGACAACTCCAGCTCCAGCGCAAACCGTTCGGGCAGGGTGATCCAGGTGAGGCCATGCGGGGCGTCGCCCCAGGCCTGATCCAGCGCCAGCAGGCAGGCGGCACCAAAGCGCCGCGCCAGGCCAGCACGCGGCAGCGCGCGCAAATCGCCCCAGCTGCGGCAGCCCAGGTGCTGCAGCGCCGCCACATGCGGACGCAGTGCCGTCAGGGTGGCGATGGGCAGGTCGTGCGGCAGCCGCTGCGGCGGGCTGCGGCCCATGCGCTGCAGGCGCAGCAAGGCCAGGGCCTGCAGGGCCGTGGGGCCGGTGGCCCAGGCTTGATCGGCCGCGTTCTCTTGCGCTGCTGCGGGCGCCTGGTTGCGCAGCAGCGCCTGCAGGGCGGCGCGCCCGCCCCACAGGCGCTCCACGCTGTCGACCTCCAGCAGCAATGCTTCGTCCAGCAAGGTCACGCACGGCGTGAAACGCAGCGCCCACCAGCCCTGGGCGTCTGGCGGCACACCGGGCGCCGGGTCAATGCAGGGCAGCAGCCAGGCCAGCCACGGCATGTGCCACCTCCTGCGGCCTGGCCCTGCCCCAGGTGGCGGCCTGCGCCTGCTGGCGCCGCTGCGCCTGGCCCCGCAGGACAGCAGCCAGCAGCGCAGCGTGCCCGGGCAGTGCCACGGGGTGCAGCGCGCTCGGGCCGCGGCGCTTGATGACGTGGATCAGCAGCCGATCCGCCTGCGGCTGCAGCCACAGGCGCAGGGGCGCGGGCGACGCCTGGGCTCGCGCGCCCTCGGGCCGCAGCACCCACAAAAGCTGCTGGTTCTGCGCGGCTGCCAGCTGCAGCCGGCGCAGCGACTGCGTTGCCACTTGCGGCAGCCAGGCCAGCACGGCGCGCACGTCGCGGCAGCGCAGCGCCTGCTCGCAGGCCCAGGCGGCGGCCATGGCGGCACCGGAGCCCACAGGCCTGATGCAACACAGCCGCGGCACGGGCACGCCAGCGGCCTGCAACGCGGGCATGAAGGGCTCCAGCGGCGGCGCCACCAGCACGGCATGGCCGGACGAGTCTGCAAGCAGACGCGCCAGCGCGGGCGCAAGCAGCCTCCATTCGCAATGGGCATGGATGGGCAGCAACAACTCGGTCATGCCTGCCAAGGGCCAGCCACCCCCGGGCAGTTGTGCATTCAGCTGCTCGTGGCCCGTGTCCACCGCCCGCTGTGGCGCCTGCGCCCAGGCGTCACCGCGCCAGACACCGGGTAAATCGTCTATGAAAAAAGGAAGAGCAGCGCCCATGGGTACCTCGCATGAATACTGTTTAAATATACAGTATTCATGCGAGACATGCCCAAATCAGGCCTGCGTGGCCGGCGCTTGCACCAGCCTGGCGGTGCAGGCAGCGCGCCATTGTACGACGGCAATGTCGCCGGCATCCTCGCTGGCCGACAGTTGCGGCCAATGGCTGTGGGTGGTGTCGATGATGCGCTGCAGCTGCCACAGCGCCTCTTGCCCCAGCAGGGCCAGCTCGGCCAGGCCCTGGGCGTCGCCCTGCAGGTGCGGCAGCATCTCGGCCAGCTGCCGCGGGTGGGAGCCAGACTCGAACAGCGATCTTTGCAGCGCCGCCAGCCGCTGCTCGACCAGCGCACAGGCCGGCTCGGGGGAAGGCTGCCCGGCCACGGGCTGCAGGATGACGCGGCAGCGCTGCCAATCCTCGAAAGCCCCGGTCAACAGCGTGATGCAGCGCTGCACATCGTCCTGCGAGGCTGGCACATCACCCTGCACGGCCCGTATCTGCAGCAAAGGCAGCAGGTAGGCCACCAGATCGGCCGGAAACTTGCGATGGTTCAGCTTGAGCGTAAGCGCCAGGCGCTGGGCCGCACCCTCGCTGGCATATTTTTCAAAGAAGGCGGCCACCACCTCGGCGGTCAGCAGGAGCTGCCCCAGGCGCGAGATCTGCTCGCCGCGCAGGCGCCGCGGGTAGCCGCTGCCGTCCATGCATTCGTGGTGCTCCAACACCGCCTGCTCCACCGAGCGCGGATAGATGTTTTGCTCTCTGATGATGAGCATGGCCGTGACCGGATGCGCCAAGAGCTGCTTGCGCCCTGCCCCGGTGATCTTGTTCGCCGGGTCATGCCAGGCCGGATCCATGTGCAGCACCCCCAGGTCGTGCAGCAGCGCCGCCGCGGCCAGGGGCGTGCATTCGCGCTCGCTCAGGCCGCTTTTGATGCCCAGATACACGGCCACCAGCATCATGCGCACGCTGTGCGCAAACAGCAGGGGGTGCTGCTCCCGCATCACCGTGAGCTTGAAGGCCAGCGCCGGCGGCAGCGGCATGGCGCGCACCGGGGCGAGCAGTTTGCTCTCCGTCATGTCTGGCAACGTATGCACCAGCAGGTAGACCAGGGTGTCGCCTTCGCATTGCGTGCGCGCCACCTGCAGCAGCGACTGCACGCTGACCATGTTCTCCACGCTCAGGTGGTCTTCGATAGGGCCGCGCAGCTTGTGCTTGACCAGGCGATCGTAGAGCTCGCTGTCCACGCGCGTGCCCTTGTCCACCAGCTTGACGCCACGGTCGGTGTAGATGGCATCGTGCGTGAGCACGCCGCCGCGGTCGGCCATGTCGGTGAGGGCGCGCAGGTAATGGCGGTTGTCACCGGGGGCGTTCGCGTCATCGGCGATCGAGGCCGCAAGACTGGTTTCGAAAACGTTCATGCACGGATCATGTGTTTCTAAATGTCGCCGGCGACTATACGGTGCTTTGCGCGCCATAGCAAAAAAACAAAGGCCGGAGTGTCACCTCCGGCCTGATGTATGGGGAAAATGCACCGCTCCAGCTCAGGAGCTGCAAGCCCTTAGCGCAACAGCGTCACGCCCGTCTTCGACTGGATTTCCTCGAAGCTCACACCCGGGGCCAGCTCCACGAGTTTCAGGCCCTGGGGCGTGACATCCATCACGCCCAGGTCGGTGATGATGATGTGCACCACGCCCACGCCCGTCAGCGGCAGCGTGCACTGGGGCAGGATCTTCATGTCGGTGCTGCCGTCCTTCTTGCGCGCCACATGTTCCATCAGCACGATGACCTTGGGCACGCCACCCACCAGATCCATGGCTCCGCCCATGCCCTTGACCATCTTGCCGGGAATCATCCAGTTGGCCAGGTCGCCCTTCTCGCTGACCTGCATGGCACCTAGGATGGCCAGGTTGATCTTGCCACCGCGGATCATGGCAAAGCTGTCGTGGCTACCGAAGATCGACGTGCCGGGGATGGTGGTCACGGTCTGCTTGCCGGCGTTGATCAGGTCGGCATCCACCTGATCCTCGGTTGGGAACGGGCCTATGCCCAGCATGCCGTTCTCGGACTGCAGCCACACCTCCTTGTCGCCCGTATGGTTGGCCACCAGCGTGGGAATGCCGATGCCGAGGTTGACGTAGAAGCCGTCTTGCAGTTCCTGGGCCGCGCGTGCGGCCATCTGGTCTTGAGTCCAGGCCATGTCTGTCTCTCCTATTGATGGCATGGGGCAGGGATTGGCAAATCCGCCCCACAAATTATTTGGTTTCGGTCAGGGTGCGCTTCTCGATGCGCTTTTCGGGATGGGCATTGAGCACGATGCGGTGCACATAGATGCCGGGCAGATGGATATCGTCGGGCGCCAGCTCGCCCACCTCGACGATCTTCTCCACCTCGACGATGCAGATCTTGCCGGCCATGGCCACGGCCGGGTTGAAGTTGCGCGCCGTCAGGTTGAAGCGCAGGTTGCCGCTCTTGTCGGCCACCGCCGCCTTGACCAGCGACACGTCGGGTACCAGCGAGCGCTCCATCAGGTAGGTATGGCCGTCGAACTCACGGGTTTCCTTGCCCTCGGCGACGATGGTGCCCACGCCGGTGCGCGTGAAGAAGGCCGGAATGCCGGCGCCGCCGGCACGCAGCTTCTCGGCCAGCGTGCCCTGGGGGGTGAATTCCAGTTCCAGTTCGCCGGCCAGGTACTGGCGCTCGAATTCCTTGTTCTCGCCCACGTAGGAGCTGATCATCTTCTTGATCTGGCGCGTCTCCAGCAGCTTGCCCAGGCCAAAGCCATCCACGCCGGCGTTGTTGGAAATGGCGGTGAGGTTCTTCACACCGCTGTCGTGCAGGGCCTGGATCAGGGCCTCCGGGATGCCGCACAGGCCGAAGCCACCGACGGCCAGCAACTGGCCGTCCTGCACGACGCCCTTGAGCGCCTCGTCCGCCGATGAATAAAGCTTGTTCTTCACTACTGTCTCCTGAAGTACTACGGGAATGCGCTACGATACTACGTATTCGATTACGTAGTATTCCCTAAAGACTTGCACCACCATGGACTTTGCCGATTACCGCATGGCTTTCGAGATGGCGCCCGTGGGCCTGGTGATCTCGCGCAACCGCGCCATGGTGGACTGCAACCGCCAGGTCTGCGAGATGTTTGGCGCCTCGCGCGAACTGCTCATCGGCCAGTCGTTCCAGATTCTCTACCCCAGCGTCGATGAATACGAGCGCCTGGGCGCGCGCATGGCCCCGATACTCAACGCCCGGGGCTACTACGCCGACAGCCGCATCATGAAACGCGCCAATGGCGAGACCTTCTGGTGCCATGTCTCGGGCCGCGCCCTCGATCGCCAGGATCCGCATGCCTCGGGCATCTGGAGCTTTGAAGACCTCAGCGCCCAGCGCCCCGTGAAGGCCGAGCTCACGGCGCGCGAGCGCGAGGTGGCCGCGCGCCTGCTGGAGGGCATGACCTCCAAGGAAATCGGCCGCGCCCTGGACATCAGCCACCGTACGGTGGAGATCTACCGCGCCCGGCTGATGCGCAAGTACAGCGCCTCCACGGCCGCAGATCTGGTGCAAAAGCTGCTGCTTGGGTAACTCGTGCCGTTCTGATCCCCCGAATCAAACTGTCGAAAAATTTGACACACGACATGCGTTTGGAGCCGTCGTCCAAGCAGAATCAATAACTTGAATTTCTGGCCCGATCATTGCTTTATTGGTTGCAGCTATCACCGGCCACTAGGAATGAACCATGAAGCACGCAATCAAAAAGACAGGCCTCTACGTTGCAACAGCGATCGCATTGGCGTTCGGTTGTGCAAGCGCCGCCCAGGCAGCGACGGTTTCCTGGACTGATTGGACAAACACGAGTGCCGCTGCAAGCCAGGTTTTTGGCGACCTCGACATCAACGGTGCGCATGTCGGCGTCACCTTTACCGGCGCCTATGCGTTCGCACAGACAACGGGGGGCACCAATTACTGGTCGCCGGCAGCGCCATATCTCAGCAGCCTGGCTGGCAACGCACCACCCGCATCGGACATCATCGCACTGAGCACCGGCGGGACAGCCACGATCACCTTTTCACAGCCTGTCGTCGATCCGCTGATTGCGCTCGTGAGCTGGAACGGCAACACCGTCGACTTCGGCGTGCCGATCGAGGTTTTGAGCTACGGATCCGGCTATTGGGGCAACGGGACTCCAGTCCTTAACCCGACCAGCACCGGCTTCTTCGGCAACGGTGAAGTTCACGGCGTGATCCGTCTGCCGGGCACCTATAGCTCGGTGACATTCACACATACCACCGAGAACTGGCATGGATTCACTGTGGGCGCGATCGGCCAAGGTAACGGCAACGCGGTTCCAGAACCGGGATCGGTAGCTCTCATCTCCTTGGCGCTTTTCACACTCGGCGCCACCCTGCGCAGGCGTCGCAGCTGAGTCACGACAACGCCTTCAACACGACGTCGGTCGCGTATCTGCGCCGCTCCACACTGCCGGGCAGATCCTGGACGCCGCACGCGCACACAAGGCGCCCACGCAGCCGCTAAACTGCGCGCTTCGCTTGCCGACGCCGTAACCACCGCCTGGGTGGCCTGGGGTTCGCAGGCTTTTTTGCCTTTGCTCGCCCGCCCACGCCCAAGCCACCATGTCCACGGTCTTCAACTTCACCTTCGTTCCCTGGTTCCGCTCCGTGGCGCCGTATATCCACAAGTTCCGGCACCAGACCTTTGTGGTGGGGCTGACGGGCGAAGCCATTGCCGCGGGCAAGCTGCAGAACATCGTGCAGGATCTGGCCTTGATCCAGGCCATGGGCGTGAAGATCGTGCTGGTGCACGGCTTTCGCCCGCAGGTCAACGAACAGCTGGCGGCCAAGGGGCATGCCGCACGCTACTCGCTCGGCATGCGCATCACCGATCCGATCGCGCTGGACTGCGCCCAGGAGGCCGCGGGCCAGCTGCGCTACGAAATCGAGGCCGCCTTCAGCCAGGGCCTGCCCAACACCCCCATGGCGGGCTCGCGCGTGCGTGTGATCTCGGGCAACTTCCTGACCGCACGGCCGGTGGGCATCGTCGATGGGGTGGACTTCCAGCACACCGGCCTGGTGCGCAAGGTGGACGTGGAAGGCATACGCCGCACGCTGGCCTCCGAGGCCATGGTGCTCATCTCGCCGTTTGGCTTCTCGCCCACGGGCGAGGCCTTCAACCTGGCCATGGAGGAGGTGGCCACGCGCGTGGCCAGCGAGCTCAAGGCCGACAAGCTGCTGTTTTTGACCGAGGTGAGCGGCATACGCACCAAGCCCCTGGAGCCCGAGGGCGAGGACAACCCCATAGACACCGAGCTGCCCCTGGCCGCCGCGCGCCAGCTGCTGGCGCAGCTGCCCCCGGCGCAGCAGCCCACCGACATGGGGTTCTACCTGCAGCACTGCATACGCGCCTGCGAGCATGGCGTGGATCGCAGCCATATCCTGCCCTTCGCGCGCGACGGCGCCCTGCTGCTGGAGATCTACGTGCACGACGGCATCGGCACCATGGTCGTCGATGAAAAGCTGGAGGAAATGCGCGAGGCCACGATTGACGACGTGGGCGGCATCCTGCAATTGATCGAGCCCTTCGAGCGCGACGGCACCCTGGTCAAGCGCGACCGCACCGAGATCGAGCGCGATATCTCGGCTTACACCGTGATCGAACATGACGGCGTGATCTTTGGCTGCGCCGCGCTCTACCCCTACCCCGAGGCGAACACCGCCGAAATGGCCGCCGTCACCGTCTCGCCCAACAGCCAGGGCACGGGTGACGGTGAAAAGCTGCTCAAGCGCATAGAGCAGCGCGCGCGCCTGCTGGGCCTGGCCAGCATCTTCGTGCTGACCACGCGCACCATGCACTGGTTCATCAAGCGGGGCTTCCAGCCCGTGGCGCCCGACTGGCTGCCCGAGGCGCGCAAGCGCAAGTACAACTGGGATCGCAAGAGCCAGGTGCTGGTCAAGCGGCTGTGAGCGCGCCCGCCGTGCCTGCGGACCCGATGTAGCGCTCGCGCCGCTGGGCCTTGAGCTGCTGCACGTCCACCAGCACCAGGCCATCGACGCAATGGCTGAATTCCGGGTCCACGCCGAAGTCCAGGAAGCGCACGCCGCCCGGCTCGGCCACTTCCGTGTACTGCTTGTACAGCGTGGGCACGCTGCAGCCCAGGTGCGCCAGAAGGTGCTTGAGGCGCACGAAATCCGCGCTGCTGTCGCCGCTCGCCACCGTCTCCAGATCGCTGCCCGGCACGTAGGGGCGGCGGGCCTCGGCCACGCCGGGCTCGCCATAGTGGCTGCGGTAGTGGTGCACCAGCAGATCGCGCGCCGCCTGGGGCATGTCGCGCGAGAGCGAGACCGGGCCGAACAGGTAGCGGCACTCGGGATAGCGCCGCACGTAGGCGCCGATGCCGAACCACAGGTAGTCGAGCGAGCGCCGGCCCCAGTAGCGCGGCTGCACGAAGGAGCGGCCCAGCTCCAGCCCCTGCTGCAGGTACGGCACCATGCGCGGGCCGAACTGGAACAGGCTGTGCGTGTACAGCCCCTCTACGCCCTGGTCCTGCACCACCGCGGCCGTGCGCACCATGCGGTAGGCGCCGACGATCTCCAGATCCTGGGGATCCCACAGGATGAGGTGGTCGTAGATCAGGTCGTAGCGGTCCAGGTCGCGGCGCCGGCCGCTGCCCTCGCCGACGGCCCGGAAGGCGAGCTCGCGCAGCCGCCCCACTTCGCGCAGCACGGGCGAGTCCAGCGCGCCGCGGAACAGGTGGATGCGCTTGCCGTCCGGCGTCTGCCCCAGCAGTGCGCAGGCGCCCACGGCCTGGGCCAGCGCACTGCGGTCCACCGGATGGGCGACAGCCGTCTCGGTGTGCAGCAGGCCAGGCCTGTCCTGCGCCACACGGTACAGGTGCTTGCAGAACAGCTTGGCCTTGGCCGCGTCCGGCAAGGGCATGGCGCCGTGGCTGCTGTGCGGGATGGGGTGGCCGATGCGCAGGGCTATGCTCTTGCGGTGCTGGCCGAACATCTCCTGCACCAGCAGCAGCGTGGCCAGCGGCTTGTAGCACAGGGAGGCGCCATAGAACAGGGCCGAGTTGCGGCCGTCGATGTGGATGGGCACGATGGGCGCCTGCGTCTGCGCCGCCATCCGCAGAAAGCCGCTGTGCCAGCGCCCGTCGCGCACGCCGCCCGGGCGCAGGCGCGAGACCTCGCCGGCCGGGAAGATGATGACTGCCCCCTCGCCGCGCAGGTGCTCCAGGATGGCCTTGAGCTGCCGCGCGCCGCTGTGTCCGCCCAGCACCGTGACCGGCAGCAGCAGGCGCTGGAGGGGCGCGAGCGTGGCGAGCAGGCCGTTGGCGACGATCTTCACGTCGCTGCGGATGCTGCCCACCAGGTTGAGCAGCGCCAGCCCGTCGAGCGAGCCCAGGGGGTGGTTGGCAATGATGACCACGCGCCCGCGCGCCGGAATGCGCTCGCGCTCGTTGTCGCGCACCGCGTAGCTGAAGGCGAAATGCTCCAGCACCTGCTCGACGAACGGAAAGCCCTCCAGGTGCGGGTACTGCTGGGCGAAATGGCGGAAGCTCTGCTCGTGCAGCAGGCGGCGCAGCATGCCGCGCACGCCTTTGCTCAGCCACGGATGCCGCTGCAGTTGCGGCAGGTGCAGGTCGACGATCTGGTCCACGGAGATCATGGCGCTCACTCCCAGGTGCATGCGCCGGAGGGGGTCTCCGGCACTGCAGCCATGCTGAGGCCATGCCATGACGGGCGCGCGACAGGCCCGTGACCGATACGCGACAGGCGCGCGCCGCGCCCGCAGCGCGTCAGAGCCGCACGTCGTCGATCTGCTCGGGGTCGAGGAAGCGCTCGGCGTAGCGCTGGTACACCTTGCCCTGCACGAAGACATCGAACAGATCGGGGTCGATGTGACCACCCTTCACCATCTTGCGCATCACCGCCAACGCCTGTGACAGCGTCATGGACTGCTTGTAGGGACGATCGGCAGCGGTCAGCGCCTCGAAGATGTCGGCCAGGCCCAGCATGCGCGCCTGCCACGACAGCTGCTCGCGCTGGAGCCCGCGCGGGTAGCCCTTGCCATCCATGCGCTCATGGTGGCCACCGGCGTACTCGGGCACGTTGCGCAGGTGGCTGGGCCAGGGCAGGCTCTCCAGCATCTTGATGGTGGCCACGATGTGGTGGTTGATGATGCCGCGCTCGGTGCGCGTCAGCGTGCCCGAGCGGATGCTCAGGTTCTCCACCTCGTCGTCGGACAGAAAATCCTCCACCCAGCCCTCGGCGTTGCGCCAGCGGTGCGCGCTGCCTATGGCCTGCACGCGCGCCTGGTCCTCGGGCCGCATGGCCTCGCTGCCCAGGTTGCAGCGGCGCAGGAATGCGCGTTCCTCGTCCAGCTGCTGCCGCTGGTCTTGAAACCCATCCTGCAGGCGCGCCTCGGCGGCGGCGTCCACCTGCGGGCGCAGGGCGAGCTGGCGGCGCAGCATGTCGATCTCGGCATCGCGCTTGAGTACCTCAAAGCGCGTATCGACCAGCCCGATGCGGTCGAAAATGGTCTGCAGCTTGGTCGCCTTGTCCACCACATGCACCGGCGTGGTGATCTTGCCGCAGTCGTGCAGCAGGCCGGCCATCTTCAGCTCGTAGCGGTCGCGCTCGGTCTTGGCAAAGACGGGGCCAGCGGCCCATCTGTGGTGGCATGCGCCGCCTCGGCCAGCATCATGGTCAGTGCGGGCACGCGCTCGCAGTGGCCGCCGGTGTAGGGCGACTTTTCGTCGATGGCCAGGTTGATGAGGTTCACGAAGGACTCGAACAGGCGCTCCAGCTGCGTGATCAAGAGCCGATTGCTCAGCGCGATCGCCGCCTGCGAGGCCAGCGACTCGGCCAGGCTGCGGTCTTGCTGCGAAAAAGCGCGCACGGCGCCCGTGGCCGGGTCTATGGAATTGATCAGCTGCAGCACGCCGACCAGCTCACGATCGTGGTTGCGCAGCGGCACGGTGAGAAAGGAACGCGAGCGGTAGCCCGTGCTCAGGTCAAAGGCCCGGGCGCCGGCAAAGTTGAATTCGGTACTGTCATAGGCATCGGCAATGCTCACGGTATGGTCGTGCACGGCCGCATGCACGGCCACCAGTGAATCATTCGCTCGCCCATCAGGCAGATACAGCGGCAGGTCGGGAAATTCCACCGCCTGCTCGGAGCTGCCGCCCTGGTGCAAACCAAGCGAATGCGTGCGCATCAGCGCAAAGCGCAGCGCACTGCCGTCCTCGGTGACGCGGTACAGCGTGCCGGCATCGGCATGGGTGAGCATCTGCGCCGCATCCAGGATGCGTTCCAGCAGATGGTCGATATCACGCTCGCGTGACAACGCTGCCCCAACCTCGTTGAGCTGTTGCAGGCGCTGCAGCAGTTTCTGCATTGCATTGGGCATGCAGGTTCCCCTTGGTTCACCTAAAAATAGGATGCCTGACCTCCCCGGGCTGGGGTGATCCGGGGCGGATTGTCGTATTATTTGTTTACATATGTATGCAAAAGAAACAACAACCTGCGATGTGGATCAAGCCCCTGGGCAGGACTGCATCTCCCGCGCCGCGCCGCATACTGGAGGCAACTACCTGTTTCATCCCAGCCATGACTGCCCTGCCCGTGCTGTATTCGTTTCGTCGCTGCCCCTACGCCATGCGCGCGCGCCTGGCCCTGGTATATGCCGGCCTGACCTGCGAACTGCGCGAGGTACAGCTGCGCAACAAGCCCCAGGCGCTGCTGGACGCCTCCCCGAAAGGCACGGTGCCGGTGCTGGTGTTGGCCGGCGGCCGGGTGCTGGAACAAAGCCTGGACATCATGCTGCAGGCGCTGCACTACAACGACCCCGACGGCTGGCTGGCGCCCGGCAGCGGCACGCAGGCCGACATGCTGGCGCTGATAGCGCGCAACGATGGCTTCTTCAAGCAGGCGCTCGACCGCTGCAAATACCCCGAGCGCCACGGCGCCGCAGCCGTGCACCAGGCGCGGCTTGACGCGCAGGCTTGGCTATCGCAGCTCAATCAACAGGTGATGGCCAGCGGCCATCTTTTTGGCCACAAACCCAGCCTGGCCGACATGGCGCTGCTGCCCTTTGTGCGCCAGTACGCGCGCATCGACGAGGGGCAATGGACCGCCCAGCCATGGCCGCATCTGCAGGGCTGGCTGCAACGCTGGCTGGATTCGGCCCTGTTTGCCGAGATCATGCAGCGCCACCCGGCCTGGGCGCCGGGCATGGCCTGCGTCACGCTGGCTGGGTCGCGGGATGCTCGGGCCGGCGCGCATAGCGCTGCGCCAGCACCGCGCACACCATGAGCTGCAGTTGGTGGAAGATCATCAGCGGCAGCACGATGGCGCCCACGGTGCTGGAGGCAAACAGCACCTTGGCCATGGGCACGCCGCTGATCAGGCTCTTCTTGGAGCCGCAGAACACCAGCGTGATCTCGTCTTCCTTGGCAAAGCCCAGCGCGCGCGCGCCCCAGGTGGTCAGCGTCAGCACCAGGGTCAGCAGCACCGCGCACAACACCAGCAGGCCGGCCAGCGCGGGCAGCGGCGTCTCGCGCCACAGGCCGCTGACCACGGCCGCGCTGAAGGCCGAATACACCACCAGCAGGATGGAGCCCTGATCGACCAGCTTGACGCGCTTGGCGTGGCGGTGGATGAAGCCGCCGATCAGCGGACGCAGCAAATGGCCGACGATGAAGGGCAGCAGCAGCTGCAGCGAGATCTTGGAAATCGCCCCTAGCACGCTGCCGCCCTCGGCGCTGCGGCCCAGCACCAGCCCCACCAGGATGGGCGTGACCACGATGCCCAGCAGCGTGGAGGCTGATGCGCTGCACACCGCCGCCGGCATGTTGCCGCGCGCCATGGCCGTGAAGGCAATCGCCGACTGCACCGTGGCCGGCAGGGTGCACAAAAACAGCACGCCCAGGTACATCTCGGGCGTGACCAGCGGCTCCAGCACCGGGCGCAGAGCCCAGCCCAGCAGCGGGAACAGCGCAAAGGTGGCGGCAAAGATGCTCAGGTGCAGCCGCCAATGGCCCAGGCCGCCCAGGATGGCCTGGCGCGACAGCTTGGCGCCGTGCAGAAAGAACAGCAGGCTGACCACGCCGGTGGTCGCCACCTCCAGCACCCGGGCCATGGGGCCGGATGCCGGCAGCAGGCTGGCCAGAACCACCGTGCCCACCAGGGCCAGCGTGAAATGGTCGGGGGCGAAGCGCGGCAGGGCCATGGGTCAAGCCTTTGTCAGCGCAGGCCGCCGCCGGCCGGCTGCCTGCGCAGCAGCAGCGCCAGCAGCACCAGCGCAAACAGCACGAACCACACAAACGACCAGTTGGCGATGGAGCCGCCCAGGAAGGTCCAGTCGATGGCCGTGCAGTCGCCCGAACCGCGGAAGATCATGGGGATGGCGCGGCTCAGGGGGTAGTTCTCGACCATGCCATAGAAGTCGCGCCCGCAGGTCGCCACCTCGGGCGGGTACCACTGCAGCCAGCTCTGGCGGGCGGCGGTGAAGGCGCCAAAGCCGGCCAGCAGCAGGGCCAGCAAGCTCCAGCTAATCCACCAGCCTTTTTGGACTCTAAGGCTTGCCAGTCCTGCGCAAGCAGCTACACCAATAAGAGCATAACGCTGGACGATGCACATCGGGCATGGCTCCAGGCCCTGGGCATATTGCAGGTACAGGCCAAAAGCCAGCATGGCCAGGCAGACGGCGCACATCAGCGCCAGGGTGCGGCGCGGGGCGCCGGTGATCGCGTTCAGAAACACTCTTTCTCTTTCTTGCAGGGCCGGTGTTGACCACCACCCGGCAAGGGCGGGCGATGCATCAAATGCCGGCGGCTTCGTCCAAAAACACCTTGGCGCGGCGTGGTGTCACCACCAGCGTCTCGCCCTCGCGCAGCCCCATGGTGTGGAACTGCTGCGCCGAGATATGCGCCTCGATGAGCGCCTCGGGGGCCACATTGTCGGCGGATTCGGTAGCGCTTTCGGGCAATAGTTCCAGCCGCGCGACGGGCCCAACGACGATGGAGCGCGCCAGCTGCACCACCATGCCGCGCTGGCGCCCCTCGGCGTCCTGGGCCTGGCCGGGCGAATAGCGCTCGACCTCCAGGTCGTGCGGGCGCACATAGGCAAAGGCCTGGGCGCCATCGGCATGCTGGGCGTCGGGAATGTCCAGCTGCGTGCCCCCTTCCAGGTGCACGCGGCCGTCGTTGGCGCGGCCCTTGAACAGGTTCACGTCACCCAGAAACCCATACACGAAAGGGCTGGCCGGGTTGTCCCAGACCTGCTGCGGCGTGCCCTGCTGCTCGATCCTGCCCTGGTTGATGACGACCACGCGGTCGGCCACCTCCAACGCCTCCTCCTGGTCGTGCGTGACGAAGATGCTGGTCACATGCAGCTCGTCGTGAAGGCGGCGCAGCCAGCGGCGCAGTTCCTTGCGCACCTTGGCGTCCAGCGCGCCGAAGGGCTCGTCCAGCAGCAGCACCTTGGGCTCGACGGCCAGGGCGCGCGCCAGGGCGATGCGCTGACGCTGGCCGCCCGAGAGCTGCGAGGGGAAGCGCTCGGCGATCCAGTCCAGCTGCACCAGCTTGAGCAGGTTCATCACCTTGTCCCTGATCTGCGCCTCGCTCGGCCGCTCGCCGCGCGGCTTGACGCGCAGGCCGAAGGCCACGTTCTCGAACACCGTCATGTGGCGAAACAGCGCGTAGTGCTGGAACACAAAGCCCACGCCGCGCTCGCGCACATGCACGTCGGTGGTGTCCTCGCCGCTGAAGTGGATGCTGCCGCGATCCGGCGTCTCCAGCCCGGCAATGATGCGCAAGAGCGTGGTCTTGCCGCAGCCGGAGGGGCCCAGCAGCGCGATCAGCTCGCCGGACTGGATGTCCAGGTTCACGTCGCGCAGCGCGTGGAAGTTGCCGAACTGCTTGCTGACGTTGCGTATTTCTATACTCATGATTTGATAGCTATTGGCGCTTTATACATATGCCCTGCAGGCCAATCAGGCACTTGGCCGCTCGGGCGGCAGTGCGGCGGCGGCCTTGGCCTGCTGCTCGCCCTGCCATTCGGCGATCGACTTGATGACCAGGGTCACCAGCGCCAGCAGGGCCAGTAGCGATGCGGCGGCAAAGGCCGCGACCGACTGGTACTCGTTGTAGAGAATCTCCACATGCAGCGGAATGGTGTTGGTCTGGCCGCGGATATGGCCCGAAACCACCGACACCGCGCCGAACTCGCCCATGGCGCGCGCGTTGCACAGGATCACGCCATACACCAGTCCCCATTTGATGTTGGGCAGCGTCACATGCCAGAAGGTCTGCCAGCCGCTGGCTCCCAGCACGATGGCGGCCTGCTCCTCGTCGTTGCCCTGGGCCTGCATCAGCGGGATCAGCTCGCGCGCCACGAACGGGAAGGTGACGAACACGGTGGCCAGCACGATGCCCGGCACGGCAAAGATGATCTTGATGTCATGCTCCGCCAGCCAGCTGCCGAACCAGCCATTGGCGCCGAACACCAGCACATACATCAGGCCGGCGACCACCGGCGAGATGGAGAACGGCAGGTCGATCAGCGTGGTCAGAAAGGCCTTGCCCTTGAACTCGTACTTGGCAATGCACCAGGCCGCCGCCACGCCGAACACCAGGTTCAGCGGCACGGCGATCACGGCCGTCAGCAGCGTGAGCCGGATGGCCGACCAGGCATCGGGCTCGGCCAGGCCGGCCAGGTAGGCATCCCAGCCCTTGCGCAGCGCCTCGGTGAAGACGGCGGCCAGCGGCAGCAGCAAAAACAGCGCCAGAAAAGCCAGGGCCAGGCCGATCAGCGTGAAGCGCACCCAGGGCGCCTCGGTGGTGCCGGCCTGGGCGCGGCGTGTGGATGGGTTGGCAACGGCGCTCATGCCGGCATCCCCGCGTGGCGTCGCTGCCAGGCCTGTAGCGCATTGATGACCAGCAGCATGATGAAGGAGAAGAACAGCATCACAACGGCCACGGCGGTGGCACCAGCGGTGTCGTATTGCTCGAGCTTGCCGATGATGATCAGCGGCGTGATCTCGGACACCATGGGCATGTTGCCGGCGATGAAGATCACCGAACCGTATTCGCCGATGGCACGCGCAAAGGCCATGGCAAAGCCGGTCAGCAGCGCGGGCGTGATGCTGGGCAGGATCACCTTGGTGAACACCTGCCAGCGCGTGGCGCCGAGGCTGGTGGCCGCCTCTTCCAGTTCCTTCTCGCTGTCTTCGAGCACCGGCTGCACCGTGCGCACCACGAAGGGCAGGCCGATGAAGATCAGCGCGATCACCACGCCGTTGGGGTTGAAGGCCAGTTGTATGCCAAAGGGCTCGAAGTACTGCCCCACCCAGCCGTTGCCCGCCAGCAGCGCGGTCAGCGAGATGCCGGCCACGGCGGTGGGCAGGGCGAACGGCAGATCCACAAAGGCATCGACGATCTTCTTGCCCGGGAACTGGTAGCGCACCAGCACCCAGGCAATCAGCAGGCCAAACACCAGATTCACGCAGGCGGCGATGAAGGACGCGCCGAACGTCAGCTTGTAAGAGGCCAGCACGCGCGGCGCGCTGACGGCCTCCCAGAACTGCGGCCAGCTCAGCGAAAAGCTCTTGGCCAGCAGCGCCAGCAGCGGGATGAGCACGATGATGCTCAGGTAGAACAGCGTGTAGCCCAGCGTCAGGCCAAAACCGGGCAGCACGCGCTTAGGACGGCGCCGGGGTGCGGCCGCACCGGTCAGGTCACTGGCCGCGCCCATGGCGACACCGGGCAAGGCAATGGAGGAATTCACCGCGGCACCACCCTTATTTGCCGGGTTGGTACAGCTTGTCGAACTGGCCGCCGTCGTTGAAGTGCACCTTCTGCGCCTCGACCAGCGAGCCGAAGTACTTGGCCACGGCAAACTGCGGGATAGGCTTGAACAGGTCGGCATGTTTTTTGAGCACGGCCTCGGAGCGCGGGCGAATCGCGTGGCGGGCGGCAATCTCCTGCGCCTCGTCGGAGTACAGGTAGTCCAGGTAGGCCTTGGCCAGTTCGCCCGTGCCCTTCTTGGCGACGGTGCGCTCCACGATCGCCACCGGGTTCTTGGCGGTGATGCTCACCGAGGGGTAGACGGCATCGACCTTGCCCTTGCCGAACTCGCGCTCCACCGACACCACTTCGGACTCGAAGGTGATCAGCACGTCGCCAATGTTGCGCTGCAAGAAGGTGGCCGTGGCGTCGCGCCCGCCCTTGGCCAGCACCGGCACGTTCTTGTACATCTGGGTAATGAACTCTGCCGCCTGGGCATCGCTGCCACCCTTCTCGCGCACGCTGCCCCAGGCCGCCAGGTAGGCGTAGCGGCCATTGCCGCCGGTCTTGGGGTTGACGACGATGACCTTCACGTCGGGGCGGGTCAGGTCGGCCCAGTCCTTGATGTTCTTGGGGTTGCCGTGGCGCACCAGGAACAGCATGGTCGAGGTGGTGGGCGATGCCTCATGCGGGAATTTTTGTGCCCAGTCCTTCGCCACCACGCCGTTGTCAGCCAGGAACTGCACGTCGGTCGTGGTGTTGAAGGTCACCACGTCGGCGGCCAGGCCGTCGTTGACGGCACGCGCCTGGGCACTGGAGCCCGCGTGCGCCTGATCCACCTTGATATCGACGCCCTTGGTCTTCTTGTAATGGGCGATGAAGGCCTGGTTGTAGTCCTTGTAGAACTCGCGCGCCACGTCGTAAGAGACGTTGAGCAGCGACTGCGCCTGTGCCGATGCGAGCCCGCTGGCGGCCAGAGCCAGGGTGGCGAAAACGGTCTTGAACTTGATTCGGGTTGTCATGGGTGCCTCTCCGGATTGCAGGAATGGGAGGCATTGTGGGGAGAGGCTCTTAAAACTCAAAAGAATATATGGTTGTGAATTTATAGAAAATTCATCTATTGAGGCGCGTCACCCTTGGCCCCCCTTGCCGTTTCACCCAGAAAGTCCAGAAAGCCGCGCACTGCGGGTGACAGCCCCCGGCGCGAGGCGAACACCGCATGCACGATGCCGGGGGGCTGCGACCATTCGGGCAGCAGCTGGACCAGCCGGCCCTGCTGCAGCTCATGCTGGCACATGTAGTCGGGCAGCCAGCACAGGCCGGTGCCGGCCAGGGCGGCGTATTTCAGCGTCAGCAGGTCGTCGGCCACATAGCGCGGCGCAAGCTGCACCGTCTCCTCGCGGCCACCTGGGCCGGTAAGGCGCAGGCTGGTACGCCCGTCGGTAGCCGACATGGCCAGCGTGTCCATGCCGACCAGATCCTGCAGCGTCGCCGGCATGCCCTGGCGCGCCAGTTGCGCGGGGCTGGCCACCAGCAGCTGCCGCCCCTCGTCCAGGCGCTTGACGATCATGCTGCCGCTGTTGTCCAGCGTGGCGCGCACGCGCAGGGCGACGTCCACCCCCTCCTCCACCACGTTGACCACGCGGTTGGTGACCTGCATCTCCAGCCGCACCTGCGGGTGGCGTTCCAGAAACACGGGCATCAACCGTGCCAGTACCGTCTGCGCCAGCGTCACCGGGCAGGTCACGCGCACCGTACCGCGCGGCTCGGACTGCACCTGGGCCACGGCGTCCGCCGCGGCCTGGGCCGATTCGCGCATCGCCTGGCAGTGACGCAGGTAGGCCTCGCCCACCTCGGTCAGCGACAGGGTGCGCGTGGTGCGCTGCAGCAGGCGCACGCCCAGGGCGGCCTCCAGCTCGGCCACGCGGCGCGACAGGCGCGACTTGGGGATGCCCAGGGCCCGGCCCGCAGCGGCAAAGCCGCCGCGCTCGGCCACCTCGGCGAAATACAGCATGTCGTTCAGGTCTTGCATCGTGGTGTTTGTTATCAAATTCAGGACAATCTATCGCAATACACAGAACTTATCAAGTATTCAGGACGAACTACAATTCAACCAACGCCCAAACCAAGGGTTAACCCAGACACAGGAGATTCCATGCAACTGCTGCACATCGATTCGGCCATCACCGGCCACCAGTCCGTTTCGCGCCAGCTCACGGCCCAGATCGTCGAGGCCTGGCAGGCCAGCCACCCCGCCACCCAGGTGCAATACCTGGATCTGGTGGCCGAGGCCCCGGCCCACTTCACCATGGACGCCATGGCCCCCCGCACCGGCCAGACCGAGGGGCTGAGCGAGGCGCAGCAGCGCGAGAACGCCGTATCCGAGCGCCTGGTGCGCCAGTTCCTGGCGGCCGATGTGGTGGTGATCGGCGCGCCGTTCTACAACTTCAGCATTCCCACGCAGCTCAAGGCCTGGATCGATCGCCTGGCCCAGCCTGGCCGCACCTTCCGCTACACCGCCAATGGTCCCGAGGGCCTGGCCAAGGGCAAGACGGTGATCATCGCGTCCAGTCGCGGCGGCGTGTACTCCACCAGCGATACCGGCCAGGCCATGGAGCACCAGGAGAGCTACCTGCAGACCGTGCTCGGCTTCTTTGGCGTGACAGATGTACGCTTCGTGCGCGCCGAGGGCGTGGCCATGGGTGCCGATGCCAAGGCCCAGGCGCTCGCGGCCGCCGCGCAGGCCATTGCCGCGCATGTCCAGCACCCCGAAGCCGCCAACCGCGAGCGCCTGGCCGAAGTCGCCTGAGGCGCCACTCTGAATAAGCCCCCTGCCCTGCTGGTTGCCGCCTGCGCGTAGCATGGCTGGATGACCGGCGCAACACCTGACACCCCGGCCGCGTCAGCCGAGCTGACGCCGGCACGGCGCGTGCTGGTGTTCTGCATCGTCTCGCTGGCGTTGCTGATGATGTCGGTGGACTCAACCATCGTCGCCACCGCCCTGCATGCACTGCAGCAGGATCTGCACACCAGCGAGAACTGGGCCGGCTGGAGCATTACCACCTACGCCTTCGGCTTCGTGCTCATGCTGCCCATCAGCGGCCGGCTCAGCGACCGCTACGGGCGCCGGCGCGTGTTCCTGGGCTCGGTGATCACCTTCACGGCCGCGTCGCTGGCCTGTGGCCTGGCCCACGACATCGTCACCCTGGTGCTGCTGCGCGCGCTGCAGGCCGCCGGCGGGGCCGGCTTCACGCCCTCGGCCACGGGCATCGTGGTCGATCATTTCGGCCAGGCGCGCGACCGCGCCGTGGGCCTGTTTGGCACCATCTTTCCCATAGGGGCCATGATCGGCCCCATTTTTGGCGGCCTGTTCGTCACCTACGCCGGCTGGCGCGACGTGTTCTTCGTGAACGTGCCCATAGGCCTGGTCGTTGCCGTGCTGGCACTGCGCTACATACCGCGCGACCCGCCCCAAGGGCAGCACCAGCGGCTGCGCATGGATGGCGCGGGCATGGCCCTGTTGGCCGTGACGCTGTTTGCCTGCATGCTGGTGGCCAGCTACCTGGGTGAGGCGCATGCGCCGGTCGGGCCGGCCCTGCTCGCCCTGCTGGCCGGTGTGGCCGGCGTCAGCGGCTGGCTGTTCCTGCGCCATGTGGCGCGCGCCGAGCCGCCCTTCATCAGCCCGCGGCTGATCCATGGGCCCGGCTTTGGCGTGGTGAACCTGGTGAACATGGTCTATGGCGGCATCAGCATAGGCGCCGTGGCATTGATCCCGCTGTACGCAAGCAACCGCTACGGCATGAATGCGCTGTATGCCGGCACGCTGCTCGTGGCCCAGGGCTGCGCTTCCATCGTGCTGTCGGTGCTGGCCACCATGGCGCTGCGGCGCACCGGCTATCGGCTGCCGCTGTACGTGGGCGGCGCCATCAGCGCCGTGGGCATGCTGCTGGTGGCACTGGCGCCACCGGCGGGCATGGCGCCGCATGCCTGGCTGACCGGTGCAGCCCTGGTGCTGGGCCTGGGCACGGGCGCGGTGAATCCGGCCAGCCGCAATGCCGGGCTGCAGCTGGCACCCCAGGAGTCGTCATCCATTGCCGGGCTGCGTTCGCTGTGCTTTCAGCTGGGCACCATCGCCGTGGTGTCGCTGGCCACGGCGGCCCTGGCGGGCGCCGCGGATGCGGGCATGCGCCAGGCCTGGGTGTATGCGGCCGTGGCCGCTCTGTTGTTGCTGGCGCTGCCCCTGGTTGCCCGCGTGCCGGAGCACCACGGCGCCTGGTAACCCCGGGTTCAGGCGTTGTGGCGCTTGACCCAGGCGACGTAGCTATCCATCCAAGCCTGCAAGAACGCCCTGCTGACCTCGCCAATGCTGCCGTCGGCATTGAACAAGGCGTCGCTGTTCTGGATGAAGGCCTCGGGCTGGGCCATGGTGGGCATGTTCAGGAACACCAGCACATTGCGCAAATGCTGCTGCGCCATGGCCGTGCCAATGGTGCCTATGGACACACCTATCACCCCGGCGGGCTTGTTGGCCCAGGCGCTGTGGCCGTAGGGGCGCGAGGCGTTGT